>CALWZC010000004.1 GCA_944385935.1 uncultured Anaerofilum sp.
CAATCCACAGCATCCCTTACAGTGTAGCATAGCCCTTGGAGAGGGGCTTTAATAACTACTACTCTATAATACAAGGAAGTGATGCGCATTGCATCCACAAACTATGCTTGTCACCTTTGGGTGTTTGCTTCATGATATAGGTAAGATGTCATACCGTGCCGGTACCCGTTGCAAACACAGCCAATCGGGATATGATGTTGTACAACAGGTATTTGGGGAATCTGTTCCCCAACCCATACTGGATTGTGTTCGCTGGCACCATTCCGATGCCATCCGTGCTGACCGCCCGGAGTGTGATAATATCGCCTATATTGCTTGTATTGCAGACAATATTTCCTCTGCTGCCGACCGCCGAGAAGAAGGAGATGGAACCGGCTTTGACCGCACCCTTCCTCTTTCTCCCATATTTTTGCATCTAAACGAAACCGGAACCAACCGCCTCCCTGTTTCCATGGAGGCAACTGCCCAAAGCGGCGAACTTCAACTACCATATTTAAAAAACGCACGCTTGGACAAGCACAACTATGAATCCTTGTTGTTCCAATTAAAAAAGGAACTGGGCAACTTGCAACCCACAGAGGAGTGGCTCAATTCTTTGCTGGCAGTAATGGAAACTTTTACCGCAAATATCCCTGCCAGCACCTCCCGTGGAGAAAGCCCAGACATTTCACTTTTTGACCATCTAAAAACAACCGCTGCCCTTGGTGCTTGTATTAGTGAGTATTTGAGAGATGCTCAACAAACCGATTACCACGCCGCTTTGTTTAAAAAACAGGGACAAGCTGCTTTTTGGGACACAGAAGCATTTTTGTTGTACTCTGCGGATTTTTCCGGCATACAGAAATTTATCTATACCATTTCTTCCGAAAATGCTTTGCGAACCCTCCGCAGTCGCTCCTTTTTTCTGGATTTTCTCATGGAACACTATGTAGATGAACTGTTGACGGTGTGCGGGGTAAGTCGTGCAAATCTGTTGTATAGCGGTGGTGGACATTGCTATCTGCTTTTGCCCAATACTGCCCCTGTGCGCAAAGCTGCGGATGCGTGGAATACTCGTTTTAATGAATGGCTGTTTGATGAGTTTGGCACACAGCTTTTTCTTGCCCATGGCTACACTGCTTGTACTGCCAACCAACTGACCAACACCCCTGCAAAGGATACCCCCTATAAGCAAATGTTTCGGCGGGTGTCCGCTGCCATTGCTCAGCACAAACTCCATCGGGTAACTGCCCAACAGCTTCGCAGGCTCAACCAACAACCCCTAGGTGACCAAGGCAGAGAGTGCAGAATTTGTGGCAGAACAACTACCCTTATGAAAAACAGAGAGCGTTGCTACTGGTGTGGACGGTTTGAGGATATTTCCAATAAAATCCAAGACTGTTCTGTCTATGTGGTGAGCAATCAGCCTTCCCCTTTGGCTAATTTTTCTTTGCCTGGTGCAACAAAAGATAAGGTTTATATTTGCATGACCAATCAGATAGAGGCTCGCAGTCTGATGGAACAAGGGGACACCATTGCCCGTATCTATACAAAAAATACCTTTTGCACCGGTATGAAATACAGTGCCTGTTTGTATGTGGGGGATCATGCCTTTAGCAATCTTATGGAGGAACTTGCAGATAAATCCACCGGTATTCGGCGTTTGGCAGTGTGTCGCATGGATGTGGACGACTTGGGTCATGCCTTTGTATCAGGGTTTGAACAGCTGGATAAGCTGGATGACAAGCAGTTTCACTATGTTACCATCTCTCGCACCTCCAGCTTTTCCCGCCAAATGTCGCTGTTCTTTAAGCGGTATATCAATGGCATTTTATCCAAGGAGCGTGATGGCAACAGGCTAAAATTGAGCATTGTCTATTCCGGTGGGGATGATGTGTTTTTAGTGGGTGCTTGGAATGATATTATAGAAGCTGCTGTACGCATTCAACAGGCATTTGAAGAGTTCACTTGTGGCACCTTGCACATTAGCGCAGGTGTGGGAATTTTTAACTCCCATTTTCCCATTCGCTCGGCAGCCCTGCAAACTGCTGAATTGGAGGAGGTTGCCAAAGAGCACAGGGGCAAAAATGCCATTGCCCTGTTTGATTCCTACGAAAAACAGCATGTCTATTCTTGGAGTGATTTTACTGATGGGGTGCTTGGTGAAAAAGAAACCGTTCTAAAGGAATTTTTTGATAACAATGATGACCGTGGAAATTCTGTGCTGTATCGTATCAACGAATTGTTAAAAGGGGTAAAGAAGAAAGGGAGTATCAATTTAGCACGGTATGCCTATTTGTTGGCACGGTTGGAGCCATCCCCAAAAGATGCTCGCCACAGGCTTTATAAAAATTTTTGCGACAAAATGTACCAATGGGCGTTGGACAAAACACACCGTGGGCAGCTAATAACAGCGATTTTATTGTATGTGTACCAAACCCGAAAGGAGAGTGAAAAAGATGGCATTTTACCAAAACAACAGGGATAATAGAAACAATAGGAGCAATGACAGACGGAACCAAGGGCAGCAGTTCCACAACCGACAGTCCCAACAGTCACGCCCACAGCCGGAAAGTATCAATCCTCTCCTACTGCCAGAAGATTATGTAAAAGAGGCAGAGGATATTATTTTAAAAGAAGAATGGTTTCGCAGAATTACAACCTCTAAAATTCGTAGACTTTTTAGTCTGTTGATTGATAGCTACAACCTAGAAAGTATATATACAGACAAAACCTTGAAGCCGGAAACCGTTCGCCAACTGCATTTGGCACAGATTCGCATGTTGTATGAAGCGGGTAGGGATAAGAATGTAAAAGCCTTTTTGGAAAGTACAAAACTTGTCCATTACTTAAAGGCAATTAAAGATGACCATGATGCTTTTATCAACTATTTTCACTATATGGAAGCTCTTGTGGCATATCACAAATATTTTGGTGGCAAGGAGGCTTAATGCTATATGTATGGTAAACTTTTGATTCGCTGTAAACTGACGGTACTCACCGGTATGCACATTGGCGGCTCAGATACATATTCTGCCATTGGTGCGGTAGATGCGCCGGTTATACGTGACCCTCGTACCCATCTACCCATTGTGCCGGGCAGCAGCCTAAAAGGAAAGCTGCGCTCCCTGTTGGCAAAAAGCACCTGCTGTGATGTGGAGAATATGCCATCCATCAATGAGGATGCCCCCCAAATAAAACGCCTCTTTGGTAGCGCAAACCCTGTGCAGCCGGCAAAATTGCAATTTGCCGATGCCTTTGTAAGCAATTTTGACGAGATGAAAGCCATTGGCTTAACCGAAGTGAAAAGCGAAAACGTCATTGACCGCCAAACCTCAGCGGCAAAACCTCGCCAGATTGAACGTGTTGTTTCTGGTGTGACCTTTGATGTATGTATGACCTATCAGTTGACCGACGAAAAACAAGCTATGGAAGATATGTCCCTATTGGTAAAAGGAATGCGGCTGTTACAAATGGATTATCTAGGCGGCCATGGCTCCCGTGGCAGCGGTCGGGTAAGCCTGCATGATTTCCGTCTGGAACAGTTTGGTTCCAATATGGACACCCAACCACTACTGGAACTCTTCCGCGAGGTGGAAAAGTATGAATTGTTTACTGTTTAAACTCCATTTTGAAACACCAGTGCATTTTGGTTCCTCTGATTCGGCACTGTCCTTGTATACCTCTGAGGAAACCTTTTGTGCGGATACCCTGTTCTCTGCCTTGTGCCACACAGCTTTGTCATTCTATGGCCCTTCTGGGTTGGAAACCTTGTGCCAATGGGTAAAGGAAGGAAAACTTTTCCTGAGCGATGGAATGCCATGGAAAAATAATGTTTTGTATTTGCCAAAACCCTGCATGGTGGCAGACAATGGAAACAAGGAAGTAGATGCAAATATCCGCAAATTGGTGAAAAAAACTCGTTGGATTCCGGTGGGCAGCTTTGGTGCTTTTGCGGACTCGCTGGCAGGTGGGGAACCATATATCCCAAAAAAATCTTCTTTAAGGTTTGGTCAGCATTTTGAAGTGACCCGTGCAGCGGTCTATGAGGACAAGGACACCATGCCATACGCAGTGGGGGCTTTTGCATTTGATGAGGGATGTGGCTTGTATCTCCTTGCAAAGTGTTCCCCCGATGTGCAGCAAGAATTGCGCTTTTTGCTGGAAGGTCTGGGGAAAAGCGGCATTGGCGGAAAAGTAAGCACTGGTTATGGTCGGTTTTCGGTAGAGTGCCAACCCTTGGATAAAGCTGCACAGGATGAACAATATCGCTGGTTATACCATGCCCTAAACCATCCGGCAAAGCGGTACCTTCTGCTTACCACAAGTTTGCCGTCTGATGCTGAACTGGATGAAACACTACAAAAAGCAGGGTTTCAAATTGTGCGCCGTGGAGGATTTGTGCAGTCTAGCACCTATGCGAAAACCTCGCAAAAAAAGAGAACACAGTATTTTTTAGCCGCTGGTGCGGTACTGTGCCGCCCCTTTGCAGGGGATTTGTACCTTGTGGGAGAGGGTGCCCATCCAGTATACCGGTATAGTCGACCAATTCTATTGGGGGTGGATTTATGATACAACTGGAACATCTGCAAGTTTATGATTTGACTCTTACTGTAAAAACACCCATATTTGTGGGCAGTGGTACATGCTATTGCAAACATGAGTATATGTATGATTCTTGGAACCAGAAAGTATACATTGTAAACCAAGATGCCCTTTTTACTCTTTTGCTAGAAAGGGATTTAATTGATAGGTATGAAAATTTTATCCTGCGAAAAGACAAGAAGAATTTGCACAGTTTTCTAAAAACAGAATGTGGCTGTTCGGAGGATGATATTCACAGTTTGGTGCAGTATAGCTTATCTGCACAGGATGCCTTGAAAGCAAAGGAAAGTTTAAAAGAAATTCATGCTTTTCAACGCAATGCAGATGGTAGGGCTTATATTTCGGGTTCCAGTGTAAAGGGCGCATTGCGCACAGTGTACTTGCTACATTGTATTTTGGCGGACAAAGGGCGACATGGTGAATTTTCGGAACCCAAGTACCTACACACACTGTCCTGTAAAGGGCAAAAAAAAGAAGATGCCTTGAATAGCATCTTTCGTGGAATTCAAATATCGGATAGTATCCCCATTGGGGACGATTCTATGATTTTGGCTGGCAAATATGACATCAGCACAAAAGGAACTGAAAAAAAAGTCAATGTTTGCAGAGAATGTGTAAAGCCGGGGCATAGAATCCACATGAAACTTACCTTAGACCAGTCCATTTTAAAAGATAAAATCACAAAGGAAATTTTACTAGAAAGTATTGGAGAGTTTTCGGAATATTACCAAAAAACATATGTACCTCATTTTGAGGCACCTTCCACCCAAACCATGCAAAACTGTTTGATTCTGGGCGGTGGTGCAGGATTCTTTTCCAAAACGCTAACTTACCCCTATTATGGGGAACAAGAAGGGTTGAAAAGAGTAGCTGAAAATATGTGTCATTTTAGGAATCACCACCATGAACAGGACAAAATACTAGGTATTTCTCCTCACATGATGAAGTATACAAAATTTGGCGGTAAATTGTATCCTTTTGGTTTGTGCGAGGTGGATATAGAATGATACGGCAATATGTTTTTTTGGTGTCACAAGCTGATAAACAGCCTATCCCAAATTTCTGGGCTTACCGCTTATATGCGTGGATGTTGGAACAAGTGCCTCCCAGCTATGGAGAGCAACTGCACATAGAGGGAGAAACGCCTATTTCCCAATATCTTTATTTTAATCGAGATTTGCAGCAGAATCTATGGACGGTGAGCCTGCTCAATGACCAGATGATTGAGATTTTTGGCCCAGTTTTAGACCAACTTCACATCATCCAGCTCCATGGGCTTTGTCTATCTGTTGTGTTACAACATGTACGAGAGGAAACTATATCCGACCTTATAGGACGTGAGAAGGAAATCTCTAACAATCGTAGAATAAGATTGTATTTTGCTGCTCCCACTGCCTTTAAGAGCGATGGCCGCTATGGGATTTTTCCCCAAGAACGATGGTTGTTGCAAAGCATGGTAAAAAAGTGGAATCAGGTTTGCCCAAATATGCCATTGGAGGATGCCGATGCTCTTATCTTGTTGGAAAAAGGACTGCATATTGTAGATTATTCTTTGCGCACAGTACGCTATTCCCTGAAAGGCACAAAGATACCTGCTTTTGTAGGAAACATTGTAATGGAATCCCGTTTATCGGCACCTTTGCAGGAAATTTGGCAATTGCTTGTTGCCTTAGCACCATACAGCGGTATTGGAATTAAAACCACCTTAGGAATGGGTGGAGTGTTTAGCGAATCCACACAATCTGAAAAAATTATATAATAGCAAGTTTTAAGGTTTATTTAAAACTACACAAAAATTTTTATTCTCCCTTTTATGGGCAGTGGCTGTTTTTACTGTCCCATAGAAAAGGGAGAATTTTTGCAAAATTTTTCATGTGATGTTTTTGTCCTCTATTTTTGGACTTTAGGTGCTTTATGTGTTATAATAGAAAATAACCGTTGAAAATGGTAGAAAGCGAACTAAGACGGCAAAAGGTATCAAATTGGTGGAAGTATTTAAAATGTTTCAGTATAGCATTCATATGGGTTGCTTTTGCTGAAAAGTGAGGAGAAGAATAAATATGGATTTGTTAAAAATATTTGAAGACTTTAAATCTCATTTGGAATTTAATATCTACAAAGATATACAGGCTTTTTTGGATGAGAGGCAGGACATCAGAAATTGTAGTATTGAAATAGATGAGGAAGAAAAAATTCTAATCACAATTGCATTGTGCGATTTTTCAAAGGAAAAAGGGAAAGAATTATTTTCTGAGTTTTTGAATTTTATTGGATATGAAAACTACAATTTGTTTATTCATGAAACAAAAGACAATGCGGAAAGATATCTGTATCTAACAAAGGGTGATACTGTGCAGGGAGTAAAAATGGAAATGCTAATATATTAACAAAATAGAAAGTATTCCTATAAAAGTGCTATCCTGTCGATATTCACTATTAAGGTATGGCAAAGAAAAACTCCTTTTCCTATTTGGTAAAAAGTGCTATAATGGGAAGCAATAAATCCTAAAAGGAGAAGTTACCCCGATGGAGAGTATATTTTGTAATTCTTGTGGCACACTGATTCCCAAAGGAGTTGGTGCCTGTCCCTTTTGTCATAGGGAGGTAGACTGGTCTACTGGTGTTCAGCCTCCACGCTACATCTTTGAAACTTCTACACCATTATCCAAAGAAAAAGCATCCTTCCCTAGTTCTCTTTTTTCAGAACAACCAAATGCACAAAAAGCAACAGAATCAGGAAAAGAGCCATCTGCAAAAAAAGTGGAAACAATTTCTTTGCCGGATATGGACAATTTGTTGGAAGGGGCATACACTCTTGAGCCAGAACAAGACCCGTTGCATTTTGGAGAAATGTTGCTGTTGATTTTAGCAGCATTGTTCCCAGTGGTGGGGGCTATTATTTTGGCTATTGTGGCATTTACTGGAGGAGATACAAAAGTCAATAGGCAAACCGCAGCAAAGGCATTGTTGGTGGCACATTTTATTTTAACTTTATTTGTAATTGCTTTGGGAATGTCTGTCCTAAATTATCTGACCATGTTGTTGGCATATCCTTTGTATTAAAAAGGTTTTATATTCAAAACAGTAGTTACACTCCTGTCAAATCAAAGGCAGGGGTGTATTCCTCTTTTGCACTGCTTTTTTCCTGCATATATCCTTCACTCAATCCCAAGTCCAAAGCGGTTTGGATAACTTGCTTATATTCCCATGTAGAAATTCTTCTAGATAGTTCTTTAAATTGACTTGCGTTATGAAAGGGAGTATATTGGCTCATAAAGCTGGGGATAAAACTACCCTGTGGCAAAGATGCCATCCATTGCAAAACCGCTTTGCTATCGGCAAGATTGCCGGGCAATGCCAGATGTCGCAAAATAACACCATGGGTCAAAATTCCATCTTCATTGTATTTGCAATTACCATTGTGAAATAGCATTCTTTCAATGGCTTTGGTGGCTACAGGAAAGTAATCTTCTGTAAAAGAATATTTTTGTGAGCATTCCGAAGAATGGTACTTGATGTCTGCCAACCATACAGTTACATAGTTGGCCAAAAGGTCAATGGTTTCAATGGTCTCATAGGAAGATGTGTTGCAAACAATGGGAAGCTGTAAGCCTTTTTTGTGTGCCATTTCCAATGCTTCCACTATCCAAGGAGCCCAGTGCCCCGGTGTGACCAAGTTGATATTATGGGCACCTTGTGCTTGCAAATGTAAAAAAATATCTGCCAACTGTGTGGTGGATATCTGTTTTCCGTACCCTTCCGCACTGATTGTATAGTTTTGGCAATAGCAGCACTGGAGGCTACAACCAGAAAAAAACACCGTTCCACTGCCACGGGTTCCACTGATACAAGGTTCTTCCCAGTGGTGCAAAGCGGCACGAGCAATGGTAACAGTGCTGCCACCTCTGCACATTCCAATGCTTGTTGTGCGGTTGGCTTTACATTTTCGGGGGCATAGTGTGCAGGAAGTAGGAATTTCCATAAAAAACAACCTTTCTATGGGATAAAAATTTGAAACGAAAAAGATAGAAGAATATTGCACTATTATACTGAAATTCTTGGCAATCAACAAGGGCTAATCCCATAAAATTTGTAGTGTGCCAGATATTGCCTTATAGGTCGATAGAAAATTGACAAACTTTTTTTAGATGGGTATAATGGTTGTATTGTAGGCTTTATTCTAAATAAGGAACAAAAAAGTCAAAAGAGAGGGGTTCGGATAGTATGATTGAAACAAAAGAAGCATTGCAGCGATTTGAAAAACTAATTGAAATGCAGCGTGCCCGTGTGCAGAAAATGCAAAGTCAAGGGGATTTCATTGACTATCCCGCTTTGGACAAAATTATCATTGGTGTATGCGGTGGCGATGGCATTGGCCCTGTGATTACCAGCGAGGCAGAGCGTGTACTGCGTTTCTTGCTGGCAAAGGAAGTGGAAAAGGGAAAAGTGGAATTTCGGCAGATTGATGGCTTGACCATTGAAAACCGTGTTGCTGCTATGAAAGCTATTCCCGATGATATTTTAGCACAGCTAAAAGAATGCCATGTAATTTTAAAAGGCCCCACCACCACACCCCGTGCAGGTGACCCATGGCCCAACATTGAAAGCGCAAATGTAGCTATGCGTAAGGAATTGGATTTGTTTGCCAATGTGCGCCCTGTAAAAGTTCCCGACAAGGGCATTGATTGGACATTCTTCCGTGAGAATACCGAGGGTGCCTATACCATGGGAAGTTTGGGTTTTGAAGTGGAAGATGGTATCAGTTTGGATTTCACTGTTACCACCACAGAGGGTACATTGCGAATTGCTCGCATGGCGTATGAATATGCCCGCAAAAACAAGAAAAATCGGGTATCCATTGTAACAAAGGCAAATATCGTAAAAGCCACAGATGGTAAGTTCTTGCGTCTGTGCCAGCAGGTAGCGGAAGAATATCCCGAAATTACCACCGACGATTGGTATGTGGATATTATGACTGCAAAACTGGTGGATGAAAAGCGTCGCCGTGACTTCCGTGTATTTGTTCTGCCAAACCTATATGGTGACATTATTACCGACGAAGCCGCAGAATTTCAGGGTGGTGTTGGCACCGCAGGAAGTGCCAACTTGGGCAAACGCTATGCCATGTTTGAAGCAATCCATGGTTCTGCTCCCCGTATGGTGGAGGAAGGTCGTGCAAAATATGCAGACCCTTGTAGTATGTTGCGAGCCTCTGTAATGCTGTTGAGCCATATTGGTTACCAAAAACAGGCAGACCAATTGGAGGCTGCACTGGACAAATGTATGTTTGAAGAAAAAGCCTTAGTGATTACTGGCCGTGATACTGGCTGTACCACTGAGGAGTTTGGAAATTATGTGATGAAAACTATAGAGTCACTGTAACAGGCGGCTCGTAAGCAAGGAGTTGGTCTTTTATGCCTTCCCAAGGTAAGGTATCATTGCCGGTAATTAAGCGGCTGCCAAAATACTACCGTTATCTCTCAGAGATGAAGCAGAAAGGGGTCACAAAAGTGTCATCCAGTGAGCTTGCACGGATGATGGGCACCACTGCTTCCCAAGTGCGGCAAGACTTCAACTGTTTTGGTGGATTTGGCCAGCAGGGCATTGGCTATGAAGTTAGCCGCCTCCATAACGAAATTGGCACATTGCTGTTTAAAGAGAACAGCCTCAGTACCATTCTGATTGGTACAGGTCGGTTGGGAACTGCCATTTCTAGCTATTTGAACAACGATGCAAGAGGCTACCGGCTATTGGCTGCCTTTGATGTGAAGGAAGAGGTCATTGGTACAGAGCTTTGTGGCATGACCATTCAACACATTGATAATCTTAGGGAATTTTGCAAAAGCAACAGCCCAGATGTGGCAGTTTTGTGTATTCCAAAGCTTAGCGCAAAACAACTGGCACCTACTTTGGTAGAGTTGGGTATCAAAGGGTTTTGGAACTTTAGCCACTATGATTTAACGGTGGAATACCCAGGGATGATAGTAGAAAATGTTCATCTGGGTGATAGCTTAATGAGTTTGAGTTACCGTGTGAATAATCTGGAGTAGGAATAAAACCAACTTTTTCACAACCTTTCGGCCGGGCAGATTCGTCTACCCGGCTTTTTATGCTCTATTTTCTAGTGGCCTAATAAAAAGGAGATTTATAAATATGGCAAAATTGTATTTTCGATATGGTGCGATGAACAGTGGAAAGTCTACCGCATTGATGCAGGTGGCACATAATTATGAAGAACGTGGTATGCGTGTATTATTGCTAAAACCTTCTATTGATACAAAGGGCGGTGACCAGTTGGTTTCTCGGCTAGGGGTAAAACGAAAGGTGGATATTTCGGTTACAGAGGGCATGAACCTGTTTCAGACTATTTGTGATTTCTGTGCAAATTCCTTTACTCCGGAGTGCATTCTTACAGATGAAAGCCAATTTTTTACCCCAGAACAATCGGAGCAACTATTTATGATTGCAGTAGAGTTGGATATTCCGGTTATTGCCTATGGATTGCGTACAGATTTTTCTCTGCGAGGGTTTCCGGGTTCCACTCGTTTGCTGGAACTTGCCCATGAGATTGAAGAAATGCGCACCATTTGCACCTGTGGCAGAAAAGCGGTCTGCAATGGAAGAATGGTAAACGGGGAATTTGTATTTGAGGGAAATCAAGTTGCCATTGACCAAGAGAACAATGTAGAATATCAAAGCCTTTGCGCCCAATGTTATTTTGAAAAAAAGCGGCAACAAAAGGAAAAAGTGGATAAAATAAAAGAAGAATCCAAAGCATAAATAAAAACATCCTTGTGGTATAGGGAAAAGCCCATCTGCCACAAGGATGTTTTTGTTATTGAAGGTCAGAAGAGGTCTGTGCAAAATAGAGATGCTTGCGTGTATTCCAATACAGGAGAACAGCAACAATGGCAGCCAACAATTCCGCAATGGGAAATGCTGCCCAAATGCCGTTTATGTCCATCCATTGGCTGAGAAACCATGCCACGGGAGGGATGACAATCAGTTGACGAATGATAGAGATAATTAAGGAACGTCCACCTTTCCCCAAAGCCTCCAATGCACCAGCCAAAACTACACCAATGGTGGAAAATAGAAAGCCGGAAGAAATAATCCGAAGGGAAGTGATTCCCAAAGATAGCATTTCGCCCTTTGCCTGAAACAAAAACATAATCTGTTCAGGGAGTAGAGAAAATAATGCCCATCCAAATGCTAAAATGCCGCCACTGATAACCAAACTATACAGTAAAGTTTTGTCCATCCGTTGGGGCTTGCCTGCACCATAATTGAAGCTGATAAGGGGGCGCATTCCCTGTACAAGCCCAGAAACTGGAAGATAGATAAAGGTTTGTAGTTTGAAATAAATTCCAAATACTGCCACAGCAGTTTGAGAGAAAGAGGAAAGCAAAATATTTAAAATGCTCACCAGTACGGAAGGCAAGGCTATAATCATACCAGAGGGAATACCAATGGAATACAACTGCCCGACAAGCCCAGAGCGAAAACGGAAGTCTTTCAAACAGATAGACACAGGGCCCTTACTTCTGAAAAAGTAGAAAAATGCAAGGCCACAAGCCGAAAATTGACCAATCAAGGTGGCTAATGCTGCGCCTACCACCCCCATTTTGGGCAATCCCAAAAGGCCAAAGATAAAAATGGGGTCTAAAATAATGTTTATCAGTGCCCCAACCCCCTGCAATACCATGGGAATTACCATGTTTCCACTTGCTTGGAAAATCTTTTCAATCAAAATGTGAAATAAACTACCAAAAGAAAAACAAATTACCAAATAACTATATTGGCATGCCATCTCAAAAATCTCAGCATTTTGGGTAAACATCCTCAAAAAAGGCTGTGTTAAAAATAATCCCACAAAAACAAATAATATAGAATGAATCCCTGTAAGCAAAAAGCCATGCATGGCAACTTGATTGGCTGCTTTTATGTCTTGTGCTCCGAGGTTTCGTGCAATAATGGCGTTAATTGCCACACCAAGCCCTACAGCTACAGACAACACAATATTTTGCAAAGGAAATGCCAAAGAAACTGCGGTCAAAGCGTTTTCACTTAGCTGTGCTACAAAAATGCTATCCACAATGTTATAAAGGGATTGAATGAGCATCGAAACAATAGGGGGCAGCGACATGGAAATCAGCAAAGGCAAAATGGGTTTTGTTCCCATAGGGTGTTGTTGTGCGTTCATAAAACCTCCTGTGTAAAAAAGCCGCAAAAAAGGCGGCTATAAATTTTTACTGTTTAAAGTCAGAAACAGAAAAATCTATAGCCACCTCGGGCAACTAATAAAAATATGAAATTCGTCCGGGGGAGATTATAGCACTAACAAAATGAATTTGTCAAGAAAAAATTTATCCCATCTGTAAAAACTCTGCACTAATATTGTTCTCAAATACCGATTTTGCATAGTCATAGCTGAATTGGGGAGAGTATTTTTTTACACCGTGGTTGGCTGCCATTTCTGGGGTATAATCGGAGAAGAAATAACAGGTAATATTGGAATGACCCCATCCATAATGGTTGACAATAGGCCATGCCTTTGCTTCAGAAACGCTGGTTTCTGTGGTACCATCGGGATACTTTGTAAGAGAAAGGTCAAAGGTTAGTATCATCCCCAGCATATTATCTCCGGCAGACTGCCCGGAAACAAAGTTGCCTAGAGAATACGCCACCAACACTTGGCGACCATCGGCAGAAGTTTTCCATTCCAAATCCTGTACCACATGGGGATGTGTGCCAATAATGACATCTGCGCCCCAATCGGCAATACTTTGGGCTAGGTTCCGTTGGTCATCTCGGATTCCGTGGCTGTCCTCATTGCCCCAATGCAGACCAACCACCACAAAGTCTGCCACAGTGCGAGCATACTCCACCTGTTGCTGAATCAGGTCAGTTTGTGAAGTAAGGGTCACATGCTCTGTAGCAGAGGAGGGCTTAGGAATGCCATTGGTATGCTCGGTGTAGGACACATAGGCAATTTTAACACCCTTTACGGTTTGCACTACAACAGCATTTTCGGGAGAATCATCGCTAGATAGCCCCACGGTCAAACAATCCTCTGGCATAGAGTTCCAAAATTCTCGTGTGGCAGTAATACCCCCAGCACCTTTGTCGTAGGTGTGGTTGTTAGAGAGGCTGAACACCCGAAAACCAATGTCATACATGTGTTTTCCCAAAGCTCCGGGAGTGGAAAAAGCGGGGTAGTTGGAAGGCTCATAGACATCATTGACCAAAGTTTCTTGGTTGAGCCAGTTGACATCATAGTTTTGATAAAAAGGTGCAATGTTCTCGTACAATGCGGTAAAATCGTAGCCATTTCCTCCGGCCCGCCGTGCCGCTTGCTTGTATAAAACATCGTGGATTAGATTATCTCCAGTGGCAGAAAAATGGATGGTTGTGGTTTCTGGTTCTGGCACTGGGGTAGCAGTGGGTACAGGAGAGGGAGAGGGGGAAGGAGAGGCCACCGGTGCCGAAACAGGAAGGGGAATCTTGTTCCAAAGGGCAGCGGCTGCAAACAAAATAACACTAAATAACAGAAGCATGGCAAAGACTGCCCTATTTTTTCTCCTTCTTCTTTTTTTAGCACTGCTCCCCTTTTTGGCAGAGGGTGCTTTTTGTATAGATGTATTTTTGGGGTGAGGTGAGTTTGTTTGATGGTTCATTTTTGAATCAAATCCTTCATACTATACATGCCGGCAGGTTTTCCTGCTAAAAATACAGCGGCATTTACTGCGCCGTTGGCGAATACTTCACGGGAAGCGGCACTATGCCCAAGGGTAATGACTTCATCGGGACCACAGAATAATACTTCATGGTCGCCCACAATGCTGCCTCCACGCACTGCGTGCAATCCCATTTCCAAGGGTTGCCGTGGTTGACGAACCTGGCTGCGGTCGTATACATAGTGGTAGCGATTGTCGACAGCGTCATTGATTTCATTGGCAATCATCAAAGCGGTGCCACTGGGGGCATCAACTTTGTTGTGGTGGTGCTTTTCAATAATTTCAATGTCATAATCTAGACCCAACATCTCTACCGCTGTGCGAGCTAACTCAATAAGTAGGTTGATGCCCATAGACATATTGGCACTTTTAAAGACAGCAGTATGTTTGGACAACTCTTGTATTGCTCTTTCTGTAGTTTCATCCAGTCCAGTGGTACATACTACACAGGGCAGATGGTGTTCTGCACAGTAGCCAACAGCCTTGGCAGTAGCCGCAGGGCTGGAAAAATCAATCAGAACATCTGGTTTTTCTTTCATTTCTGCAAGGCTGCTATATACTGGAGGGGTTGCCTGTGGGTTACCGTTTAGGTCAATGCCTGCAACCACTTGGCAATCTGTTCTAGCTGCAATTAGTCGGCAAAGGGCTTGGCCCATTCTTCCGCCAATGCCTTGGATGGCGATTTTTACCATTGTTATCATCCTTTTTCCGTTTTTCTTTTTATTATAATACAAATTTCGTCTTTTGAAAATTGCAAAAGAACAAAAAACCGCAAAGGAAAAACAAATCCCTCTGCGGTTTAAAATCAGCAATTTATTACAGCAGACCACACTGCTCCATAGACTTTTTCAGAATCTCTGTGTGGGCTTGGTCTAGGTCAATCAGAGGCAACCGACAGGAGCCAGCCTGATAGCCTAACAAGTTCATAGCGGCCTTTACAGGGATAGGGTTGACATCACAGAACAATGCTTTGCATAGGTCAATGTACTTCATTTGCAATGCAAGGCTTTTAGCATGGTCGCCTTCAAACCAATACTGACACATATCGTGGGTATCCTTGGGAGCCACATTAGAGAGTACCGAAACTACACCTTTGCCCCCCAAAGAAAGCACAGGGACAATCTGGTCATCACAGCCAGAGTAAATAGCTAGGTCATCCCCACAAAGAGCATGAATCTCTGCCACTTGGCTGATGTTTCCGCTTGCTTCTTTTACCGCCACAATATTGGGATGTGCAGAAAGCTGTTTGCAGGTAGCAGGAGTAATATTCACCCCTGTACGACTGGGAACATTATACAGCATTACTGGAACAGAAACAGCATCTGCAACAGCAGTGAAATGGCGGATTAAGCCCGCCTGACTGGTTTTGTTGTAGTAAGGTGTTACCTGCAAAATGGCATCCACACCCAAAGCGGCAGCTTTTTGGGAAAGCTCAATGGCATGGCGAGTGTCGTTGGAGCCAGTTCCTGCAACCACAGGGATTCTACCAGCAACCTTTTTTACTGCATAACCAATACATTCTAGATGTTCTTCATCAGGCATGGTAGAGGCTTCCCCTGTGGTGCCACAAATAATAATAGCATCGGTTCCGCCGGCAATCTGGTCTTCAATTATCCGCCCTAATTCGGGGTAGTTGATGGAACTGTCGGCATTCATTGGGGTGACAATGGCTACCCCTGCACCAGTAAATACTGTCTTTTTCATAAAAGAGATGCTCCTCTCAAAACTTTGGAAATCTCTCACTCCAAATAGCCCTTTGCGGCTAACAACTCTGCCAGCAACACAGCACCGCCAGCAGCACCACGGAGGGTATTGTGTGAAAGACATACAAATTTGTAATCGTACTGGGTATCTTCTCGCAGGCGGCCAATGGAAATGGCCATGCCATTTTCCAGATTGCGGTCAAGTTTTGCCTGTGGACGATTTTCTTCCTCAAAGTAATGCAAAAACTGCTTGGGCGCACTGGGAAGCTGCAATGCTTGTGCCTCTCCAGAAAAGTTTGCCCATTTTTCCAGAATCTGCTCTTTGGTAGGTTTTTTATCAAAGCTGACAAACACCGCTGCGGTGTGTCCATCGGATACAGGCACACGCAAGCATTGGGCAGTGATGGCAGGGCTTTGGGCAGAAACAATTTTGCCGTTTTCAATGTGTCCCCATAGCTTCAGGGGCTCTTGTTCGCTTTTTTCTTCCTCTCCACCAATAAAGGGAATGCAGTTGTCTACCATTTCGGGCCATGTTTCAAAGGTTTTGCCAGCACCAGAAATGGCCTGATATGTACATACCAAACATTTGGATACCCCAAAATCCTCCATCAAGGGGTGAAGGGCAGGTACATAGCTTTGCAAAGAACAGTTGGACTTTACAGCAACAAATCCACGCTTTGTGCCCAACCGTTTGCGTTGGCTTGCAATTACCTCAATGTGTTGGGGGTTGATTTCCGGCACCACCATGGGAACATCCTCGGTGAAACGATGGGCACTGTTGTTGGATACCACAGGGCATTCTGCTTTTGCATAGGCGTCCTCTAGGGCTTTAATCTCCTCTTTTTTCATGTCCACTGCACAAAAAACAAAGTCCACCTGTTGTGCAACAGCCTGCACGTCCGATGCATTTAACACAACCATGTCGGCGGCAGCCTTTGGCATGGGAGTGGGCATAGCCCAGCGGTCGCCAATGGCCTCACGGTAGGTTTTCCCCGCAGAACGGGGAGAAGCAGCCACCACTGTTAGACGAAACCAAGGGTGGTTTTCCAACAGGGAAACAAACCGCTGACCAACCATTCCAGTGGCTCCCACAACACCAACTTTATATTCTCTCATTTCACTCATTCCTTTCCCAAATCCCTCTAAAGATAAAGCCGGAAGATGAAAAAAACCGGCTTGAAAACCGGCAAAATATGCAATATAATATAGTAGATTGCATATCGCACAGCGCACCATACAGGCATGGCTGCCCACATGACAGTCACAGACCTTTCGGCGGATGTGACCAAGCCTGCCCTTTTGCCGATAGGGCAAACTTTCGGCGGAGCTGCCCTTTTTCCACCACGCAAAAAACAATCTCGGCGGCCCTCGTGGGGATACTCATGCATTCCGCAACCTCTGTGCTTTTTTACTATACCATTTTGCCGCCGTCCATGTCAATGGAAGAAAGGGAAAACATTCATGTTGAAAAATGAATTTTGGTACGACCTGCCCAAAGAACTCATTGCACAAGAACCATGCAGCCCCCGGGATGCTGCAAGGCTATTATGTATGAACCGAACCACCGGCCAGCTAGAGCATAGAATCTTCCATGAACTGCCTGATTTATTGTATGCAGGAGATTTGCTGGTTGTGAATAATTCTAAAGTTTTGCCAGCTAGATTGATTGGACACAAGGCACCCACAGGGGCAGTGTGTGAATTGCTGCTTTTGCGGGAGAAGAAAAAAGACCAGTGGGAATGTCTTGCAAAGCCGGGAAAAAAGCTAAAGCCGGGAACAACCTTGGTTTTTGGAGATGAAACCCTAACAGCCGAAATTTTGGAAACCTATGAAGATGGCAACAAGTTGGTGCAATTCCATTACAACACCGAAACCCTCTATGAGAAATTGGATGCTTTCGGAAAAATGCCTTTGCCCCCGTATATTACCAGTCAGTTGGAGGATTCTTCTCAGTATCAAACTGTATACGCCAAAGAGTTAGGCAGTGCAGCCGCCCCCACAGCGGGGCTGCATTTTACCCCAGAATTGATGGAACGACTGCGAGAAAAAGGGGTACAGATTGTAGAAGTAACCCTACATGTGGGGTTGGGAACCTTCCGCCCCGTAAAAGAGGAGCAGGTAGAAAACCACAAAATGCATAGCGAATGGTATAGCATTAGCCCTGAAACAGCAGAGGCAATCCGCCAAACCAAGGAAAAAGGTGGTCGTGTCATTGCTGTGGGCACCACCAGTTGCCGCACACTGGAATCCGCTGCAAAGGCAAATGAGGGAAAAATTTGTGCTACCAGTGGGGATACAGATATTTTTATCTATCCGGGGTATACATTCCAGTGCATTGATGGACTTATCACCAATTTCCACCTACCAGAAAGTACATTGGTCATGCTGGTTTCTGCCTTCTGTGGGTATGAGAATACAATGAATGCCTACAGAGTAGCAGTAGAGGAAAAATATCGTTTCTTCAGCTTTGGAGATGCTATGCTGATTGTATAACAAAGAAAGGATTTATACAAATATGCCTTACAAATTTATGCCTTACAAATTGATAAAAAAGGAAAATGCTGCCCGTCGTGGAGAATTTCAGACAGTGCATGGCACTGTGCAAACTCCTGCATTTATGAATGTTGCCACGGCCGCTGCCATCAAAGGTGGTCTGTCTGCCTTTGACCTAAAAGAAATTGGCTGTCAGGTAATGCTTTGCAACACCTATCACCTCCATCTGCGTCCGGGGGATAAGTTGGTGGCGGAATTGGGTGGGCTGCATAAGTTTACCCGTTGGGATGGCCCTATCCTTACCGATAGTGGCGGATTCCAAGTGTTTAGTCTGGCACAGCTGCGAAAAATTCACGAAGAGGGTGTGATGTTCCATTCCCATCTGGATGGCAGAAAAATTTTTATGGGCCCAGAGGAAAGTATGCAAATTCAAGCAAACCTCGGTTCTACCATTGCTATGGCTTTTGATGAGTGTATCAAAAATCCCGCTGAGCATGACTATGCAAAGGATTCCTGTGCTCGTACTGTTCGGTGGTTGAAGCGGTGCAAAACAGAACTGAACCGCCTAAAAGAGGAAGGCAAAGCGGTGAACCCTCACCAAATGTTGTTTGGTATCAATCAGGGCTGTTGCTTTGATGACTTGCGCACCGAACACATGAAGGAAATTGCAGAATTGGATTTAGATGGGTACGCCTTGGGCGGTCTGGCAGTGGGAGAACCTGCCGAGGAAATGTATCGTGTTATCAGTGTGGTAGAGCCGCATATGCCAAAGGACAAAATTCGCTATTTGATGGGAGTAGGTACCCCCGGCAATATCATCGAGGCGGTGTATCGTGGAGTGGATTTGTTTGATTGCGTTATGCCCAGTCGCAACGCTCGCCATGGCCATCTGAACACATGGGATGGTGTGCTGAATATTAAAAACCTAAAGTACGAAAAGGACGAAAACCCCATTGACACCCAGTGTGATTGTCCTGTCTGCCGCAACTTTTCCCGTGCATATATCCGCCACCTATTCAAAGCCGATGAAATGCTAGGAATGCGCTTGGCTGTTATGCACAATTTGTATTTCTACAACAACCTCATGAAGCGCATTCGTGAGGAATTGGACGCTGGAACCTTCCAGCAATTCCACGACCGATATGTAACCCTTTTGGACAGTCGTATTTAAAGCACTATTAAAAGAAAAAGGACTTCCGAGTGTAAAACGGAAGTCCTTTTTATCAGTCAGATGTTGGACGGATATTGTTGTATAGTGTCCTACGCACCAATTCCAAAACCACTGTGGGGTCATCATCTCCCCGCAACAATACGGACAACAAAAGGGAAAATAAAAGGTCTGCAAATTTTTCTCTGGTAAATTGCTCATCAAATGCATAAGGGCTAATATTGGGGTCTTTATACAATACACTGCACAAACTTTGCTGGATATGTGTCCATGTTTGCTGCATTTTTTCTCTGCCTGTGGCGGTGTCCTGCTGCAAAAAGCCCATAGAATGCAATGTGAAAAAACCGGGATATTGGTCTTTGCCGTATTTTATCCGCTGATAGAGCCATTGAATGCACTCTTGTGTATTTTGAAATACCTCTTGAGGAGAGTGAAAAATATCGCACCAGACACTTTCCACTGTAGCTGTAACCAGTTGCGATTTGGACTCAAAATAATTATAAATGGAGCCAACAGAAACGCCACAGGCAGAAGCCACCGAGCGAATATTCACAGCTGACCAACCCTGTTGTTGCACCAGTTGTCTGCTGATTTTTAAAATTTCTTCTTTGGATGTAACGGAAATATTCATGGCATTTCCTCCTTTGAGCAAACCTTATTATACCGACGAAAAAGGATATATGTCAAGAATCACAACAAAGGGATGATAGAAAAATAGAAATTCCTACTTGATAAAAATTACAGATTTAGTATACTAAAAAAGTGCCGAAAATAGACAGCGCAAGGTTTGTTTTTCGGAGGTTAATGAGAAAGGGGTTTTAAAATTGACAAAGACCAAAACAACTGTTACCCAAAATTTGGTACTTGCCAGCATGTGTGTGGCTCTCAGTGTTATTATGCCCAGTGTGTTCCACTTGGCAGGGCCACAGGGAGGAAAAATGTTTTTGCCACTGTTTTGGGGCGTAGCAGTAGCCGCTTTTTTGGTTCCGCCCAAATATGTGGTACTGGTATCTGTGCTTGCACCCATTATCAGCCATTTTGTATCCGCAATGCCACCTATCCCAATGTTGTATTTTATGCTTATTGAGTTAGTTGTATATGGCTTGGCTTTGGGCTTTTTCAGCAAAAAAACAAAGCCTGTCATTGCTGTGGCTTTGGGGTTGGCGGTTTCTCGTGTTGCATATTTTCTCTGTGTGCTGGCGGCTGCCTATGTGTTCCATCTGCCTGCACCATTTACAGGTTTTGTAGCATTGGTAAGCAGCATTGCTCTTTCTTTGCCGGGAATTGTGCTGCAAATGGTTGTAGTGCCCATTATCTACCATACATATCAGAAGGTGTCAAACCATGAATAAACAAATAATAGAGCTGGTACAACAACATGAATATAGTTGTGTGGCAGCAAGAGAAACTATATTTTATCAGGGTACTGGATTGGGAGTAAAGCCCCTTATCACACCTATGAGAGAAAATCGACAGTTCTTTCAAGGGGCAGAGGTGGCAGACAAAATTGTGGGCAAGGCAGCCGCTTTTTTGTTGGTTCTTTCTGGTGCAAAGGCGGTCTATGGGGACATCATGAGCAAAGGGGCCGTAGAGGTACTGGAGCAACATGGTATTGACTATTGCTATGGCACTTTGGTGGAGTTTATCGAAAACCGCACAGGCACCGGAATGTGCCCCTTGGAACAATCTGTAAAAGAGGAAACAAGCCCAGAAAAAGCATGGGATAAAATTGAAAACACCATAGCAGAATTGATGAAACAGTCAAAATAACAGCATAAAAAAAGAAGGCAAGAATCCGAAGATTTTTGCCTTCTTTTTGTTATCATGCCACAATCTGTGCATATCGTGGAGAACCAATCACATCCATCATATAGGCGTAAGGAGAAAGTGTATCAGATTGCAGCATAGAGAAGATTCTAGGAGAGCAACCAGATACCAAAGCAACCCCCACATCATTTATCTCTACAGGTTGTTGCTGGTTTCTGCTGTCAACATTCCAAAAGATAACATCTGGCAGTTGGTAGCCAAACTGTGCAAAGGATTTTTGTGCATATTGGAAATTGGTCAAAGACCCATCTTCCACACAATAGTCAAACTCCATATCTGAGATAATATAGAGCCGTTTGGGCATTTCTTCTTGTGGAATCTTGTATTTGATTGCTGTCTGAAGAATCAAGTCAAATACTTTTCTCAAGTTGGTGTTTGCCACCTCGTTGTATTGCATACAATATTGCAATTTATCATAAATGGTAGTTCCTTTAATTTTTACCAAACGAGGTTTTTCCGAAAAGGTAATAAAATGATTGTGAAACTTACCAGTGTTTCGTTCTGCAAAATAGATGCCCAAGGACAACGCCACTGAAGCGGGGAAAATGCCTGAACCACCATACATGGTGCCATACATAGAACCAGAGCCATCCACTACTACAAGAGCATTTTCGTCACCAGCAAAATTCTCTTGTGCGTTCCATGTAACATCAATGGCTTTCTTTTCCTCTTCGGAAAGGGGGATTGTTGTTATGATAGGTTGCACAATTTCATAGGGAGCAAGGGTGCCGGTGTGAATGGTTTCCTTTCCTTCCTTCACACGATTCATAAATTGGTTATATCGTTCTGTATCATTGCGCAAAAATGCCTTGCGATACTTGAACATGGCTTTGGAAGGTTGTTTCGAGTAGTCAAAGGTATATTCTTTTAGGCGGAGATAATTTTCCAAAATGGCGATTTTCTCACGCAAAGCAGATAGTTTTTTTCGGTATGCAGAATCTTTCAGACCGAGAAACCGAGCAACCCGCTTTGCCTTTGCAATGGTGGCGGGGCTGGATGCATTGACAGAGGGAAGCCACTTTGCTAAAAGAGAAACAGACTGTCCTTGTTCCAATGCGGTGCAGTCTTGTTCAAACTGCGTTTTTATCTGCTCCATGGCTGCCCCTTCACAAGGAGTATCCAACAATACAAGAAGGTCATCATATCGACCATATTCAGCGATGTATGGGATGTTCTTTTCCACCGATTGAGGATGGTGAGCTGCCAGCCATTGCAAAAGAATCTGGAATACTCGCCGTTCTCCAAGACCGCCCCGAACATCCCGACCAAAAAACAAAATTTTCATGGCAAGGTCTGGATTTTCGGTATAGGCCACCAAAAAACGTTGCATAATTTCCCATTGTTCTGCATTGCGCAGGGCACCAATGGTGGCAAACAAATCCAAGCAATGAGAACCGGTAGAAGAATATGTAATGGCTCCATTTTCGGTATAGGTTTTGTTTGCTTCTTGTTTCAACTGTTCCAGCATAAAAATCACCCCTTTATCATTGTATGGTTCATACAAGGCACAAAAAGATAAAACGGGATTTGAACCCGAGCTTGGAAGCCTCCACCAAAAGTTGCTGTATGTGCCTTTCATTTTTCAAGATGCGTTTGTTTCTTTTACTCAATCGCGAATAAAGAAAATTTGCTGTTAGCATCTTATTGAACCATATCCAAGGCACCATTTTTTTGAAGTGGGATTCGAACCCACGTTAGAGGCAATGTTCTTGCCCCTCGCTATAACCACTAAGCAATTCAACCCTTGTAGTTGCTGTTGGTGCCTTTCTTGGTACTAGAATACACCCGGAAAGCAGGAAAATCACGGAAAAAAAGTTGCGAACATAGCAGTAGACCAACAAAAGGGGGATACAATTCTTTTCTTGTAAATAGCTGTGTGTTACAATAAAACCTAGAAAGGGGAGCAAAGGATGGCATACAGTGAACTGATAAAAGACTTTGAAAGTATTCGTGCCTATATGCGGGATTTTTATGTGTATGGATTTAAGAGCCGCAATGAATATGACAAAAAAAGTGCCCGCAGTTATGACAACGAGCGACGGAGAATTGAAAGCTGGTTAGGGGAGTATATGTCTTTCCATTACACAGGCAACAGTAAAAATGTATTTTTGTCTGTGGATAGTCGTACCATTTCCGCAAACCCTCTTTACAAAGCATTCAAAGCCAAAAGTTTTACCAACAAAGATATTACACTTCATTTTTACATTTTGGATATGTTGGAAGAAGGACGAGCCTTGACTGTTGGGGAGATGATAGAGGAAATCAACAGGAAGTATCTTCACTATTTTGACAAGCCCATTTCCTTTGATGAATCTACTGTCCGAAAAAAGCTAAAAGAGTATGTTTCCATAGGGCTTCTTTGTGTAGAGAAAAAGGGTAGAGAGGTACGATACAAACGAACCGACCTTCCCACCGTTTCCCTTACTTCTTGGAAAGATGCCCTTGCTTTTTACAGTGAGGAAAGCCCTTTAGGGATAATAGGTTCCTTTTTGTTGGATAGGTTGCAAGGCGTTCCCGACTTTTTTCGGTTTAAGCATCATTATATGGTGCATACCTTGGATAGTGATATCTTGTGCCAGCTTTTGGAGGCAATCTATACACAACAACGAGTAAAGTTGACCATTACAAACCTGAGAAATGCACTGGAATACCAAAGAAGTTTGTGCCCTCTAAAAATCTATGTCAGTACCCAATCTGGCCGGCAATATCTCCTAGGGTATCATTATGGTAGCAACCGAATAGCTTTTTTTCGGTTGGACGCCATCAAAAAAGTGGAAATCGGTTGCAAAGAGGAGTGTTTTTCTCGCTATTTGCAATTACAACAAAAATTTGACCAGCACCTTTGGGGAGTGTCCAGAGGAAATACACAAGCCCTAGAACATATTGAAATGACAATCCATGTGGAGAATGATGAACAATTTATTGTCCAGCGACTGAAAAGAGAAAAGCGGCATGGTACAGTAGAAATGATAGACGAGCACACCTATCGATTTGTTGCAGATGTTTATGATGCTACTGAGATGTTGCCATGGTTGCGAACATTTATTGGAAGAATTGTAGACCTTCAATGCACAAATCCTGTGGTAGAAAAGGGGTTTTTTGAGGATTTACAAACAATGGAAACACTATATGGAGATGACAAACATGCTGTTTCATGAAATTTATGGCACATACTTTCAGGTGGTGGCAGATATTTTGACAGAGGCAGTACAAGGGTGTTTGACTGACCAACGCCTAACAAACATTGTGCAACAAAAAGCCTTTGCCGAAAGTACCCTTTCCATTCCCACTGCATTAAAAAAACAGGAATGGCCACTTTTAACCCCCACATTGGGCACAGTTGTTCACCATAAACCCACAATGCCTCTAACCACATTGGAAAAGCGGTGGTTAAAGGCATTACTTTTGGATAAGCGAATTGCATTGTTTCAGCCAGATTGCACAGGGTTGGAAGATGTAGAGCCTTTATATCAGCCAGAAACCTTTGTATTTTTTGACCAATATACAGATGGTGACCCATATACAGATACACAGTACATCCAGTGCTTCCAAACCATTCTACAGGCATTGCATGAAAAGAAAATGCTGAAGGTTGAGTTTTTTACCCGTACCTATGCAAAATATACGATTTTTTGCCAACCAAACCAGTTAGAGTATTCCTCAAAGGATGATAAATTTCGGCTAATTGCCTTTGGCAAACAAAATACATATACCATCAACTTAGCAAGAATTCAAAGCTGTGAAATTATGGAGGAACCACCATCCATACAAAAGCCGGTTTTACCCAGACAAAAGCAAAAAGAATTGACCTTTTTGCTGTATAATCAGCGAAACGCATTGGAACGAGTCTTGCTGCATTTTTCTCATTTTCACAAAGAAACTACAAAGCTGGACAGTGGACAATATAGAATAAAACTGCACTATCATCCCGACGATGAAACAGAACTGCTTATCCGAGTTTTATCCTTTGGGCCCATGATACAGGTGGAGGCACCACAAGAATTTATTGATTTGTTGCAGGAGAGAGTCCACCGCCAGCTAGATTACTTTTCAAAAAATAGAACTACATAGGTTCTCCTATATTCTCCAAAAGAGCACAAAGCTCTTTGTAGGAGGACTCGCTGACTGCCCCATACAACATAGAAAGGTCATCTTCCCCACAATCCATAATGGCCACCATATTGTCTGGTTGCGTGGAATACAAAGTAATTTTCATATCACTGACCCAATATTCCAACTGAAAAGGCAATTTTTGAAGGTGGCTTTCAATAAAAGAATATTCCTCCTCTGTGATGTAATAAAATTCCTCTAGGCTGTATGGAAATGTGAAAACCGATTCATAGCAAAGGGCGGCAAGCAAAAATTCGGTGGTTGTGGGTGCGCAGAGAGTCCAGTTTTCATCATCCTCTGTGTAATATACAGGAGGGTCAGGAAGGTGTAAGTCCTTACGGCGTATTCCTGCACGGCAAACACCTTGATTCTCATTTAGCAAGATAAAATAGTCCGATTGGTTTAGCCAATCCCATTTTGTAAAATCTATGGGGCGTATCCATTGGTCTTGCACATGGTGGAGGGCCTCGGTTTTTCCCGCAGTGGAATAAAAGTGTTCTAAAACTTCTGGCAAATGGTCAAATTTTTCCTTGAGTGTAGCAACTTCCCTTTGAGAATATCCACACAATGTTTCTACACCATACAGAGCTTTTACTCTGTCCCATGGGCAATGTATCATACCATATTCACTCCTTGTTGTCTTTTTTACCAGTATACAGGAATACAAAATAAACGGCAAACACAAAAAGCCACCATTACCACAAAAAGATGGGCAATGGCGGCTTTTTGGAGTGGGAATTTTTGTTCCAACCCAAGAAGAGAGAAGAAAAAACAATACAAAAAGATTGGAGATGAATTAAGAATCCAAGGTCAACAGAAACCCTTCAGCGTAAAATGCTCCACCCATAGGCAAACAACTTAGGTCTAAAGTAATGCCTTCTGGTGTTTGACGGAACAACAAGGTTTGACCTGTGCGGATGCACCGTACCTCTGAAACAGCCTCTGTTATATGGAAGGTCAATTTATCGGGCAGAACAGGCACATCATCATAGGCATAAAACGCGTATATCTGATTTTCTTTTTGAGTGTAAAAGCGTTTATCTTCAAAGTAGGGGGCACAGATATGGGTGTTGTAAATGCCATCACCAAACACCTTTAGCCATGCTCCCATTTCTCGCAAAGAACGCACAGCAGGGGCAGGCAACAACCCATCTGGTTGGGGGGCAATGTTCAATGCCAGATTGCCACCTTTGCTTACAATATCCAATAGTAAATGTACCAGTTGCTTACCACTCTTAAAGGTGTCAGTGTAGTGGAAGGAGAATTTTTGTCCCACTGTGGTGCAGGTTTCCCAAGGTACCTCTAAAGCAGTATCTGGCACAGTTTTTTCTGGAGTGATAAAATTCTCATATTCACCACCACAGGTGCGTTCACACACAATCATATGGGGTTGTGTGGAAGAACGTATCTCCTCCACAATTTCCCCTAGGCGAATATCCTGCCCTAGGTTGTCTGGACGAACCCAGCCGCCATCCAGCCAGAGCACATCAATCTTTCCATAGTTTGTGCAAAGCTCTCGGATTTGCTCATGGGTAAACTGTACATATTTCTCCCATAGGTCAGGGTGTTGGGCAATATCATAATTGACATTGCGTGTAGGGGCTGTTCCAAATTCTGGATCCCAGTAATAGGGACTGTGCCAGTCTGGTTTAGAAAAATAGGTGGAAATTGCCATGCCTCTTTTGCGGAATTCTCTGTAAAGAGCAGCCACCACATCTGCATCCGGGTGTGTGTGGAAGGGACAATCGGGACTGGTAATTTTGTAGTCGGTGGTTTTGGTATCAAACATACAAAAACCATCGTGGTGTTTGGTGGTAAATAGCAAGTATTTAAACCCACATTCACTTGCCAACTGCGCCCAAGAAGCAGCATCAAATTTTACAGGATGAAAGGTTTTATTTGCATCCCAGTATTGCTGTTTGCAGACTTCTGGAGAAGCCCATGTAAAATCCTCCTGACTCCATGCAGCATCGCCATCGCTAAGGGGCCAGCTTTCATAGGTGCCCAGTTGACAGCCGGGAGCCCAGTGCATCATAAAGCCTAACTTTAGCCCCATAAACCACTGTAAATGCTCCTGAACCTGTGGGGATTTTGGTGGGATATATTCTTCCGGCGGGGTATAGTTATGGATACCGTTGGCAACAACTTCTTTTTTCATGGCAACCAATTCCTTTCGGTAAAACATTGCCCTATATATGGGCTTTTTCTTTTACTATACGGGAATTTTGCAAAAGGGGAAAGAGGCAAAATCTTTTTGTTGTGTGGACTTTTTTGTTATTTCTCTCCGCTACAACAATGGTTGGAAATTTCCCGTGGGATAGTTAGGCGAGCCAGCAGTTTTTGACCGTCATAGTTGAAATACTGCAAACTGCTGGTTTCTCCAAAGCGCAACTGCAACCGTTCATTGACATTGCGGATTCCAAAACCATGGGTCACTTTCAGGTCAACATCTTCATAGGCTAAATAGGCATTGAGCTTTTGGGCATCGGCACCATTGCCCGTATCTGTTACGTCAATGTAGGTGAATGTATCATCTTGGTAGGAATGAATGTAGATGGTGATACCAGCATCTTGGCGGGTAATTCCATGACGCATGGAGTTTTCCACAAGGGGCTGTAAGGTGAATTTGGGAATAACCACCTGATTGGCAGGAAGCCCCGGCACCAGTTGCAGTTGGATATTTTGCCGGAAGCGAAGCATATAAACCGAAATATATTCTTGGATGTTTTCCAACTCGGTTCCCATGGTAACAAGGCAATCCGGCTCGGTAATGCTGTACCGCATAAGGGTAGCAATGGAATCCACAGTGGCTGCAATGTCATCTTGTTCTCGCTCCAGTGCCATATAGTTTACTGCATTCATGGCATTGAGCATAAAATGTGGATTGATTTGTGCTTGCAACGCTTTTAGTTCGCTTTCTCGTCGTTGGTTTTCCTTAATAGTCAATTCTTCAATTAAGCCGTTGATACGATAAATCAGTTGTTCAAAGCTGTGGTTTAGTTGTTGGATTTCTCTAGGGCCTTCCACAGGCTCTTTTGCCCAGTCAAGATTACGGGTGTCCTGAATGCTCTCTAATTTTTTGGCAAAGCGAACCACAGGGCGAGAAATGCCAGCAGATAAAAGCAAGGATAACAAAATACCCACTGCTAAAAATACAGCAGAACAAAAAAGATAGGGGTACATCATTTTCCAAACTTGCTGTGTAACATCTTGGTAAGGGGTGAGAAAAACCAGTTGTACTCCCCATTGAAGGTTTTTTGCACTAAAAAGATACTGTTCTCCTTGAATAGAAATTCTTTTGCTGTTGGTATTGGAAATAGATAGTGGTTCATCGCCAATGGCAGCTTTTAAATTGGGAGAACAAAATACCTGCTCTCCCTGCTGATTTAACAAAACAACACCACTGTTTTCGGTTACCGGAAAAAGGGACAAGAGCTGTGGCAACCGTTCCACAGGAAGTTTGCCCAACAAAACCCCTAAACCTTTCTTTTGGTGTGGGCCGGTGAAAGAACTGTTTTGCAGCTTGCAGGCAAAACATAAGTGGGTCTGTGCATCGTTCAGAAAAATGTACTGTCCACCACGGCTTTCTTGAGAGATTTTATACCAGTGTTGGTCTTGTACCTGCTTGCCGCTAAAAACACGGCTCACATTGGGAATGGTGTTGGAGGGGGAAAATAGATTGCTTACAGCCAAATCAGGGTTGATATACAATTCTGTAACAAAGTCATTGTTTAGTAGAATAGACTGTGCATTTAGCTGGTAAGACAACCGGTTGTTAAGAGAAAAGCGGATATTTAAATCTTCCAGCTCATCTTGTCCAATTTTTTTACTCAAAAGCAGACCAAGCTGTTGGTCACTGGTATATTGGTAGACCAGTTGGTCTACCGTTTGAGTAAAACCATTGCTTAGCTGTACATTTGCCTCAATTAATGCTTCCTGAGAGGTAATCAGTTGTTGGGTAATGGCGTACTGGAACAATATATAGGTTGTTCCGTTTAGTGTAAGAAGAATGGCAGAAATAATACAGCAAACAATGATAAAGGTTCGTTTTGTAATGCTCATACCTCTTGTTCCTCACAGGAATACTGCCCAAGGTGTCCACCTGCATACAAATTGCGAAATTCACTGGGAGTCATTCCAGTATGCTTTTTGAAAAATTTAGCAAAGTAGCGGGGGTCATCATATCCAGAACGAAAACAAACATCTCGGATGGGGATAGAGGCATCCTGTAACAACTCTCGTGCATGGTTAAGCCGTTGAGTAGAAAGATAATTGCTGATATTTTGCCCAGTGCTGTTTTTAAACACTGTACTTAGATAAGAAAGGGACAGGTGCATGGTGTCTGCTAAATTGGAAATGTTAAAATTGGAATTGGAAAAATTGTTCTGGATGGATTGCAAACAGTAAGCTACAATGGGGTTGGTATATTCCCCTTTACAGGATTCTGCATATTCCATTAAGTCATAGTATTGGGTTGCTAAATATGCCAACCGTTCCTGTTGTGTGGTAAGTTGCCAGTATTCCATCATGGCTTTTTGTCGCATGGCATCCAAAGAAGAACGGTCCTTGCCTAGTTCGTCCTGATACAAAAAAAGATAGTTCAAAAGCTGAATGCCCAACACATCCCGTTTTTGGGACAGGGAAGAAAAGACATCATTGCTAATGAACAATTCTCCAATGGCTGCCATATCTCCTTTGTGTAGTGCATCGGTAACTTGTGTGCGCAGAACTTCATCACAGGCATACCATGGAGGAATGTCGGAAGAAAGCTCCTGTTGAATGGCAGTAAGCCGTTCTTCCAAGCTGTTGAGCTTTGCCCGTGTAATGGGCTTTAGGATATAGTCAGTTACCTGATATTGTAAAGCGCGCTGGGCATATTCAAATTCTCCGTGACCGCTTACCAGAATCATCCGTGTATGGGGGCAGTGTTCAAAAATATACTGTGCCAGCTCTAGCCCATCCATGCCGGGCATACGAATATCAGAAATAACAACATCCGGCTTTTGCGATTCTATCAGTGCAACAGCTTGTTGTCCATCTGTGGCACAGCCCATTAGTTCTCCTCCAAATTTCTCCCAATGGAGTATACGAGAAATGCCCTCCAAAGCTAAAGGGTCATCGTCCACTAAAATAATTTTCATAGGTATGGCTCCTTTCCAGATTGTAAGAGTCAATCACAACAATTGTGTTGCCGCCAACCAGTATACCACACTTTTTGGGGCTGTGGTTGTATATAATGCAAAAAAAATTGACAAAAAAACAAATTTTATTGTAGAACAGGCTACACCTAAAAAAAGTACACATCACTTAAAATTAGTATCGTTGTTTGGGTGACAGGCTGCGCTTATAATGGAATCATAAAGAAAAACGTCCTACAAGCCACAACGAAGGAGGAACTTTCATGAAACCATTTGCCAAGCCTAAAAGCAATGGATACAACAAACAAGGCTTTTTGAAAACCTTTCAAAAAAATCTCCCGCTGACCATAATGGCATTGCCTGCACTGGTAGTTATGTTTTTGTTTCGATACCTGCCCATGTCCGGTTTGCTTCTCGCATTTAAACGGTTTAGTGTGCCAAAGGGCATTTTCGGAAGCCAGTGGGTGGCGTTCAAGAACTTCGAGTTTCTATTTCAGACTTCCGATGCTTGGGTGATTACCCGAAACACCATTCTATATAATGCCCTGTTTATCTGTATGGATTTGATTCTTGCAGTGGCCATGGCCATCGGACTGAACGAACTTTTGCGCAAGCGGCGTGCAAAGATATACCAAACCATTTTTATGGCACCCTATTTTCTGTCTTGGGTAGTAGTTTCCTTTATGGCATTTTCGCTGTTCAGCGTAGACAACGGATTGTTCAACCACCTGCTGAACTATTTTGGATTTTCTGGTGTGGATTGGTACTCTGACCCGGGGAAATGGCCTTTTATTCTTACCTTCTTCCAGATTTGGAAAACCATTGGATATTCCACTGTTATGTATATTAGCACCCTGACAGGCATTTCCAATGATTACTATGAAGCCGCAGTGATTGACGGGGCTACAAAATGGCAGCAAATTAGAAGAATTACCCTACCTTGCCTAAAGCCCATGATGATTGTGCTAACAATTTTGGCCATTGGCCGTATTTTCTACGCAGATTTTGGTTTGTTCTTCCAACTGCCCCGCAACTCTGGCCCTCTATATCCTGTAACACAGGTAGTAGATACCTATGTATACCGAGCATTGAAGGAAACCGGCAATGTGGGTATGGCAGCGGCTGCCAGCCTCTATCAGTCCATTGTAGGGTTTGTTTTGGTAGTAAGTGCAAACTTGGTAGTGCGTCGCATTGAACCAGACAGTGCCTTGTTCTAAAGGAGGAAAAGCCATGGAGATGCTAAAAACAAAAATGAAACAAGCGAAGATGATAAAGGACTCCTATGGAGAGGAGCTTTCTATCAATCGCATTTCAAAAACAACCGATGTCATTTTAAATATTATCTTTTTGCTTTGGTCTTTGGTGTGTGTGTTGCCCTTGCTGTTGGTGGTAGTTGTATCTTTCAGCAGTGAACAAAGTATTTTTCAAAACGGATACAGCTTTTTTCCATCAGAATGGAGTTTAGATGCCTACCAGTTTTTCTTCAAATTGGGCGACCAGCTTATTCGCTCCTATGGAATTACTATCTTTGTAACTGTTGTGGGTACTCTGTTTAGTTTGGCAATCACAGCAATGTTCGCCTATGTTCTCAGCAGAAGCGATTACGCCTATAATCGTTTATTTACCCTGTTGATGTTGTTTACCATGCTGTTTAATGGTGGTATTGTAGCAAGCTATATTGTCAATACCCAAATGCTGGGATTGGGTGATAGTCTTGGTGCTCTGATTTTCCCCATGTCGCTCAATGCTTTTTATGTAATTGTGCTACGAACTTTTTACAAGGGCATTCCCTTAGAGATTATTGAGGCAGCTCGCATTGATGGTGCAGGGGAGTTCAAAACATTTTTCAGTGTTATCCTGCCTCTTTCAAAACCAGGTCTTGCAACCATTGGAATGTTTACAACCATTGCATATTGGAACGACTGGTTCCTTGGAATGTTGTACATTGTAGACCAGAAAAAATACCCTGTGCAAACTCTTTTGTGGAGTATGCAAAACAGCCTAGAGTTTATGAAACAGTCTTCCGCCAATGCTTTGGAATATGCCGAGATGGCTGCCAACGCTCCCACAGACAGCGGACGAATGGCACTGACCGTTTTAGTAGTATTGCCCATTTTGCTTGCCTATCCCTTCTTCCAAAAATATTTTGTAAAGGGATTGACTGTAGGTGGTGTAAAGGGTTAAACAACCCAAAAAGTTTGGATTGGTCGCACTTTTCAAAGTGCGTTATTAGGAATGATATATTTTTTAAGGAGGAACATTATGAGACACTTTTCAAAACGAATGGCAGCTTTTGCTATGGCAACAACCATGACAGCCGGATTATTGGCCGGTTGTGGCGGTGGCAGTGGAAGCAGCAAAAACAATTCTTCCAGTGGTGGTGATAACAAGGATATTACAACCCTCACTTGGTATATGTCCATCAACCCTGTGGCAGCTGATACAGACAAGGTTATCCAAAAGCTAAATGAGTACACAAGGGAAAGGATTGGGGTAGAGATTGATTATAAGGTGATTGCAAACCCCGACTACAAAGAAAAAATGCCCAACCTTATCAATGCTGGAGAGTATTTTGACATCTGCTTTACTTCCAACTGGACTACCGACTATCTGCAATTTGTGGGCAAAGATGCTTTTATGGATATCACAGAGTTGCTGCCCCAATATGCAAAAGAAACCTATGATTTTATCCCAGGAGCTTTGTGGGATGCAGTTAAGGTAAATGGTTCTATCTATGGCGTACCCTCCTATAAAGAGATGGGATACCAAGGAGGCATTATCTACAACAGCGATATGGCAGAGGCCTATGGTCTTGACATGAGCACTGTAAAAACCTTTGAGGATTATACCAAAATATTGGAAACAGTAGCAGAAAAATCCAAAGCGGAGGGCAAAAATGTAATAGGCGTTTCGGGCTTAACCGGTGCATGGTCTATGGCAGTTCCTTATGAATCCATTACAGGCAATCCCAAACTACCTGCCGCCGCTGCTGTACCCGAATTCAATAACTTCAAAGATGTTGCTTCCCAAGGTGTATTTAACCAGTATGCCAGCGAGGAATACATGAACTATTGCCAAACTATACGCCAGTGGAACAAAGCTGGTTATTTAGGTGGCGACCCTGTCAACTATGATAGTGATACAGCAAACCGTGACAATGATTTCAACAATGGTGCATTGTTCTCCTATTTCATTCAATATGCTCCTGGTACAGCAGAATCTATGACCGCTTCCAGTGGCCATGGTGTAGAATTCATTCCTCTGATGAATCCTCTCTTTGAGACCCGCAGCGCAATGGGCGGCTTGTTGGCAATTTCTTCTGCCAGTGAACATCCTGATAAGGCTCTGGAGTTTATCAACCTGTTGAATACCGACAAATATGTTGGCACATTGATTCGTCATGGTATCGAAGGTCAACACCACAGTGCAGTGGGCGAGAACCAAGTAGACAAAACTATGGGCGGAACCTTGACCGATAATGGATACGATTATACCTATGGTTGGCAGTTTGGTACTCCCTTCAACCAAAAATGGGATATTAGCTACCCTGAAAACATTGAAGAGCTTTTCAAAGAGTACAATGAATCTGCTGTAATTTCTCCCAACAACGGCTTCACCTTTGACGCAGTTCCTGTAGAAACACAGGTTGCAGCTTTGACAAACGTTATTTCTGAGTATGCTCCCTCTTTGGAAACTGGTTCTGTTGAACCCAGCGAGTATATTCCCAAATTCTTGGATGCACTGAAGGCAAACGGAGCAGAAGCCTTGTTGCAAGAGGCCAACAAGCAGTTGACAGAATTTAAAGCAGGCAACTAAAGTTTAAAAAATAAAACTGGTAGGGAAGCGGCCGTGCCAGTAGATGACAGAAACAGTCCGGCAGCATTCCAAAAGGGGTGTTGCCGGTTTTTGAAATGAGGCAAAAACATGAGCAAACGACCCAATATACTATTTATTTTAACAGATGACCAAGGGGCATGGGCAATGCACTGTTCTGGAAACAGCGATATTCATACCCCTAACCTCGACCGTTTGGCAAAGCAGGGCACTCGCTTTGAAAATTTTTTCTGTGCTTCTCCTGTGTGCAGCCCTGCCCGTGCTTCCATTCTTACTGGATGTATTCCCTCTCAGCATGGTGTCCATGACTGGATTTATAGTGGTAGCTTGGATAAAAAAGCACTGGGAGAAAAAACCTCCCATCCTTATTTTGCTATGGAAGATGTGCCTATCCAATATTTACAAGATTTTGTAACATACCCTGACCTTTTGGCAGAAAAGGGCTATACCTGTGCATTATCGGGAAAGTGGCATTTAGGGGATAGTATGCAACCCCAACATGGGTTTTCCCATTGGTACACCATTGGTAGAGGTGGCTGCTTGTACAATCAGGCAGATGTCATTGAAAACGGAGAACTCCATTTTGAAAATAGATATATCACAGACCTAATTACCGAACATGCACTAGACTATTTGGATTCATTTGCAAAACAGGAAAATCCTTTTTACATTAGTGTGCACTATACCGCCCCCCATGACCCATGGGACGAAGACCAACACCCAAAGGAATACATTGACCTCTATCGAGAGTGTGAGTTTACCGCAACCCCAGATGAGCCATTGCACCCCAATCTAATTCCTTCTGCCCCCAGTGGCACAGGGGAGGAGAGAAAGCGACTGTTGCGTGGATATTATGCCGCCATTACGGCTATGGATGCAGGCGTAGGAAAACTATTGGATAAATTGGAGCAACTGGGCATTGCAAAAGATACACTCGTTATCTTTACCGCAGACAATGGCATGAATATGGGGCATCATGGCATTTGGGGAAAAGGAAACGGAACATTTCCATTCAACCTGTTTGATACGTCTGTAAAGGTTCCTTTTATTGCTTGCTGGCCGGGGCACATTCTGCCCAATCGGGTAACCTCAAGTATGTGCAGCCATTATGACATCATCCAGACTATCAATGATATTTTGGAATTGGATGCAAAGTTGCCAGACAACTTGCCCGGAAAGAGTTTTGCCTCGGTTTTGCTGGAAGGAAAAGATGTGGATAACCATGTGGTTATTTTGGATGAATATGGAAACAGCCGAATGATTCGCAACCAAGAGTGGAAATATATCCACCGCTATCCCTATGGCCCCCATGAGTTGTATCACCTCACCCAAGACCCAGAAGAAAAAAACAATCTGGTAGAAGTAGAAGAATACCAACCCATTCGCCAAACCCTGTTGGACACACTACAAAAATGGTATCACACCTATGCAGACCCCGCAGTGGATGGAACCAGAGAGGCTGTAACAGGATTTGGACAGCTTCGCCGTGTGGGAGTGTATTCTGAGGGAAAAGAAGTGTATTGGCAACTTCCAAAACATAAAAAATAAAAGGAAAGAGGGAACCAAAATGGAAATACAGATGCTAAAAGAACAAATTTGTGATGTATGCCACAAAATGTGGCAACTGGGCTGGGTAGCTGCCAACGATGGCAATGTATCGGCAAAACTGGAGGATGGCACCTTTCTTTGCACCCCCACCGGCATGAGCAAAAGTTTTATCACACCGGAAAAGCTCATCCGCATTGACGGGCAAGGCAATATCTTGGAAGGTTTGGAGGGGCTGCGGCCTTCCAGTGAAATCAAAATGCACCTGCGTTGTTACCAAAAACGCCCCGACGTTTTCAGTGTCATTCATGCCCATCCCCCCGGAGCCACCGGTTTTGCCGTTGCTCACAAGGCAATGGATATGTACAACATGATTGAGGATGTAGCTGTTATTGGAAGTGTGCCCCTAACGCCCTATGGAACCCCCAGCACCACCGAGGTACCCGATGCCATTGAACCATATTTAGAAGAACATGATGTTATGTTATTGGAGAACCATGGAGCCTTGGCAGTGGGCAGCGATGTAATTACCGCCTTTTACCGGATGGAAAGCCTAGAACTATGGGCAAAAATTACCATCAATGCGGTAATTTTGGGAGGCAGCAAGGACATCAGCCGAGAAAACATCCAAAAGCTCATTGACCTGCGAGGCTATTATCAAGTAACCGGCAGACACCCGGGCTACAAAAAATTTGATAATGGGTTACGTTAACAAAAAGGAGAACAGCCATGAAACAAGTATTGGCATTCGACTTTGGGGCATCCAGCGGACGAGCAATTTTAGCTTGTTACCAAGATGGAAGCCTTACATACAAAGAAGTCCATCGTTTTGAAAATCTTCCCAGAGAAAAGGACGGATATTTTCGGTGGGATTTTGCAGACCTAATGGACAATGTGCATATTGGCATGGAAAAAGCAGGTTCCTTTGATAGTGTTGCATTTGACACATGGGGGGTAGATTTTGGCTTGCTGGATGAAGGGGGGAAGTTGTTGGCAGACCCTATTCATTATCGTGACCCCCATACCACAGGCATGGTAGAACAAGCCTTGCAAAGCATTTCGGATATACAGTTGTATCAAGGCACTGGAAACCAGATAATGGCCATCAATACGCTATTTCAGCTACTGGCAATCCAAAAAAAGCAACCAACCCTTTGGCAAAAAGCAAAGCGATTGTTGTTTATGCCCGATTTGTTTGCTTATTTTTTGTGTGGCAATGAAGTGTGCGAAAATACCATTGCCTCCACCAGCCAAATGTGGAACCCGCAAACCAAACAGTGGAATGATACTATATTAGAAGCCTTTTCTATTTCAAAAAAGCTGTTTGCTCCTCTGGTGGACAGTGGCAGTATTGTGGGAGAGTATCAAGGGGCAAAGGTGATTGCCGTTGCTGGGCATGATACCCAGTGTGCAGTAGCTGCAATGCCCTCTTTAAAGGAAGATGTTGCTTTCCTGTCCTGTGGTACATGGAGCCTATTGGGATGTGAACTAGACCAGCCAATTTTGACACAGCAAAGCAAAGAGCTTGCTTTGTCCAATGAGCAGGGAGCCAACAGCAAAATAAATTACCTAAAAAACATCATTGGATTGTGGCTAATTCAAGAAAGCCGCCGCCAGTGGAAACGAGAGGGCAAGGACTATTCTTATGCAGAGCTGGAACAGCTTGCATTGCAGGCAGAACCATTGTGCAGTTTTATTGACCCTGATGCACCAGAGTTTGCTGTACAAGGGGATATTCCCAGCCGTGTGCAAGATTTTTGCAACAGGACAGAGCAGCCCATTCCCACAACGGTGGGGGAGATTATGCGCTGTATTTATCAAAGTTTGGCATTAAAATACCGCTTTGCACTGGAACAACTGCAACAATCCACCGGCAAGGAATTTTCTGCATTGCATATTCTAGGTGGTGGCACAAAGGATGGCTTGCTGTGTCAAATGACCGCTAATGCCATGGGTATTCCTGTCATTGCTGGTCCTGTGGAGGCCACTGCATTAGGGAATATTTTGATTCAGTTGGTAGCATTGGGCGAATTGCCCAGCATTGCAGAGGGGCGGAAGCTCCTTGCCAATACAGAACATCTAAAACAATTTGTGCCACAAGAAACCCAACCATGGAACCAAGCCTACGAAACATATAAAACAATTTTAAACAAAACAACAAAGGAGGAACAATAATGTTATATCCCAAAATTGGCATTCGTCCTACCATTGACGGCCGCTGGGGCGGTGTTCGTGAAAGTTTGGAAGAGCAGACCATGACCATGGCAAAAAATGCAAAGGCATTGATAGAGGAAAATTTACGTTATCCTGATGGGACTCCTGTACAGTGTGTCATTGCAGATTCTACCATCGGTGGGGGAGCAGAGGCGGCCGCTTGTGCGGATAAATTCACTACCCAAAATGTAGTGGCAACCCTTACTGTTACCCCTTGCTGGTGCTATGGAAGCGAAACCTTTGACATGAATCCCCAAACCATCAAAGCGGTATGGGGCTTTAATGGAACCGAGAGGCCCGGTGCTGTGTATCTTGCAGCAGTATTGGCTGCCCATGCACAAAGAGGACTGCCCGCCTTTTCCATCTATGGGGAAAATGTACAGGATGCCACAGATACCACTGTACCAGAAGATGTAGCAGAAAAAATTCTCCGCTTTGCCCGTTGCGCTGTTGCAGTGGGATGGATGAAAAATAAATCTTATGTAAATCTGGGCGGGGTAGCCATGGGTATTGCTGGTAGCTATTGTGATGCAGCAGTATTCCAAAAATACTTTGGTATTCGTCCAGAATGGGTGGATATGACCGAAATTATCCGCCGCATTACATTGGAAATTTATGACCATGAGGAATATGAAAAAGCTCTTGCATGGGTAAAGGAAAACTGCAAAGAAGGCTTTGACTGCAACGCAACAAAGGAATTGCCAGAGGTTATCACAAAATCCAAGGTAGTTCCTGCCAACAAGGATTGGGACTTTGTTACCAAAATGACCCTTGTTATCCGTGATATTCTCTATGGAAATCCCAAATTGGCAGAAATGGGGTGGCATGAGGAAGCACTGGGCAAAAATGCTGTAGCAGGAGGATTCCAAGGGCAACGGAGCTGGACAGATTGGCTGCCCAATGGAGATTTTACCGAGGCGATTCTAGCTTCTACCTTTGATTGGAATGGTGCCAAAATGCCCACGCCCTTTGCTACCGAAAACGATACCCTAAACGGGGTGGCCATGATGCTGGGCACATTGGTTTCCAATACGGCACCATGTTTCCATGATGTTCGCACCTATTGGAGCCCAGAAGCCTGCGAGCGAGTAACTGGACACAAGCCGGAAGGTGTGGCAAAGGATGGATTTATCCATCTTATCAATTCTGGTGCAACGGCATTGGATGGTACTGGGGCAGCAACCAACGAAAAGGGAGAACACCTGATGAAACCCTTCTGGCAGATGAGCCAACAGGATATACAGGCTTGTTTGTCTGCAACTGACTGGTGTAGAGCCAACTATGAATATTTCCGTGGCGGTGGATTTTCCAGCCATTTCCGTTGTTTAGCAGAAATGCCTGTTACCCTCCTACGGGTGAACATCGTGGAGGGAATTGGCCCTGTTTTGCAGTTGGCAGAGGGGTGGACAGCCAACCTGCCGGATTCCGTACATACTCCCATTGACCAACGAACCGACCGAACATGGCCTACCACTTGGTTTGTACCTCGTCTAACAGGTGAGGGTGCCTTCCGAGATGTATACAGTGTTATGGCAAACTGGGGAGCAAACCATGGTGTTACTGTCTATGGCCATGTGGGAGCCGACTTGGTAACCTTGGCTTCCATGTTGCGGATTCCTGTATCCCTGCACAACCTTCCAGAGGATAAGCTATATCGCCCCCATGCTTGGGCAGCATTTGGCACACAAAATGCAGAAGCTGCCGATTTTGCAGCCTGCAAACAGTATGGCCCCTTGTATGGTTAATAAATAGCATTATACAAAAAATGAAAAATAAAAACAGCACCAAACCGCTTTTTTGTGGGCTTGGTGCTGTTTTTTTGATACAAAGAATTACTCTTCATCCCCAGCTTTAAAGTTATAGATGGGGCGAAGGATTTTAACGACATCTGCTGTTGGGGTAATATTGTCCAAAATATCTTGCATTCCCTTGTATGCCATGGGGCATTCATCCAGAGTGCTTTTGCTTACAGAGGTAGTGTAGACATCTGCCATCTGTTTTTTGAATTCCGAAACGGTAAAAGATTGCTTTGCTTGAGCACGGCTCATTAGGCGACCAGCCCCATGGGGAGCAGAAAAGTTCCAATCAGGATTGCCTTTTCCCACACATAGCAGACTACCATCCCGCATATTGATGGGGATGAGAATTTGCTCACCAGCTTGTGCCGAAACGGCACCTTTCCGAAGAATCATGTTTTTGGTATCAATGTAGTTGTGAATGGTGGTAAATTGTTCCTCAATATGAAGTTTCATTCCCTTTATCATTTCATCCATAATGGCTTGGCGGTTTAGTGCAGCAAAGTGCTGTACAATCTGCATATCATGGATATAATCTTCAAACAATTTATCCGACACATAAGCCAAATGCTTGGGAATGTTGGTTTGCTTTAGATTTTTTATCCGCTTGATTTCCTTTTGAATTTCCTTCTGTTTGCCTTGTTTTTTCATTTCGGCAATTAGCTTTGCGATGGAACGTTCATCTGTTCCGTTCAAAGCCTTATATCCTTCCTCTTGGTAATACTTAGCAACTTCCAATCCTAAATGGCGGCTACCAGAGTGAACCACCAGATAGATATTACCATCGTCGTCTTTGTCCACCTCAATAAAGTGGTTTCCACCTCCCAATGTACCAATGCTTTTTTCTGCTCGCAAAATGTTTACATGGTCTCCACAGCGTAGCTGTAATAGGTCAACTTCCCTCAAATAGGGATGTGGCTTTTGACGGATGGCAAAGCCAGAAGGGATTTTTTGGTATATTAACTTATCCAGCTTTTGTAGTTCAATGTGTTTTTCTCGGATGCGGACGGTTTCCATGCCACAACCAATATCTACCCCAACCAAATTGGGGACAATCTTGTCTGTAATGGTCATGGTGGTGCCAATGGTACAGCCTGCCCCAGCGTGGACATCGGGCATAAGGCGAATTTGACTGTTACCAGCGAACTCCTGATTGCATAATTCAACGATTTGTGCAATGGAGGTGCTGTCTACTACATCGGTAAAAACCTTTGCAGTATTGTATTTTCCTTGAATTTCAATCATACAAGTTCTCCTTATATTTTTAATGTTATGGTTTGTATTCTTAGTGTTCCATCAATCGAATATCTTCACCAAAAAATGTGAGCAACTCACAGCTTCCCAGCAAGCGGCTGGCAGTTTTTTCGGTGTATCGAGCCCTGAGCATATCCTCCTTTAAAATGTTTGTGGTGTAGATGGTGGGGAGCCTTCGCAACATACGGCTGTTTACAATGTCATAAAGGAAGCTAACACCATATTGTGTAAGAAATTCGGTGCCTAGGTCATCCAGAATCAAAAGCTCCGCTTCCATGACCATTTTTCGCAAATCGCTGGTAGGAGAGAATTTCTCCAGCTCCATTTGGTCAAAGAGATTGCGAGAGCTAATATAAATCACATCTGCCCCTCGCTGTATGGCAGTATTGGCAATGGCCAAAGCCAGATGGGTTTTTCCTAGTCCGGCTGTCCCTGTCATCAAAAGGTTGGGGTTTTTGGTGGTAAAATGCTCGGCATACTTTTTACAATAGGAAAAAATTTCTGCCATATGCTTGCGAGGATTGCATTCAAATTCTGGCATATAACGGTTTGGATAATGCTCCAAAGAAAAGGAATCAAAGGTAGAGAGCTCTAAGGCAGAAATAGAACTAATCTCCTTGCGCCGCAGTTGTCGAACCAAAAGATGAACACAACGGCAGGTCTTGCCTTGATATTCTCCTTTATCCTGACAAAGGTTGCACTGGAATTGTGGTTGAAAGGACTGAGCAGACCAGCCCTTTTCCTGCAAAAGGGCAGAAAGGTCTTGGTCTAGCTGTTGGAGTTTTTGCTGTAATTCTTCTCTTTGCTGGGGAGTGCCAAAAATCATACTGCGAGAAAGCTGAGCTCTGCAAGACTGCATTTGTGCCATAAGGGAGGAGAGCTGGGGAACCTCTTGACAGGCCTGTTCATACCGCTGTTTGGACAAAACTAACGCTTTTTGTCTGCTACTTTGCACCTGCCGAAATGCAGATTTATAAAGCTCTTCTCTAGTTTGCATGGGTTATTCCTCCTCTACCAAAAATTCAAGGGGTTTTTTGCGGCGAGACATTCTATCTGGGCCAGCAGGAAGGGCAGGTGCAGAAGGTTGAATATTGGCTCCTGTAAGAGCATTGGCTGCTTGTACATCTTTGGGAGTACGCCAACCCTTTGCATACCATTTCTTAAGAATTCCGTTGATATATCGCACATCATTTTTTCCCTCTGCATAGAGAGTAGCCTCCTGTATCATGGAAATATCATAGTGATATTCCTCGAACCAGCTGGCAATGATAGTTCTTTCGGAGAGAGTAAAAGCCTTTTTGGGACAGCCTAAAACCTCGGACACCTGTTGCTGAGTTTTCTTTCTCTGTTCCAAAAGGTGTAGGTATCGTTCAGCATCCTCACCAGTAACAATGCCAGATTCTTTCCAGCGCAACAAAATTCGCTCCACATAACGAATGCTTCGGTGCCCCTCATCCAAAGCGTGAGTAATTCCATATAAAATGGTATCCACAGGTATTTTGTCGTTGTGATACAAGCTGATAAGAATATTGGTATCGTTTTGATTGATGACCATACCCAGCAACTTTTGGCACTCATTTACCAAAACGGCCACTTGAGGGTCAGTGCAACTAATGGCAGCAACCTCGGCACTGGTTAACCTTGGGGGACGAACAGGTGCCTCTGGTTGTGGGCCAGCGGCAGACTGGTCTTTACGCTCTAAAAGCCCTGCTCCATACCAAAAATCCAGTGCCCGCTGGGCGGAAGCGGTGCTTTTTAGGCGCAGTGCCCGTGTAATTTCTACTGGGTCGGTACTTCGGGTGGAAAGAATATACAATGCCACACGGGTGAGGTTTTCTTCACCACGGGCAAGCTGATTGAAAACTACTTGTGGAACTGAGATACTCTCTCCACTCCACGGAGCAAGTTGATAGGTCATAGAAACATTCCTCAATTTATTCTCAAGTGTGTGGGTATTATACCACAATCCAGCCAAAGAAAAAAGACTATTTGGTGCTGATTGCCAAACAGTCTTTTTTAGGGAAATAATAGGATTTAATAGCCTAATACACCTTCGAGGGATTCATCTTCCTCTACCCATTGATTTACAGAAACTACCCGATATTCATCCTTAGTATCTCGAATGTACACATGCTCGATTCCAGCATTGATAATCATTCTCTTGCACATAGAACAACTATTTGCATTTTTGATGTAAGAGCCATCGGAAACTTCAATGCCCACCAGATAAAGGCTGCTGCCAATCATTTTGTCACGGGGAGCACTGATAATGGCGTTTGCCTCTGCATGAACGCTGCGGCACAGCTCATACCGTTGCCCCCGTGGAATATTCAATTTTTGACGGATACAAACCTTTAGGTCACTGCAATTTTTTCGGCCACGTGGAGCACCTACATAGCCAGTGGCGATTACTTCATCGTTTTTTACAATTACTGCACCATACAGCCGGCGCAGGCAAGTTCCTCGCTGAGAAACCATCTCTGCAAGGTCTAAATAGTAGTTTTGTTTGTCCCGTCGTTCCATAAGTTGGGTTCCTTTCTGGTGAATCAAAGCCAAAAATATAGCTGGGGTTAGTGCTTATGCTTTTTCGCAGCCCATGGCAGTGAGGAAGCGATGGAAAGCATTCAAGCCCTCTTCATTCATCTTAAACACGCCAGCGCACTCCAGCACCTTTGCAAACTTCAAGCCAATTTCCTTGCGAACACAATCCTGTGCCTGTTGTGCAGTAAGATTTGTGCCATAGGTGTTGCACAGATAATCAATCCATTCTGCATGAACAGCCAAGGGGCTTTCGGGCTGTTTGGCAGTGTCGGCAGCAAGCTCTCCAGTGAGAATGCGGCAGATTTCAGCAGTTTGGTCTTTCAAACGAGCAGGCAAAATGGCCAAGCCCATTACCTCAATCAGACCGATATTTTCTTTCTTGATATGGTGCAATTCTTTGTGGGGATGGAAAATGCCATCGGGGTATTGCTCATTTGTGCGGTTGTTGCGGGGAGCAATATCCAAAATGTAACCCTCTTGCTGGTCATAGTGTAGAATGGGGGTGATGGTATTGTGAGGAGTGTCGCCAGTGTGAGAAAGGATATCCACACTTTCATCATCCCAGTTTTGCCATGTGTTCATAATACGAACACCAGCCTCCAACACTTGTGCTGCATTTTTACCCTGACAACGTACAGTGGACACAGGCCAATTCAAAATGGACAAAGAAACTTCTGGCAGGTCAGCAATGCGATACTGTGCAACAGAAGAAGCCTTTTGCATGGGGAACACATAGTTGCCACCTTGGAAATGGCTGTGGCTCAAAATAGAACCGCCAACAATGGGCAGGTTAGCATTGGAACCACAGGTATAATGGGGGAACTGTGTTACAAAATCAAAAATCAACTCTAAGGTATGGCGGTCCATTTCCATGGGTTTGTGTTCGCCACAGAAGATGATACAATGCTCGTTGTAGTATACATAGGGGCTATACTGCAAATACCATTCCTCATTGCACAGATTTAAGGGAACAATGCGATGGTTTTGGCGAGCAGGGAAATTGATTCGACCAGCATAACCAATGTTGTCGGTGCACAACATACATTTGGGATAACCTGCTTGAGGCTGCAATTTTTCCAAAGCGATGGTTTTGGGGTCTTTTTCGGGTTTGGTCAGGTTGATGGTGATTTCAATATCGCCATAGCTGGTAGGAACATCCCATTTAATGTTTTTTGCAATTTGTGCAGTACGAATATAGTTAGTATCAATACACAATTTGTAGAAATAATCTGTGGCTGCCTGAATACCTTTGGTTTCTTTGAGCTTTTCAAAGGTAGCTGCTACCTCACTGGCGCGGGGCATCAGTGCACCCATGATACGAGCCTCAAAATTGACACGGAAGGTATTTACTTCGTTGTCAAAGAGATTTTGCTCTGCGGCAATATCCAGTAGGTTTTCCAGCAGTTCGGTGGGATAAGTAAGCTCCTCATCAGGAACAGTGCCCTCAAAAGGAGCATCCAGATGGAATAAGTCCAACAGTTGATTGCGGGCAACAATGACATCCAAGTCCTTGATAAGTCCCTTTTTTTGCCCAAAAAGCAACAACCGTTCAATTTCATAACCAGCATTTAACATCTGAGATTCCTCCAATACAGTTGCAGTGATATTGAAATGCCAAATGGCATTTTTACAAAAGATACAATTAAAATAGCGTTAGAGGCCCAAGCAACGCTTCTTCCAGATGGGGACCAAAGAAGGGAGCAAGCAACAGGCTAAGAACCACAAGAATCCCCAAATATACCAGAATGCCAACCCAACTAGGTGCAGATTTTTTTTGCAGCAATCTTTGATATTCCTCAGCAGAGGAGGCTTGCTGACGGAAACGACGAATTTTTCTGGCTCCATCCCATCGAATGATATAGAAAGAATACAACATTAGAGCCACTTGCAACAAAATGCTTAGGATGGAACAAATTTGCTGGGCTGCCAACAAAAATTCTGCCGGTTGCGCAGAGGGGTTGTTCGATGCAAGAATCATCATAAGCAACGTGGGAACCGAACACAGTGCGGAAATTGCAGCACTGGCAGCACCCACTATCCAAACCTTTCGATAGAGCAAAAACAAAGGCCCAAAGAAAAAGCCGCACAAGGAAGGAAATATCTTTCGGCGGGTTTGCTCCATTCGATGAAAAATGATGGTGTAATATGGTGCACTTCGCCCCAGATAGGTCGCCCAATCTCTCACCGGAATGCCATCAATTTCTTGGTCGGGGGTAATACCTGCCATGGAAAACATTTCTGATTGCTCTTGTGTCATTGGATTTTGCTGATTAGGAAAATGCGGGGTAGCTTCTATGCCATGCAAAGGAGCTCCACAGCTTTCGCAAAAAATGTTATTTGCAGGATTTTTTGCACCGCAACCGGGGCATACCTGCTCCTGAGAAGTGTGTATTTCAGGAGATTCATCCAGTGATTGTGGGCCTTCGTCAGGATGGCGAAATTCAAAGCCTGTTCCATGGCAGTGCGCGAACACACAGCCGCCATGCTCTTTCCAGCAGTCTCGGTGATATGGTGTTCCGCAGTCGGGGCATACTACAATGTCATCTTGTTCTGTAAATTCTTTTTGACAAATGGGGCATTTGCACCCTTGGTATTTGGTCATGAAAACCTCCATTATAGGGGAATGGAATCCCCAAAGTAGCAATATCTGCTTTTATTGTAGCGCAAAACAATAAAAAAATCAAAACATTTGAAACAAAAAACATCAAAGACACATAAAAACATCATCCTGTGCAACAAAAAGTATAGGTTGCTATTTACAAATGAAGGGGTAGTGTTCTATAATAAACAATGGTAAATTGTGATTTTGAAAGGGAAATGAATTATGGTCATTCTTGATGAAGTAAAGCGCAAACTGAACGACCTTGTGCCAGAGGCAAAGGATTTGGGAGAAGCTCTTGCCATTGAACCAAGTCAAAAACGACTGGAAGAATTGGAGCACCAAAGCAGCCAGCCCGGCTTTTATGACGACCAAGAAAAAAGCCAAAAGGTATTTGCAGAGATGAGCTCTCTGCGTGACCGTTTGGAGCGGTACCACAAATTGCAGGAACAAATTGATGACGCTGAAACTCTGATTGAAATGTGTGAAGAAGCAGAGGATCAAGAGTTGGCAGAAGAAGCAGAACAAGCAGTAGAGGCTGCTGCTGCCTCTGTGGAAGAGCTGCGGATGATTACCCTGCTTTCTGGAGAATATGACAAAAACAATGCCATTATTACCTTCCATGCAGGTGCCGGCGGAACCGAGGCCCAGGACTGGGCAGAAATGCTGTTCCGTATGTACAACCGTTGGGGTACTGCTCATGGATTTAAGGTGCAGACATTGGACTATCTGGATGGAGATGAAGCAGGTCTAAAAAGTGCCAGCATTTTGGTGGAAGGTGCCAACGCATATGGTTTGTTGCGCAGTGAAAACGGTGTGCACCGTTTGGTGCGTGTTTCGCCCTTTGATGCCTCCGGCCGCCGTCAGACTAGTTTTGCCTCTTTGGAGGTTATGCCAGAAATGGACGACAGCATTCAAGTGGACATTCGCCCCGAAGATGTGGAAATGCAGGTGTTCCGTTCCTCTGGTGCAGGTGGACAGCACATCAACAAAACTTCCTCTGCGGTTCGTTTGATTCACAAACCCACGGGAATTGTGGTATCTTGCCAAACAGAACGAAGCCAATTCCAAAACCGTGACACCGCTATGAAAATGCTTGCTTCTAAATTGTATCAGATTAAAGAACAAGAGCATTTGGACAAAATCAGCGATATCAAAGGCATTCAGAAGGAAATTGCATGGGGCCATCAGATTCGCAGCTATGTATTTATGCCTTACACCATGGTAAAAGACCACCGCACAGGATACGAGAGTGGTAATGTACAAGCTGTTATGGATGGAGATTTAGACGGGTTTATCAATGCCTACCTAAAAGCTGCCAGCCGTAATGAGCTACAAGAAGTGTAATTAAAAATAATGGATAAGGAGCATTTTGGTTATTGGAAAAATGCTCCTTATTTTTTGTTAGAGTATTGACAAATAGCCAAAGTTATAGTAAACTAACATTAGTGGTTAGTTTAAACTAACTAAATGCAATAAAATATTGCAAACACATATTCCTTTATTCCCTATACCATTAACCTAAAATAGAACACACCTTACACGCTTCTTTTCTCTTGGGCTTTGCCCCAAAAATCCCCCACGATGAGCTTTTTTCATTGTGGGGGATTTTTGTTGGCATAGTTGACAAACATCTATAAACGAAGTATGGTTAGTCTAAAGGAACCACTGTGACTAGATAAGTTTTAACATAAGAAAGGAAGTTTTTTATGCAACAACCGATGGTTCATTTATACACTGGTGAAGGAAAAGGCAAAACTACGGCAGCTATGGGCCTTGCTTTGCGGGCTTTGGGCAATGAAAAAAAGGTTGTAATAGTGCAATTTTTAAAGGGAATGCCTACAGGAGAAGTAGTATTGCTGGAAAAAATGGGAGCAACTGTTTTGCGAGAAGATAGCATCCAAAAATTTGTGTTTCAAATGAATCCACAGGAAAAGCAGGCTGCAAAGCAAGCATACAATGCTTTGCTACAACAAGCATTGGAATTTTCTTGTGATGTGTTAATACTGGACGAAATATGTGCTGCGTGCACCTTGAATATGATAGATGAAAATTTTTTAAAAGTGAAATTGGAGCAATGCAAACATCATACAGAAATTGTTATGACTGGCAGAGACCCACAACCATGGATGATAGATTGGGCAGATTATTACACCGAAATGGTCAACCACAAACACCCTTATGAAAAAGGGATTTCTGCTCGAAAGGGAATTGAATTTTAAGTGGAAGATTCCCCCTGTTGCAAAAGTATAGAAGCTATGCTATAATTTGAGAATCATTTTCAAATTGTAGGAGATACTTTGCATGGCTCAGCCTTTACGATACCACACAAAACACCGCCAACAGATTTTGGAATATGCAAAGAAAAATCAAGGCAAGCATATAACAGCAGCACAAATGTGTGAATATTTTCGGCAACAGGGGAAATCCATAGGTCTTGCTACTATCTATCGGCAATTGGAGCATTTGGTAGAGGAAGGACTGTTGCACAAATACATCACCGATTCGACCTCTTCTGCCTGTTTTGAGTATAGAGAACAGTGCAATTCAGCGCATTGTATCCACTGCAAGTGCATTCGTTGTGGTGCATTCATCCATGTAGAATGCAGCCATTTGGAAGATTGGAATTTACATTTGCAGCAAAACCATCGGTTTCAGTTGGATTTTGGTCGAACAATGTTATATGGTGTATGCGAAAATTGTGCATTGTGATGAAAGCAAAAGCAGGGGAAGGGTAAAATGTGGTTAGTTAAAACAAACCTTTTTAAAAATAAGAGAAACAAAATACGCCTGTGGGTTTGGTTGTTGGTAGTGTTTTTGTTGTTTGTATTGAGTGCAGCAGCCTTTCATGGTTGTATTCACCACAATTCTCAATGTGTACTTTGCGCTTGTACAATGCAAGTTTTATGGGTGCAAAAAGCTGTGCTGGTATTTGGCATAGAAATGGTGAAAAGGAGAGATTTTCTTCTCTTTTGTATGACATGTGCTTTTGGAATTGGTACACTAATTCAAAGAAAAACACGGATGAATCCTTAAAGTGCGTTATTACTAAAAAGAAAGGAATAAGGAAAAGAAAGAAGGATTCATTATGAATTGGAAAAGAATTGCTGCACCAATGGCGGCAATCGCATTACTTTGTGGGTTTTCTGCCTGTGGACAAACTGCCACAGCACAAGAATCGCAACAGCTTAAAGTGGTCACTACTATTTTTCCTGCCTATGATTGGGTACGCGAGCTTGCACAGGGAGAACAGCCACAACTAAGGCTTTTGCTGGATGATGGAGTAGACCTGCATAGTTACCAGCCTACTGCACAGGATATGGTGGACATTGCAAATTGTGACCTGTTTATTTATGTGGGTGGCCAGTCGGAACATTGGGTAGATGACGTTTTAGAGCAAACGCATAACCCCGACCGTGTGGTTGTAAATTTGATGGAAGTGCTGGGAGATAGGGTGAAGGAGGAAGAGTATGTACAAGGAATGGAACATACTCATGACCATGAGGAAGAGCACGACCATGAACAGGAACAAGGACATGAGGAGGAACACGAGCACGAGGACGACGAGCATATTTGGCTTTCTTTGCAAAATGCAGAAATTTTGTGCAAGGAGATTTCCTCTCAGCTTCAGAAACTAGACAAAGACAACCAGCAACAGTATCAACAAAATACTGATGCTTATTTGGAGAAATTGAACCAATTAGACGAACAATACCGGCAAGTGGTGCAAAATGCCACAGGCAATACCCTTATTTTTGCAGACCGCTTCCCTTTCCGTTATTTAGTAGATGATTATGGTTTAGACTATTATGCAGCTTTCAGTGGATGTTCTGCCGAAACAGAGGCTAGTTTTGAGACCGTTTCTTTCTTGGCGTCAAAAGTGCAAGAGTTACAGGTTCCTGCTGTATTAACCATTGAAGGCAGCAACCAAAAGATTGCAAAAACCGTAGTAGAAAACGCCAAAAGTGAAGGGGAAGAAATTTTGACAATGGATTCTTTGCAGTCCATTGGAAACAAAAAAATACAAGAGGGTGTCACCTATCTTTCTGTAATGGAACAAAATCTAACAGTGCTGGAACAAGCATTGCAAGGAGCATAACAATGATACAGTTTGTTTGTCAAAATCTCACTATTGGATATGAGGGAAAACCACTGCTGGAACATCTTTCTTTTTCTGTAAATAAGGGAGATTATTTGTGCATTGTAGGGGAGAATGGTGCCGGAAAAACTACATTTTTAAAGACATTACTGGGTTTGTTGCCTCCTTTAAAAGGAAATATCCAGTGGACACAGTCCTCACAACAACAAAAAATTGGCTATCTCCCACAACAAACAGAAGTGCAACGGGATTTTCCTGCTTCGGTGTGGGAAATTGTCTTGTCTGGTTGCCAGCGTTCCCACTGGTGGCAGCCCTTTTATTCAGCACAAGACAAAGAAAAAGCGGAGCAGGCCATCAAACAAATGAACATTGTACCACTAAAACACCGTTGTTATAGAGAATTGTCCGGTGGTCAACAGCAAAGGGTTTTGTTGGCAAGGGCTTTGTGTTCTGCCAGCGACTTGCTGATTTTAGATGAACCTGTAAGTGGATTGGACCCCAAAGCAACAGGGGAAATGTACGAGATGATTCGTCAGCTCAATCAGCAAGGTATCACCATTGTTATGATTTCTCATGACATGGGTGCAGTAATAGAAGATGCCACTATGGTGCTGCATTTGGGAAAAAATATATTTTTTGGTAGCAAAGAGGAATACCTGAAAACAGATATTGCCCGATATTTTGCTTTGCGACAGGAGGAGAAGGAAAGATGATGGCTTTAATGGAAAAAATTTCTTTGTATCTCTCCTATCCTTTTGTGCGCTATGCCTTGATAGTAGGAGTTTTGGTTGCTTTGTGTTCCTCCTTATTGGGAGTAACCCTAGTGCTGAAGCGATTTTCCTTTATTGGAGATGGTCTATCACATACTGCTTTTGGTGCTATGGCAGTTGCTGCTGTGCTGAATCTTACCAATGAGATTCTATTTGTCCTTCCAGCAACTGTGCTATGTGCAATTTTGTTGCTTCGTATGGGCCAAAATACCAAAATTAAAGGAGATGCCGCAGTGGCAATGTTGTCGGTAAGCTCTCTTGCTTTGGGATATTTGCTGATGAATCTATTCTCCAAGTCTGCCAATATTTCAGGAGATGTGTGCAGCACCTTGTTTGGTTCTACCTCCATTCTCACACTATCCTTGCCAGAAGTTTGGTTGTGCGTGATACTTTCCGTGTTAGTGGTAGCCATTTTTGTTTTGTTTTATAACAAGCTATTTGCAGTGACGTTTGACGAGAACTTTGCAAAAGCAACAGGAACAAATACAGATGCTTACAATTTGCTAATTGCTGTTGTAGTGGCTGTAATTATTGTTTTGGCAATGAATCTGGTAGGCTCTTTGCTGGTGTCTGCTTTGATTATCTTTCCAGCATTATCTGCTATGCGAGTGTTTAAGAGCTTTCGAGGGGTAACCATTTGTTCGGCTGTTGTGTCGGTAACTGCTGCATTTTTTGGTATGATGATTTCCATTGTGGCAGGCACTCCAGTGGGAGCAACCATTGTGGCGGTGGATTTGGTGGTATTTGGTTTGTTTACTGTGGCAGGAAAAGGAATAGGAGTAAAAGGATGAAGTGTAAAAAATCTCTTTTCGCTGTGTTGTCTATTAGTATGATATTGTTTTTGTATGGTTGTTCAGAAAAGCCCAACGAAGCTACTACATCACAACAACCGGTGCAGTCAACAGTGCAAGCTGTATCTTCCGAAGAAGATTCAGAGCAGTCTGGTGTGGAAGATGATGTGGATGTGGATTTGACACAACTAAGTAGCATTATGTGCTATTCCGAAGTTTATACAATGATTACCTACCCAGAACAATATATAGGCAAAACAGTTCGCATGAAGGGAACAATGGCACATTATTCCAGTGGTGCAGAATCTGGGCAAAACTATTTTGCTGTGCTTATTGCAGATGCGTTGGCTTGCTGCCAACAAGGTATAGAATTTGTGTTAGAGGGGGGCTCTCGTGATGTAAAAGATTATCCACTTATGAACACAGAAGTGACAGTTGTAGGGGAATTTGCCACTTATGAAGAAAATGGCATGACCTATTGCAATTTGATTCATGCACGAGTAGAAGAATAAATATATCAGAAAAGGGCAAGGAAATCCTTTGGTTTCTTTGCCCTTTTTTCTTTCGCACTTTTGGAAGGGCTAAAAATGACACTATTGTGGTTTTGCACAACAAAAAAAGAAAAAAATATCAAATAACACAAATTTGAAAATTTTTGGAAATAATTGTGCAAAAAATGTGGAAGTTGATGAAAAAATTGTTCTAGAAGTACACAGAATAAGCTGGTATAATTAGAATTGTTCCGAGTATGTTGGCGGTTTGTATAAAATTGCTGACAAAAAGCGATTTATTTAATACTTTTCTGACACTTAGTGTGTAGGAGGTAGAAAATGTTTCGTGTAGGTTCTGTAAGGTGAACATACAGTGTTTACCAGTGAAGGAAAAATTGGGAGGAGAAAAACTGTGAGATTCAAACTGGCTCAAAAGTTGTTGTGCTTTATCTGTGCCGTTGGTATGATGACATCGGTAGCACAACCCGCATTTGCTGCAGTGTACGCAGCAAACAATGTACCCCAAGTAACAGTAACCCCAGACGAGGAAACCCCTGAGGCAACTGAAACTCCTGAAGCAACAGAGGTTCCCGAAGCAACCGAGACCCCTGAAGCAACAGAAGTTCCTGAAGCAACCGAGACCCCTGAAGCAACAGAAGTTCCTGAAGCAACCGAGACCCCTGAAGCAACAGAGGTTCCTGAGGCAACTGAAACCCCTGAAGCAACAGAGGTTCCCGAGGCAACCGATACCCCTGAAGCAACAGAAGTTCCTGAGGCAACCGAGACCCCTGAAGCAACAGAGGTTCCTGAGGCAACTGAGACCCCTGAAGAATTCGAAGAAAGTGCAGGTGTGGCTGCACTTCTCAGTGAGAACAGCAAGACATGGTTTGTACTAAACAACAATGGTGCTGGCGGTCATAACTATGGTACTAATGGCCCTGTAACTGCATTGTACCAAGGTGCTCCTGCAAAGGAAGAAAATAAGCTTAGCATGGAGTTTATGCCCACCACCGATACCATTAACTTTGGTATTTTCTACTATTATCTGGATGACAACAACTGGCTGTATGTTGGTAATGACTCTGCCAGTGGTTGGTATTGTCAGTATAAAGTAAACGGAAATGGTTCCTACCCCAAAATTACTGGACTGCCTTCTCCTGCAAAGGGCGAAGTAATGAACATCAGCATTTCTCTGGGTCGTGAAACCTTGATAGTTGATGTAAATGGTGTGGAGAAAAAGCTCACCAATCAGGATTTCTTTGCATTGAGTGAAAAAATCAATGCAAATGAGAATTCTAAGTTTGGTGTAATGACCAAAGCAAAAAGTAGTGTTGAGTTTGCTAACCCAATGTTGGGCAGTGAAAAACTGACCGGAGAGTGGAAACTGTTGGTGGATACCAATGGTACTCTTACCACCAGAGAGTCCGCCTTAGTGAATGTAACCGGTAAGGTTCTGGATGCTGCAAATGACAACAAGCCCATGGTAGGAGCTACTGTTCGTGCAGGTTTGGCAAGTGCTGTTACCAATGAAAACGGCGAGTTTACTTTGTCTGGCATGGAGACTGGCACTTACAGCTTGGCTGTTACTAAACCTGGTTATCAGGCTGTAACACAAGAGTTCCAGATTACAGATGTTGACGTAAATCTGGGCGAAATTGTAATTTCTCCCAAGAGTGCTATTGATTTGACTCAGTATGACTATATCCAAAGCGATAGCATGCGGGTATATGTAGGTAAAGAGTTCCCTGTAGTAGCACAGTACCAACTGAATTACACCAGCGGAAATCCCCAAGTGTTTGAAGGTCAGGTACAAGCTATCAATCAGGTAGCCATCAATGGTGTGAATATCACTCCTGAAATTGTAAATGTAGCAGAGGGAAATGGTTCTGCTTCCAAAACTTATGATTTGGTTTTGAAGAATGCAGAAGCAAGCATTGACCTCACTTTGGGAGTGAAAATCAGTGTAGATGGACAGGACTTGACTTGGGAAGTAACCAAGGTAGACAAAGCAGAGGGTTGTGCACCTGTGGACACCATCGAAGTTCCTAACCTCAACCTGTTGACCATCACCGATTTGGATGCTGAAAAGGCTCCTGAGCAGAACAAACCCTATGTAGGCTTTGCAGGTGCAAAAGCTTCTACTGTTACCACCGAGAGCGGTGATGTTTACATCAACTTTGGCGAAAATGGCGGCTTTGTTCCCAGTGAGAGCGACAACTATCTGTATGGTTTCTTGACAAATGGTACTTTGAGTGCTGGTTTGTGGAGCAACTCTGAGGCAGAAGGGGACAAGCGTGTACAACGTAACAACGGAGCTGATAGCATTAGCTTGACCAGTTCTGCTTGGTACTATGAGCGTGGCGATAAGAACGCACAGAAATATGCAACCAATAATCCTGGTACTACTTACCCCACCAGCGAGCTGCCTTGCATGAAAGTTGCTCTGGCTTCGGATATGAATGATGATAATATCATTGACTGGAATGATGGTGCAGTGGCATTCCGCCGCATTGTAAACATTCCCATGGGTTCCGAAGACATCAAAGATATGGTAAACTACCGTATCGTAATGAACTTTGCAAGTATGGCACCCAACCCCTACTTGGAAACTGCTGATAATATCAAAAAGGTATTCTTGGCAACCGATGGTCTGCCCCAGTCTGTTATGTTGAAAGGCTACGGAAATGAGGGCCATGACTCTGCTAACTCTGAATATGCAGACATTGCTGTTCGTGAGGGTGGTGTAGAGGACTTCCAAGACCTGATTAAGATTGCTCACGATTACAATACTGAAATTGGTATCCATGTAAACGCACAAGAGGCTTACCCCGAGTCTAAATCTTTCAGCAATGAGATGATTGGATTCCCCAGTGTAGGCAATGGCTGGGGCTGGCTTGACCAATCCCATGTCATCGACAAATTGTGGGATTTGGCTACCCAAAACCGTTGGAAGCGTTTTGTACAGTTGTACGACCGCATCAACAACACCAACTTCTTAACTGCACAATGGCCTGCTGTTGCTGGAAGTGGTACAGTAAATGCTACCATGCAGCAGATTGCAGCAGACGCCGCAACTCGTCCTGACAACATGGACTTCATCTATCTGGATGTATGGTATCAGGATGCATGGGAAACCCGTCGCATTGCTGACGAAATTAACTCTTTGGGTTGGCGTTTCTCCACCGAGTTCAGCGCACAAGGCGAGTATGACTCCACTTGGCAGCACTGGTCTACCGACGCTGTATACGGTGGCGCAAGCATGAAGGGTTACAACAGTGATATCATTCGCTTTATCCGCAATGACCAGCGTGACTCTCAGGTTCTGAACTATCCCGAGTTTGGCGGCACCGCAGATAATCCTCTGTTGGGTGGTTTCCGTCTGGCTGGATTTGAGGGCTGGAATCGGGCTGATGAATTCCCCAGCTACATTAACCGTACCTTCAGCGAGAACCTGCCCACTCGTTTCTTGCAGCATTATCAGGTAATCAAGTGGGAGAACTACACTGGTGTAGGTGATGATGTATCTCCTGTAGGTAACCATGAGAAGCAAATCACTCTGCGTGACGAGAACAATAACACTGTTGTTGTTACCCGTAACGAAGAGCAGCGTCAAGATGATATCATCGAGCGTACAATTACTTTGAATGGTAAAGTAGTGTTGAATGATGGTACTTATCTGTTGCCATGGAATGACAATCAGGACAACAGCTTGAAGTTGTATCACTGGAATCAGGATGGTGGCAAAACCACATGGCAATTGCCTGATGAGATGGCTGGTGCAGCGTCTTTGGTAATGTATGAGCTGTCCGACCAGGGACGTATCAATCCTAAGACTGTATATGTAAATGGCGGTCAGGTAGAGCTGGATGCAAAGGCACAAACTGCATATGTTTTGGTTTCTACTCCCGGCGTAAAGACCTTGAAGGCCGATTATGGTGAAAAGGATTATGTGGTAGACCCCGGTTTCAACGGCTATGCAGATGGCGCATCTTTGGATGAGTCCGAATGGACTGGCGATGTTACCGAAAACAGTGTAATGGTTCGTGTACCTTCTGATGGTGACCAAGAGCTGGTATTCGGCGAGAATGCAAAAGCTGTTTCCGTTTCCACCGAACTCCACGGGTTGACCGTTGGCGAAAGCTATGTAGCTGAAATTTATGTAAATAATAACAGCGATAGCAAAGCCACCGTTTCGGTAAATAATGGAAGTGAAACTGTTTCTAATTACACCTATCGTTCTATTGCTTCTAACTATGTAAAGTGCGATGAAGAGCGTGGAACTAACTCTCAGTGGATTCAGGTTTACTTTGTAGCACAGAGCGACACCGCAACCTTTACCTTGTCCCGTGAGGCTGGTGCAGGTGAGGTTATCTGGGATGATATCCGTGTAGTTCCCATCGAGTTGAATAACTATCAAGAGGATGGCACCTTTACACAGGACTTTGAGAGTGTTGTACAAGGATTGTATCCCTTCGTACTGGGTCCTGCTCAGGGCATTACTGACCCTGTTACCCACCTTTCTCAGTTGCATGCACCTTACACCCAGTCTGGCTGGCATACTAAGATTTTGGATGATGTAATTGAAGGCGAGTGGTCTTTGAAACATCACGGAAATAATACCGGAATTATCTATCAGACCATTCCTCAGAACTTCCGTTTTGAGCCTGGCAAGGTATATGAAGTAAGCTTTGACTATCAGTCTGGCCCCAGTGGTGCATATGCTATGGTGGTAGGCGATGGAGCAAACAACTATACAATGCCTTCTGCTGAGGACTACTTCCAAAGCACTGCAGCAGCTACTACCGGCGAGAAGTCCACTACTAAGACCCATACCATGACAGTGGTTGGTGCTGCTAGCGGACAAACTTGGATTGGCTTGTACAGCAACGGTCGAGCTGGCAACAATGCAATGGGCGGAAAAGACTTCGTTCTGGACAACTTGGTTATCCGTGAAGTATCGGAGGCAGATGCTGGTGTTACTCTGACTGTAGCTGACAGCAATCTGTTTAAAGGTGAAACCACCACTGTTGCAGGAACCAATCTGGAAGGTGCAACCTTCACAAATAGCAACCCTGAAGTAGCTGTTTTGGATGAGGCTACTATGACCATCAAAGCATTGGGCGCAGGAACAACTACCATTACCGCAACCAATGGCAAGGCAGCTACCACTGCATCTGTTACCATCACTGTTGCAGACCGTGAGTCCTACGATATGCGTGGAGAGGATACACAGATTGTAGCAGAGAAGAATACACAAGCTGGTGTTGGTGCAGAAAATATTCTTGATGGAAAAACTGGAACCAACTGGGATGGAACTTGGGATAAAGTTACAAAAGACAATCCTGCTGTAGCTGTGATTGACATGGGTAAAGAGGTAAATCTGTCTGGTTTCCGCTTTATGCAACGTAACGCTTATAACGTTAATGGTATGATTCAAGGATACCGTTATGTAATTGGCAATGAGTTCGACCCTGAAACTGGTACCATTACTGATGGTGTTGCAAGTGAATGGATGACAGTAGACAATCCTAAGGAGAATACTTGGGTAGACCAACGTCTGAACAAGGATGGTAAAGCAGTTTCTGTACGTTACATTCAAATTGAGGTATATGGTAGCGGAAACAATTCTACCATGGCTGAGTTTGTACCCTATCTGGATAAGATGGTAGCAACTGAAGCAACTGTTGCAGATACCACTGTATATGTTGGTCAAAGCAAGGCATTGGAGGCTACTGCCCCCGAAGGAACTCTGTTGAAGGGCCTTGTTTGGAGCACTGATGACAAAGATATCATTGCTGTTACCGAGGATGGCGTTTTGACTGGTCTGAAGGAAGGCACCGCAACTGTAACTGTTACAAATGCCGCAGGCTTGAAAGCACAAGGCAAGGTAACTGTTGAAGCTGCTCCTGAAAAGCCTCTGCCCGAAACTGCTGAGCTTGCAGCAGAAATCAACACCTCTGCCGCTATTGATTTGGATAAATACCAGGATGGCCCAGAGAAGGACGCTTTTGTAAAAGCTTTGGCCAAAGCAAAAGAGGTTCAAAACAACATTGCAAATTATACACAAAATGAAGTGGATACTGCTCTGGTTGAACTGACCGCTGCTCGTTTGGCTCTGAAGGAGAAACCTCCTGTAAATCTGCCCAACAGCGCAGCATTGGAGGAAGAAATCCGTGTTGCAGAGGCAGTTGACCTGTCTAAATATCAAGATGGTGCTGAAAAGGATGCTTTTGCATACGCTTTGAAGACCGCAAAAGATATTTTGGCAAACATTGCAAATTACAGTCAGGATACTGTGGATAAGGTAACAGCAGACTTGCGTACAGCCCGCTTGGCTCTGAAGCCTGTGGATTCTACCAATCCTCCTGTAAATCCCACTCCTGCTCCTACCCCAGCTCCCGAGGCCACAACTCCTCCTGCAAGCAGCAATGGAGGACAAGGCACATCTGCTCCTGCTACCGGAGATAGCTTCAATGGTGTTGCATGGATGGGTATGCTCGCTTTGAGTGCAGGTGCTGTGACAGCTGTAATTTCTATGAAAAAATCTCGCAAAGAATAAAAATGCATATTTCTTTGCATAATAGAAACTGATTTTCCCGCCCCCAACAGATTTGGGGGCGGTTTTTTTCAAAAAATAGTTGCAAATAGATTTTTATATTGGTATACTAATAACAAAAGTGTATTTCTAAAAAAGACAAAGCATGGCATCTGAAACCACTGGCTTTTAAACCAGAGTTATTCACAGATGCCAATCTTTTGCGGAAAATCTTCTTTCAAAGTAAAGCGTTAAAGTAGTAAAGGTGGAAACTATATGTTAGATAAAACCAAAAATCGACAAGAAACCATGAAGCTATTTCGAGCCATTTTAGCATTGGAAACAGAGGAAGAATGTGTAAACTTTTTTGCTGACCTTTGCACAATTAAGGAATTGGGGGATATGGCACAAAGATTAAAAGCAGCAGAAATGCTTTTAGAGGGAAAAACCTACGAGCAGATTGTTAAAACTGTAAAAATTAGTACAGCTACCATCAGTCGCATTAACCAATGTATTCAGTATGGTGAGGGTGGATACCGTACTGTAATTGAACGCCTAAAGAATCAACAATTCAAAGAGGAGCAATAAATTTTTATGGTAGTAGAGGTATAGATTTTCAAAAAATGTTCATAGCAGGCACACATTCATATATTTTGAAAAAAATGTGAATAAAACCTTTCTAAAAAACAAAATTATTGTAAATTTATACCATTGAAACTGCTGGAAATAATGTTTATAATGTATGAAAAGTTGCTGATTTTTAGCAATAGAAGGTAGGAGGAGAGTATATGAAAAAGATAATTGGTACAGTGCTTGCGGCAGCCATGGCTTTTTCGATGGTTGGTTGTGCAGGTGGTGCGAAAAGTGATTTGCCAGACAATGTAATCTGCATTGGTGGTATTGGGCCTACTACCGGGCCAAATGCTCAGTATGGTACTGCTGTAAAAAATGGTGCAGAAATTGCTGTAGAAGAAATCAATGCAATGGGTGGAGAACTGCAATTTGCCTTCAAGTTCCAGGACGATGAGGCAGATAATGAAAAAGCTGTCAATGCCTACAACTCTTTAAAAGACTGGGCAGGGGATAAGCCTTTCTTGGTAGTAGGTGCAACTACAAGTGGTTGTACCATTGCAGTGGGTGCCGAAACCTATGCAGATGGCATTTTTCAGATTACCCCCTCTGGCACTGACCAAGAGTGTGTAAAGTATGATAATGCTTTCCGCACCTGTTTTTCTGACCCCAGCCAAGGTGCTATTTCTGCACAGTACATTAAAGAAAATCAACTTGCTACAAAAGTAGGTATTATTTATGATAGCTCTGATACCTATTCTGATGGTATTACTCGTGCATTTTCTGATGAAGCAGAAAAGCAACAACTGGAAATTGTGGGCAAAGAGGCATTTACCAAAGACAACAAAACTGATATGAAAGTACAGCTGCAAAAATTGCAGTCCGCTGGTGCTGATTTGGTATTTTTGCCCATCTACTACAGCGAAGCATCCACTATTTTAAAGCAAGCTGCAGAGATTGGCTATCAGCCAACATTCTATGGCTGTGATGGCATGGATGGAATTTTGAATGTAGAAAATTTCGATGGTTCTTTAGCAGAGGGATTGATGTTCCTCACTCCCTTTATTACAACTTCACAAGACCAAAAAACTCAGGATTTTGTGAAAAAATACCAAGAAAAATACAATGATGTTCCCACACAGTTTGCAGCGGATGCTTATGATAGCGTTTATGCGGTATATGAGGCTTGCAAGCAAGCAAATGCTACCAGTGATATGTCTGCACAAGATTTGTGTGAGGCATTGAAAAAGGCTATGACCGAAATTTCCATCGAAGGATTGACCGGTAAATCCATTAGTTGGGAAGAAAGTGGCGAGCCCAATAAAACACCACTGGTTGCAAAAATCGAAAATGGTGCTTACGTACTTATCGAACAGTAAACCAAATTTTCTACAGCCGCCAAACATTTGGCGGCTGTTTTTGAAAATATATGCTATAAAAACACAATCAATTTGGTGTAGACACCAATAAGGGGGAACCTGCGTGGAATTTCTTTCATATTTATTAACAGGAATCAGTTTGGGTAGTGTATATGCAATTATTGCGTTGGGCTATACCATGGTATACGGAATTGCAAAAATGCTAAACTTTGCCCATGGTGATGTTATTATGGTGGGCGGTTATGTGGTTTTTATTGGAATGAATCAAATTGGCTTGCCTCCTATTTTGGCAATTATTGTGGCAATGGGGGTGTGTACCCTATTGGGAATTGTCATAGAACGTGTGGCATATAAACCTTTACGAGGAGCCTCTAGCTTGGCGGTACTTATCACAGCCATTGGTGTAAGCTATTTGCTGCAAAATATGGCTTTGTTGATTTGGGGTTCCACACCAAAAAGTTTCCCATCAGTAGTATCCATTCCTAAAATTACAGTAGGTACTCTCTCTATCAGTGGTGAAACCATTGTTACCATTGTAGTGGCAGCTTTGATTATGGTTGGCCTTACTTTCTTTATCAATAAAACAAAAATTGGTCATGCAATGCAAGCAGTGGCAGAGGACAAAGGAGCAGCCCAGTTGATGGGAATCAATGTGGATGTAACCATTTCCATTACCTTTGCCATTGGTTCTGCTTTGGCAGCCATTGCAGGTGCACTATTGTGTTCCTCTTATCCTCTGTTGCAACCAACAACAGGCGCAATGCCAGGAATTAAAGCCTTTGTTGCTGCTGTATTTGGTGGAATTGGTTCGGTGCCTGGTGCCATGGTAGGAGGCATTTTGTTGGGCATTATTGAGAGTTTGAGTAAAGCCTATATTTCCACACAGCTTTCCGATGCTGTGGTATTTAGTGTGCTGATTGTAGTATTGCTGGTGAAACCTACTGGTTTGCTGGGCAAGAAAATCCACGAAAAGGTGTGAGGTGCCAATATGAAACAATTGTTGGAAAAGTATAAAACAGCCAACAAAAACACCAAAAGAGATATGCTCAATTACCTTTTGGTGCTGTTGGTATTTGGTGTAGTTCAGCTTGCTATGGGTGGTGGACTGCTTACAAACTCTATGAAGGGGCAGTTGGTTCCCATTTGTGCCTATGTAGTGATGGCAATTTCTCTCACTTTAACTGTGGGTATTTTGGGCGAGTTAAGTCTAGGCCATGGTGCTTTTATGAGTGTAGGAGCATTCACAGGTGTACTATTCACAATGATGAATCAAGAATCCATTGCATCAGAACCTGTGCGCCTACTTTTGGCCTTTGTTGTAGGTACTATTGCAGCTGGTGTGATGGGGTTACTGATTGGTATCCCAGTTTTGCGATTGAATGGTGACTATTTGGCAATCGTTACGCTGGCTTTTGGAGAAATTGTAAAAAATGTATTGAATGTATTATATGTAGGTGTAGATGGAACAGGTCTACATATTGCATTGGGCGATGAGAGTCGTTTGAATCTGCAAGAAAATGGACAGGTATTGCTCGGCGGTGCCATGGGAATTACAGGGGGCAAAAAAATTGCCACTTTTGGTATTGGTGTTGTGTTAATTCTAGTAGCCTTGTTTGTAGCCCAAAACTTGGTTCGCAGCCGTACTGGTCGGGCAATTATGGCGATTCGAGACAACCGCATTGCTGCCCAAGCCATGGGAATCAATGTGACAAAATATAAGCTGATTGCTTTTAGTATCAGTGCCGCATTGGCTGGTGCAGCAGGTGTATTGTATGGCCATAATTATTCTGCATTCCAAGCAGGAAAGTTTGACTACACCATGTCTATTCAAGTGTTGTTGTTTGTTGTTTTGGGTGGTATGAGTAGCTTCCGTGGGGCAATGATTGCAGCAACAGTTTTAACTGTTCTTCCTGAATTGCTCCGTGGTATGGAAGATTATCGTATGCTTATTTATGCTATTGTGTTGATTGTGGTTATGATTTTCAACCAAAGTCCCAAGGCACAGGAATGGAGGCAAACTATAGTGGAAAAAATGCCAGCAATTCCGTTTATACAAAAGATAAAAACACCAAAGGAGGGCAAATGATATGGCACTTTTGGAAGTGATGAACTTGGGCATTGCCTTTGGTGGTCTGCAAGCGGTGTCCCAGCTGGATATGAAAATTGAAAAAGGCCATTTATATGGTTTGATTGGCCCCAATGGAGCAGGGAAAACCACTGTGTTTAATATGCTTACTGGAGTGTATAAGCCAACCGAAGGGGATATTATTCTAGATGGAACCAATATCACAGGGAAAAATTCGGAAAAAATTTGTCGTGCGGGAATTGCACGTACATTCCAAAATATCCGGCTTTTTGACCAGCTTACTGTATTGGAAAACGTAAAAGTGGGACTACACAATCAGATTGAATACGGGGTACTTACTGGTATTTTCCGGCTACCGAGCTATTTCAGCAAAGAAAAAGAGATGAACCGCCGGGGAATGGAACTGCTGAAGATTTTTGGATTGGAAAAGGAAGCGCAGTTGCCAGCCAATAGTTTGCCTTATGGTAAACAAAGAAAGCTGGAGATGGCTCGTGCATTGGCAACCAATCCCAAATTGCTGTTGTTAGACGAACCGGCCGCTGGTATGAATCCACAAGAAACCGCAGAATTGATGGAAACCATTCGATTTGTAAAAGAGCATTTTAAAATTGCTATTTTGCTGATTGAGCATGATATGAACTTTGTTATGGGCATTTGTGAGCATATTACAGTATTGGATTATGGCAGAGTAATTGCCAGTGGAACAGGTGACCAAGTGCGCAACAATCCAAAGGTAATTGCTGCTTATTTGGGAGGAGATTAACATGGCAAATATGTTGCATGTAGAAAATTTAAGAGTGGACTATGGTGCCATAAAAGCAGTGAAGGGAATCTCCTTTGATGTAAACGAAGGTGAGATTGTCACTTTAATTGGTGCAAATGGAGCTGGAAAAACCACTATACTCCATGCGCTTTCAGCACTACATCGTGCCACAGAGGGCACCATCTCCTTTTGTGGTCAGGATATTACCAAAATGGAAGCCCATAAAATTATCCGTTTGGGATTGGCACAGGTACCAGAAGGTCGCCGTGTATTTGCAGGGCTTACAGTGCAGCAAAATCTGGAGATGGGTGCATATACACGTGTGGACAGTCCAGCAGAAATTCAAAAGGATTATGAGCAAATTTATCAATGGCTGCCAAGACTAAAAGAAAGACAAAAGCAGCAAGCAGGTACACTTTCCGGTGGAGAACAACAAATGTTAGCCATTGGAAGGGCACTGATGAGTAAACCTAAAATGTTGCTGTTAGATGAACCTAGTATGGGGCTTTCTCCACTGTTGGTGAAGGAGATATTTAAAATTATTCAACAGGTCAACCGTACAGGAGTAACCATCCTTTTGGTGGAACAAAATGCAAAAATGGCATTGGAGATTGCTAATCGTGCCTATGTATTAGAAACAGGTTTGATAAAAATGCAAGGTGATGCACAGGAACTTGCCAATAATATAGAGGTTCGCAAAGCATACTTAGGATGTTAAAAGCAAAATTATTTTGTATTTCTAACAGCGGTATATGGCATGCTTTTCGATGAAAATAGTATATAATATTTATAAATATATATGATTATTATGTAAAAAATGTATGAAAATTTTTTAAGTATTATATTGAAATGAAAAATAAAGTATGCTATCATTGCATTGATTCATCACAAGTATACCTTTTTAACGAGCGCAAAAAGGTTTTTCAAAGGGAGGGGAATGGTTGTAGAATTCACAAGCAGATAATTAGAAAATATGGGGAAGAAAGAGACTTGTGCATAAAAAGAGGTATTATGCACAAATGAGGAAGCGAGCTTGTGTAAACAGCCTAAAGGTGGTCTGTTTAAGATGGAGAGAAAGTACATAAGAATCTTACAAACAAAAAGAAAGGACCCGAGATGAAAAATCTGAAATTAACCCAAAAGTTATTGGTATGTTTTGGAATTATTATGGCGTTTTTTGTGTTGATGTCAGTGACCTCTATGTCTACATTTAACCGTCTGGGTGGAATCACAGAGGAGTATGCCACTACATCCATTCCAGCAGTAGAAGAAACATGGGCTTTGAGAAGAAACATCTTGTCAACTCAAAGATATGCCTTGGAAACCATTGTGGCACAGAATCTCAATGATTTTGTTGTAATTCAAAGACAGCTAGAAGATGAGTTTGAAAAGATTGACGAGGGATTCCAAAAATTGTTGGAGTTACTTCCCAACCATTCCGCTGAATTGCAGGAAATAGCTGGCTATTTGAGTGAAGCAGATACATATAGAGAGCAAATTTTGGAAGAGTCAAAAAAGCTCAACGATGAAGGAAAGAATAAAGCATACAGTATTTATGTAAATTCTTATTCGCCTACTTTCAAAAAAGCGGCGGATAGTGCTGTTGCTTTGCAAGAGCAGTTGCAGACTGCAATTCAAGAGCAGTACAAAATGGCATCGGGAAGAAGAACCACCAGTATTGGTACATCTATTTCTACCACACTTACTGTTTTAGTAGTATGTGTTTTAGCAATTGTGTGGTTAACTCGTTCCATCGTAAAACCCATGAAGGAAATTACCAATGCCATGGACGCATTTTCTCAGGGTAAATTTTCGGAAACAGAGATTACCTATCGTTCCGAAGATGAAATGGGACAGATGTGCCATTCTGCACGTAGAATTGTTCGGAATATTGAATTTATGGTGCAAGACCTTACCCAAGGGTTGGAATCCATTGGTAGTGGCGACTTTGCTATAAGGAGTGCCAATGACGATGCCTATGTAGGTGACTTTGCTCCTTTGGCAGCTGCTACCTATCGCATTATGGACCGATTGAGCAACACCATGAGAAAAATCAATTTGGCAGCAGACCAAGTATCTGGTGGTGCTGAACAGTTGTCTATGGGTGCTCAAACCTTGAGCCAAGGTTCTACAGAGCAGGCAAGTAGTATCCAACAGTTGTCTGCTACCCTGACAGAAGTATCTCGTCAGGTAAATCAAAATGCTGACAATGCTTCAAAGGCACGCAAAGAGGCAGAGCAAGCAAACAAAGAAGTGCAAACAAGCAATAACCAAATGCACAACATGATTGCTGCTATTAGTGACATTAACAGCAAATCCAGCGAGATTAGTAAAATTATTAAGGCAATCGAAGATATTGCATTCCAAACCAATATTTTGGCATTGAATGCAGCAGTAGAGGCTGCTCGTGCTGGTGCAGCTGGTAAAGGCTTTGCTGTAGTTGCTGATGAAGTGCGAAACTTGGCACAAAAATCGAGTGAAGCAGCAAGCAATACTACATCTTTGATTGAACAAACAGTCCAGTCCGTAAACCATGGCGTTGCCATCGCAAATGATACTGCGGCATCTATGCAGAAGGTTGTAGAAGATGTTGCACAGGCAGTAAATTTGATTGATGAAATTGCAGAAGCCTCGGAAGACCAAGCAAGAGCTGTTACTCAGATTACAGCTGGTATTGAGTCTATCTCTAATGTGGTACAAACCAACACAGCTACTACTGAGGAAAGTGCAGCAGCCAGTGAAGAATTGTCTAGTCAGGCAACCTTGCTGAAACAGTTGATAGCGAAATTTAAGTTGTCGGAAAATGGAAAAAATGAAGCAGATATTAGTCTGGCAACGGAATTGTCCAATCAAGAAGAGTATAGCGATATGGGGAATGAATTCTCTATGACTGGTGCAGGAAAATATTGATAACAAATAAAGAAGGGCAGACAGTTTGTCTGCTCTCTTTTTCGTAATAAGACAATAAAATTCATAAAAAAATAGGAAAATAAATATTTATATTGTGAAAATTGCTTGCTTTTTTCTTTTTCAATTTAAGTCTGTTGCAATCCTGGTAGCTATGTTATAATGGTATGGTAGACAGCTTTAAGGAGAGGATTGTATGAAACGGTTTTCTATGTCTTTAAAAAAACTGACCGAGGAGGTTCGTCTAGAGGTCGTCTACACGCCGGCCCCCTTGGAAGAACTTGCTATTTATTCTGCGGACGTAAATCGTCCGGGATTGCTTTTGGCAGGCTATGATGACTACTTTGATAAAGACCGTATTCAGATTTTGGGAAACGCAGAAAAAGGATATTTAGGAACACTACCGGAATCCCAATATAAACAACGTGTGAGAGAACTGTTTCAAAAGTGCCCTCCTGTTGTGTTGTACTCTCGTGGGTTGGATATTGGAGAATATGCAGTAGAAATGGCAAAAGAATTTCAAGTGCCTATCTTGCGTTCTCAAGAGAATACATCCCTTTTAGTAAATAATTTGGTTTCTTTACTTAGTGTAGAATTGGCTCCCCGTGTAACGCGCCATGGTGTAATGGTGGAGGTATATGGAGAGGGCATTTTTATTACAGGGGAAAGTGGTGTAGGCAAAAGTGAAACTGCCATTGAGCTGCTAAAACGAGGACATCGGCTGATTGCAGATGATGCTGTGGAATTGCGGAAAGTTTCGGAAAGAAGTATTGTGGGTTCCTCTCCTGAAAATATCCGGCACTTTATTGAATTACGAGGTGTAGGAATTTTAAATGTAGCTAGAACCTTTGGTACCGGTGCCGTAAAGGTTTCGGAAAAAGTGGATATGGCAGTTCATTTAGAGCATTGGAATGCTTCTAAAACCTATCAGGATTTGGGGATTGATACCCCTACCACAGACATTATGGGGGTAGAAATTCCGCTGGTAGTGTTGCCTGTACAACCGGGTAGAAACTTGGCTATCGTTATTGAGGCTGCTGCTATCAATAACCGTCAGAAGAAGATGGGGTACAGTGCAGCCAATGACCTTATGGAACGATTAGGCATGAATTTTAAAGGGTAAGTTTTGATAGAAGAAGTGGCTGGTAACAAAGTTTGTTGCCAGCTTTTTTTGTGGGAAAATGAAAAAAGAAACCCCCTCCATACAAAGGAGGGAGCCTCTTTGAGAAGGAAAATCCTTGTGGGCCAAAGACTTCCCCTAGGAAACTATTTTACCAGCTTTTTAAACTCATCAGCCACAAACTGAACTTTTGGCCCGATGATAATTTGAACACTGGTTTTTCCTGGACGAATAACACCAGCAACGCCAGCTGCTTTGATTTTCTTTTCATCTACCAGCAAGCGGTCTTTTACTTCCAAACGCAGACGAGTGATGCAGTTGTCCACGCTTGTAACGTTGGCAGCACCGCCAACACCTTCCAAAATAGCTGCTGCCATAGTGCCATAATCACTGCTGGAAAGCTCGATAGCCATTTCCGCAGTATTGTCGTCCTCACGGCCCGGAGTTTTCAAATCCATTTTTACAATTAAGAAACGGAAGATAACATAATATAGGGCAAAGAATACGACACCAATGGGCAACAAATACAAAGGATTCTCTGCAAAAGGTGCTTTAAAACTCAGGAACCAGTCAACGAACCCTGCACTAAACTGGAAACCTGCACGAATGGGCAAGGCTGCCACGATACCAACAGAAATACCAGTAAGAACAGCATGAACAAAATACAGAGCAGGAGCCAAGAACATAAAGGCAAATTCCAAAGGTTCGGTAACGCCAGTTAGGAAAGAACACAAACCAGCAGACAACAAGATACCAGCGGCAATCTTCTTTTTGTTGTCCTTTGCGGTGTGATACATTGCCAAAGCAGCAGCGGGTAGACCAAACATCATTACAGGGAAGAAGCCTGCTTGATACATACCAGTAACACCCTGCACACCGCCTTCAATGGTTCCCCAGAACTTACCAATATCATCAATATCTGCCACACCAAACCAGAATACACTGTTTAGAGCATGGTGCATACCAATAGGAATCAACAAACGATTTAGGAATCCGTAGATACCAGCACCAATGGCACCCAGATTCAAAATGCTTTCGCCAACAAATACCAATGCACCATATACAGCAGGCCATACAAAGTACAAAGGGATGCAAGCAACTAGAGTGAATAGCACAGTCATAATGGGTACAAACCGTCTGCCTGCAAAAAAGCCTAGGAAGTCGGGCATATTGGTTTTGTAAAACCTGTTATAACATGCCGCTGCAATCAAACCACATAGAATGCCAATAAATTGGTTGTTGATTTTTTCAAAAGCAGCGGGGACCTTATCTTCAGAAACACCCATAATCAAGGCCACTACAGGAACGCCTAGCATGGTTTGCACAGTAAACCAAGAAATAATGGCTGCCAGTGCAGAGGTGCCCTCTTGGTCTTTGGACATACCAATGGCAATGCCCAAAGCGAACAGTACAGCCATATTGTCAATCAAAATGCCGCCAGCTTTAATCAAAAGCAAAGCCAGCAGATTGTTTGCGCCCCAACCATCGGAGTCAATCCAGTAGCCGATGCCCATCAATATGCCGCCGATAGGCAAACACGCAACAGGAAGCATGAGGGACTTGCCTAAACGCTGTAAAAATCGCATCATAAGTAATTTCCTCCTATCATAATAGAGTAGATGGGCGAGGTACAATAGCAATCCTCAAGTATCCAGATTTCCATTGTTATCCTCATCCTACAAAAAAGACACTCTTTTCTGTATGTTCTATTCAAAAAGGCTGCCGGCCCACAGCAAAACCTCCATAGAAACCAAATTATAAATTTTCTTTCAGAAAATCTTGCAGTTGCAAAGCAACAGTATCTTCATTTTCACCTGTAACTGTGACAGTTAGGGTCATGCCTTGTTTTGCTGCCAATTTCATTACACCCATAATTCGTTTTGCATCCACAGGAGTTCCACCCTCTACGGATACATGGATGGTACACTGAGGATATTTAGAAGCCTCTTTTACAAGCATCCCAGCGGGACGGGCGTGCATTCCTAAAGGGTCTTGAATAATGTGTGTGATTGTTGCCATGGTTGTTATACCTCACTTTCACAAATTGTTTTTCTAAGTTCCAAAACCTTGCCGGGGGAAACAGAAAGTTCATCATATCCCATAGCAAGGAATGTTTCGGTAAGGGTGGGGTCTGCTCCCAGTTCTCCACAAATGCCAGCCCAAATGCCTTCAGCGTGGGCATTGTCTACTATCATTTTTAGCAGTGCCAATACAGCAGGGTGGTGGGGGTCGTAAAACTTACCCAGTTTTGCATTTTGCCTGTCGATGGCCAGTGTATATTGTGTCAGGTCATTGGTACCTACACTAAAGAAATCCACCTCTTTTGCCAAATCTCGGCTGATAATGGCAGCCGCTGGGGTTTCAATCATAATACCCAATTCCACATCTCCAAATGCAATGCCCTCATTAGAAAGTTCTTGCTGTATCTTTGCACAAAACTCTTTGATTTTGATGACCTCTTCCACAGATATAATCATAGGGAACATTACCGAAACCGGCCCAAAGGCACTGGCACGGTAGATGGCTCGCATCTGTGGACGAAAAATTTCCTCTTGTGTTAAACAGATGCGAATCCCACGGTAGCCCAAAGCGGGGTTTTCTTCTTTTTCTAGCCCAAAGTAATCCACCTGTTTATCAGCACCAATATCTAGGGTACGAATGACTAGGGGCCGACCACCCAACTCGCCTACCACAGTGCGATAGGCACAAAACAAATCTTCCTCCGTAGGGAAACTGTCACGCCCCAAATACAAAAATTCGCTGCGCAACAAGCCTACTCCTTCGGCGTCTCCTTGTATCACATACTTTACATCTTCGGGACTTCCAATATTGGCAAACAGTTTCATTTTTTGCCCTTTTTTTGTTATGGTAGCCTTGCCTCGATATTGCTCCAGCATTTGTTGGTGCTGGCTGGCTTGTGCCTGCTTTTGTTGCATTTTTTGCAAAATCTCAGGCTCTGGCTGCAAATAATAGACACCTTCAAAGCCATCCACAATCATTTGCTGTCCATGAATGGATTCCGTCAAGTCAATCTCTGCCTGTACCAAGGAAGGAATATTCATAATCCTTGCAAGAATGGCTGTGTGGCTGTTTGTAGAACCTTGCTTTGTTACGAAAGCAAGAATTTTATCTTTGGGCAACTGTACTGTTTCGCTGGGGCTAAGGTCATTGGCCACCAAAATGCCCGGTTGTTCCATGGAAAAACCCGATTGTCCGCCACAAAGAATAGTGGTAATTCTTCGGGACATATCCTTTACATCCACGGCACGAGCCTTCATATATTCATCGTCCATGGCGGCAAAGGTGTCGCTAAATTCATTGCCCACATCAAAAGCGGCACGGGCAGCAGAGCAACCTTGCTGGATACGAGATTGAACCTCTTCTAGATAATCAAGGTCATCCAGCATCATCATTTGTACGTCTAAAATCATGGCTTCTTCTTGACCAATTTCTCGCTGGGTCTTTTCAAAAAGCTCTTGCAGTTGCTGACGGGCGGTTTCTCTTGCATTGTCAAACTGTTTTTGTTCTTGCTGTACATCGCCACAAAAATCCGGGAAATGCTGTTGATTTGGATTATATAAATAAGCGGTGCCAATGGCTATACCAGAAAAAACAGAAACACCTTTCCCCTGAATCATAAAAAACACCTTCTTTTTATTTTTCAAGACCTAAAACAAGTTCTCCAGCAGAAACAGTTTTGTTTATATAGGGGGTGATGGTATGAAAAGCATCGCTGTTGCAGATTACCATGGGGGTAATAATATCAAATCCTTCGGCGATAAGAGCTTCCCGCTCAAATTCAATAAGAAGTTGACCAGTACGCACACGCTCCCCATTTTTGGCGTGAATAGTAAAATGCTTTCCTTTTAGAGTAACAGTTTCCAATCCTATATGGATAAGGATTTCTGCACCTGTATCAGAAGTAAGGCTAACAGCATGGCCTGTGTCAAACATCATTTCAATAACACCGTCACAGGGAGCCAAAACACGGTTGGAAGTGGGACGAATTGCCACGCCTTTGCCCAAAATTTCCTGTCCAAAGGTAGGGTCACTTACTTCACGAATGGACACAACTTCACCAGACAGGGGGGCAACTAGAGGAATTTCCTTGGATTTGGAAGAAAATAGTTTGTCAAAAATGCCCATAATTGGCTCCTTTCTGTTCCGTTTAAGAATACGGAAACAATACAAAAATTATGCTTGTTTCGTGAGGATTATTTTATCCAGCTATCCTCACGGTTATTACAACTTATCCACAAGTTCTATGAAGGCTTACAGCTAAGTAGGCAATTTCCTCTCGGGGCAGTGTGTGTCCACTGCGTTTTGCCAGACCCTGAGCAATTTGCTGTACACATCGGAACTCTGTGGGATAACAGCGTTCTACCGTTTGCAAAAATTCTGGTTCTGATGTTTGAGAAACCTCTCCAGAAAAGCTGCGCAATACCCAAAATTTCAGATGTACAGTAAATTCATCATAAAAATGGCTGTTTGGGTTAAAATGTAACTCTGGCCATCCGTTGAGTATCACTAAAATATCTCGAAGTGTGTGTGTAATTCGCAAAGTGTCGCTGATAGAATTTTCCGACTCTGCATTCACAAAATGTAAGGCAATGTTGGCTGCTTCGTCTTCTGGAAACACAATACCAAGTTCCTGCCGAATTAGCTCTAAAGCATATTTTCCTAAGGCGTACTCACGAGGGTAGAAGGTACGAACCTCAGGAAGAAGGGCATTTTGAAACATGGTGCCATTTTCCAACCGCTGAATGGCAAAGCATACATGGTCTGTTAAAGTGAGGTAAATGCTAGGGCTAAGAGGACGTTCCAAATCCTTAGCAGCACGGTCTACAATGCGGCTGCACAACTCAATTTGATGGGGAGGAAGTGCCGAAAACAGGCTGGCCAGTTGTTGAGTTTGGTCGGGGCTTTGCATGCGGAAGATTTTCTCTGCCTTTTGCGGAGGAAGGATATCCCCTTCATGGAGAGAAAAACCCAACCCTTTGCCCATGGCAATCACTTCTTGACCAGATTCCTCCAAACAGCTTACAACATTGTTGTTAATGCGTTTTAATACCTTCATGCTGAAAATCCCTCATACTTTTCCATTGCCTGAAAAATTATACCCAAAAACGAAAAAGACCATAATCCAACCCACCACAAAACAACTGTGATAGAGGAATATGGTCTTGCCTGCCGAACAGTAACAACCCGTCCTTGATTCGCTTTCAGTGTAACAAATCATTTACGAATTGTCAATAAAATGAAAATAAAAATGGCAAAAATTGTATATATTACCAAAAAGAAGGCGAATTCTTTATGAAAAAACCAAAGTCACATTTACAAAGACTCCAATAATTTTTGTGCAGCCTGTACCAAATCTTTGCTGGTGTACTGACGAAGGTATTCATCTGCCACAGGCAGTCCCATTGGTACCCCTTCCTTGCGGAATATCATTGGGCTTTCGCAGGTCTTTTTTGCAGAAAAATGAAAACACCGAATTCCTTTTTGGGCCAAAGCGGGAATATTCTCAGGGGAAACACCACTGCCAGCCAAAATGTCAATACGACCATCTGCACGCTGTACAAGTTGCTCTAGCAAAGGGATTCCCAGCAATGCTGTTGCTTGTTGACCGGAAGTAAGAATGCAGTCAAACCCCAAAGCGATGACCTTTTCCAGTGCTTCAAAAGGTTCTCGACATAGGTCAAATGCACGATGTAGGGTGACATACATTCCATTGGCTTGTTCCATACATTTGGAAAGGAAATCTTCATCCAAATCCCCTTGGGGTGTCAATGCACCAATCACAACCCCATGGGCACCCAGTTGGCGACACTGTGCAATTTCTTCCAACAGGATGGTTTTTTCGTAGGAGGTAAAGCAAAAGTCACCAAATCGAGGACGCAATAGAACATTTACGGGAATATTTACCTGCTGCAATACCTGATGAATCATAGGCATTGTGGGGGAGGTGCCTCCAATAATGAGGTTGGCACACAGTTCCAACCGCTGAGCACCGCCAGCTTGTGCCTCTAGAGCAGACTCCACAGAATCTACACAAATTTCCAATAGGTGTTTCATAAAAAGCTGCCTCCTTTTTGATAGTTTTGTATTAGATTTTAATATTCATCCATTTGCCACTGCGGAACCGTAGGAAGTTGAGCATCAACCGCACAAATTGGTCTAAGGCCAATCCAATCCATGCACCCCATAAGCCAGTGTTTAATCCATAAATAAAAAGCCATCCAGAGCCGGGACGGATAAAGGCTACACTGATAAGAGAAACCATGGCAACGTATTTGGTATCACCAGAGCCCCGCAGACAACCAGAGAAAATTACCTGTGCAATCTGCAAGAATACAATCAGAGAAACCATATCCATAATAAAGGAGCTATAGCCCAAAATTTCGGCATCCTGTGAGAATAATCCAAAGATGGTTTTTCCCCAGATAAAATAGACGAAAGCAACCATACAAGAGCAGCAAACACCAAGGCGTTGGCAAACTCCGCCATATATTTTGGCAAGGTCAGGGCGTCCTGCACCCAAGTTTTGCCCTACCAGTGAAACCGCAGCCACCGAAAGACCATCTCCAAAGGCAAAACTAATGGTAATAATGTTCATTCCAATTTGATGAGCAGCAAGAGGATTTGTGCCAAGGTGTGCCACTAAAATTGTATACATCAAAAATCCAAACCGCATGAATACCTGTTCTGCCAAAGAGGAGGAACCGATGTTGAAAATAGAAACAAGGGTACGACGGTCAAAGCGCATGTAGCTACGTTTGATTTCTAAGTGTAAATAATTTCCATGGCGCAGAACGGTGCTAAGACTCATACATAAGGCTACAATTGTGCCGCATACTGTGGCAATGGCAGCCCCTTGAATACCAAGGGCAGGAAATCCGAGATGCCCTTCAATTAGAAGATAGTTCAAAGCCACATTCACAAGGTTGGAAATGATGTTCGTTTTCATGGCAATTTTTGTATTTCCAATGCCTCGCTGTGCAGCACATAACACCATGTTCATGGCATTAAAGCACAAGCCGCCCATAATGATGCGAAAATACGCCACAGCCGGGCCATGGGTATCCTCTTGACTGCCTACCATGTGAATAATAGGGTCTGCAAAAATTTGAATCAATAAGGTGATAACCATAGTTAAAATTAGGGTAAGCAGTACCGCTTGCACCAAAATACGATTGGCACCCTCTTGGTCGTTTTCACCCTTGCGCCGTGCAACTAAAGCACTGACAGCAACATTCAAGGACATAAATACCGCCAAAGCAATAAATTTCGGCTGGTTGGTTAATCCAATGGCAGCGATGGCATAGGCACCCAGATTGGACACCATAATGGTATCCACCATGCCTACAAGAGCTACTAGAAAAGATTCCACCGTACTGGGCCATGCCACAAAAAAGGCTTTTTTCCATAGCTCTTTGGTGGTGGGAAGGTCTCCTTTTGGGGGATATTTTCCCAAAAGGGCGGGGGCAGAAATAAACTTGCTTGCAACAGACATGGTATTTTTTCGCCTCCCCTTACAGAACTACAAATCCATCCCATAAGGGCAAGGCAGACAAAATGGCGGCGCATTGCTCCAGACCTTCCTTATCTTCTGGAGAAAAGCGGTTTTTGATGGGGCTGTCAATATCCAATACCCCAACAACAGAGCCATTTACAACCAGTGGTACCACAATTTCACTTTCGCTGGCAGCGTCACAAGCAATATGCCCGGCAAAGGTATGTACATCTTCTACCACCACTGTGGAGCGGCTTTGTGCTGCATGACCGCATACACCACGGCCAAAGGGAATTTGCAAGCAAGCAGGTTTTCCGCCAAAAGGCCCCAAAATAAGTTGTTCCCCCTTAGTAAGGTAAAATCCTGCCCAGTTAATTTGGGGTAGGCTGTGGTAAAGCAATGCCGCAGCATTGGACAAAGCAGACACCAGAGAAGGGCAATTTTGGGTGAGCCCCTGTAGCTGTTGGCATATCTCTTTGTAAGATGGTTCCATGATACAATTCCTCCTTAGGGATTTTTGCCAGTATAAAAATGCAAGGAATGGCAAAAATTCTTTCATAATTTTACAAATATATTACTTATAATACTATGTTTCCCATAAAGTGTAAAGAGCAGCCCCCACAGAATTCAATCTGGAAGAGCTGCCCCAAAATCTAATATTTTTTATATTTCATTCAGAAAGAATGGTAATGGATTCAATGACAGGTTGTTGTTCGGCTGAAATGGTTCCATTGGAGTCCTCAGGTTGTGCATCTTTGCAGATGGCATCCACAATGTCCATACCTTCTGTTACATGACCAAAGCCAGCATAGCTGCCGTCGAGATAGGTAGAATCCTGCTGCACAATGAAAAACTGGGAGCTAGCACTGTCCATATCTTGCGCACGAGCCATGGAAATGGTTCCACGAGTGTGAGAAATGGGGTTTTCTATTCCGTTTTTAGAAAATTCCCCCTGAATGGTGCTATCAGAACCGCCAGTGCCATCGCCTTTTGGGTCGCCTCCTTGTATCATAAAACCGTCAATAATGCGATGGAAAGTTAGCCCATCATAAAAACCATCTTTGGCAAGGGTTACAAAATTTGTTACTGAAATAGGGGCAGTGTCTGCATCCAGTTCCACCGAGATGGTGCCATAGTCTTTTACTACAATTTCAGCTTCATATTTTCCCGAAAGTAGGTCTTGTTGTTGGGAGGAAGAAGCAGAAGAGGAGGCAGACTGTCCACAAGCAGAACACACAGCACATATAACCACTGCCATCAAAAAGCCAACGAATCTTTTCGCCATATACAACCTCACTTTTATACTAGGGCAAAATTGCCCGAATTTGTTTTCCAGTATACCATTCTTATGGGCAGGGTGCAACGTGTTAAAATACAAAGAATTTGACACAACTGTACCAGCTAGATATACTTAGGGCAATTATTTTATAAGAAAATGGGGGATTGTGTGAAACGTACTAGCACTACCAAAAAACGGATTGTCACTGCTGCATGGAAGCTGTTTTATGAACAGGGGTATGACAACACCACAGTAGAGGAAATTATTTTTGAATCGGGAACCTCAAAGGGTTCTTTTTATCATTATTTTGAGGGAAAGGACGCCTTGCTTAGTTCTCTATCCTATTTGTTCGATGAAAAATATGAGGAGCTGGTACATCAGCTCACACCAGAACAAGATGCTTATGAAAAATTGATTTTTTTAAATCGCAATTTATTTGAAATGATTGACAATGGAATTTCACCAGAGCTGTTGACCCGATTGTATTCCACCCAGCTTACCACAAGGGGAGAAAAACACCTATTGAACCGCAGCCGATTCTATTACAAGTTGCTGCATAAAATTATGTTGGAAGGGCAACAGGCAGACCAGTTGTGTCATGATATGACAGTGGGGGAATTGGTAAAATATTATGCCATGTGTGAAAGGGCATTGATTTATGAATGGTGTATGATAGGTGGAGAATATTCCTTGAGAGAATATTCGGCAAAAATTTTACCTAAAATGCTCCAAAGTATCCGTAGCCCACAATCAAATATTGAATAAAAAATTTTTGTCTGTATTATTATCTGATAGTTTCTCTAAAAAGAGTATAGAAATAAAAAACGTATTATCAATAAAAAACTGTAATTATTGCAAAAATGAACAGAATATAGTCTATACTTTGTTCTGTATTGTAGTCTAATTTTGCTTATGATATGATACCCCCAATACAAGCAAAGCAGCAGAAAGACAGCAATGGAACTGTTGCCGAGAATAGGGGGAATTTGCTATGACCAGTGAGCACATTATCATGAGTATCACAATTTTGGTTTACTTGGCAGGAATGTTATGGGTGGGGGTACTTTGCTCCAAACAGAACAAAGATACCACAGATTTTTATTTAGGAGGAAGAAAGCTAGGGCCTTTGGTAACTGCTATGAGTGCAGAGGCCTCAGATATGAGTTCTTGGCTGCTAATGGGATTGCCGGGATTGGCCTACCTAACAGGGGTGGCAGATGCTGGATGGACTGCCATTGGTCTTGCCATTGGAACCTATATCAACTGGTTCCTGGTGGCAAAACGGTTGCGGGTGTATACGCATATTGCAGGAAATGCCATCACCTTGCCGGATTTTTTCCACAACCGCTATCGGGATAAAAGCCGGTTGTTGATGTTGTTTTCCAGCTTAATGATAGTGTTGTTTTTTATTCCATACACAGCTTCAGGGTTTGCTGCTTGTGGCAAGTTGTTTTCTTCTCTATTTGGTGTGGACTACACAACAGCTATGGTGGTTAGTGCCATAGTAATTGTGGGATACACAGCAACAGGTGGTTTTTTGGCAGCCTCCACCACCGATTTTATTCAGTCCTTAGTGATGTCGGTAGCCTTAGTTTTGGTGTTGCTGTTTGGAGTACACACAGCAGGGGGATGGTCTGTTGTAATGGAACGTGCAGCACAACTTCCCGGTTATTTGGGAATGTTCCAAACCCATCAGCCAGAAACAGGCACCGCTGTGGCATATCCCGCTTTGAGTATGTTTTCTACCATTGCATGGGGACTAGGATATTTTGGAATGCCTCACATTTTATTGCGGTTTATGGCCATTGAGGACAAAGAAAAACTAACATTGTCCCGCCGCATTGCGACCATCTGGGTGGTAATTTCCTTGGCAGTGGGTGTGACCATTGGCATTGTGGGCATGGCTATGACAAAAACAGGTGTGTTGCCTGTGTTACAAGGAGCCTCTAGCGAAACAATTTTGGTGGTAATTGCGGATTTAATGAGTAAAAATGGATGGTTACTGGCGATTTTTGCAGGACTAATTTTAGCTGGAATCCTTGCCTCTACCATGTCCACAGCAGATTCTCAGCTATTGGCAGCCTCTAGTTCTGTTTCGCAAAACCTTTTGCAAGGAGTATTTCAGGTTCCCATCAACAAAAAAGCAGAAATGCTTTGTGCAAGAGGAACTTTAATTGCTATTGCATTGTTGGGAATGTGGATTGCAAAAGACCCCAATAGCTCTATTTTTGGTATCGTTTCTTTTGCGTGGGCTGGTTTTGGTGCTTGTTTTGGCCCTGTCGTTATTATGGCTCTATTTTGGAAACGTTCCAACCGATGGGGGGCTTTGGCAGGAATGCTGGTGGGAGGAACTATGGTATTTGTGTGGAAATACCTTGTAATACCTTTGGGAGGTTTTTGGAATATTTATGAGCTTCTGCCGGCCTTTGTAGCTGCTTGCGTGGCTATCGTAGTAGTAAGCCTGTTGACAGCTCCACCGGAGAAAGAAATCTGCGTGGAATTTGACAAAGTTTGCAAAGAATGCCGCTGAAAAGTGCCAAAAAACTCTGGATTTTGAGCTAAATTGACATCAAAGTCCAGAGTTTTTTGTTGAATTTTTCATGAATAAATTATTAAATTTTACAAAAAATGGTACAAAATATTCCAAAAACACCAAAAATATACATGCAAAATGATATTTTTCTCACAAATAAAGGGGCAATTTGCGGGTTTGCGTGGAATTTCGTGTATTGAAGGCACAGTGGAATCTATCGTATAATGATGATGTTCCGAAATGCAAAGGAATAGTAAAAACTACACTACACCATGCAAGGTTGTATTTGTGGAAAAAGATGGATTTGCCTGCATGATGTAGAGATACTGTGTAAGAGTGGGCGGAGGATTTTTTATGGAAACAAATTGCACTTTGATGTTGGAGAAAAGCTTTTCTCAGTTGGGCAAACTGCAAGACGAAATGCAGTTGCAGTACGCCATGAGTGTGCAACCCAATGGTGTAGAGTTTTGCGTTAGAAAAATACAAAACCACAACCAACAGTGGGAAAATAGCATGGTGGATGGATTGTCTTCAGAACAAGGAGAACTGATTATAAACTTTATGCACCAAAATGCAGTTCCCTTTGAAAACTGGAGAGATATTCTGGAAGATTTGTTGTGCATTGTATAAGGCAGCGGACCGGACTTTGAAAAAGGGCAACAGTAATATGTTTTGTCAGCAAGGGCTGCCCGTTTGGGTGGCTCTTTTTGCGTAGTAGCTCTTATGGGGCTGCTGGTGTAAAATGCCCATAGTAAAGGAGAGTAGAGTTTCATGGCACAGGGCATTCGGGTACTTTTGGTGGAAGATAATTTGAATTTGGCAACTTTACAAGCACAAATGCTGAAACTTCAACCCGAAAATTATCAGGTGCAGATAGCCTATACAGGGCAACAGGCAAAAGCTGCCTTGCAAGACTCTCTGCCAGATATTATTTTACTGGATTTAACATTGCCTGCGCCAGATGGTCTTTCAATTTTGCGTTGGATGCAAACTCAGAAAAAGCCCATGCCACCAGTGATTGTCACTACCAGTTGCACCGAGGAAAGTGTTCAATGGGAGGCGTTGCGGCTGGGAGCAAAATATTTTATGATTAAGCCTTATCATTTGGATGATTTGTTAGGAAATATCCGAATGTTGCTACGAAAACCTGCCAATGGATTTTTTGAATCTGGTATTCATCCAGAGAAAGTAGAATATCTACACCGTGTCAAAATGCTATTAAACCAGATGACCAGCCAAGTGGAAAGTGAAGGTTATCGCTATGTGTTGATGGCTATGGATAATTATTTTGACCATGGCAGACAGGGAATTTCCATCAAGGCATTAAGTGAAAAGGCAGGGCAACCTATAAACAACACCGGTGGAAATAATCTTATTGAGGCGGCAATTTATCGTTTGGTCTATCAAATTTGGAGAAAAAACTCTCCTGCATACCAACAGCTTTGCAGTTTTTGTGGATTGCCCAACGGAAGCCGAATGCCTGTCCGAAGATTTTTGTCTGCACTGGCACAGGTGGCACAAAGAGAACACACTTTGCCAAAGGAGAGGTAAAATGAAGGCTGAGCAAAACAAAGAATTGTACCATCAAATGAAAATGGTGACTGCTGTTGCCTATGACCTGCGAGACCCTGCAACGGTAATTTTAATGGCCAAAGATGCTCTGGAAAAGTTGGTCATTGCCCAGCTGCCAGAGAAGGATCAAAAAAAGGCACAGGGGCCTTTGCGATATATCGAAAAAAGTGTAAACCGATTGGAAAGAATCAGCATGAATCTGTTGGATATTTCCCGCAGTTCCACAGGAGAACTAAAACCCCACTGGGAGTCGGTTTGTATTTCAGCAGCATGTAAAGAACTATGTGAAGAAGCCAGAGCTATGCGCCAAGGGAAAAATATTGTTTGCAGTGTTCCAAAACATCCTGTTGTTATACAAACAGATTGCTATTTTTTTGACCGCATTTTACTAAATCTCCTTAGCAATGCTATGACAGCTTGTCCAGAGGGCAAAATTTGGGTGGAATTGAAGGAATACTCCAATGAAGTGGTTTTAGTGGTAAAGGACAGCGGGCCGGGCTTGGATGCCCACCGCTTGCAAAGCCCTTTTGCACCAGTCTACCGCACCGAGGATTCTTCCATGCGTTTGGGGCTGTATATTTCAGATTTGTTGGCAAAGCAAATGTACGCAACCCTTAGCGCAGAAAATATGCCTAAAGGTGGAGCAAGGTTTGTGTTACGTATTCCTGTGGAAGAGCAAGGTGGACAACAAGCCTTTTGTGCTCCTGTTCGACAGGAACAACAAACCCGAAAGCGATATGTTGAAGCAGAGTTTTCTCTATTTGACCCAATGTAAGGGTAAAGTCAGCAAAATATATCTTTTTCAAAAAGCCTTTGCCAGTAGTTTTGGTACAAGGGCTTTTTGCGGTTGTCGTAATTCCTGCATACAGTACCTTGTAAAACCATCAGGATTGTAGTATACTAAAACAGTATAGTCCAAATACACACAGGAATTTTATGAGGTATACAGATTGAACCGGATTGATTTTACACACAATACACAAGCGGCAGAGGTAATTGCTGCCCATTACGACAGCCCACCTTTGGCCTTTGTCCATTCTTATGGCTGTCAGCAAAATGTAAACGATGGAGAAAAAATCAAAGGTGTGCTGGTGGATGCTGGTTACGGCCTTTGTGACAAGTTTGAGGATGCAGACCTGATTTTGTTTAATACCTGCGCTGTGCGAGAGCATGCTGAGGAGCGTGTTTTTGGCAATGTGGGAGCACTCAAACAGCTAAAAGCTAAAAATCCCCGTCTGATTATTGGCATTTGTGGTTGCATGACCCAACAAGAAGGCGTGGTAGAGCGTTTGCGCAAAAGCTACCCCTTTGTAGATTTGGTCTTTGGGGTAAATGGCATTGACACACTGCCCCAACTGTTGGCGGAGAAAATGGGGGCAGGAAAGCGACTGCTAAAAACCCCAACCCAGCGATATGATGTGGTAGAGCAGATTCCCATTCAACGAGATTCTACCTTCCGAGCATGGTTGCCTATCATGTATGGATGTGACAACTTTTGCTCTTACTGTATTGTTCCCTATGTACGAGGCAGAGAGCGCAGCCGGAAGAGCCAAGATATTTTGGCAGAGTTTCGCCAGCTGATAGAGCAGGGATACAAGGAAATTACCCTTTTGGGGCAAAATGTAAACTCTTACGGAAAAGGATTGGAGGAAACAATAGACTTTGCCGACCTGCTGGAGCAGCTCTGCCAGCAACCGGGGGATTACCATATCCGCTTTATGACCAGCCATCCTAAGGATGCTACCAAAAAGCTCATTGACACTATGGCAAAATATCCCCAGCTTTGCAATCATCTGCATTTGCCAGTGCAAAGCGGCAGCAACCGAATCCTAAAGGAAATGAACCGCCACTATACTGTGGAGCAGTATATGGAGCTAATCAACTATGCAAAGGAGAAAATTCCTGGCATTACCTTCTCCAGTGATATTATTGTAGGATTTCCCGGGGAAACGGAAGAGGAATTTGAACAAACACTAGACCTTATTTCCAAAGTGGAATATATGCAGTTGTTTACCTTCATTTATTCCAAAAGAACCGGAACCCGTGCCGCAGAAATGCCCGACCCCTTTACCCACAAAGATAAAACCAACCGAATGGCAAGACTGTTGAAAACACAGGAGGAGATTGCCAGCCGTTTGGCAAAGGGAATGATAGGCAAGCAATGCCGTGTGCTGGTGGAGGGACATTCCCGACAACCGGGTACCCTTGCAGGTAGATTGGATAACAATCTTGTAGTGGAATTTGCAGGGGATGCTGCTCTCATTGGTAGCTATACTACTGTAAACATTGAAGATGCTCGTGTAACCATGCTGAAAGGCAGCTTGCAAGCTTGATAAATTGGATTTTGCTGGTACAAATTTGTACTTTCAAAATAAATACTTTTCCGCTTTTAAAAAACGGAAAGAATCCCTTCAAATAAAAGCAAAAGGAGATATACAAAATGGATTGCATTGAACTGTTTAAAAAAGCCGCTGCCGCTATGCAGGCAGACCCTCGCTGTGTAGCTTTGAACACCACACAAAAAGCCTGCGACGAAGATGAAACCTTGCAGGATTTAATTGGTCAGTTTAACCTTGCTCGTATCGACATGAACGAGGAAGTGGGCAAACCAGAGCGCAACAACCAGCGCATTGCTGAGCTCAACGAGAAGGTTGGCAAAATCTACAACGAAATTATGGAAAATCCCAAAATGGTAGCATACAACGAAGCTAAAAAAGAGGTTGAAGGTATGATTAACCATATCAATGCCATTGTAAACACCGCTGTAGAGGGTGGCGACCCCATGCTGGTGGAGCAACCTGCTGAGGCTTGCACTGGAAGCTGCTCCAGTTGCAGCGGATGCCATTAAAAGCAACCAGCAAGCCCATTGCACACCGACCGGCACCATTTCCGGTCGGTGTGCCTTTTTGCAAGATTGGGTTTGTGCTGTGGAATACCCGAAGGATAAACCCAATTTTACAAGGATACTGTTGAAGATGATATACAAGGAGGCGACTTTCAGTGGCAAAACTGTCCCCTATGATGCAACAATATTTCCAGTTGAAGGAAGATTATAAAGACGAAATTCTGTTCTTTCGCTTGGGCGATTTTTATGAAATGTTTTATGATGATGCTCTTTTAGCGTCTAAAGAGTTGGAACTCACCCTCACAGGAAGGGACTGCGGACAAGAGGAGCGTGCCCCTATGTGTGGGGTGCCCTTTCATAGCAGCGAAAGCTATATTGCCCGACTGATTGCAAAAGGGTATAAAGTTGCCATCTGTGAACAGGTGGAAGACCCTGCCTCTGCAAAAGGACTGGTAAAACGGGATGTCATTCGTGTGGTTACTCCCGGCACAGTCATTGAAAGTAGCATGCTGCCAGAAGACCGCAACAATTACATTGCCAGCATTGCGGTACAAAAGGGAAGGGCTGGAATCTGCTTTGCAGATGTTTCCACAGGAGAAGCACAAGTTACCCTGTTGGAAGGAGAAAACTTGGCAGACCAGATTCTTTCGGAACTATGCCGCTTTTCTCCCAGTGAGGTGTTAATGAATCCCACTTTACTGGACTATAAACAGGTAACAGATTACATAAAAAATAAACTTTCCTGTTCTGTGGAAATGATGGAAGAAAAAGACTATAAACCCACTGTGGTGGATGCTGTTATGCAGAGGCAGTTTGGCAAGGAATATGCCACACAGTTGGATATGGATAGCAGCGACTTAGAATGTTCCGCTTTGGCGGTGCTGTTGGAATATATTCTCCATACCCAGAAAAAAGGCTTGGAGCGAATGAAAACCGTTCACCGCTATGCAGAAAAGCAATTTATGCACCTTTCTCCCACAACACGCAACAATTTGGAATTGACCCAAACCATGCGAGGCAAGGAGAAAAAAGGAACCTTGCTGTGGGTGCTGGACAAAACAGCCACTCCTATGGGTAGGCGACTTCTGCGGAAATGGGTAGAACAACCACTGGTTTCTGCGGTGGCTATCAACCATCGGTTGGAAGCAGTGGAACAACTGGTACAGGATACTGTAGGGCGTGGAGATATTTTTCAGGTATTGGATTGTATCTTTGATATGGAAAGGTTGACCACTCGCACGGTATATGGTTCTGCAAGCCCCAAAGAGGTATATGCTTTGTCCGTCGCCTGTCAACAAATGCCCCAACTAAAGCAATTTGCAGCCAAATACACAGGGCAGGAATTGCAGCAAATCAGCAAGGACATTGACCCCCTAGAAGATATTTGCCAATGTATTCGGGATGCACTGGAAGAAACAGCCCCTGCCACTCTAAAGGATGGCAATGTAATTCGGGCAGGATACAACGCTGAAGTGGACGAGCTGCGAGAAATTATGCACGGGGGCAAGGGATATCTTGCTACATTGGAAGCAAAGCTAAAAGAAGAAACAGGCATCCGTACCCTAAAGGTGGGCTATAATCGGGTATTTGGCTATTATATCGAGGTAAGCCGCAGTTTTTCCAGTCAAGTTCCCGAAACCTTTATCCGAAAACAAACCCTTGCCAATGCAGAGCGATACATCACCGACGAGCTAAAACAACTGGAATCCAAGATTTTGGGTGCCAGCGAGCGACTGTTGAACTTGGAAAAGGAATTGTTTGACCAGCTTTTACAAAAGATTGCTCAGCAGCTTGTACGGATTCAGCAAACCGCCACAGCCGTGGCAAAACTGGATGTTCTGTGCTCTTTGGCGCAAGTGGCAGTGGAAAACAACTATACTCGTCCCATTGTGGAGGAAAACAATCTATTGAATATCCAGCAGGGGCGGCATCCTGTCATTGAAAAAATTATGACAGGAGGGCTGTTTGTTCCCAATGATACGGTGATGGATTGCGATAGAAACCGGATGTTAATGATTACCGGCCCCAATATGGCGGGAAAATCCACCTATATGCGGCAAAATGCCCTAATTGTGCTGATGGCACAGATTGGCAGCTTTGTTCCTGCACAGCATTGCAGAGTGGGAGTAGTAGACGCAATTTTCACCCGTGTAGGTGCCGCTGATGATTTGGCGGCAGGTCAATCTACATTTATGGTAGAAATGAACGAGGTTGCCGAAATTTTGCAGCATGCAACCCATAAAAGTTTGGTGATTTTGGACGAAATTGGCAGAGGTACTTCTACCTTTGATGGTATGAGCATTGCCCGTGCTGTGGTGGAATACATTGCAGACAAAACAGGGCATTTGGGTTGTAAGACCCTATTTGCTACCCATTACCATGAGTTGACCGAAATGGAACATACCACAGATGGCGTGAAAAACTATTCCATTGCTGTAAAAAAGAGGGGAGATGACATCACATTCCTGCGCAGAATTATTGCAGGCCCCGCAGATGATAGCTATGGAATCCAAGTGGCAAAATTGGCAGGTTTACCAGAAGCAGTGATTGACCGTGCAAAAGAAGTGTTGCAACAGTTGGAAACCTCTATGCCCAGCCCAGACAAAGCAATTCAGATGGATTGGAGCCAGATGGAAGAAAAGCCACAAGAATTGCCCCAACAAATGGTGGAAAAACTGCAAAAGGTGGACTTGGAAACCGTAACACCTTTGGAAGCCTTAAACCTCCTATACCAACTCAAACAAATGGTGTAAGGATAGGTATTCCATAGAACGAGAAAAGGAGGAGATTGCATGGCAGTCATTCATGTATTGGACAAGCATACCGCCGAATTGATTGCGGCAGGGGAGGTAGTGGAGCGTCCGGCATCGGTAGTAAAGGAATTGCTGGAAAATTCCATTGATGCTGGAGCCAAACAGATAACAGTTTCCATTGTCCGTGGTGGTGTGGCGCAAATTGAAGTGTCTGACAATGGAAGTGGTATTGAAGTAGAGTATATTGCCACCGCTTTTATTCGCCATGCTACTAGTAAAATCTCCTGCCAACAAGATTTGGAATCCATTGGAACCTTGGGATTCCGTGGAGAAGCTCTAGCCTCCATTGCCAGCGTTGCCCGAATACAGCTTGTCACCTGCACCCCTCAAGATGAGTTTGCTTACTGCTACCGCATAGAGGGAGGCGAGGAAATAGGCATAGAGCCGGCGGCCCGTCCAGTGGGAACAACTATCACTGTTTCGGACTTGTTTTACAATACTCCAGCCCGCATGAAGTTTTTGAAAAAGGATTCTAGTGAAGGAACCTTTGTGGCAGAAACCATACAAAGGATTGCTCTTTCTCATCCAGAAGTAAGCATTGCTTTTATTCGTGAGGGAAAGCAGCAATTTCGTACCCCCGGCACAGGAAAGTTGATGGATACTATTTACACTGTGCTAGGTAGGGAATTTTCAAAGGAATTGCTGTCTGTAGAAAGCCAGAGTGGAGCCTATCAGGTAAAAGGATGGATTACCCCGCCTCGTTGCTGTCGTGCCAGTCGAGCAATGCAATATTTCTATATCAATGGGCGTTTTGTAAAAAATAAAACCATGATGGCAGCCCTAGAAACGGCCTACAAGGGAACAGTTATGCAAGGGAAATTTCCCGGGTGTGTGTTGGAATTGCAGTTGCCCCCGGAATTGGTGGATGTAAATGTGCATCCAGCAAAAATTGAGGTGCGCTTTGCTCATGAACAGGATGTTTTTGATGCTGTGTACAAAGGAGTAAAATTGGCTTTGTCGGTGCCACAAGCCTCCCAAAAGCAGTTGGAGTTTTCTACAAAGCCACAGCCAGAGCATAAACAAATGCAAATGCCTTCCATTTCTGTGCCACCACAAACCTCTGTAATTCCCAAGCAGGAAACAATCATTTTGGCAAAACAGCAACCTACACTATCACAAATTACACCAAACGTTTCTACAAAAGAGGAAATACGGCAAGAAAAATATGTGATTACCACGCGAAATCCAAAAGCATTTTCTGGGCTGTGTTCTTCCAGTTTGCCCTATACTGTGCACCACAAAGAACCAGACCTTGATGTTATGGTAGAGGAAGATGATTCTTTTCCTGTTGTGGAGCAGCCAGCAGCAGAAACAGAATTACCTACCCAAGAGGAAGTAGTACCTTCTCAGATGGAACTGGTTTCCCAAGAGGAGGAGAACAAAGGTTCAGCCCCTTTGCAAATTGTAGGGGAGATGTTTGGAACCTATATCCTTGCCCAGCGAGGACAGGAAATGTGCTTTATTGATAAACATGCAGCCCATGAGCGTATTTTGTATGAAAAGTTAAAGAATCAGCAAATGGCAGATGGACAGCTGTTGATGGAGCCTGTAAGCGTGCAGCTTTCCGCAGAACAAAAAAATGCTGTGCTGCAACAGGCGGATTTGCTGGAACAGCAAGGAATCCAGTTGGAGGACTTTGGTGGGTCTACGGTGTTGGTGCGAACGGTTCCTTTGGATATTTCCCCCAGTGAAGTGGAACCTTTGGTTGAGGAATTGGCATCCAACTTGGTGCTAAACAATCGCCAAAGCCGAACAGAAAAAGCGGAATGGGTGTTGCATTCCATTGCTTGCCGTGCTGCGGTAAAAGCTGGTGACCACAACAGCACAGAAGAACTGTTGCACTTGGCACAACAAATTTTAGAGGGGGAAATTCCCCTATTCTGTCCCCATGGCAGACCGGTGATTTTAAAATTGACACAAAAGGAGCTGGAAAAACAGTTTGGTAGACAAGGATAAAACTACAATCATTGCCATTGGCGGCCCCACTGCCAGCGGAAAAACCAGCCTTTCGGTGGAATTGGCAAAGGCATGGAATGGGGAGATTATTTCAGCGGATTCCATGCAGATTTACAAAGGGCTAGATATTGGCACCGCCAAAGCAACCCCAGAGGAACAGCAGGGAATCCCTCATCATCTGGTAGATATTCTATCCCCTGAACAACGGTTTAGTGCGGCAGATTTTGTGGAAAGGGCACAGCAATGTATTGAGGAAATTGTACAGCGTGGAAAATTGCCCATTGTGGTGGGGGGCACAGGGCTATATATAGAAAGTTTGTTGAAAGGGGTACAATTTACCAAAGAAGAATTTGACCCCAATCTTCGCAATAAGCTGGAGCAGGAAGCCGCTTTGTATGGTGCAGAAGAAATGCACCGCCGGTTACAACAAATCGACCCAGAGTATGCAGCTACCTTACACCCCAACAATCAGGGCCGTGTCCTTCGTGCTATAGAGCTGTATTTACAAACAGGAACCACCATGACCGAGCAGCGAAAAAACTCTTTGCCTCCACAGCAACCATACAACAGCTTGCTGTTGGTTTTGGGTTGTGAAAATCGGCAAACGTTATATGACCGAATCAATCTTCGGGTAGACCAAATGGTACAGCAGGGCCTAGAACAAGAGGCACGCTATGTATACCAACACAAACACACCTTTGCTACCGCTGCACAAGCCATCGGCTACAAGGAGTTTTTTCCATATTTTGAGCAACAGCAAACCTTGGAAGAATCGGTGGAGCAGTTGAAACAGGCCACACGAAAATATGCAAAGCGACAACTTACATGGTTCCGACGGATGGAAGGGGTACATTGGTTGCAACTAGACCAAAATCCCTTGCAGGAGGCAATGTCCTTGGTAGAACAACACTTGCAAAAGGTTGAAGGGAACTGTGGAAAGGAAAAATTGCTATGGGACAAGTAAAACGATATCTGGGTATTACTGCCATGTTGCTATTAGGGGCAGCAGTTTTATACTTAGTTATGCAAATTTATGCAATTATGAACCCCAGCTACCGCACCGAAACAGCCATCTACTATGAAATGTCGGAAAACATCGAAATGAAAGCAGCGGCTGTATTTCAACGGCAAACCATAGAAGGTGGAGGTACATTGGGCTACTTGGTGGAGGATGGTGAGCGAGTGCACCCCGGGCAGGTGATAGCAGAGCGATATTCTAGCCCACAACAGGCACAAGCACAGGCACAATACCGCCAGCTTCAAAGGCAAGTAGAGATGTTGCAAAGCTCTAGCAAGGTGCAAGGAGTGGATGTAGGTGCCATTACAAGGCAGTTGCAAGATGGCCTATATTCACTTGTGGCAGACTTAGGACAGAGCAATTATTACGATTCAACGGAATATTTTAATAGTTATTTGGTAGCGGCAAATAAGGTACAATGTTTGACTGGAAAGACCAGTGGATTTGACCAACGAATCGCCCAAATTCAGGGGCAAATGGAGGCACTGTCTGCCACAGTAGGAACCCCAGAAACCATAGGTTCTCCTGCCAGTGGCTATTTTGTGCGCAGCGAGCAAGCAGGAGTGCAGCCCTTTTCCCAAGAACAGTTGGAACAGATGACACCCCAGCAACTGCTGGAGGAATTGGATAAAACCTTCCCCGACAATTCTCAGGGAGTGGGGGAAATTATTACAGACTATCGTTGGAGTTTGTATGGCACAACAGATTCATCATTAGCACAACAGCTAAAAGCGGGACAAAGTGTCACTTTGCGCCTTCCAGAACGGGGTGGGCTGGAATTTCCAGTAAAGGTGGAGCAGGTTCAGGCAGATAGAGAAAATGGGTTATACAAAATAAAACTCAGCTGTCAAAACATTACGCCACAAGCCTTGGGATTAGGTGTGGAACGGGTAGAAGTTGTGGTAAATGAATACGAAGGAATCCGTGTTCCCCGCAGTGCAGAACACATTCATATTTCCACCGATGAAAATGGGAAAGAAGTGGAAGAATATGGTGTATATGTAAAATTGGGAACCTTGATGTATTTCCGTAAAATTACAAATAAGCTCTACCAAAATGAGGAATACATGTTGTTGCCTTTGAATCCAAGTGAAGAAGATGGCGACGAAGTGCGGTTGTATGATGAAGTAATTGTAGAGGGCACAGATTTGGACAATGGAAAGCTGATTTAAGGTGTTTTTGTCGAAACAACAGAAAGTTTGCCGGAGTTGTTGACATTGCAAACAAAAAAAGAGATAATTAAAAAAACATCTCAACATGCTTCATGAAAAGAAAATGGAAATATGAACATGTGCCGTTTACAAATCGCATAAAAGGAGAAAACGGGTATGTCTTTTTTAGGAAATATCAAAGGCTTTCTAAAGGGAGAGTCTGATGACGATTATGAGTACGAAGATTATGAAGAGGAAGAAATGGAAGAGCAGCCAGCCCCCGAACTGCCTGCATCTGTCCCTTCCGAGCAGGAAAATCGCCGTGGAAAAGTAGTTGCTATGGGTTCTGCTGCACCTTTGCAAGTGGTGTTAGTAAAACCAGAAAAGTTTGATGATGCCAGCAGCATAGCCAACCACCTAAACCAGAAAAGAACAGTGGTATTAAACTTAGAGTCCACCAATAAAGAAATTTCTAAACGGTTGGTGGATTTTCTAACCGGTGTTGCCTATGCAAACAAAGCAAATATCAACCGTGTGGCTACCAATACATTCATTATTACCCCTCAAAATGTAGATTTGATGGGTGGTGACATTTTAGGAGATATGGAAAACAATGGCTCCTTCTTCTGAGAAACAGCCGGCAGCAAAGCGGGGGTTTATCCCCCCGCAAAATGCCGAGGAACAAATGTTGATGCGTCGTGTGGAGGAGTTGTGCAAGCGAGTGCAGTATGGCCAGCGTCCTCGCAACACCGATTTCCTCAGCGACCGCCAACAGCAGTTGGCACAGGCAGCCATGAACCGTTGTGGCAGCGATTGCAGGATTCTATGGGATGGTGGATATGATGGCGCAGAGCGGAAAATGCTCACACTGTTGCCAGAAGGTATGGAATATCAACAGCCCTTTTGTGGATTGCGTTTGTGCCCTATCGCCTCCAATGCCCATTTGCAACATAGAGATTGCTTGGGAGCAATTCTAGGGTTGGGATTGGACAGAAAGAGCATAGGGGACATTTTGCTGCAAGAAGACGGCAGCAGTGTGGTGTTTTGTACATTTCCAGCAGCTGACCTTATTACACAAGAATTGGCCCAAATTGGCAAAGAAACAGTGACTGTGGAACCCTATGAACAACTGCAAACACTTGCATTGCAAGCAACCTTGCAAACTGCCACTGTTGCTTCTTTGCGAGTGGATGCCGTATTAGCAGCCATGCTCCATACCAGCAGAGAAAAGGCTGTCCAGCTCATTCGAGCAGGAAAGCTGGAAATAAACCATCTCCCTGTAACTGCCGCACATATGCAGGTATATGAACAGGATGTGTTTACTGTTCGAGGTGTTGGGCGGTTTCGGTTGGAGCAAATTGGGGGGAAAAGTCGAAAAGACCGCATATTTATTCAATATTACCAATATTAAGATAACCTTAGGTAAATAGGGAAAGGGGAATACTTTGTGTTAAAGAGTAGCGAAATTCGTGCTGTAACCTTTGATAAAACAATGCGTGGCTATCGCTGTGAAGATGTGGATGCCTTCCTGCGAAAGGTTGCAGACCAAGTAGACGACCAAGATGCCACAATCGCAGATTTGGAGAAAAAGCTGCAAATTTTGGCCCAGCGTATTGAAGGATATCGAGCTGATGAAGATACCCTAAAAACCGCTTTGCTCAATGCTCAGCGTTTGGGTGAAAATGTTATCCATGAGGCAAAGCAGAAAGCCGAAAGCATTCTGCGGGAAGCTTCCTTGAAGGCAGAAAGCCTTACTGAACAGGCAAAAGGACAAGTTCTAGAACAGAAGATGGAACTGGAGAGAGTGCAAAGCGAAGTGGCACACTTTAAAGCCAGTGTTCTTAGCTTGTACAAAAGCCATATTGAATCCCTAAGCACTTTGCCTGGAAATGAGCCAGAGCAACCAGAGGAAGAGGAGCAACCAGAGGAAACAGAGCAAGCCCAAGAGGAAATTGCACTGGAGGAGTTGGGAGAAGAATCCCAAGAGGGTTTGGAAGAGTAAAATGCACAGGCGGTGTAGCCCCAAGGACACACCGCCTGCCCTTTTGTTTGTGGCTGTATGCAATATCCACTTTGTGGAAAGGATGATTGTGTTTGAAAGATAAAAAAACATTGTTGTTTGTACTATTTTCTGTGGTAATGATTGCAGTAGACCAAGTGTTGAAAGTATGGGCAACTGCCGCCCTTGCCCCCATTGGACAGGCGGATTTAATTCCCGGATTTTTGGGGTTGCAGTATGTTCTGAATGACGGAATGGCTTTTAGTATGTTTGCAGGTGCCCGGTGGTTGTTGGTGGTTGTTACCTCCATTGCATTAGTGCTTTTGGTTGGTTATGTGGTAGTAAAAAAGCCCACAGGTTTGTTCTTTTGGGCCTGTGCCTGTTTATTTGCTGGTGGTGTAGGAAACTTGATAGACCGTATCCGCACCGGTTTGGTGGTGGATTATCTAGCATTCCAGTTTGTTTCTTTTCCTGTGTTTAACTTTGCGGATATTTTGGTCACCACCGGAGCAGGACTGCTATTGCTTTGGGCGGTCTTAGATACCATACAGGAAAGAAAAAAGGCCAAGGAGCAACCCAATGGAACAGCTTGAGTTTATATGTGAGGAACAGCAACCAACCAGACTGGACAAGCTACTGACGGAATTTTTGCCGGATTACAGCCGCAGCGCATTGAGCCAACTTATTGCAGATGGAATGGTGCAGCTCAATGGCAAACAAGCCGCAAAAAGTGCAAAACCGAAAAAAGGAGATATTTTACTTGTTTCCTTGCCTGACCCAGTAGAGCCGGATGCACAACCAGAGGATATCCCTCTAAATATTGTCTATGAAGATAACAGTTTGTTGGTAGTGAATAAACCCAAAGGAATGGTAGTGCACCCAGCAGCAGGAAACTACAATGGAACATTGGTAAATGGCTTGTTGTATCATTGCAAAGGCAGCCTTTCTGGAATTGGGGGGCAACTACGGCCAGGTATCGTCCATCGCATTGATAAAAATACCAGTGGACTTTTGGTGGTGGCAAAAACGGACACTGCCCATAGCTTTTTGTCCCAGCAGATGGCAGAACACACTGTACAGCGTACATACCATGCAGTTGCCTATGGGAGATTTCGGGAGCAAGAGGGCTTTGTAGAAGGAAATATTGGTCGTCATCCCCAAGACAGAAAGAAGATGGCTGTGGTGAGCACAGGGGGCAAATATGCTTATACCGGATGGAAGGTATTGGAGCAATTTCAAGGATTTGCCTATTTACAGTTGCAGCTAAAGACCGGAAGAACCCATCAGATTCGAGTACATATGGCCAGCATAGGGCACCCTTTGGCAGGGGATGATGTATATGGCCCCAAAGCTGTGATTCAAAAATTACAGGGACAGTGCCTTCATGCAAAAACACTGGGCTTTGTCCATCCCGAAAGCCGCCAGTGGATGCAGTTTGATTCCCCCTTGCCAGAATATTTCGAGCAATTTTTGCAAACGCTGAAAAAGGAATGAGCCAATGAAAAAAACATTGAAAGATGTATTGGTGATATGCAATTTAGATAATGCACTGATGACACCAGCACAAGAAATTCTTTCTTGCAATGTGGAAATGGTGCGTTTGTTTTGCACGTTGGGGGGAAGGTTTACCATTGCCACTGCAAGAACTCTTTCCTCAACCAAAGAAGTAGTGAAAGACTTGTGTATCAATGCACCAGTGGCAGTGTGTGGCGGGGGAATGGTAGTAGATTGGGAAAGTGAACAGGTGTTGCAAAAACACTGTTTAGACAGTCAAACAGCACTGCAACTGATACAAGATGTACAGAGCAGATTTCCTGATACAGGCATTGAAATTGTGGACGATATGGGAAAAGTATTGGTATTACAGTCCTCAGCCTATACCAACGAGCATATTATTCGTGAAAATCTGGAGTGTATTTATCAACCTCTAGAGGATATGCAATCCCCATGGACAAAAATTGTATTTACAGATTCTTCCAAAATGTTGCAGCGGATTTCTGCTTTTGTAGCAGATAGAAATTATTTCCAGTTACAGCCAGTGTTTACCAACCATATCTATTATGAAATAATGCCAGAAAAAGCAACAAAAGGCAATGCTTTAAAGACAATCTGCCAAAAAATTGATTTCCCTCTTGAAAACACTGTCGCAATCGGCGATTATTATAATGATATGGAGTTGTTAAAAACAGCCGGTTACGCTGTTGCAATGGGCAATGCCCCTTCGGAGGTAAAGCTCATCGCAGACCAAGTAACTGACGATTGCCAAGATGGGGGCGTCGCATCCTATTTATACCATCTAATTAAACATTATGCGTGAGGTGTTAAAACACATGGAGCAAACTCGCAAAAGAGAGCTGCAAAAAATAGCCAACCGGATTCGTCAAGGCGTTCTGGAAGCCACTTTTTCCGCACAAAGCGGTCATCCCGGTGGTTCCTTGTCAATCTCTGACACATTGGCATACTTGTATTTTGAGCAGATGAACCTTGACCCTTCCAACCCCAAATGGGAAGAGCGTGACCGTTTGGTTTTGTCAAAGGGACATTGCTGCCCAGCCTTGTACACAGCATTGGCAGAGAAAGGATACTTTGACAAAAGTGAGTTGAAGGGATTCCGCCGTATTGGTGCAATGCTGCAAGGCCATCCTGATATGAAAAATATCCCTGGTGTGGACATGAGCTCTGGTAGCTTGGGACAGGGTATTTCTGCTGCCTGTGGTATGGCATTGGCTGCAAAGCTGTCTGGAAAGAACTGGAAGGTATACACCATTTTGGGTGATGGCGAATTGCAAGAAGGTCAGGTGTGGGAGGCTGCTATGTTTGCAGGTTTCCGCAAGCTGGATAACCTCATCGCCATTGTGGACAATAACAATTTGCAGATTGATGGCAAGGTAAGCGATGTTTGCTCGGTCTACCCCATTGAAGATAAGTTTGCAGCATTTGGATGGCATACAATTTCTGTGGATGCCCACGATTTTGACAGTCTGGATGCAGGATTTAAAGAGGCATTGACCATCACTGGAAAACCCGTTGTACTGGTACAAAAGTCTGTAAAGGGCAAGGGCGTTTCCTTCATGGAGAACAATGCTGGCTGGCATGGTAAAGCTACCAATGCACAAGAATATGAGCAGGCAATGGGCGAGTTAAAGGCCGCTTATGCAGAACTGGAGGTAGAATAACCATGGCAGAAACCAAAAGAATTGCAACTCGTGACAGCTATGGCAAAGCATTGGCAGAGCTGGGCCGAGAAAACGAAAATATTGTGGTACTGGATGCAGACTTAGCAGACTCCACCCGAACTTCCGTGTTCCGCAAGGAATTCCCTGATAGACATATTGACTGCGGTATTGCAGAATCTAACATGATGAGCATTGCAGCAGGTTTGGCTGCCGCAGGAAAGATTCCCTTTGCTTCCAGCTTTGCCATGTTTGCCGCAGGTCGTGCCTATGAGCAGATTCGTAACTCCATTGGTTATCCTCACTTGAATGTGAAGATTTGTGCAAGCCATGCAGGCATTTCTGTAGGTGAGGATGGTGCTACCCATCAATGCAATGAGGATATGTTATTGATGCGCAGCATTCCCGGAATGGTGGTTATTAACCCCGCTGATGATGTGGAAGCTCGTGCTGCGGTAAAGGCTGCCGCTGCTTATGAAGGCCCCGTTTACATCCGTTTGGGCCGTTTGGCTGTACCTGTGGTAAATGACGAGGAAAGCTTTACCTTCCAGATTGGCAAGGCTGTTACATTGCGTGAAGGCAATGACATTACCATTATTGCCACTGGCTTGATGGTAGAACGTGCATTGCAGGCCGCCGACCAATTGGAAAGCCAAGGCATTCATGCTCGTGTAATTGATATGCATACCATCAAACCCATTGACCGTGAGGCTATTCTGTCCGCTGCACGGGAAACCAAGGGTATTGTTACCGCTGAGGAACACAGTGTTATTGGTGGTTTGTATAGTGCAGTATGCGAGGTGGTGTGTGCTGAAGCACCCTGCGAGGTCGCACCTGTTGCAGTAATGGATGAGTTTGGTTGTTCTGGAGCAGCATTGGACTTGTTGGAGCTGTACAACCTAAATGCCAAAACCATCGTGGAAAAAGCAAAAGAAATTTTGGCATAAATTTATAACAAAATAGGATAAAAACTACCCTGTACGGCTTTTTGTGCAGGGTAGTTTTTTGTAACCCTAGTAAATGATACTATATATTTATAGATATTACTTGACAAAAATGTAATTGCAGAGTACAATGAACATTGTTCAATTTCTGTTTACTTAAGGAGGAAGATGTATGAAAATGAAAAGGTATTTTATGAACAGCAGTCTATTGTATACTGTACTGGCTATGGTTTTTGGTGTGTTTTATCGTGAGTTTACAAAATTCAATAGCTTTATGGCTCCCACAAAATTATCCTTTATTCACCCTCATTATTTTGTGTTAGGAATGGTATTCTTTTTGCTGTTGTTGATTCTGGAAAAGCAATTTTCTTTTTCCACAGAAAAAACAAAAAAGATTTTGGTTGCATATCATGTTGGTTTGAATATTGCGGTAGCAGGATTTTTGGCAAGAGGAATTATGCAGGTGTGGGATATTGTGCCCTCTAAAGCACTGGATGCTTCTCTGTCTGGTATTGCAGGTATTGGCCATGTGTTGCTGGGCGTTTCTATGATTTTGATTTCTCTGCAAATTCGCAAGAGTGTAGCAGAATAAAACCTAATTTCGTGAAAATTTTCTTGTCAAAAGCAGAAAATTTTTGTACAATGTTTTTGACGAAAAATAGCGAAAAGAGGAGAAAAATATGGGATTATGGGCAATGCTAAAAGGGGAGGAGCCGAGTTTCTTTCAACAGAAGTCTTTGCCACGAGATACCGGACAACGAGGGGAATATCTGATTGCCTATGCACTGAAACATGGCAGACTCAAAGGAAAATACCGAATTTTTCAAAATTTGTATATCCCCACTGCAAATGGCACCACCGAAATTGATATTTTGCTTTTACATGAAAAAGGGCTTTTTGTGATAGAGAGCAAAAACTATCAGGGAAGTATTTTTGCTGACCCTCAAAATCGAAATTGGATGCAGGTTATCAAAAAGCAACCCTATGGATTTTTTAACCCCATCCGACAAAATCAAATCCATATTCATGCTTTGGCACAGTATTTGAATATCCCTACTGAGCATTGTACCTCCCTTGTGGTATTTTCCAACAAAAGTAGAGTAACAATTTTGCCACATACCTATCCACAAACTTTTGTTATCCGCCGAAAACAGCTTTTGTCTCTCCTTCGCAGACAACTTAGACAGATGCAAAAATTGTATTTTTCTAGGCAGATAGATGATTTTTCTTTCTTGTTGGAAAGGACAATCAATGTGACATCGCAACAGAAGCAACAGCATATTCATCAAGTGCAAAATCGTGTAGAGCCTCCCTGTTGCCCTATATGTTATAGCCCTATGGTAAGAAGAAAAGGACCCTATGGAGAGTTTTGGAGTTGCAGTAGCTACCCACATTGCCAATATACTTCAAAATTGCAATAAAACCTCGTTTTGTAACCCATAATTTTTTAGTGACTGCGTAAAAAAGCGACAAATTTCCCAAAAGGAAGATTGACAAGCGGCAGGGAATACACTATCATGTAAATAATTATACTTGCTTTTGTATTGCAGGAGGAATAGAATGTCACAGAGTGTATTAGTAGTGGATTTTGGTGGCCAATACAATCAGCTGATTGCAAGGCGTGTGCGTGAGTGCAATGTATACAGTGAAATTGTACCGTATACCAAAGCACTAGAGGCAGCCAAAGAGAAAAAGCCCATGGGTATTATCTTCACCGGTGGCCCCAATAGCGTGTATGAGGACAATGCACCTACCATCAACACTGAGATTTTTGAGCTGGGAATTCCTGTTTTGGGCATTTGCTATGGCTCTCAGTTGATGATGCATTTACTGGGTGGTCATGTATGCAAGGCTCCTGAACGGGAATATGGAAAAACAGAGGTAATGGTAGATACTTCTAGCAAGATGTTCCAAGGAGTAAGCCCCACTACTATCTGTTGGATGAGCCATAACGACTACATCGAAACCGCTGCGCCGGGCTTTGCAATTTCTGCCCATACTGCCAACTGTCCCGTGGCAGCAGTAGAAATGCCCGAAAAGAATTTGTATGCAGTACAGTTCCATCCAGAGGTATTGCATACACAAGAAGGCAAAAAGATGTTGGCCAACTTTGTGTATAATGTATGTGGCTGTGCCGGCGATTGGAAGATGGATTCTTTTGTGGAGCAGTCTGTAGCAACCCTGCGAGAGAAAATCGGCAGTGGCAAGGTGCTTTGTGCTCTTTCTGGTGGTGTAGATTCCTCTGTAGCTGCTGTTATGTTGGCAAAAGCTGTTGGCAAACAGTTAACTTGTGTGTTTGTAGACCACGGTTTGTTGCGTAAAAATGAGAGTGAAGAAGTAGAGGCAGTGTTTGGGCCAAACGGGCCTTATGACCTGAACTTTATCCGTGTGGATGCTCGCCAGCGGTTCTATTCCAAGTTGAAGGGCGTAGAAGACCCTGAAACCAAACGCAAGATTATTGGCGAAGAGTTTATCCGTGTGTTTGAAGAAGAAGCCAAAAAGATTGGTACAGTAGACTTTTTGGTTCAAGGAACCATCTATCCCGATGTTGTAGAAAGTGGTTTTGGTGGAGAATCTACTGTAATTAAAAGTCATCATAATGTAGGCGGTCTGCCAGATTATGTAGACTTCAAGGAGATTGTAGAGCCTTTGCGTGACCTGTTCAAGGACGAAGTTCGTCAGGCAGGCCGTGAAATGGGAATCCCAGAATATCTGGTAAGCCGTCAGCCTTTCCCCGGCCCCGGTTTGGCAATCCGTATCATTGGAGAGGTAACAGAGGAAAAAATTAAGATGGTGCAAGATGCAGATGCTATCTGGCGTGAGGAAATTGCTGCCAGCGGCGAGGATAAGCATTTAGGTCAGTATTTTGCAGCACTTACCAATATGCGTAGCGTAGGTGTTATGGGTGATGAGCGCACCTATGATTATGCCATTGCTTTGCGTGCAGTAACCACCACTGATTTTATGACCGCAGAGCCAGCCTACCTACCTTGGGATTTGATTGCAAAAGTTACCAGTCGTATTGTAAACGAAGTGCCCCATATTAACCGTGTCATGTACGATTGCACAGGAAAACCTCCCGCAACCATCGAATTTGAATAAATAATACAACCCCGGAAATCCCGTATTTATGCGGGTTTCCGGGGTTTTTATGCCTTGTTTGAAAGACATATTTCTCAAAGAAATATGTGTAAATAAAGAAAAGAGGATAGTGGTATGGCAAAAAAGAACGTTGTAGAGGAAGCAAAAAAATCTGCTTATCAAACAGTAGAACAACTGTGTCAACAACTAGAAATCACACCAAATGGTTTAAAAGAATCGCAAATAGAAACAATGCGACAAGGATATGGAGCAAATGTTTTTTACCAGAAAAAAAGAATGCGAGTTGTAAACGCTCTGGCAAAAGCATTTATCACTCCTTTTCATGGTATTCTGTTTTTATTGGCTGTAATATCTGTGACAACAGATGTGTTTGTAGGCCAGAATTTTGCGAGAAACACCAGTACGGCGTTTATTATTTTTGCAATGATTATCATTAGTGGTACAATCCGCTTGGTGCAAGAGTTACGGGCAAAGTATGCCGCAGACCAACTAGACAAGCTATTACATGGGAATGTTTTAGTAAAGCGAGATAACATCTGGAAAGAAATTCCCGCAGAAAAACTGGTTGTAGGGGATTTGGTTTCCTTTGCCGCAGGGGATAGAATCCCCGCAGATATACGCTTGACCCAGACAACAGACCTATTTATTTCTCAAGCTGCCATTACAGGGGAAAGTGCCATATTAGAAAAAAATAGTGATGTGGTGCCTCCTTTAGACAAAGGAGCTTTAACGGAAAAAAGCAATCTTGCCTTTACAGCCACAGTGGTGATAAGTGGAAAAGGGCAAGGCATTGTAGTAGCTGTGGGAGAAAATACCCTATATGGTAGTGCTGCAAAAACACAAGGAGCAAGAAAAAATTCCTTTCAAAAAGGAGCAAACTCCATTGCTTGGGTTATGCTGCGATTTATGGCTGTTTTAATACCTATTGTATTTGTTGTAATTGGTATTACAGGAGGAAAATGGGCAGAATCTCTTGCCTTTGCCCTTTCGGTGTCGGTGGTGCTAATTCCCGAAATGCTCCCTATGGTCATTACTGCCTGCCTCGACAAAGGTAGCCTTTCTATGAGCAAAAAGCAAACCATTGTAAAAAATATCAATGCCATGCAGAGCTTTGGCAGTATGGATGTACTTTGCATGGATAAGACGGGAACCTTGACCAATGAAAGCATTTTGCTGGAGTACTATATGGATGTGTTGGGCAACGAAAAGCCCAAGGTGCTGGATTTTGCCTATCTAAACAGTAGTTATCATTCTGGTGTGCGCAATCCCATTGATAACGCCATTCTTGCTTGTCATACAATGCCCAATAAACAACAGCATTTTTGCAACCTAACAAAGCAGTATCACAAAATGGATGAAATCCCTTTTGATTATACCCGAAAAATAGCAAGTGTTCTTGTACAAGATAATACAGGTAGCTGTGAAATGATTGTAAAAGGGGATATTGAGGAGGTAGTTCGACGCTGTACGTCCATTGAGTATCAGGGGCAAGTATTGCCAATGGAAAACCAAAGCATGGAAAATGTATGGTCTGTGGTGGAAGAAATGCTGCAAGATGGAATGAAAGTAATTGCAGTAGCCAGCAAGCCTATCTGTGGTCAAACCATTTGCCAAAAGGATGAACAAGAATTGACCTTGATGGGGTACATTGCATTTTTTGATGCACCAAAAGCCACAGCCAAAGAATCTATAAAAGCATTGCAAAAGTTGCAGGTTGCCCCCAAAATACTTACAGGAGATAAAGCACAGGTTGCAATGTCCATCTGTCGGCGTGTGGGAATTTCTCCACAGGGACTGCTAACAGGAGCACAACTGGAAGAATTAACAGAACAACAGCTCGTTGACGCCGTGCAGAGAGTGAATGTATTTGCCGAGCTTACCCCCAGCCAAAAGGTGAGCTTGGTTGCCGCTTTGCAAAAAAACAATCACACGGTGGGATTTTTGGGGGATGGAATCAATGATATTCCTGCTATGAATCAAGCTGATGTGGGAATTTCGGTGGATACCGCAGTGGATGCCGCAAAAGAGGCGGCAGATGTGGTGTTGCTGCAAAAGGATTTGAATGTTTTGGAACAGGGAATTTTGGAGGGCCGCAGGATTTTTACCAACATGCTAAAGTACATAAAAATTACTGCCAGTTCCAATTTTGGAAACATTTTGTCCATTGTTTGTGCCAGTGCCTTTTTGCCTTTTTTGCCCATGACATCCATTCAGATTCTCTTACTCAACCTGTTGTATGACACTCTATGTATTGTTTTACCTTGGGATGCAGTAGATGATGAGGCTATTGCTTGCCCAAAGGAATGGAATGGAAAAACACTGGGACGTTTTATGAGATGGTTTGGCCCAATTAGCTCTTTGTTTGATATTGGAACATTTGTGTTTTTATACTATATTATTTGCCCTATGTTGTGTGGGGGACAGCTATACCACACCATTTCAGACAGAGCATTGCAAATGCAATACATTGCTGTTTTTCAAACAGGGTGGTTTTTGGAATCCATGTGGACACAGATTTTGATTTTACACTTTTTGCGAACACCTAAAATTCCTTTTATCCAAAGTAGACCTTCTATTCCTGTTGTCTGTATCACCTTTGTTGGGCTTCTTGTCTTGACAGCACTTCCCTTTGTGGCAACAGGGGCATTGTTTGGGTTTACAAAACTTCCTTTTTGGTATTTTGGATTTTTGGCAGTGACAGCATTGTGTTATATGATATTAAGTACATTATGTAAATCCCGCTATCAAAAAAAATATCAGGAGCTTATCTAAAAGGGGGTGTTGTGGATTGAAACAGAAAATCAGCTTTGTTCCTTTGGATGCAGACTTGCAACTTTGGCTATTGGAAAAATTGTTAAAGGAGCCACCCCAAAGCCCCTACACAGCAGAGTTTTTGCAAGGGGTTCGCAATCTAATTTGTGGACAAACGAGCTCGCTACTTCTAGGAAGTCCTGAACAAAAGGGAGTAGTGGAACAGGGATTGTCCGAAAGCATTGTAGTGGGAGAGTTGGAAATATCCCCTAAAAATAGAAAGGTCATCCTACAAGGGAAAGAGATAAGCCTCACCCCAAAAGAATTTGATATTTTGTATTTTTTGGTGGAAAATAGGGGAGGAGTGTTATTCAACGACTTGCCTGCCCATTTTAGTGGAGCAGAGTTGGCAGCGGTACAAGCAAAATATATCGGGCTATTTCAAGCCGGCTGGTTTGTAGAATCCATGTGGAGCCAAACATTGGTGATTCACATGATTCGTACCCCAAAATTGCCTTTCTTGCAAAGCCGAGCTTCTGCACCTGTCACACTGCTTACCATGGCGGGAATTGTGGTGCTTACTATCATTCCTTTCACTGGTTTTGGTGCTATGCTAGGATTTACTTCTTTGCCCATTGTTTATTTTGCTTATCTCATTCCTTGCATTGTGCTGTATATGGCTTTGGCAACCAGCTTGAAAAAAGCCTACGTTCGCCACTATGGAGAATTGCTATAAAGGGGGGTACCTGCATGAATTGGAAAGCTGTATGGATGACCCTATTTCATACCACCAATTGGATGGGCATTGATGTAGGATTTTGGGTTGTATTCACTGCTGTGCTGCTGATTGTAGTGGCAATGAACCTTGTATTTTGGAGTATGAAGCCAAGACAATCGAAAAAATAAAAAACGAAAAATCCTTCAAAGGTCTTATTTCAAAGGCCCTTGAAGGATTTTTTTGTTTACCTGTTGACAAGACTGTGCTATCTGTATATACTGTATATATACAGATAAGAGGTGATATGGTGCATATCTTTATAGATAATAAAAGTGGTGCTCCCATCTATGACCAAATCTATACCCAGATTAAAAATCAAATTATTAGCGGAGAGCTGGAGGAAAATCAGCCTTTGCCTTCTATTCGTAATTTGGCGAAGGATTTGCGGGTGAGTGTAATCACAACAAAGCGAGCCTATGATGAATTGGAACGGGAGGGATTTATTTACACATTGCCAGCAAAGGGGTGCTTTATTGCTCCCAAAAATGTGGAGCTTTTAAAGGAAGAAACCTTGAAAAAAATAGAACAACATATACAAGAAATTATGCAGTTGGGTGCAGTTTGCAACCTTACAAACGAAGAACTATTAGAAATGGTTCGAGTGAATTTGGAGGAATTACCATGAATGCTTTGGAAATTACCAACCTAACAAAGAAATACAAGGATTTTCAACTGGATAATCTCAATCTTACATTACCAAGTGGCTGCATTTTGGGGTTGATTGGGGAAAATGGTGCAGGCAAAAGCACAACCATCAAATTGATTTTAGATATGATAAAAAAGGACAGTGGAACCATCACAATTTTTGGCAAAGACAATCAAACAGATATACACCTTACCAAACAGGATATTGGCGTAGTTTTGGATGATGTGGGCATTCCTGAACAGTTTACCCCAAAGCAAGTGGGAAAAATTATGGAACATACTTTTGCTAATTGGGACAATGCCTTGTATGAAAGATACATCAATCAATTACAAATTCCAAAGGAAAAAATCTTTAAAGAGTTTTCTCGTGGTATGAAGATGAAGCTGGGCATTGCAGTGGCAATGGCACATCATCCCAAATTGTTGATTTTAGACGAGGCAACTTCTGGGCTAGACCCTGTGGTTCGAGATGAAGTAGTGGAGATGTTTGGGGAGTTTACTCGTGATGAAAGCCATTCTGTGTTGATTTCCTCCCACATTGTTAGCGATTTGGAAAAAATTTGTGATTATATCGCCTTTTTACACAAGGGAAAATTGCTTTTGATGGAAGAAAAAGATATACTTCTGGAGCAATACGGAATTTTGCAGTGCACACAGGAGCAACTTGCTCAGTTGCCCCAGCAGGCAATCAAGGGGAAAAAGGTGCTTCCCTATGGAGTGCAAGCACTGGTGCAAAAAGAATTTATTCCAGATGGAATGGATGTTCTTCCAGTAACCATAGAAGAACTGTTTATTTTTATGGTAAAGGAGTGTGCTTGATATGAAAGGGCTATTGCTAAAAGATTTTTACATGACAATCAAATATGGTAAAACTTTGTTTCTGGTGGTCTTGGTTTTTTGGGCAATTTCTTGTTTTGATGATGGGGGAAGTTTTTTCCTGGTATACCCTATGATTTTAGCCGGAGTGCTTCCAATGTCCCTGATTTCTTTGGATGAACGGGAAAAATGGGTACAATACAGCGGAACATTGCCGTATACCAGAGCACAGTTAGTATCTTCAAAATATATCATAGGGCTTTTGTTGGGCGTTGGAGCATTTATTCTTTCTATGGCGACTACTGCTGGCCGTATGTGGATGAATGGATATTTTTCTTTGTTAGAGTTTGGAACAATAGCCTCTCTTCTTCTTGTGTTGGGGTTGTTGCCGCCCACCATTTTACTGCCCTTTGTTTTCAAATTTGGAGCAGAAAAAGGCAGAATCATGTTTTATGTGGTGATTGGCTTGGCAACTGCTATTGGTACTTTATTGGCAGGGTTTGGATTTCAAATGCAGATGCAGACCAATGAATTTGCAATACTATTTGTAATGTGCACTGTGGCAGTATTGTTATATCTTGGCTCTTGGTGCCTTTCCGTTGCTTTTTATAAAAAACGAGAATTATAATGTACAAAAAGGTTTTGTTTTTTCAAAAAGAGAACAGAACCTTTTTCTTTTGGTGTATTTTTCTGACAAAATGCCCTCTTTTTGCTAAAGTTCTGTTCACAAGTGAACAGAAATATGGTAGAATTACAAAAACATCTATCCATGACAAAGGAGGGAAAGCATCAATGGACTTGACACAAGAAAAAGTGGAAAATTTTGTGTGCGAGAATTGCGGCGGAACATTAAAATGGAATATAGCAAAAAAGCAATTGGAGTGTGGGTCTTGTCACACTCCCTATACTCTGCAACAGGAATCTGTTATACAAGAGCATCCCTTTGAGGAATATCATCAGCGTGAGCAGCGAACAGAAGCATTTCCTGATGAAACAGTGGTAAAGTGTAACTCTTGTGGTGCAGAAGTAGTGTTTGATAGAGATGACACGGCAAAGGTCTGCCCTATGTGTGGGGCAACTCAGATTTTGCCACAAAAGCAGGTGCAAGGTGTTCCACCAGATGGAGTTTTGCCCTTTGAAATAGATAAACAGGCAGCCCAGCAAAAATTTAAAAAATGGGTAAGAAGTCGTTGGTTTGCCCCCAATAAGCTAAAAACCGTTTACCAAGAGGGAAAACTGAATGGGGTGTATATTCCTTTCTGGACCTTTGACACACAAGCAAATGGCGAGTACCATGGTAGAGGTGGCAAGGAGCATGTTCGAGAGGACAAAGACGGCAACAGACGTGTGGAAGTTCGTTGGATACCTGTAAGCGGGCATGTGGGAAAATTTTTTGATGATATCCAAATTTCTGCCTCCATGGGACAGGTGAATGAGGTTGTAGATAAGGTTTTACCCTATTCTACACAAACAAAGCTACATGGATATTCTCCTATGTATCTTTCGGGATTTTCGGCAGAACGATATGCCATTCCAGCAACACAGGCCGCCGAAACCATGAAAGAGAAAGTTCGGCGAGAGTTGAAACGGATGGCAGAGGAGGATATTCGGTCAAGAGGGTTTGACCGAGCAGATGTACAACACTTGAAACTGGATTTAGAAGATACTACCTATAAGCAAGTGTTGTTACCTGCATGGTTTTCTTCCTATGCCTACGGAAAAAAGCAGTATATGTACATTATCAATGGTGAGACCGGCGAAGTAGGAGGACAGAGGCCTTATAGCATCCCCAAAATTGCAGCGGCTGTTGTGGCTGCACTTGCGTTGGTGGGGCTAATTGTTTGGGGCTCTTCCGAAAAAACAGAGGCAGCCGTTTTTGCCACACCAACCACAGAGGTGGTTTATCAGCAGGAACAACCTGCAAATACAATTTTGATGAAAGAAGGAAATGCAAATGGCTTGGTTTGGACAAGGAAAGGACACAATTGAGTGGGAAGAATTTCGAGATGATGTGCTATTTTACAAATGGCCCGGAAAGGAGATTAAAAAGGGTGCTCATCTAATTTTGCGCCCCGGACAAAAGGCAATCTTCTATGCAGATGGAGAAGTGGGAGCAGTATTTGAACGAGAGGGCAACTTTGATATTGCGTCGGAAATTGTACCCTTCTTTTCTACTCTAAAGGGATGGTTTAGCCTGCGAGGGGACAGCGGTATGCGGGCAGAGGTCTATTTTGTAAATGCAAAACAGCTTTTGCTCAACTGGGGAACCCGTCAGCGTGTAATGATTCCTACCCCACAGGTTCCCGCAGGAATTCCAGTAGGTTGCAATGGTAATCTGGTGGTTGCTTTCCGAGATTATCAGCGGTTTATTCAAACAGTAGCTGGAGTACGCAGTACATATAGCCTAGAGGATATTTCTGAGCGAATTATGGGAGAACTAAGCCCCATTCTTTCTGAGGCAATTCTAGGCAAACAACAAATGATAGGTGTCAATGCTTTGACAGGCCTCCAGCAAAACAGTAGAACCATTAGCAAGTTTATCTGTGAGGAATTGGACAAAGAGCTTTCTGATTTTGGTTTAGGTGTACAGGATGTCAATATTTTGGCATTCAATTACCCACCAGAAGTAGAAGCAATGGCTGCCAAAGTTGCTGGGCAAGCATTTGTAGGGGATGTAGGACGATATGCCACCATCAGCATGGCAGATAGCTTTTCCACACCCAATGCAGCAGGTTCTGCAGCGGCTGGTGGCATGGGCTTAGCAATGGGTATGCAGATGGCAGGGCAGATGATGGGTACAATGGCAGGACAACAAAACCAGCAACCCCAACAACCCGCACAAACCTGTACAGCCTGTGGAATGAGTATACCCCAAGGGGCTAAATTCTGCCCGGGATGTGGTGCAGCTGTGACCGCCGCACCCCAACAAACAGAAGGAGACCGCTTCTGTCCCAATTGCCGCAAAATGGTTTCTGGTAATTTCTGCCCAGATTGTGGAACAAAAACAGTATAAAACGTAACTGACCTTATAGTTTATTGAAATATCTTGTTCTATCTGGACTATTGTTGCTTTTTAGCCGCAAAAACATGGATTTTTTCATGTTTTGCGGCTTTTTTTAATTGAATTTTTAGGGGAAATAGCTTTTTTTATTTGCTTTTTGTTACTAAATAACAAGAAAAATGAAGCATTTTTGTAACAGAAAGTTATTTTCTGTAAAATATGCCTGATTTTATTTGCAGTATGGGAAAAAAGTTTGTTTTTTTAACACTTGCTTTCCTGTTAAGATGTGATATAATTCTAACAGGTAATCTTTATATTAGAAAAATCTAATGAATTGTTTTGTGTTAGAAAGGGGTGCCTAAAAATGAGTAATGAAACAAATGTTTTGTTACAGTCGGTGTTGGAAATGGACCGGCAAGAACGGCTACGCACACAGGAGGCGGAGGACTACCGTGGAAAGGCCATGGCTCAGCTGGAGGACAGCCGTAAGGACATTCACCAAAAACACCAGCAGTTGGCACAGCAAAAAATAGAAGCATATACCCAACAGGAAAATGAACGTATGCAACAAACCTTGCAGACCTTACAACAAAAAAGTGCAGCAGTAAAGCAAACACTAAACGCCACAAAGTCTGCCAAACAGGAACAATGGGTAGAAACAATTTTTGAGCGTGTTTTGGAAAGGTGAGGCGTTTTATGGCAATTCCTTCCTTTGGTTCAAATGCAGTGTTGGCAAAGTGCCGTGCAATGTATGGCAAAAGCCTGACTGCTCGCAATTATACAGAGTTGCTTGCCTGCCATACTGTGCCGGAAGTAGCAGCTTACTTGAAAACAAAAACCCATTATGCTTCTTGTTTGTCGGGGGTTACTCCTCAAGTAATTCACCGTGAACAGTTGGAAATTTTATTAAAGCGGTATCTGTTTGGACAATATGCTGCCCTTAGTCGATATGAAATTAGCTTAGGGCAGGATTTTTATTCCTATTTTGTGGTAAAAAGCGAACTGGAAATGGTTTTAGCACAACTGCATAAAATCAATGCACAGGAACATATCCCTGTTATGGGCGCAGAGCCTGATTTTGTAAAAAAGTTTTCTCAGCTAAATGAAAGCAAAATTTCCTCTGCAAATAATCTCATGCAGTTGGCACACGCTTTGGATGGCACTCCCTATGGCAAAATTATTCATTCCTTTGTGGAAAAAACAACTTTTGATTTGCAAAGAGATGGCACATTGGAAATTGAAGCAGCCTTGATGGACTACGAGTATAGTGTCATGGAGGAGCTTTCCCAGAAACATCTAAAAGGAAAACAGTTGCAAGAAGTACTGGAAATTTTGAAACGTCAAAGCGATGTACAGGCAATTATCAATATGTTCCGTATGAAGAAGATGTTGCAATCTCCCAGTATGTATGTACGGCGCAGAGTTTCCATGCAACACACACAGCTTTCTTCTCAAAAAATCAATCAGCTTTTGGATGCGGAAAATGAGGAAGATTTTGTACGGGTGCTAAAAACTACCAGCTATGGAAAAGAACTGGCAAAGGTGGCATACGACTATATTGAAGAGGGAATGCAAAAGGTGCAGTACCATTTTCATTTAAAAAAATTCCGTTTTTCCACCAATCCCAGTGCAGTTATGCTGTGCTATTTGTTTTTGGCAGAAAATGAATTGACCAATGTTACCCACATTATAGAGGGCATTCGATATGGAATGTCGCCAGAAGAAATTGAACGTCTTTTGGTAGGAATCCAGTGAGGAAGGAGAGGTAAACCGTGTTTTTTGATGAAAAAATACAGTTGGTATGGGTGGATGGCTCGGTGCAGCTTTTGGAAAGTTTTGTACAGAAGTGTTGCATGGGGGATGAACGTGTACATCCTACCACAGCCAGCGATAAAATGAGCGCAGGCATGGGCTTTGCCCCCCCAGAAATAGAAAATAATTGGGCGCAGCGCATTGAGGAAATGGAACAGATGGCCCAAGGGCTGGAACTTCCAGTGGTAGAGCCTGCTTTTGAGGATGCTCGTTCTCCCAAATTGGATGGATATTTGCAGCGAGTCAAAACCGCTTTGGATGAGAAACGGAATATTCTGAAAGATTTGGAGGCACAACAGGTTTTGTGTCAGCAGGGCATAGAGCAATTTTCCCATTTTGAAGAACTGGATGTGGATTTGAGCAAAGCTCTTGAATGTGAATACATTTCCATCCGTTTTGGAAAACTGCCCAAAGCTGGGTTTGAAACTCTGTTGAGGGAACACGGCGATGACCCTTATGTGTTCTTTATTCGGTGCAGCGAAGACAAGGATTTTTACTGGGGAATGTATTTTGCTCCCCGTGAAAAACGAGCTTTGGTAGATGGTATCTTTGCAGGCTTGTACTTTGAACGAGTACGGTTGCCCGGTGCAGGGGGAACCCCAAAAGAAATTGTAGAAAATCTTCAACACAATGTAGAGATTTTGCGCAGCCAAATTTTGCAAGCACAAGACCAACTACAACAGGTATGGGGAGCAGAAAAATGGCGTTGCGCTGGTATTTATGCCTCTTTTTGCAGTTTGGCCCGTGTAGCAGAGTTGTGCAAGTGTGCTGCTGTGCGGGGAGAGCATTTCTTCTATGCAGTATGGGTGGAACAAACTGCTATGGAAGCCTTTGTATCTCGCTGCGAATCTGTGGGCAAACTGCATATGGCAATGGATATGACCCTTCCCAGAAAGAAATGGAAACAGCTCCATCAGCAATAACGGCGGCTTATACCGCATGAGAAAGGACGATGAACTGATTCGTGGCCATTGAAAAAATGAAGCTCGTCCGAGTGGATGGGCTGCTCAGTCAGTTGGATGATTTTATCCTGCGATGTTGCATTAATGGTGATTTTCAACCTGAACCTGCTATCCAGTATATGTCTGCTTCCAGTAAAAACATGTCCTTGGTGGAGGAAAACCCCTATCCACCTATGGTGCAGGCAGTAGAAGAATTGTTTGCTCTGGCAGAATATACCCCCCAAGAGGATAATAAAACCGAAAAAGAACGTACCATAGACCCCAAAGCCTTGGAAGCAGTGCAAACTGTAAAAGAAGAGTTGAAAGTTTTACAGCAACAGCAAAAAACACAACAGCGAGAACTGGCACAGCTTCAAGAGCGCAGCAACCAATATTCCCACTTTGAGTCGTTGGAAACTCCCCTAGAGGAACTGGAGGCGACAAAGTATATCAATATCCGTTTTGGATTTTTGCCGGGAGAGAGCTATCAAAAAATGCAGACCAGTTATGCAGATGACCCTTATGTATTTTTTGTGCCTTGCAGTCAGGAAAATGGCGGATATTGGGGATTATACTTTACCCCTCATCGGGTAGCAGATGAGATTGATGGCATTTTTTCCATGCTGTACTTTGAGAGAATTTCTTTGGAAAACGATACTGGTACAGTAAAAGAAATTATGCAAAAGCTGCAAACACAAATCGACCAGTTGCAGCAAGAACTGGACAAAACCAATGCAGCCATACAAAAGTTGTGGGAAGAAAATAAAGAATATTGCATTGGTGTGTACAGCCAGTTGAAATGGTTAGACCAAGTGTTTGAACTGCGGCATTATGCAGCTTATCGGGATAACTATTTCTTCTATGTGGGATGGATTCCTGAAAGAGCTGTGCCAGAGTTTAGCAAGCAGGTAAAATCTCTGCGCAATATGAAAATTACCGTTACCGACCCCAGCAAACAGGACAAAATTGCTCCGCCGGTAAAGTTAAGGAACCTTTTACCCTTCCGGCCCTTTGAGATGTTTGTTGGAATGTATGGCCTTCCCAGTTATGGAGAAATGGACATCACCGAATTTGTTGCCATTACATTTACTTTATTGTTTGGCATTATGTTTGGTGATATGGGACAGGGAGCTGTGCTTGCCATTGGTGCCTTTATCCTGTATAAGTGGAAGGGTATTGCTTTGGCGAAACTGGTTATTCCTTGTGGAATTTCTTCCATGTTCTTTGGGTTCATTTTCGGTTCGGTATTTGGATTTGAACATTTGCTAGACCCGGTATACCACGCCTTAGGCTGGAAAGGAAAGCCACTGGAAGTAATGGAATCCATCAACACAGTGCTATTGGTTGCCATTGGTATTGGTGTTTCCTTGGTAATTGCTTCTATGTTGCTAAATGTTGTCGCTTCTGCACGAAAAGGACATTGGGGAGAGGCTATCTTCTCCAACAATGGTTTGGTAGGATTGGCAGTGTATATTTCTGGTGTAAACCTAGTAAGTGGATTTATGGGCGGCCCCAGCCCCATCCCTGCGCAAGTGGGACAATTCCTCATTGGTGCTGGTCTGGTTTTGCTGTTCTTTAAAGAGGTGCTGGTAGGTAAATTTGACGGGCACCCCGACTGGAAACCAGAAAGCTGGAGCGACTATGCTATGCAGAACTTGTTTGAACTACTGGAATATGTGCTTTCTTATTTTTCAAACACTGTTTCCTTCTTGCGTGTAGGTGCTTTCGTAATTGTCCATGCTGCTATGATGATGGTGGTATTTAGTCTGGCAGGAGACCCTGCAAACCCTGTGGTTGTGGTATTGGGCAATGCTTTGGTAATCTGTTTGGAAGGTTTGCTGTCTGGTATTCAGGGATTGCGTTTGGAATTCTATGAAATGTTTAGCCGCTGCTATGAGGGCGGTGGACGTCCTTTCCGGGGAGTTCGTCTTGCACCGGAAAAACAAAAGCACTAAGTGCTACTAAATGTTTGCCATGTTTCGCACATTGTGCGATATGGAAAGTGAAAATCACTTTTATAAAATCTTTTATCATTTGGAGGAAGAATCTATGAATACTCTGTTTCAACTGTTGTTTGCACTGGCTCCCGTAGCCATTTTGATGGGAGCAACCGCTCTGATTGCTCGCAAGGTAAGCGCAGGCAAAATTAGTGTGAAGAAGTCCTTTGGTATGAACTTGGCTGTCTTTGGTGTGATTATGGTAGTAGGCTGCATGATGGCTATGACTGTATTTGCTGCTGATGGTGCCGCTGCAATGACCGCCGCAGAGCGTGCAGCAAGCAACCAGAGCATGGGTCTGGGTCTGTTGGCTGCTGCATTGGTAACCGGTTTGGCAGGTATCGGCGGTGGTATCGCTGTTGCCGCAGGTGCTCCTGCTGCTATCGCAGCTGCAAGCGAAGACCCCAAGAGCTTTGGTAAGTCCTTGATTTTCGTTGCTTTGGGCGAGTCTATTGCATTGTATGGTGTTGTTATCTCCATCTTGATTCTGAACAAGTTGGTATAAGCCGGAAGGAAGGCGAAATCCAATGCGTTTTTATCTAATCAGTGATAATGTAGATACATTGGTGGGCATGCGTTTGGCAGGCATTGAGGGAGTAGTAGCCCACGAAGATGCCGAGGTACAGCAAGCTCTGGATGAGGTGCTGAAAGCCGATGATATCGGCATGATTTTGGTTACTGAAAAGTTGATGCGCCAATTTGGTGAGCATTTTGACCAAGTGCGCCAAACCATGACAAAGCCCCTAATTGTGGAAATTCCCGACCGGCATGGTGCCGTAAACGGAAAAGACCGCATTACCAAATATGTGCGTGATGCCATTGGCGTCAAGATTTGAGGTGTAAAGGATGATTCAGCAACAAGAGCGTGCAGAAAAGTTTTTTCGGGCAATTCGCAGAGATGCTGAACGGCGGCGTAAGCAGATTATCAGCCAAATTGATGAATATATCGCCGCAGAAACCGAAAAAATAGAGCAGGCGGAATTGCAATCTGCCAATGAACGGGTACAATATGAAACCCAACGTATACAATCCCAAACCAACAGCCAGTTGGCAAAGGAAACCACCGAAATCAGTGCAGAGTTGGCTGCCTACCGTAGCGCAATTACCAAAGAGGTATTTGAACAAGTGGCACAGAAGCTGGCAGTATTTGTGAAAAGCCAACAGTATCAGCAATGGTTGTCTGATGGATTGGGCCAAATGGAAAAACTTCTTGGTGCGGGGATGACAGTGTATGCTGCCCCTGCTCAGGTGGAACAGGTAGAAAAAGCTGTTGCAATGGCAAAGGTAGACTGTACAGTCAAAGCAGACGAAAACATCCATTTGGGTGGTGTTCGTGCAGAAAAAGGCAGCAAAAAGGTGGATGACACACTGGACAGCCGCCTGAAAAGTCAAGAGGATTGGTTCTACCAGAACTCTGGTCTTTCCATTGCAATTCAGTGAAACGAGGTGTAAGCGGTGAGTGAACCGATTCGGATTCATGGCATCAATGGCCCAGTTGTTACCATTCAGGGAAAAACTGGCCTTGGCATGATGGAAATGGTGTATGTAGGCGACCAGCGACTGGTGGGTGAAGTCATCGGGCTGGATAGCAATAAAACCACCATTCAGGTATATGAGGAAACAGGCGGCCTTCGTCCCGGTCAGCCAGTATTCTCTACTGGTGGCCCCATGTGTGTAACATTGGGCCCCGGCATTTTAAAAAATATTTACGATGGTATTCAGCGGCCGCTGCCTGCCATTGAGAAACAATCAGGGGCATTTATTGGCAAGGGTGCCGATGTTCCTGCTCTAGACCCCGATGCAGTATGGGATGTAACTTTGACTGTAAAAGAGGGGGATACTCTCTCTGCTGGTCAAGTGTACGCCACTTGTCCCGAAACTCCCATCATTCTACATAAATGTATGTTGGCTCCGGGCAAAAGTGGAACCATTGTATGGGTTGCTCCAAACGGAAGCTACCGAGTCAATGATGTTGTGGCAAAATTGCAACGGCAGGACGGAACCATTGAGGAGTTGACCTTGTGCCAAAAATGGCCCATCCGTACTCCTCGCCCAGTAACCAACCGCATGGGTGCAACCCGCCCCTTGATTACTGGTCAGCGTGTAATTGATACCATGTTCCCCATTGCAAAGGGCGGTGCAGCCGCCATCCCTGGTGGATTTGGTACCGGTAAAACTATGACCCAGCACCAGTTGGCAAAATGGTGTGACGCAGATATTATTATTTACGTGGGCTGTGGCGAACGTGGTAATGAGATGACACAGGCTTTGACCGAGTTCGGTGAGATTACCGACCCCAAGTCTGGCCGTCCCCTAACAGATAGAACCGTGTTGATTGCCAATACTTCCAATATGCCTGTGGCTGCCCGTGAGGCTTCCATCTACACAGGCGTTACCTTGGCAGAATATTACCGTGATATGGGCTATCATACTGCTATGATGGCAGACTCTACCAGCCGTTGGGCGGAGGCATTGCGTGAAATTAGCGGACGTTTGGAAGAAATGCCTGCGGATGAAGGCTTCCCCGCATATCTGCCCAGCCGTTTGGCAGAGTTTTACGAGCGTGCAGGTTATGTGTCTACCTTGAACGGGCAAGAAGGTTCTGTCACCTTGATTGGTGCAGTTAGCCCACAGGGTTCCGACTTTTCCGAGCCTGTTACCCAGAATACAAAGCGGTTTACCCGTTGTTTCTGGGCATTGGATAAGGCATTGGCTTATGCTCGTCACTATCCGGCCATCAACTGGAACGACAGCTACTCAGAGTATACCAGCGATTTGGCACATTGGTACTATGACCATGTAGGCCCTGACTTTATGGCTTACCGTGAGGAATTGGCAGGAATTTTGTTGCAGGAAAACAGCTTGATGGAGATTGTAAAGCTGATTGGTTCCGATGTATTGCCCGATGACCAAAAACTGGTTATTGAGATTGCTCGTGTGGTTCGGGTAGGATTCTTGCAGCAAAATGCTTTCCACAAGGATGACACCTTTGTACCTATGGAAAAGCAATTAAAAATGATGCAGGTAATTTTGCACCTGTATCACAAATGCCAAGATATTGTGGCACGACAGGTGCCCCTTTCCCAGATTATTAAATTGGGATTGTTTGATAAAGTGATTAAGATTAAATATGATGTACCCAATGACCAACTAGATTTGCTGGATGGGTATATCACAGAAATCAATCAGGCGTTGGGGCAGTTCCTCAACACCGATTACAGAAAGGGGGAATAAGGGATGATTCTGGAGCATATTGGTCTTTCTCAGATTAACGGTTCTCTGGTAGTTCTAGATGATGTGGAAGATGCCAGCTATGATGAAATGGTGGAAATGCACCTAGACGACGGCAGCCACCGTGTAGGCCGTGTGGTTATGATTGAAGGTAGTCGTATTGTTGTTCAGGTGTTTGAGGGAACCCGTGGTCTTTCTTTGGATAATACCCGCACCGTACTTACCGGCCATCCCATGGAAATTGACCTTTCCCCGGAAATTTTGGGCCGTACCTTTGATGGATTGGGTCGCCCCATTGATGGCATGGGAGCCATCTTCCCACAGGTTCGCCGGGATGTAAATGGTTCGCCCATCAACCCCGTTTCCCGTGTCTATCCCCGAAACTACATTCGTACTGGTATTTCCAGTATTGACTGCTTAGCCACCTTGATTCGTGGTCAAAAACTGCCCATTTTCTCTGGTTCCGGTATGAAACACAACGAATTGGCAGTACAGATTGTACAGCAGGCAAATGTATCGGATGGAAGTGAATTTGCCATCGTATTTGCGGCAATGGGTGTAAAAAACGATGTAGCGGAGTACTTTAAGTCCAGTTTTGAAAAAGCCAATGTTATGGACAGGGTTGTTATGCTGCTAAATTTGGCAAATGACCCCATCATTGAACGTATTTTGACCCCCCGTTGTGCATTGACTATTGCAGAGTATCTTGCCTTTGATTTGGGCATGAATATTCTGGTGGTTATGACCGATATGAGTAGTTATTGTGAGGCGTTGCGTGAGTTCTCCTCCTCCAAAGGAGAGATTCCAGGAAGAAAAGGCTTCCCCGGCTACCTCTACTCCGACCTTGCCAGCTTGTATGAACGTGCCGGCATTGTGCAGGGCAAAAAGGGTTCTGTGACTCAGATTCCCATTTTGACTATGCCTGGTGATGATATTACTCACCCTATTCCTGACTTGACCGGATATATCACCGAAGGCCAGATTGTTTTGGATAGAAGTCTGGATGCTACTGGTGTATATCCTCCTGTTAGTGTGTTGCCTAGCTTGTCCCGTCTGATGAAGGACGGCATTGGCGCAGGCTATACCCGCGATGACCATTCGGCATTGTCTAACCAGTTGTTTGCATTGTATGCCCGTGTGCAGGATGCAAAGGCATTGGCCAGTGTTATTGGTGAAGATGAGCTTAGTCCGGCTGACAAGCGAGTATTGCAATTTGGTAAAGCCTTTGAACAGCGTTTTGTAGGGCAAGGCTTTACCAACCGAACCATGGAAGAAACCCTAGATTTGGGCTGGGAGCTGTTGGGTATGCTTGACCGCAGCGAGCTTGACCGTGTGGATGATGCTATCCTAGACCAGCACTACAAGCCCTATCAGGCGGAATAATGCCTTTAGGCTGGGGCAAGGAGGGAAAGCAACATGGCACAACAGGTATTTCCTACAAAAAGCAATCTAATGGCAACCAAAAAAAGCCTTGCTCTGTCCAAACAGGGCTATGAACTCATGGACCGCAAACGAAACATTTTGGTGCGGGAAATGATGCAGTTGATTGACCGTGCTGCTGAGATTCAAACAAAAATCGAGGTAGCATATTCCAGTGCATACCGCGCTTTGCAGCGAGCCAATGTAACACTGGGAATGGTTGGCAAATTTGCCAACAGTGTGCCCCAAGAGGAAGGCTTACAACTGGAGTTTCGCAGTGTAATGGGTGTGGAATTGCCCATCGTAAAGCTGGAAAGCCAGCAGCCAACACAGTTTTACTATGGATTGTACTCCACCAACAGCCAGCTTGATGATGTATATGAGCAGTTTGAGGAAGTAAAGCGGTTGACTGTGGAATTGGCAGAAGTAGAGGGAAGTGTTTATCGTCTTGCGGTAGCCATCAAAAAGACCCAAAAACGAGCCAATGCCTTAAATAACATTATGATTCCGAAATTCACTGCCACTATCAAGTTTATTACAGAGGCTTTGGAGGAAAAGGAGAGAGAGGAATTTTCTCGCCTAAAGGTTATTAAAAGCCAAAAGGACAAGGCCGAACAACAGTAATTTGTTGCCATAAAAACAGCACCTTATTTTTTGCCACTGTAGCAAAGAATAGGGTGTTTTTTGTATTGCAATTACCTGTGGAAAAAATAGGGTGTGTATGATACAATAGACAAAAATCAAAGGAGGACAAGAATGCATAAAGAACGATTTGGAATGCTGGACGGATTGCGAGGGTTTGCCCTTGCCAATATGATTATTTATCATACATTGTATGATATTGTGTATATCTTTGGTCATCCTATGGCATGGTATCAAGGCACAGCAGGATATTTATGGCAACAAAGCATTTGTTGGTGCTTTATTTTGCTTTCTGGCTTTTGTTTTTCTATGGGCAGTCGTCCTCTCAAGCGGGGAGCAATGATTTTCGCTTTTGGGTGTGCCATTAGTTTGATAACTGCTGTGATGATGCCAGAACAACAGGTATGCTTTGGAATTTTAAGCCTTGTGGGAAGCAGTATGATGATTACCTATCTTACAGAACCTTTTTTGAAGGGTGTAAAACCACTGTTGGGCTTGTTTATTTGCTTTGGTGTGTTTTTGATAACAAAGTCTGTTCCAATGGGTGGCATTGGTGTAGGAGATAACATAGTATCAACCTTGCCCCATGTTCTTTACCAGTGGGAGTGGGGCTATCCATTGGGGTTCCCCAGTGCAGGCTTTTTCTCCAGCGATTATTTTCCCTTGTTGCCATGGCTGTTTTTGTATTGGACTGGATGGTATGGAAAAAGAGTGGTGGGGGATTTATCCAGATTTTCGTGGTTAAAGCCCACACCGCCAATACTGGGATGGATGGGGAAAAATAGCATTTGGTTGTATCTTGTCCATCAACCGGTGGTTTACATCATTCTATTTCTACTAAACCAATGGAAGATTGTATAAAAGACATGTGGCAAAATATCTGATTTTTTTTGTCCAATTGTGGAACAAAATAGTTACTCTTTGCAAAAAGAAAGTTTGCGCAGTATAATGAGGGCAAAGAAAAGATAATTTTGCAAGGAGGGTTATTTTTGCAGAAGAAAAATATTTTGTGGATTATGACCGACCAACACCGCTTTGATGGTCTTTCCTGCATGGGAGGGCTTTCGGGGCTAACACCACACTTGGATGCACTGGCAGCAGATGGCATTGTTTTTGAAAATTGCTATACACCGTCCCCAGTGTGTGGACCTGCCCGCACTGCGCTAAAAAGTGGCCGCTTTCCAGCCGCTTGTGGGGCAGTAAAAAACTGGGTTCCCAGCCATTCTCCCGACTGGCTTCCTGAACGGTTGCAAAAGGTTGGATACCACACAGGCATGGCAGGAAAACTCCATATTTGCCCTTGTGAGGAAAATTATGGCTTTGATTGGAAAGTCCTCAGCGATGCGCCCTATTCGGTATATGCCAACGATGACAAACATTCCAAATACATAGAGTGGTTGCGTGAAAAATGGAATGGAAAAGACCCAGTTCCTCTCTTTGATAAGGACGAGTCCTCCTATGACAATGATTTCTACCATTTTTGTGCCGGAAGCGGATTCCGCACTGTAGAAGAGCATGAAACAGGCTGGACTACAGACCAATTTTTCCGCTATTTAGAGGAACGAGATAAGCAAAAGCCATTTTTCTTTTTCCTGTCCTACTTTGGGCCCCATCATCCTTATTTGCCGCCGGCTCCCTATGATAGCTGGATTGCTGCGGAGGATGTTCAGCTTCCCCAAAGCTACTATGATGACCTGATGAAAGACCATCCTGTTTTTGAACGGACAGCCCGTGTACTACGAGAAAAAGTAAAGGCAGAGTTGACAGAAGAACAGGTAAAACAGTTGGTAGCCCAATATTATGGTCAAATTAAAATGCTGGATGATTCCATCGGGCAAGCAATCGAAACCCTAAAACAGCAAGGACTATATGAGGATACCACAATCATTTTCACCTCTGACCACGGCGACCATATGGCACAATATGGTCTATTTTTCAAAAGCCAAATGTATGACTCCTGCTGCAAGGTTCCCTTGATTATCAAGCCGGCTGGAGGTTGCGTTCCCTTCCGCACAAAACAGGTGGTAAGTAGTTTGGATTTGTATGGAACCATTTTGGATTTGGCAGAGGACAAAGACTGGAGAAAACCAGATGTGGAGGCAGGTTCTCTGGTTCCCTTGACACAGGAAAACTTTGAACAAGAAGGAGAGGCGTACTCCATCTATGGCCCCAATCATGACAAAGCACTGGCAATGCTGCGGCAAGGGCCTTGGAAATTGATTCGTTTGGCAGATGGCAGCAAAACACAAGCCGTTTATGAACTGTACAACATGGAGCAAGACCCACAAGAAACAAAGGATTTATACCCCAACCAAAAAGATACAGAACTTTGCAAACAACTGCAAAACAAGCTAGATGATTGGTTCTATGCACAATATGACCGGTATCCCAAACTGTAACAACTTGCAGAAAAAACGGATTTTTTTATAAAATCCCTTGCATTTTATTGGGAATTATGATATCCTATTAGGGCGTTAGTGTCCGCTGGCTCCACCAGTGGGGTTAATGTAAATCATTAAACGGATGGTCCTCTGACGGCAGAATTGTCGGGTATGAACATCTTATAAAAAATGGAGGATGAATAGAATGGACGCAATGAAGATTATCACCGAAGGCATGATTAAAGAGAACCGCCCCGAGTTTAACGTAGGTGACACTGTTCGTGTTTCTGTACGTATTAAGGAAGGCGAGCGTGAGCGTATTCAGGCTTTCGAAGGAACCGTTATCGCAAAGAAACATGGCGGTGTTGCTGAGACCTTTACCGTTCGCCGCACCTCTTATGGCGTTGGCGTAGAGCGTGTATTCCCTGTAAACTCTCCCTTTGTTGAGAAGGTTGAAGTAGTTCGTAAGGGTAAAGTTCGCCGTGCAAAATTGTTCTACCTGCGCAGCCGTACTGGTAAGGCAGCTAAGGTTAAAGAGCAGATTCGATAATCAAGGCGCAAAAAGGGGGAGCAGCCACAGGTTGTTCCCCCTGTTTTTGTTTTTTATGGAAAACAGGAAGGATAAAGGAGGAAATGCCATGGCACAGGAATTTGTAAATCGCCGTAATATTCAGTGGTTCCCCGGCCATATGATGAAAACCCTTCGATTGATTGAAAAGGATGTAAAAAATGTGGATGCGGTGTTGCAACTTTTGGATGCTCGTATCCCTTACAGCAGCTTGAACCCAGAAATTCAACGATTGGTAAAACATAAACCCCGTTTATATGTATTAAACAAAGCTGACCTTGCTGACCCAGCGGTAACAACTCGATGGACAAACTGGTTTAAACAACAGGGGGCTGGATGTGTTTCTATTAGCAGCAAAACCAAGGGTGCCGCTGCCGCTGTTCGCACACAGATTGAAAAAGAACTGGCAGAGTTGATTGCCCGCCGTGAGGAAAAAGGTACCCAAGGTGCCGCCATTCGTGTAATGGTGTTGGGCATTCCCAATGTAGGCAAGTCCACTTTTATTAACTGTTGGGCAGGAGCTGCCAAGGCAAAGGCTGCCGACCGTCCCGGTGTTACCCGTGGTAAACAGTGGATTAGTGTACCGGGATATGAATTGCTGGATATGCCAGGTGTCCTTTGGAAAAAATTCGACTCGTTGGAAATTGCCACCAATTTGGCTTTTATTGGCTCCATCAAGGATAACATTCTTGATATTGAGGAGTTAGCAATGGGCTTGTTGGCACAGGTGAAAGAAATGTACCCCCAACGGCTTTTGGAACGATACAAGCTAAAGGAAGAAGATTTGCAGCTAGACCCATGGGAGCTACTAGAGGCCATTGGTCGCCGTCGAGGGATGCTGATTTCTGGCGGAGAGGTAAACACCGAACGGGCAGCCATTATGGTGGTGGACGAGTTCCGTGCCAGCAAATGGGGAAGAATTTCTTTGGAACAACCCCCTGCAAAAAGTGAGGAAGAAACCAATGAAACCAGAGCTTTATGAGTTTGACCGCAAACTAACAGAAACATGGGGCACAATTTGTGGTGTAGATGAAGCAGGGCGAGGGCCTTTGTGTGGCCCAGTTGCAGTGGCCGCTGTAATTTTAGACCCACAAGCCCCTATTTTAGGTGTAGATGATTCAAAAAAGCTGTCCGAGAAAAAGAGAGAAGCCCTCTACCAACAGATTATGGAAAAAGCATTCGATGTGTCTGTGGTACTGGTACAGCCAGAGGAAATTGACAAGCTGAATATCTTACACGCCACCATGAAGGGCATGGCGCAGGCTATTTCTAATCTTAAGGAAGTGCCCGCTTTGGCGTTGATTGATGGAAACCGCTGCCCTCCCACAGATGTGAAGTGTCAAGCTGTAGTAAAGGGAGATGCCAACAGTGCAGCCATTGCCGCCGCTTCCATTGTGGCAAAGGTAACCCGTGACCATTATATGATAGAGCTAGACAAGGAATACCCACAATATCAACTTGCAAAGCATAAAGGATACCCCACTAAATTGCACTATGAATTGCTGGATGCTTATGGAGTGGCACCCTTTTACCGCAAGAGCTTTTTGAAAAAACGGGGCTATGTGTGATATGGAAAAACGCTCTTTGTCTAATATTGTAGGGGCCAAAGGGGAGGAAATTGCTGCAAAGTGGTATAAAAAGAAAGGCTTTCGAGTATTGCAACAAAACTACCGCACACCATTGGGAGAAATTGACCTGATTGTGGAAAAAAGGGGCAGGTGGTTGGTATTTGTGGAGGTAAAAACCCGCACAGGAACCCCTCTGGCTCGCCCTTGTGAAGCTGTAGATGCTCGCAAACAGCGAAAACTCATTGCCGCCGCCCAACAGTATCTTTGTGACATACCTCAAACAGAAGAAAATATCCGCTTTGATGTCATGGAAATATGGCTTGACGAAAAAGGGCATCCAACCATTTCTTGCATTGAAAACGCCTTTTGGTTGTAGTAAGTGTATTTGTATAGAATACAACTGTAACTTTAATAGAAAAACACTGTACAAAAACATCTGATTTTTGGTTACAGTATCACTGTGAATTTTTTCTTAGGTATGGTATGATTTTAAGTAGAAATTTCGCCAATACCAAAACAGAGAGGAACGAAAAAATTATGATGTTTACCAGTACACGAAACAACAACCTTTCGGTTTCGGCAGCACAAGCCATTTTGCAGGGGCTTTCCACAGAGGGCGGTCTGTTTGTGCCCCAGCAGTTTCCTCAACTTTCCGTAGAAACAGTATACCAAATGGACTACTGCCAAATGGCAGAAAAAGTATTAGGTAGTTTTCTTACAGATTATGACCCACAGTTTTTACAGCAGGCAGTAAAACAGGTGTATGGTTCTGCTTTTGGTACAAAGGCTGGTTATGTACAGCAGGTAAATAAAAACACTTGGTCTTTGGAATTGTGGCATGGACCTACCTGTGCCTTTAAGGATTATGCCTTGCAGATGATGCCTAAATTGTTGGTACAAGCAAGAACGATGTTGAGCAGCACAGATACCACCGTAATTTTGGTGGCAACCTCTGGTGATACAGGAAAAGCTGCTTTGGAGGGGTATCGGGATTTAGAGGGAATCCGAATAAAGGTATTTTATCCCACCGGAGGAACCAGCGAAATTCAGCGGTTGCAAATGGCAACCCAGCAGGGCAACAATGTAGAGGTGTATGCTGTAGAAGGCAATTTTGATGCAGCACAAACGGGGGTAAAAAAAGTATTTGCTGACCAAGCCATTGGACAGCTTTTGAAAGAAAAGGGTGTGTCCCTATCCAGTGCCAATTCTATCAACTGGGGCAGATTGGTGCCACAGATTGTCTACTACTTTTACAGCTATTCTCAACTGGTAAAACAGGGAGTGATAGCCTTGGGCAATCCAGTGGATTTTTGTGTGCCCACTGGAAACTTTGGAGATATTTTAGCCGGCTGGTATGCCAAACAAATGGGTCTGCCTGTTGGCAAACTGATTTGTGCTTCCAATAAAAACAATGTTCTCAGCGAGTTCTTTGCAACTGGTGTCTACAATGCAAAGCGGGAATTTTTCAAAACTACATCTCCTTCTATGGACATCTTGATTTCTTCCAACTTGGAACGGCTTCTTTACCATGTGAGTGGAGGAAATGATACATTAGTGGCAGAGTTGATGGACAGCCTTTCAAAAACTGGAAGCTATACTTTGCCAAAAGATTTATTGGAAAAAATTCAGCAGGATTTTGCAGCAGGTTGGGCAGATGACCAACAGGCCGCCGACGAAATAAAACATAGATGGGATACAGATGGGTATTTGTGTGACCCCCACACAGCAGTTGCATTCCGAGTGGCAGAGCAAACCGCCCATACCAAGGATGCGCCTTGTGTGGTGCTTTCCACAGCCAGCCCTTACAAATTCCCTATGGCTGTTTTGCAGGCTTTGGGTTGCCCTGTGCCACAGCAGGATTTTGAGGCATTGCGCCAGTTGGAAACCTTTAGTGGTGTGCAAGCACCAACCCAACTAAAAGAACTGGAGCAAAAGCCCCAACGATTTAGCAAAGTGATTTTGCCTTCTGACATTGTGAAGGCAGCAACAGAGGAAATTTCTGCGCTATAAAGATGAATTTTTACAGATAACAAAAAGCCGGAACCGCCCTTTTGAGGCTGTTCCGGCTTTGGTGAGCGCAAAGGAATAGATGGGGATTATTCTGCACAGAAGGTGCTGCACATGGTGGTTTTGGGGGAACCACAACAGTTTACTTCAATTTGTGCGGCATTGCAGCCATTGCCGCCATCGTGGTAAATGCACCGTTCTACAGTGCAGTGTACTCCATTGGTGGGACGCTTGTTCATTGTAAAAACTCCTTCCATCATTGGGTTTGTATCCGCTGCGGCAGGTCTTTGTAAGAACTTGCCGTACACAAAGAGTATCCCCATAAAAGTAACTTTTAAACGGAGGGATTTATGGCAATTTTTGTAATTGCAGATTTACATCTTTCTTTGGGGTGTGAAAAGCCTATGGATATTTTTGCTGGCTGGGAAAATTATCAGCAGCGACTAGAAACAAACTGGAGAAATCTGGTTCAACCACAGGATACTGTAGTAATTGCTGGGGACATTTCATGGTCTATGCGACTGGAGGAGTGCAAAGCAGATTTTGCTTTTTTGCACAGTTTGCCAGGTAAAAAAATATTACTCAAAGGAAACCATGACTACTGGTGGAGCACCAAAGCAAAAATGGATAAATTTTTGCAGCAAGAGGGCTTTGACACTTTGCAAATTTTGCACAACAACAGCTTTTTTGTGGAAGGTATGTGGATTTGTGGAAGCCGAAGCTGGATGTTTGACCTGCAAGAAGAAGCAGATGAAAAAGTAATGGCACGAGAGCTGGGTAGGCTTGCCGCCAGTCTTTCCAGTGCAGGAGAGGGAGAAAAGCTGGTGTTTTTGCATTATCCTCCTGTTTACCCCGGTGCAAGTTCTCAAGGTGTAGTAGAACTGTTGCATCAATTTGAAGTGAAAAAGTGCTTTTATGGGCACTTGCATGGAGCAGCTACCCGTTTTGCTGTGCAAGGGGAGAGAGACGGCATTCAATACAAGCTGGTTTCTGCGGATGCTTTGGAGTTTTGTCCATATAAAATTTATTCAGGAACAGTACTGGAAATTTGAAAAAGAATGTGATATAATACTCGGCAGGTGTTTATTATACTGGTGTTTGCAAAACAGATACGGCAACCTTGCATTGATAGCAAAGGGCTGTTTTGGCAAAGGATACAACCGGGCTTGTTGTCCGGCAAGAGTTCTGCATATTTTGCAGAAGATTTACCACAAACCTATTGTTTTTTTGGGGTTTATGGTATAATAAACCAAAATTCGTTTATCTGGAGGAAATACAATGAGTCTGGTAAAATGTGAAAAACTGGAAAACAGCATGGTAGAGTTGGAGTTCTCTGCAACTGCAGAGGAGTTTAAGGCTGCTGTTGATAAGGTTGCAAAGCGTGAGGCAAAGAAATACACTCTGCCCGGTTTCCGTAAAGGTAAGGCACCCCGCCACCTGATTGAGAAAATGTATGGTGCAGATATTTTCCATTATGATGCAATCAACGACCTGTTCCCTGCTGCATACGCTGCTGCTGTGGAAGAGGCTAATGTAGAGCCTGTAAGCCGCCCCGAAGCAGATGTTGTTTCTTCTTCTTTGCAAGATGGCGTTGTTTTGAAGGCTAAGGTATATGTAAAGCCTGAAATCACTGTTGGTGAATATAAGGGTTTGAAAGCTACTAAATCTGTCAATCCTGTAGAGGAGAGCCGTGTAGACGAGGAAATCAGCCGTATGCAGCAGCGCAATGGCCGTGTAGTTACTCGTGAGGGCAAAGCTGAAAAGGGCGACGTTGCAAAGTTTGACTTTGAGGGCTTTGTAGATGGTGTTGCTTTTGAAGGCGGCAAGGCTGAAAACTACACCTTGGAGCTGGGCAGCGGTCAGTTTATCCCTGGCTTTGAAGACCAGATGATTGGCCACGAGGCTGGCGATGAATTTGATGTAAATGTAACCTTCCCCGAGGAGTACCATGCAAAAGAGTTGGCAGGTAAGCCCGCTGTATTCAAAATTAAGCTCCATGAGGTTACCACCAAAGAGCTGCCCGCTTTGGATGACGAGTTTGCAAAAGACGTTAGTGAGTACGACACTCTGGACGAGCTGAAAGCAAGCATTCGCAAGGGTATGGAGGAGCAAGCTGAGAAACAGGCTGAGCTGGAAGTAGAAAATGCTTTGGTTGACCAAGTAATTGAAACCATGCAGGGCGACATTCCTCAGGTAATGTTTGACAATCGTTTGGACGAGATGGTAAACGATTATCGTTTCCGTTTGGAGCAGCAGGGCTTGAAGTTGGAGATGTATCTGCAATATTTGGGCCAGACTGTAGAGGAGTTCCGTGAGGGCTTTAAGGAGCAGGCTGAAAAGCAGGTAAAGATTCGTCTGGCTTTGGAGGCTATCGCTGCACAAGAGAAGATTGAGGCAACCGAAGAGGAGTTCGAGGCTGAAATCAACCGCATTGCAGAGATGTACAAGATGGAAGCAGACAAGGTAAAATCTTTGGTAAATGAAACCGAAGTAAAGAAAGACTTGGCTGTAAATAAGGTAATTGATTTCATCAAAGAAAACGCCAAAATTACCCAAAAAGCTGCCCGCAAAACCGCAGGCCGCAAAAAAGCAGCAAAAACCGAGGAAGCAGCAGAGGAAACCGCTGAATAAGCCACTGCTGTTTACATAAGCCGGCTTTTGGATAAGGATGACCGATACGGCGTGTGTTCGTATCGGTCATTTATACATCGGCAGGTTTAGACATTTTTTTACAAAAGGAGTGACAACTACAATGAGTTTGGTACCTTACGTTGTGGAGCAAACTGCTCGTGGAGAGCGTTCCTATGATATTTTCTCTCGTCTGTTGAACGACCGCATTATTATGCTGTCGGATGAGGTAAATGATGCCACTGCTAGTTTGGTGGTAGCACAGCTTTTGTACTTGGAAGGACAAGACCCCGAAAAGGACATCAGCCTATATATCAACAGCCCCGGCGGTTCCATCAGTGCAGGTTTGGCAATTCATGACACAATGAAATATATTAAGTGTGATGTTTCTACCATCTGCATGGGTATGGCTGCCTCTATGGGTGCATTTTTGCTGGCAAGTGGAACCAAAGGCAAAAGAATGGCTTTGCCCAATAGCGAGATTATGATTCATCAGCCTTTGATGGGAGGCTTGAAGGGACAAGCAACCGATATCAAAATTCATGCTGACCATATTGTACGCACCAAAGAGCGTTTAAATAAGATGTTGGCAGAGTATACCGGACAGTCTATTGAACAGATTTGTCTGGATACCGAGCGTGACAATTTCCTCACCGCACAACAGGCTTTGGAATATGGTCTGATTGACACAGTAATTGAGAAGCGATAAAAGGTGGAAGCAAATGGCAAATACAACACAAAAAGGTGGCAAAGATAAGCCACTGATTTGCAGTTTTTGCGGAAAGAGCCAAGATGATGTAGAACGCATGATTATAGGCCCTGGTGTGAATATCTGCAACGAATGTATTGAACTTTGCTCCTCTTTGCTGGATGAGGAGACACCTGCTGCCCCCAAACAGCGCAGAGGACAAAAGCAGCCTTCTCCATCGGAGGAGGGAATCAATATCCTTACTCCTAAAGAGATTAAGGAAGGATTAGACCAATATGTCATTGGGCAGGATGAAGCAAAAACTGTTCTGGCAGTATCGGTTTACAACCATTACAAGCGTATTTTTAATGGCCAAGATAATAATGTTGACCTGCAAAAGAGCAATGTGCTGTTGCTGGGTCCCTCTGGTGTAGGAAAAACCCTGTTGGCACAAACTTTGGCAAAGATGTTAAACGTTCCCTTTGCCATTGCAGATGCAACTACTCTCACAGAAGCTGGCTATGTAGGCGAAGATGTGGAAAACATTTTGCTGAAGTTGATTCAAGCTGCTGATTTTGACATCGCCCGTGCAGAAACTGGTATTATCTATGTGGATGAGATTGATAAGATTACCCGTAAAAGTGAGAATCCCTCTATTACTCGTGATGTAGGTGGCGAGGGTGTACAGCAGGCACTGCTGAAAATCATTGAGGGTACCGTCAGCAATGTACCTCCACAGGGTGGACGTAAACATCCGCAACAGGAGTTTATTCAGATTAACACCAAAAATATTTTGTTTATTTGTGGTGGTGCCTTTGATGGTTTGGAAAAACATATCCAAAGGCGTACCGATACCTCTGCTTTGGGCTTTGGCAGTAAGTTGAAAGAAGACCACGAAAAAATCAAGGAAAACCTTTTGAAAAAGGTAGAACCAGATGATTTGGTCAAATTTGGACTAATTCCAGAGTTGATTGGTCGGTTGCCCATTGTAACTGTACTCAATCAACTGGATGAAGAGGCACTGATTCGGGTATTGAAAGAGCCTAAAAACAGCCTGTTGCGCCAATACCAAGCATTGTTCCAGATGGATAATGTGGAAATTGAATTTACAGATGAGGCATTGCATGAGATTGCATCCAAAGCACTGAGCCAAAAGAGTGGTGCTCGTGGATTGCGTAGAATTATGGAACATATTCTCATCCCCATTATGTATGAGATTCCCAGTGATAATACCATCATAAAAGTGACCATTGACAAGGATACAGTGGATGGTGGTCAGCCTATTTTGGAACATGGAGCAAAGCAGCAAAGGTATACAGGGGAAACTTTTCCCATTGGATAATAGCTAAAAATACGGCGGAAGTAGCTTTTTATAGTTTACTTCTGCCGTAAATTTTTTGTAAAATATAACGTGAATGAGAACAAAAACTTTACAAATAAAATATTTGTAAAGAATTTGATAATTATGTAACAATTTGTAGAAATCGGTATTGAAGTAGGTAACTATTTATGTTAAAATTATGTTAATAAAATGAAGGTGGAAAAATTTGCATTTTAAATTTGTTACCGGACTATGTTGATTAAAGGAGGCAATGTAGAGATAAGTATGAAGGGCAGATTTTGTCTATGACTTCATAGAGTTGTGTCTGTAGGAATGAAAGAACTCTCTTACAGAATAAAATGTTGGTGTAAGACCTGTATGGAAAGAGGGATATTACAAATGAAAAACTTAAAATTGTTCCACAAGTTTTTGCTTTCTTTTGGAATTATTTTGTTGTTAATTGTAACAATTGGCGTTGCATATTTGCTTTCTGCTAACCGATTGAGCGGTGTAACAGATGTATATGCTACTCAATCCATTCCAGCAGTAAAAGAGATGTGGGCTTTGCGCAGGAATGTTCTTTCCACCCAAAGATACGCTCTGGAAACAATTGTTGCCGATAATATGGATGACTTTTCTACCACCCAGAATGATTTGGAAACAGAACGACAAAAAATAAATGAGGGAATTGATAAATTATTGGTATTAACACCTCCCTACAAGGAGGAGCTGGAAGAAATCAAGACCCTATTAGGCGATGCTGGACAATATCGAGAGCAGATTGTTGCAGAAGCACAAAAACTTACAGACGAAGGAAAAGCCAAGGCATACGACATTTATCAAAACAGCTATGAACCCGCTTTTGTCAAAGCAGCAGATGCAATAGTTGCTTTACAAGCACAGCTGGATACTGCCATTGAAAATCAATATACAAGGTCTGTAAATACACAAAATACTGCTATTGTAATTGTAATTGTTTTGGTATCAGCTACACTGGCGGTTTCTGCGTTTATCACAGTTTCTCTGACTAAATCTATTATTCATCCTGTCAAAGAAATTAAAGATGCTATGAATGCCTTCTCTAAAGGTGAGTTTTCTAAGGCAAAAATTACATACGAATCCAAGGATGAGATGGGCGATGTGTGCAATTCTGCACGAGAATTGGTACAGCATATTGAACGTATGGTAGACGATTTGTCCGATGGCTTGCAGGGAATTTCTAAAGGTAACTTCACCGTACAAAGCTCCGATGATAATATGTATGTAGGCAATTTTGCTCCTTTGGCAGTTTCTACTTATAAAATTTTGGATAGCTTGAGTGAAACCATTCGTAAAATTGGTATGGCTGCCGACCAGGTGGCTAGTGGTGCTGACCAAGTTTCTGGCGGTGCACAAGCACTAAGTCAAGGTGCAACAGAACAGGCTAGCAGTGTACAAGAGCTATCTGCAACTCTGTCTGAGATTTCCAACCAAGTCAACCAGAATGCAGAAAATGCACTGAAAGCCCGGAAAGAAGCAGAAAAAGTCAACGAAGAAGTGCAGACAAGCAATGAACAAATGCGCGACATGATTGCTGCCATGGGCGATATTAGCGGAAAATCCAACGAGATTGGAAAGATTATCAAAGCTATTGAGGATATTGCCTTCCAAACCAATATTTTGGCATTGAATGCAGCTGTAGAGGCGGCTCGTGCTGGTGTAGCGGGCAAAGGCTTTGCTGTGGTTGCAGATGAAGTACGTAACCTTGCACAAAAATCCAGTGAGGCTGCAAGTAACACTACTTTGCTGATTGAAGAAACTGTGCAGGCTGTAAATCGTGGTGTATCCATTGCAAACAATACTGCTGAATCTATGCAAAATGTAGTAAAAGATGTTGCTCAAGCGGTAGCATTGATTGATGAGATTGCACAGGCTTCGGAAGACCAAGCAGTGGCAGTTACACAGGTAACTACTGGTATTGAACAAATTTCTAGTGTTGTACAGACAAACAGCGCAACGGCAGAGCAGAGCGCAGCTGCTAGTGAGGAATTGTCTGGTCAAGCAGCACTTATGAAAGAGCTGGTAAGTGTATTTAAGTTGGTAGATAACGGATATGAAACATCTCTGGTAGATTCCAACAGTATGGGTGCATATCCTTCCTCGGCACAAAGTGTGTCCAACGAGTTTGATACCATGGGTAGTGGAAAATATTAAAAATATTTGCTTTGTCACAATAGGAGAGGTAGTTTATAAGCTACTTCTCCTTTTTGAGTCTAGTTCATGGATTTGAATGAAGTCAAAAGGATATATTTGCAGAAAATACAGCAATGGGATAAGGTTGGGTTGTTGCAATCCATTGAAAAATCAGGTAAAATGATAACTGTATCATTTTGGGCAAAGATTATGTGAATTGTTAGCACAACTTTGCTCTACCATATTTCCAAACAATTTGTTTGGACAGGAGGAACCTGAATGTTTAACGAAACGTTGAAAGCTGCTCTTGCTGCTGTGCAAAAACCGGGCAGATACACTGGCGGTGAGCCGGGCTGTGTATACAAAGACAAAACCCAGTTGGATTTGCGCTTTGCCTTTTGCTTTCCAGACACCTATGAGGTTGGAATGTCCTTTTTGGGAATGAAAATTCTGTATGAGGAACTGAACAAAAATCCTCGTTGGTGGTGCGAAAGAGCCTTTATGCCTTGGGTGGATATGAAGGAAGAAATGGAGAAACGGAATATTCCCTTGTACTGCCTAGAAAGCAAAGACCCCTTAACCGATTTTGATATTGTGGGCTTTACCTTGCAGTATGAGCTTTCCTATACCAATATTTTGGCTATGCTGGATATGGCTGGAATCCCTTTGCGCGCTGCTGACCGTGGAGAGGACATGCCTCTGATTGTGGCAGGTGGCCCCTGTGTTTGCAATGCTGAACCTTTGGCAGATTTTTTTGACATGATGATGTTAGGCGAAGGGGAAGAGCAGCTTCCTGCTGTATGTGAATTGACTGTAAAGGCAAAAAAAGAGGGATGGAGCAAGAAAAAACTGTTGCGAGCCATGGCAGATATTCCTGGCTGCTATGTCCCTAGTTTGTATCAGGTTAATTATTTTGAGGACGGGCGAGTAAAAGAAATTTTGCCCTTGGATGGTGTGCCGGCTGTTGTGACAAAGGCAATTATTAAGGATATGAACACCCAGCCCATTCCTACCAATTTTATTGTGCCAATGGTAGGGGCTGTCCATGACCGTGGTCAAATTGAGGTATTGCGTGGTTGTGTTCGTGGCTGCCGTTTCTGTCAAGCTGGATTCTTGTACCGTCCCATGAGAGAGCGTAACGCTGATATGCTCAACAAGGGCGCACAAGATTTGTGTGGCAGCACTGGTTATGATGAGGTAAGTTTGACCAGTTTGTCCACCTCTGACCATAGCCAACTGGAAACTTTGCTGGATGAAATGCTGGAATGGACTCCCGAACAACATGTAAATATCGCTTTGCCTAGCTTGCGTATTGATAATTTTAGTGAAAGTTTGATTGAAAAGACCACAAAGGTTCGCAAAAGTGGCTTGACCTTTGCTCCTGAAGCAGGCACCCAACGACTGCGTGATGTTATCAACAAAAATATCACGTGGGAAGAGATTGAAAAAAGCTGTCGTATTGCCTTTGAAGCAGGCTATACCGGCGTAAAGCTGTATTTTATGATGGGCTTACCCACCGAAACCATGGAAGATATCGAGGGCATTGCAGAAACTGCCCAGAAAATTGTGGATTTGTACTATCAAAATCCCAACAAGCCAAAGGGCAGGGGAGTACAAGTAACAATTAGTGTTTCCTGTTTTGTGCCAAAACCACACACGCCATTCCAATTTTGTCCACAAGACACCAAAGAAATGCTGGAGGCAAAACAAAAACATCTGGTAAGCAGTGTGAAAAGCAAAAAAATTACTGTCCGTTATCATGACAGCAAAACCAGCTTTTTGGAGGCAGTCTTTGCCAAAGGTGACCGACGTTTGGGGGCTGTTTTGGAGGAAGCATACCGCCGTGGTTGTTATTTTGATGGCTGGGATGACCAGTTTAAGTATGACACATGGCTGGAAGTATTCCGAGATTTAGGGGTAGATATGGAATTCTATGCCAACCGCTTTATCCCTACCGATGAAGTAACTCCTTGGGAGCATTTACACTATGGTGTCACAAAGCGGTACTTGATTTCCGAGTACGAAAATGCTTTGAAAGCTCAAACAACTCCTCCCTGTAACCGTCATTGTGCAGGATGTGGAGCCAATAAACTGCTGGGAGGTGCCTGTTTTGAATACAATACGAGCATGGTTCACTAAGACAGGGGAGGCATCCTATATCTCCCATTTGGATTTGCAGCGAGTAATGGGTCGTGCCATGCGGCGGGCAAAGTTGCCAGTGTGGTATTCCAAAGGCTTTAATCCCCATATTTATATGACCTTTGCCCTTCCTCTCCCACTGGGACAAGAAAGCCTTGTAGAGAGTGTGGATTTCCGCAGTGAGGAAGAAAATTTAGACTTTGAAGCCATGGCAAAAGCCCTTAGTGAGGCCCTGCCTCGTGGTATTGATGTAAAAAAAATGTACCTTGCAGATACTGATGCTGCTAAAATTGCATCTGCAAAATATCAAGTGCGGGTTCCCGGGGATTGGACAAAAGCAATAGAGCAATACAATGCACTGTCTGAAGCAATCGTTGAGAAAAAGACCAAACGAGGCACAAAACCATTGAACCTGAAAGAGCAAATTCCTTCTGTGGAGAGTTGGCTGCGGGATGGTCAAACCTGTTTCACCTTGACTTTGCCAGCAGGCAGCAGCGGACTGAATTTGAATCCCACCTTGTTGCTGCAATATTTGCAAGAGCAATATGGTTTGCCTGTTTCCACAGCGGAGATTTTGCGGGTAGCAATTTATACCGAAGATGGTAATAAATTTTTGGGTGAATAAAAAAGCAATACCCCAATAGAATCCTTATATCGTTTATTGAAAATAAGAGTTTTATTGTATAAAAAAGCACCAAACCCAGCCAAATGGTTGGATTTGGTGCTTTTTCTATATTCTAGATTAAATAAACAGGTTTACATTGGATTCTTCGGCATCCCCCAGATAGGCACCTACACCACCCAATTCTACACCATCAATCAATTCTTCCTTGCGGATACCCATAACCTCCATACTCATGGTGCAAGCAACAATTTTTACACCGGCAGCCATTGCCTTTTTGATGAGGGTTTCCAGAGAGTCCACATTTTTATCTGCCATAATTTTTTTCATCATAGCAGTGCCCATACCACCCATATTCATCTTAGACAGCTTTAATTTGCTGCTGCCTCGGGGCATCATAGCACCAAACATAGACTCCATAAAGGTCTTTTTGATGGGCTGTTTCTGGGATTTTCTCAGGGCGTTTAATCCCCAGAAGGTAAAGAACATAGTAACAGGACGCCCTAAAGCAGCGGCACCATTGGCAATGATGAAGCTGGCAAGAACTCGGTCAAGGTCGCCTGAAAATACCACCAAGGTTTTTCCCTCGGGGGTATCTTTTATAACAGGAGCCGCTGCACCGCCCTTTTGCAGCAGTGCTGTATAGTCGCTTCCATTGCGGCCGGTGGAAAGAAGTTGGTTTCCAGTTCGGCGGCACCATGCCCCTACATCTCGCAAAAAGCCGGGGTCAGATGCGGACACTTCTACCACGTCCCCATCTTTCATTTCCTTCATGGTTTCAAATACCTTCATGATGGGGCCGGGGCATTGCATTCCACTGCAATTTAGACGGATAGAAGTGGCAGGAGCAGACTTAGAAGGGCAAGGGGTTACATCTCCATTATCCGAAACTGTGCCACAGTTTCCACTGGGAGAAGCGGGGGAAAGGGGCTGTGGTTTGGTGTGTAAAGACTGATAAAAACGGCTGCCACCGGGATACACTTTCACATTGGAAAATCCATTTTGCATAAGGATTCGAGCACCATTATAAGCCCGCACACCAATGGCACAAAATACAATGATTTCACGGTTTTTGTCCAACTCCTTCCAGCGGTTGCGCAACTGCCCCAAAGGAATGTGTATCGCATTGGGGATGGAAAATGCCATTACTTCCATATCCTCTCGCACATCCAAAAGCAGGGCACCGGGATGTTGATGATGGACATCCCAATGAGCAAAGCGAACCAATCCCGTCAAAATATTTTCTGCCACAAAACCAGCCATATTTACAGGGTCTTTTGCAGAAGAATAGGGAGGTGCATAAGCAAGCTCTAATTCCTTCAACTGCACAACATCAGCCCCCAGCCGCATAGCAACAGCAAGGGTATCAATGCGCTTGTCAACACCATCTAAGCCCACAATTTGCGCTCCCAAAATGGTGGAACCATCCGTAGTAAACAGCACCTTTATGGTCATGGGTTGAGCACCGGGGTAGTAGCCTGCATGGGAATTTTGGGTAATGATAAGGGTTTCGTAATCTTTGCCTTTTTCCAAGCCTTTTTTCTGCAAAGCCTTTTCATTGGCACCAGTGGATGCAGCGGTAAGGTCAAATATTTTTGCTACAGAGGTACCCTGTGTGCCTTTGTATGTTTGATTTCTGCCAGCAATATTGTCAGCAGCAATGCGCCCTTGTTTGTTGGCAGGCCCTGCCAAAGGAATCATAGTGGGGGATTTTAGTACAAAATCTTCCACCTCAATTACATCGCCCACGGCATAAATATCAGGCTGAGAGGTGCGCAAATATTCATCCACAACAATGCCGCCACGTTCATTAACAGCAAGCCCAGCTTCTTTCGCCAGCTCTCCATTGGGGCGCACTCCAATGGAAAGAATCACTAGGTCTACCTTGATAATTTCACCGCTGTTTAAGTGAACATCCACACCATTGCCGTTATCTACAAAGGAGCTTACCCCATTTTTTAGATATAAGTGAACGCCGTTTTGCACCAGATGTTCATGGAGAAGCTGTGCCATCTCAAAGTCCAACGGTGCCATTACCTGTTCAACGGCTTCAATCAAGGAAACTTCCAGTCCTGCATGACGAAGATTTTCTGCCATTTCCAAACCGATAAAACCGCCACCAATAACCGCTGCAGTTTTTACATTTTCCTGTTGTACCATTTTGCGGATACGGTCAGTGTCGGGGACAGTCCAAAGGGTTTGAATACGGGGAGAGTCAATGCCGGGAATGGGAGGGCGCACAGGAGAAGAACCGGTAGAAATAACCAAAGAATCATAGCTTTCCTCATAGGTTTCGCCAGTGGCCAACCGTTTCACAGTAATAGTTTTGCCAGTAGGATGGATGGACAACACCTGATTTTGTACACGAACATCAATGTTAAATTTCTTTTGCATGGCTTCTGGTGTTTGCAACAGCAAAGCATCACGGGAAGAAATTACATCTCCCACATGATAGGGCAAACCACAGTTGGCATAGGAGATATACTCTCCACGTTCCAAAAGAATGATTTCTGCTTCTGCATCCAATCGACGCAAACGGGCAGCACAGCTTGCACCACCAGCTACACCACCAATAATAACAACTTTACTCATATACATTTACCTCCCCAATACAGGAACTGGAATTATATCTGTTTACATTGGTATAGTATCAGTTTATGCAGCTTTTTTCTGTGACAAACTCACATAAAAGAGTTTTTTTGAAGGGTAAGTACAAAATAAATGGAATTACAATAGTTTTCGGTACTGGGTGGGAGAAATGCCGAAACAGTTTTTAAAAGCAGATGAAAAATGATAGGGGGTGCTATACCCCAAAATCTCACTTACCTGACCAATGGAATAGTCTTTATTGCCTAGGAGAGAACAGGCTCGCCTTAGTCGTACTTGTTGTAAATACTCCATAAGGGTATGACCTGTATATTGGCGAAATAGTCGAATAAAGTAATATTTGGAAATGCCTAATTTTTCGGCTAAAAAATCCAGTGATATGGTGTAGTCGGTGGTAGTTTCTATGTATTGTACTGCCATACGAATGAGGTTTGTCTGCTGACTTGATAAAGCAGAGGTTTGTACATAATCCACCAAGCTACACAAAATTTGGGTAAGGAGAGATTCCGCAAACAAAACATCTGCAAACCCTCTGGCAGTCCGCAATTTTTCAAGCAACTGCTGAAAAAGTCCTATAATGCCTGAGGCAGGCAAAGGGAGTATTTCTGAGGGGTAAATTTGCTCACAAAGAGCATGCAATGTTTCTCCTGTACAATGAAGCCATAATAGACTCCATCCATTTTCTGCGTTGCCATAGGAGTGGGGAACTTCTGGGGGTAGCAGAATAATTTCCCCTGCTTTTACTGGGATTTTTTCTTTTTTGTCCAGTTGAACCCATCCACTTCCTCCCACACACAGCAAAATAACCCACTCACAGATGGTGCGGGGAGCCAAAAAGTGGTGGTGCATATCTTGATAATTTCCAGCCAAAAGGATACGCATATCTCGCTCCGCAATAGAGGCAGTTTGATACATTGGTACAGAGATAGATTCAATGGTTTCCATAAGAAAAAACACTCCTAAGGGATGGATAAAAGTGAAGTAAAACAAAAGAAAAACGAAAGAGCAATTTTTTGTATTTTTTAGACAATGTGGCGCATTTTGATGAACCTTTCACCGTGCTATAATCGATGGTGATAATATTGGTAATTCCTGAAAGGATGAACCAAAAGGAGAGAAGAAGCAATGATGACCCAAACCGAACTGGAAAGGCTGCGTATGTTGGCCCAAAAACAGTTGGAGGTATATCACAGCCCTGTAAATCAGGAACGCATTCAACAATGGTTCCGCCACAATGCCTGCCAGCCGGGTCGCCCCATGGTGCATGTGGAAATGGATACTTTTGAGGAAGAAGTATTGATGTCAAAGCTGCAATGTGAAAGCCCCATTGCACGGCGACTGGAGGCGGATTTGTACCGCAATTTTATGAATATCACAGAGTTTGATGACGACTGGGTAACACCAAACTTCTTTGGTATTCGCTGGGAAAGCTGGTTCCATCCTCTGGGCCATGAAATTACCGCCCATTCTGCCACAGATACCAGCGGCAGAACTGTTGGACATCAGTTCGATTTTATCATTGAGGACTTGGAGGACGACTGGGACAAGCTGGGGGAAACAAAGTTTGGTGTAAACAAAGAAAGCACCGAAAAATACTTCCAAGCTGCACAGGAAGCCTTTGGGGATATTTTGCCTGCAAAGATGATTATGCAAAGCCCGGGAGCAGTTCCCACACAGCAGGTTGTCCACCTGATGGGCATGGAAAACATGTGCTTTGCCATGTATGATTATCCCGATTTATTTAAAGAACTGATGGACCGCATTGCAGATGGCTATTTAGCATATTTCAATTATTTGACCAAAGAGGGCTTTTTGTTGCCCACTGCTGGCTTTGAGCTGTTGAATCAGGGCAGCAAGTGCTTTACAAAGGATTTGCCTGCTGACCATGTAACAGACATGAAGCAGATGTGGGGCTTTATGGATTCTCAGGAAACTGTAAGCATTTCGCCAGAAATGTTCCACGAATTTATCTTCCCTTGCTACCAAAAAATTGGTGCACGGTATGGAAAACTTTCCTATGGTTGCTGTGAGCCTGTAAGGGCAGTGTGGGATGACATCAAAACCTTCCCCAACTTGTGCAAGGTAAGTATCTCTCCTTGGTGTGATGAGGAGTTTATGGGACAACAACTCAAGGGAAGCAAAATTATTTATCATCGTAAGCCAAGCCCCAACTATCTGGGTGTTGGAGAAACAATGGATGAAGAAAGGTCTGCGTAAACACATTCAAAAGACACTGAAAGCCGCTGAAGGCTGTACCTTGGAATTTACCCAGCGTGATGTATACACAGTAGCAAACAACCCCCAAAAGGTTCGCCGCTACATTGAAATTCTTCGACAGGAAATTGAAACTCACTGGAAGGGATAACACCACAAGGGCTATTTTTTCCAGCAGTGAAAATACTCGGCAGGGGGCACACCAAACCGCTCTTTAAAGGCACGGGAAAAGTGTGCCAAACTGCTGAAACCGGTGTCCAACGCCACATGGCTTAAGGGGTAGTTTCCTTTGTGGGCAGACATCAATTCCACCGCTTTGCTAAGCCTAAAATACACAAGATAGGAAGCAAAAGAAATATTTAGATATTGCTTAAACAGTTTGGAAAGCTGACGACAGGAAATTCCACATTCCAATGAAATATTTTCAAGAGAGATTGTTTCGCTGTAGTGGTTTTGTATGTAGGTCAAGACCAACAAAAGGTGACGATTTTGGAAAAAGGTAAAGCGGGAACAATCGTGGTAAACCTGTCGGCTAAGAAAAATAATAAGCTGTGTCAAATATAGGTCACACATTTTTAAATAGTTGCTGCTTTTTTCGGTAAGTTCTTGTTTTAGAAAGAAAACACAATGAAAAAGCGGGGGATTGATTTTTTCTTTAAAGAATGCAATGCGTTGCATTTCTAAATCCAGTAAAAAATAAAGGCTGTTATCTTTTAAAGAATCGGGAAATAAAGCACAAAAAGAATCTGTATAAAATTGGATTTGCAGAATATTGCAATCCTGCTGATTGGTAGCACAGCTATGGGGCGTATTTGGATAGATAATCAAATATTCGTTTTCTTTCACTTCCACAAGATTGTCATAAATATGAAAAAGAAGTTGTCCCTTTGTGCACAAAATCAACTCGGCAGTGGAATGGAAGTGGGTAGAAAAGGAAAAGCCCGGCGAAAAATTTTGTGCAACAGCGTTTTGTATAAGATTTGGATGCTCTTTGTGGAGCAGCAAGGTTTGCAAATAGGAATCCATTGGTATCATCCTTCTGTTTTGGGGGGATTTGTGATTACTACTGTATCATAGACCCAAAGTGAAATACAAGAACCTTGCAAAAAAATGCAAATGTTTCGTGGAAAGTTCCGATTCCTTCAAGCAAAAAAAATCCATTTTGGTAAAATACAGTTACAAAAATGGTTGTTTTTTATCATGAAAGGAGCTGACTACCTATGACACAACGTGAAAATTTAATGGCTTTGCTGCGCCGGCAGCCCTATGAATTTGTTCCCACAGATTTAATGCTCTGCCCTGCTTTGGAGGAGGAATATCATCGCCGCACAGGAGAAAAGGATTTGCCCTATCAAGACTACTTCCAGTTGGCATGGAGAAGGGCACCGGAACTAATTCCAGATGACACCGATGTTTCAAGGTTCTTTCCCTATCATCAGGGCCGTATCAATCCCGCTGTGACCATTGACGAATGGGGAGTAGGGCACGAATCCACACCCACATCCATGCACATGACCAAAATGCTGTTTCCCTTAGAGGATGCCCAAGAGGTAGAGGAGATTGAGCAATATCCCTTGCCCACATATTCAACCACAAGCAATCCTCAACTTGCCCAAAAGGTGGAGGAACTGCACAAACGTGGTCTTGCTTCGGTGGGAAATATGCAGTGTACCATCTGGGAAACATCTTGGTATCTGCGAGGCATGGAAAACTTGATGATGGATATGCTGACAGATGAAGAGATGGCTGCGGCTGTTTTTGATAAAGTGACAGAAATGTCCATCCAGCGAGCATTGCTTTATGCCAATGCAGGAGTAGATATCCTGTTTTTGGGTGATGATATTGGAATGCAAAACAGCGTGATGATGAGCCGTGATATGTATATGGAATGGATTCAGCCTCGATTAAAACGGCTGATTTCTAAGGTGAAAGAGGTTCGGCCGGATATCATTGTGTTCTATCATTCTTGTGGCTACATTGAACCATTTATTGATGATTTAATTGATGCAGGCATTGACGTATTGAATCCTATCCAAAGCGAATGTATGGATTTTGAACAAATTTATAATACGTTCCATGACAGAGTGCTGTTTCATGGCACAGTAGGCACACAAACAGTAATGCCCTTTGGAACACCTCAACAAGTGAAAGAAACTGTTTGGCACAACTTGGATATTGCAAAAGAAGGCGGGTTGTTTGTGGCACCTACCCATCTATTAGAGCCAGAGGTTCCATGGGAAAACATTGTGGCCTATGTAGAAGCCTGCAAAGAATATTCACAAAAGAAATAGAGAATAGACGGAGGAAATGTAAGATGAGCGTTTTAACAGAAATTTCTGAAAATTTGCAAAAAGGAAAAGCAAAAATTGTAAAACAGCTTGTACAGCAAGCCATTGATGAGGGAATTCCTGTAAAACAGATTTTGGACGAGGGCTTGTTATCTGGTATGAGCGTTATCGGCGAAAAGTTTAAAAACAATGAGGTGTTTGTACCAGAAGTTTTGGTGGCAGCTTGTGCAATGAATATGGGTGCAGCATTGTTAAAGCCTTTGATGGCTCAAGAAGGTGTTGAGGCAGCAGGCAAAGTGTGCATTGGCACCGTAAAAGGTGACCTCCACGATATTGGTAAAAACCTTGTAAAAATGATGATGGAAGGCAAGGGGCTAGAGGTTGTGGATTTGGGTACAGATGTTTCTCCCGAAGCCTATATCGACGCCGCACAAAACCAAGGCTGCCAAGTGATTTGCTGCTCTGCCTTGTTTACCACAACCATGGGTGTGATGGAAGAAGTAGTAAAGGCTGCCGAAACCGCCGGCATTCGTGACAAAGTAAAGATTATGGTAGGAGGCGCACCTGTTACACAGGATTTCTGTGAGAAAATTGGTGCTGATAAATACACACCAGATGCCGCTACTGCTGCGGATGCCGCAGTAGAATTGTGCAAAGCAATCTAAAAGAGAAAGGCAGACAAAACAATGACACAAAAGGAACTATTATTTTCTGCATTGCGCCATGAAACTACCCCTCGGGCACCATGGGTTCCCTTTGCTGATGTACATGCAGGCAAATTGATTGGAGCAGATGCCCAACAGGTTTTGACCGATGAAGATACATTGCTAAAAGCCTTATTAGAAGTAAACCGCCTGTACAAACCAGATGGACAGCCTGTTGTATTTGATTTACAGCTGGAAGCCGAGATTTTGGGCTGCGAGTTGGCTTGGGCAGCCGATGGCCCTCCCAGTGTAGCAAGCCATCCTTTGGCGGATACCATGACAGTTCCCTGTCTATGTACATTGCCAAAGCCAGAGCAAGGGCGTTTGCCTTTGGTACTAAACGTAATGCGTAAAATGAAGGAATTGGTGGGCGAAACCACTGCCCTTTATGGCTTGATTTGTGGTCCCTTCACTTTGGCAAGCCATCTCCGTGGCAATGATTTGTTCATGGATATGTACGATGATGAGGACTATGTACATGACCTGTTAAACTACTGCACCCAATGCGGAAAAGCTATGTCAGATATGTTCCTTGAGGCGGGTATGGATGTCATTGCAGTAGTAGACCCCTTAGTTTCCCAAATTTCTTCTAGCCATTTTGAAGAATTCCTCGCCGAGCCTTATACTGAGCTGTTTGCACACATTCGAAGCAAAAATGCCTTTAACTCCTTCTTTGTTTGTGGTGATGCAACCCGAAATATTGAGGTAATGTGCAAAACCGCCCCAGATTCCATCTCGGTGGATGAAAACGTAGATATTTTGGCGGCAAAAAATATTACTGACCTTTTATGTGAAAGTAATAGTTGCGGAATGTATGGAAAAAGCTGGATGTGTCCCCCTTATATAGGGGAGATTGAAACCCTAATTCAACAGGCGAAAGAATACCAGTATATTTTGGTTTATCAAATTATAGGACAACTGGAAGATAGCTATGACTTTGAAGGAATGATGGAAACCGGAAAAGCCATGACGGCATTAGCTGGTGCAGTAAGGGAAAAAATGGCTAGCTGTTTTGGCGCAGATGCATTGTATTTGGCTGCTGGGGGATGCGGAATCTGTTCTCGCTGTGCAAAATTGGATGACCAGCCTTGCAGGTTCCCCCAAAAGGCGTTGGCCTCTTTGGAGGCATATGGCATAGATGTTTCTTCTTTGGCAGCGGCTGCAAATATGAAATACATAAATGGAAGCGATACAGTCACCTATTTTGCAGCAGTGTTATTCCATGAAAAGGAAGTGTAAAAATGCCAGTTGTAACCATTGTTTGTGGCTCCACTAGTGAAAAAATACATTGTTCACAGGGTTCCTTATTGTCTGATGTTGTGTTAGAACAAGGGCACACTATAAAAATGCCTTGTGCTGGTAAGGGAATTTGTAAAAAATGTCGTGTAAAGGTGCAGGGATTGGAGCAATCCATCACAGCCACGGAACAGGGGGCACTGCTTCCCCAAGAAATACAGGAAGGAATTCGATTGGCATGCTGTGCTACTGTGACAGAGGATTGTACTGTGTGGTTGGCACAGGAAAAGGCTGCCCAAATTTGCGGAGAGGGTGAACTGCCAGATTTTGAAAAATCACCTATCTTTCAAAACTATGGCATAGCCATAGATATTGGCACCACCACATTGGCAGCCCGATTGTACAATAAAGATATGTTGCTGGGGCAAAGTACACAGGTAAATCCTCAAAGGGTTTTTGGCGCAGATGTGATTTCTCGCATAGAGGCATCATTGAATGGAAAAGCCCCCCAGTTGGCAAGTACCATACGCACTGCCATAAACCAGTTGATTGAAGATGTTTGCGGACAAGCAAACATTTCCCCACAACAGGTAGATGGAATGGTTATTATGGGCAACACAGCTATGTTGTATTTGTTGTGTCAGTATCCGGTGGATTCCATTGCAAAAGCTCCCTTTCGGTCAGAACATTTATTTGATTGCTGGTTACAAGGAAAAGACCTTGATTTAATTTGCCCCCATTGTCGGGTTTACCTTCCTCCTTGTATGGGGGCTTTTGTGGGGGCAGATACTACAGCGGCTATTTTGGGAAGTTCCCTTTGCGAAAGCCAAGATACTCAGTTGTTGGTAGATATTGGAACCAACGGAGAAATGGCACTTTGGCAACAAGACAAGTTGCTATGCTGTTCCACTGCGGCAGGGCCTGCCTTTGAAGGTGTTGGCCTTTGGATGGGTATGGAGGCAAAAGAAGGAGCCATTGACCATGTGGAAGTGAAACAAGGAGCCGTTGTTTCTCATGCTTTAGGTGGGATTGAAGCAGTAGGACTTTGCGGAAGTGGTGCGGTGGATGCCGTCGCCTGTGGGCTTCAAGTGGGTATCATTGAGGAAAGCAGCTATATGGAGGATGTTTTCTGGCTTTCTGAAAAGGTTGGTATCAATCAAAAGGATGTTCGGATGATACAACTTGCAAAAGGGGCTATATTTGCCGGAATGGAAAGTCTGCTAGAAGATGCAAAGGTAGATTTTTCGGCAGTAAAAGCGGTGAAGGCAGCGGGAGGATTTGGCAATTATCTAAACCTTCAAAATGCCGCAGCCATCGGCTTGTTGCCAAAGGAATTATTGCCAGTGAGCGTTTGTGTAGGAAATGCAGCATTGACAGGTGCATCCATGCTTTTGTTAAATGAGCATTTTATCAAAAAAATGCAAGCATTGACATCTAGTGCAAAATGCGTGGATTTGGCAGCCAATCCCTTTTTTCAGGATGCTTTTGTGGAAGCAATGCTTTTTGAATAGCCACATAAGATGTAAATTTTGTCGTGATGTGTTGAGGGACTATAAGAATAAAACAGGAAACCTTTGCTATGTATTTTATAGCAGAGGTTTCCTGTTTTTTGTTGAGTTTATAAAGATTTAAAAGTAGAACTCTTTCATTGTGTCTAGGCACAACACACCCAATTTACCACCAAACCCGCACCCACAATCAATGGCTATGTGGTTGTTTTTTATATAAATTGAGTCTGCTTTTGAGTCAAACAAGATTGCAGATACAGGTGTATGACCTGTAACAAGAATTTTATCAGGAAAATATACTTTGTCATAGTCAGTTTCTGCCCATATCATTTCGTCAACGCTGTAATCACTTAATTTTTTTCTTCTTTTAAAATTGTCTAGTCCGGCATGGACTAAAATATACTGTTGACTGTTTACAATAATTTCGGCATACAACTGAAATTCTGATAAATATTCTATTACAGCCTGCCTATCTTCCAAGGATAATTGTTTGAATTCCTGAAAGGTGCTCTCGCCACCATTGTACAACCAGTTTGACAGCCCTGCTAAAAATTCTTGATTGAAACCTTTTAGGCTATAGTCTGTAATTTCTTCTACCAATTTTGATAGGCACGACAAAGCCATAAACTCATGATTTCCTATCAGAGGAACTACATTGTATCGGCACATCATGTCTAAAAGAATTTTGCAGGAGCCATTTCCTCTATCAACAACATCACCAAGTACATACAAAGTGTCACTGTCTTGTAAGTTAAGGGTATTGATTGCCTGTATGTACTTTTTATAATTGCCGTGAATGTCACTCATTACATAAGTAGCCATTGTTTATCCCTTTTCATCCTGTATATTTTATTTTCATTCTTGATTTTACTGCTCGAAGGTCTTGTTTACAGTACAGATATAAACGATAAAGTTGCATGTGGAAATTTTTTCTTATAGTTCTCGGATTTTTTTATACTGCTCATAATCTGGTTTAGGAACATTATAGGTTACCTTTTCCATTTGAAACAAATTGTATGAATAAGATTGATTTTACATAGTACCGTACTGAAACAGGTTTGTCAACAGTATTTTTATGTGGATTTTTTTTCATATATTTTGTATAATAACAATCAATAGAGATATGATACATTTTTTAAAGAATGCTTTTGCAGCAAATGGAAGCGAGGAATAGAGGATACCATGAAACAACATACTGTTACTGCTATTATAGTAGCAGCCGGAAGTTCTTCCCGTATGGGGTTTGATAAATTATTCTATCCCATACAAGGGCTGCCTGTGTTGGAACACACAATACGAGCCTTTGAAAAAAACCCTCTTATTGACCAGATTATTTTGGTTGCGGGCAAAAACCGCAGTCAGGTGGAACAGCTTGCCCAAAGCCGTACAAAGCCCACCTGTGTGGTACAGGGTGGGGATACTCGTGCTCAGTCTGTACAAAATGGCTTGCAGCAGGCAACAGGGGAATATGTTGCCATTCAAGATGGGGCAAGACCCTTTGTAAGCCAAGAAATCATTACCCAGACCATTGAAAAGGCTTGGGAAACCGGAGCAGCAGCCCCGGCAGTTCCTGTAAAAGACACCATTAAGATTGCAGAAGAAGGAAAAGTGCAGCAAACCCCACAACGCAGCACTTTGTATGCAGTGCAAACCCCACAGGTATTTTCTATAGAAAAGTATCAGCTTGCATTGGAGCAGGTGCAAGATGATTCTGTGACGGATGATTGTCAGTTGTTGGAAAAAGCGGGATTTTCCGTGTATCTAACACAGGGAAGCTACGAAAATTATAAAATTACCACACCAGAGGATTTGAAGGAGAAGAGAACCATGCGGATTGGACATGGATACGATGTGCATAAATTGGTGGAAGGTCGTAAACTGATTTTGGGAGGTGTAACTGTCCCCTATGAGAAAGGTCTGCTTGGCCATTCGGATGCAGATGTGTTGACCCATGCTGTAATGGACGCTTTGCTTGGTGCGGCAGCTTTGGGGGACATTGGAAAGCATTTCCCAGATACAGACCCTCGCTATAAGGGGGCAGATAGTTTACAGTTGGCTGTCCATGTGGCACACTTGTTACAGGAAAAGGGCTGGAGAATCGGAAATGTAGATGCAACTATTTTGTGTCAAGCTCCCAAATTGGCACCTCACATTTTAACAATGCGGCAAAATTTAGCTAAGGCACTGGGAATGCAGGTAGAGGATATTTCTGTAAAAGCCACTACCGAAGAAAAGCTAGGCTTTACCGGTGCAGGGGAAGGAATTGCAGTACATTCTGTAGCACTTTTGGAAAAATAATACAAAGCAGCTTTTCCATAGTGTGGTTTTATGTTATAATAAAGAAGCATATCTTTTTTGTGCAAGGAGTAAAAAGGGGCTGGATAGGAAACAAAACACAAGGCCTTGAAAATAAAAATGAAGGAGGCGCAAATTCCCTTGAATATAGGAGAATTTTGGCATCAACTGGTGAACAATTTGTTTCAGCCTACAACCATTGTGGTAGATTTGCTGGATATTCTAATTGTGGCCTTTGTAGTATATGAAATTATGGCGTTGGTGCGCCAAACCCGTGCAGCACAGCTTGCCAAGGGTGTGGTGTTGCTATTGCTGTCAAGTTGGTTGGCAAAACAATTTCAACTGCGAACAGTGTCTTATTTTTTGGACAGTGTAATGCAGGCGGGCTTTGTTTTACTCATTGTGGTATTTCAGCCGGAGCTGCGCAGAGCACTGGAACAGGTGGGACAAACCAATATTTTTGCGGTGCGGTTTTTCCAGCCGGAGCGAACTACTAACGCCACACGGGAAAAGTGGCGTAATGCAGTAGTTGCCATCTGTGACACCGCAGAACGGTTGAGTGATAGCCAAACTGGTGCTTTAATTGTAATTGAGCGAAAAACAAATCTAAATGAAATTATCAAAACTGGCACTGAAATGAATGGTGATATTAACCCAGAAGTATTGGGAACCATATTTTATGAGGGAACCCCTCTCCATGATGGTGCCGTGGTGGTACGAGATGGGCAAATTAAGGCGGCAGGCTGTTTCTTACCCCTTTCCAACAATTTGGAAATTGGAAAAGATATGGGAACTCGTCATCGTGCGGCCTTGGGTATGAGCGAAAATTCCGATGCGGTTGTGGTTGTGGTCAGTGAGGAAACAGGTATTATTTCTCTGGCTAAAAATGGTGTGTTAATCCGTCGTTTGGATAGACAAAATCTGTTCCAGTTGTTGGAAGGAGATGTAGTTCCAGAAGAGCCAGTGGAAGAAAAGAAGAAGTTCTTTGGGAGAAAGAAGAATGAAAATGGACTTGCAAAAAATTCTTAACAGCCGCCTGTTTAATATGTTTTTGTCCTTGGTGATAGCTGTGGTTGCATGGGTAATTGTGGTTACTACAGTATATCCCGAAGGAGAACAAGTAATCAAATCGGTGCCAGTCAACTTCCAATATAATTCCTCTGCCTATACTGCCAGTGGATTGGATATTGTTTCGGCACCAGCTATGACTGTGGATATTCGAGTAAGAGGAAAACGCTCATATATCAACAATTTAAGTGCTGATAATTTTCTGGTTTATCCCAACTATACACCAGTGCATGGTGCAGGAGAGTATCAGCTGAAACTACAAATCAAGGTGCAGGATAATAACTGGGAAAGCAGCCAAGCTACTATTGTGAATGATAAGTCTTTACCAGAGGCAACGGTAGTGTTTGATACAGTAATTACCAAATCCTTTGCCATTTCTACAGATACCTCCGGCTTGCAAATTGCAGACGGGTATATTTTTGACAAAGCACAATGCAGTCCCACAGAGGTTACATTGAAAGGGCCTGAAGGGGAAATTTCCAAGGTGGACAAAATTATTGCACCTGTTTATGTGGAAGGTGAGCGAAAAGAGTCTGTGACTCAAAGTTCTACCCTCATTGCGGTGGATGAAAACGGCAAAAAGCTGGATTTGAAGTATGTTTCTTTCTCTAGTGAAATTGCAGAAGTGACCCTTTCCATTCAACAGCGAAAGGAACTGCCTTTGAAGGTGGAGTTTACCAATGTTCCTTCCGGCTTTGATATATCTACTTTGCAAAATCGGGTAAAATTGTCCAAAACTAGTTTGACAGTTTCTGGCGATAGCCGCAAGTTGGACGGTTTGAGTGAATTGGTAGTAGCTTATTTTGATGTTTCTACCTTTGCATTGGATAAGATTTACACCATGCCAATTTCGTTGCCTACTGGAATTAAAAATCAGGAAAATATTTCCACCATTGATATTACTTTTGATTATACTGGTCTAGCGGAAAAAACTGTGTCTGTAAAAGATATCCGCACAGCCAATGTACCAGAAAATTATCAGGTGACACCACGTAGCAAAAAAGTAAACAATGTTACACTGATTGGCCCAGAAGAAGAACTGGAGGCTTTGACTGAAAGCGCAGTAATTGCACAGATTAACAGCGAAGATTTGCAGTTAAGTGCAGGGGTTATGAATGTGCCTGTTCGTATTTTGGTACCTGGTAGCCCCAATATTTTTGCGGTGGGAAGTTATACCGTGGAATGTGAAATTTCCACCGGAAACAAGGAGTAAACAATATGTTGTTGGTTCGTGATATTCGCTTACCTCTTTCTGCCACAAAGGAAGATGCTGTGCAGCAGGCTTTGCGATTGGCAAAAATTCCTGTGGGAGCAGTGGGGCAGGCGGAAATTGCAAAAATATCAGTGGATGCCCGAAGAAAAGTGCCTACTTTGGTATATACCGTGGCAATCCAACTCAAAGAAAGGGGTGCCGAGCTTGCTTATGCAGGCTCTGCGCCCTGTGTTTCGTTGTTGCAGCCAAAGAAATTGCAACTAAAAAATGGCGATAAAAAGTTGAATTTTAGACCAGTGGTGGTGGGCCTTGGGCCTGCTGGTCTGTTTTGTGGGTTGCTTTTGGCAAAACAGGGGTTTCGACCAATTATATTGGAGCGAGGCCCAGATATTCAGCAGCGCATGGAAAAAATAGAGCAGTTTCGGGTAGGGGGAGCTTTTGACCCTCAGGCAAATATTCAGTTTGGCGAAGGGGGAGCAGGAACCTTCTCCGATGGAAAGCTGACAACCCGCATAGGCGATGCCCTCTGTGGAGAGGTAATGCGAATTTTGTTGAAACATGGCGCACCAGAGGATATTGCATGGCGACAAAAGCCCCATATTGGTACCGATAAATTGCAACAGGTGATTGTATCAATCCGAAAGGAAATTCAGCATTTGGGGGGAGAGGTGAAATTCTCTACCCAGTTGACCAACCTAAAGATAGAACAAGGAAAGCTAAAATCTGTTGTAACAACAGAGGGAGAGATTCCTACAGAATTGTTGGTGCTTGCGGTGGGGCATTCTGCCCGTGACACCTTCTCTATGCTAAAACAAGCAGGATTGCAAATGGAGTGTAAACCCTTCTCTGTGGGCTTTCGTGCAGAACACCTCCAATGGGAGATTGAAAAAAGCCTATATCATGAGGCGGCAGGGCATCCTGCATTGCCAAGGGGAGAATATCAGCTAAGCCATCATGTGGGGCAGAGATGTGTATATACATTCTGTATGTGCCCCGGTGGTCAGGTGGTGGCAGCCTCTAGCGAAGAAGGGGGCGTTGTGACAAATGGCATGAGCTATCATGCAAGAGATGGAAAAAATGCCAATGCTGCGGTGGTTGTCAGCGTGGATGGACGGGATTTTGACCAAGACCCTGAAAAGGCAATCCAATTTCAACGGCAACTGGAACAAAAGGCTTTTGCAGTGGCAGGCAAGGACTATACTGCACCTGCCGAAACCATGGGCAGCTTTTTGAAGGGAAAAGGACAACTGAACATTGGAAAGGTAGAGCCTACCTACTTCCGAGGAGTATGCCCAACAGACTTAGGAAGTTTACTGCCCACAGAATTGGCAAACACCTTGCGCAGTGGTCTTTTGGCTTTTGAGAGAAAACTGCGGGGATATACTCATCCACAAGCTGTATTAACTGGACTGGAAACCAGAACTTCCTCTCCTGTCCGCATTGTTCGTGGAGAGGACTTTCAATCCACAGCGGTACAAGGCTTATACCCTTGTGGCGAGGGTGCAGGCTATGCAGGAGGAATTGTATCTGCTGCTGTGGATGGAATGCGAGTGGCTCAAGCTATCATTGAGCAGTATCAGCCATCGGAATAAATTGTACTATAAATAATCATAAAATAAGGAGAGCAAACTATATGAATTACCGCTGCTGGAAGGTAGGAAAAATAGACGAAACAGCAGCAAAGCGGTTATGTGCAGAGATTGGCATTCCGGCACTTACGGCAAAGGTGCTGATGGCAAGAGGGACGGAAACCGCCGCCGCTGCCGCCGCTTTGCTGGAACAAGAGCCTGAATTGTCAGACCCTTTTTTGATGAAGGACATGGATAAGGCAGTAGAACGTTTGCACAAGGCCATTGATAATGGGGAAAAAATCGTTGTATTTGGAGATTATGATGTAGATGGTGTAACCTCTACCGCCTTGTTGTTTAGCCATTTGATGAATCTAGGTGCCAATGTGCGGTGTATGCTGCCAAGCCGAGAAGGGGACGGATATGGCTTGTCTATGGCTGCCATTGATAAGTTGGCACGCAATCAATACAAGGTAATTGTTACAGTGGACAATGGAATTTCTGCGGAACATGAAATTGCCTATGCTGCCGAAAAAGGCATTGATGTAATTGTAACAGACCATCATCTTCCCCCGGAAAATCCTCCGGCAGCCTATGCTGTGGTGGATGCAGCACAAAAGGAAGATACCAGCCCCTTCAAGTTGCTGTCCGGCGTAGGGGTTGCATTTAAGTTGGCAGCCGCTTTGGAGGGTTGCCATCCAGAAGAATTGTTAGAGTTTTATGGAGATTTAGCGGCCATAGGCACAGTTGCAGATGTGGTTCCCCTTGTGGGAGAAAACCGTACTTTGGTAAAAAGTGGGTTGCAACTGATGAACCAACAGCCTCGGCCGGGGGTAGATGCTTTGCTGGAAGCCGCTGGTATGGCAGGCAAAGAATTAACAGCCGACAGCATTGCTTTTACTGTGGCACCTCGTTTGAATGCAGCAGGTAGAATGAACAGCGCAACTTCTGCCTTGCGGCTTTTGATTACCGAAGAAGAGGACTCTGCTCAAGAATTAGCAGAAATTCTTTGTGATTTGAACAGCCAAAGACAGGCAGCAGAACAGGCAATTATGGAGGAAGTAGAACAGCAGCTTTCTCAACAACCACAGCTGTTGAACCAGCGTGTTTTGGTGCTATGGAGCGAAAGCTACCATCCCGGAGTTACAGGAATTGCTGCCAGCCGTTTGGTGGAAAAATACGGAAAGCCTACCATTTTGATTGCACTTTCCCAACACGAGGGAAAAGGCTCAGGCAGAAGTATAAAAGGGTTTCATTTACACCATGCGTTGGCAGCTTGTCAGCACCTTTTGTTGCGCTATGGTGGCCATGAATTGGCAGCGGGGCTTTCGGTGGAAGAAGGTAAACTAGAGGCCTTGCGTCAAGCACTCAACCAATGGGCTGCCCAAGAGTATCCAGTATTCCTTTTGCCACCCATCGAAGTGGATACTACCATCGCCATTGACCGAATTACACCAGAGGACGTGCAATCTTTGGAACTGTTGGCACCCTTTGGAGCAGGCAATCCTTCTCCTTTGTTTCTGGTGGAAAATGTGCTTTTGGATGGTGTCTACCCCGTAGGGGATGGCCGCCATAGTCGCTTGCGTTTACGGCAAGGAACAGCAGGCATTTATGCGGCATGGTTTGGGCGCAGTCCCGAAAGTGTTCCCTACACCGCAGGTAGCATGGTGGATGTGGTGCTTTCATTATCTATCTATCAAGGCAAAACAGGGCCTCAGCTCTCTGGCAGGGTGCGGGAAATTCGTCCAGCAGGGTTGGGAGAAGAACATGTTATGCAAGGGGCAATTTTTGAAAGTTTTCTTGCCGGAAAAACTCTGACAAAAGAGGAACAACAGTTGCTTTGTCCCAGTCGAGCCGATACAGTAGCAGTCTACCAACAAATCCGAGCTGGTGGGGTGAACTGTACCGACCTAAGACCTTTGTTTGCCACTTTGGGGCAGATTGAGCCGGGAAAAATTATGGTAAGCCTTGCGGCATTGGAAGAATTGAACTTAATTTCCAAGGAAAATGGTTGGTATCGTCTTGTACCAAGTAAAGAGAAAAAAGATTTGCAATCAGCAAATATCTTGATGGCTATGCAAAGCCAAGCAGTGGAGTGAGGAGGGGGAAGTATGAATCAAACGTTGATGAGTTATGACAGTCTGCTCAAGGTCATAGAGGAATCTGGCAGAAGTTATGACATGGAAATGTTGGAAAAAGCATATCAAATTGCCGAAAAAGCCCATGGAAACCAACGCCGAAAAAGTGGAGAATTGTATATTAGCCATCCACTAAGTGTAGCGGGGCTTTTGGTAGAATTGGGTATGGATTCTGAAAGTGTGGCAGCGGCCTTGCTTCATGATGTAGTAGAGGACACAGATGTTACTCTAGCCCAATTGCGTGCTGTTTTTGGGGAAGATGTGGCACATTTGGTAGATGGTGTTACAAAATTGACCCGTATCAACTTTTCCAGTGTAGAGGAACAGCAAGCAGAAAATTTGCGTAAAATGCTGTTGGCAATGAGCCAAGATGTGCGTGTAATGTTGGTGAAATTGTGCGACCGTTTGCACAATATGCGTACTGCTGAGGGATGGGCACCCCAAAAGCGGCGGGATAAAGCACTAGAAACTATGGAGGTATATGCTCCCATTGCCCACCGTTTGGGAATCAGCAATATCAAAGAAGAACTGGAAGATTTAAGCCTTCGATACCTTGACCCTGTGGGCTATCAGGAAATCAGCAATATGCTGGGGCAAAATGGCGGAGCACAAAAGTTTATTCAAGGCATTTCGGACAAAATTCGGGAACGCCTTGCAGAAAACGGCATGGAAAAGTGCACCATCAAAAAGCGCATCAAAAGTGTATATGGTATTTATAGAAAAATGTATATGCACAATCGCAGCTTTGAGGAAATTTACGATGTGTACGCGGTGCGTATTATTTTGGACACGGTGGCAGAGTGCTACAACGCTTTGGGTGTTATCCATGATATGTATCATCCCTTGCCCAACCGTTTCAAGGATTATATCTCTACTCCAAAGCCCAATATGTACCAATCTTTGCATACCACAGTAATCGGTCATGAAGGGATTCCTTTCGAGGTGCAAATTCGTACATGGGAAATGGACCAGATGGCAGAATATGGCGTGGCAGCCCATTGGAAATACAAAGCTGGGGTACCCGGCACCAGTAAGTCTGCTCGCTTAGAAGAACGGCTGGCGTGGGTACGGCAGCTTTTGGAAAGCCAACGAGAAAGCGATGATGCCAGCGACCTGCTCCGTGATATGAAAAGTGACCTTTTGCCAGAGGAGGTATTTGCATTTACCCCTAAGGGAGATGTAATCAATCTGCCAGCTGGAGCCACAGCCATTGACTTTGCTTATGCCATCCATTCTGCGGTGGGCAACCGTATGGTGGGAGCAAAAGTCAACAGCCGCATTGTTCCCATTGACCATAAAGTGGTAACTGGCGAAATTATTGAAATTATCACTGGCCCTGCGGACAAAGGCCCCAGCCGAGATTGGTTGAATATTGTTGTAACCAGTGAGGCAAAAAATAAAATCCGAAATTGGTTCAAAAAGGAACGCAAAGAAGAAAACATTGCCGAGGGCAAAGCGGCACTAGACAAAGAATTGCGCCGCAATCTTATTAGCATCCCCGAAGGGGAATACAACAATTTTATGTTGGAAGTTGCCCGTAAACAGCGCATGAACACCGTTGAGGAAATGTATGCTGCCATTGGATATGGCGGCTTGCAGATGTCAAGGCTGATTTTGCGGATAAAAGAAGAATACAACCGCATGATGAAGGAACAAGACCCCAAAGTGGTGTTCCAGATTCCTGTAAAGAAGCAGAAAAATCCCGATGGTGTTGTGGTAGAAGGTTTGGATAATTGTTTAGTGAAATTTGCAAAATGTTGTAATCCTCTGCCGGGCGACCGTATTATTGGGTTTATCACACGAGGATATGGAGTATCCATCCACAAGCAAGACTGTGTAAATGTTCGTGCTGCCGGGGAAGACCCTCGCTGGGTACAGGCACATTGGGATAATAGTGTTAAAGAAAGTTTTAAATCCACATTGGAAATCTCTGCCATGGATAGAACTGGCCTGTTTACGGATGTTTCCGCTTTGTTGGGTGATATGAGAATCCCCATCTATGCCATTAGCGCAAGGCAAACCAGCGATGGCAGAGCAACCATGACCGCTACCATAGGCATCAACAATATAGAGCACCTTAATTCTGTTATCCAACGTCTTCGCAAGGTTCGGGATGTCATTAGTGTAGTGCGTATTTAATAGAGGGAGAAAGAAACAACTATGCGAGCAGTTATTCAGAGGGTGTCCCGTGCAGCAGTCACTGTGGAAGGTACATCTACTCGTAGCATCGAACAAGGAATTTTGGTGCTGTTGGGGGTTAAGGATACCGATACCACCGAAATTGTACCAAAGTTGGCAGAAAAATGTGCCGGTTTGAGAATTTTTGAGGACGAAGCAGGAAAATTAAACAAAAGTGCATTGGAGCTGGGCTATTCTGCCTTAGTGGTCAGCAATTTTACACTATATGGTGACACCAAAAAGGGAAAACGCCCCAGCTTTATTGCCGCAGCAAAACCCCCGCTCTCGGTGGACTGCTACAATTTGTTTGTGGAACAAATGAAACAGACAGGATTGAAGCAGGTGGAAACAGGAGAATTTGGGGCGGATATGCAAATTGAACTGGTGAATGATGGGCCTGTAACCATTGTCATAGACACCGATGAATGGAAATGAAATGCAAGGAGTAGAACCATGCGAAAGATTTATCATATACACGGTAGAGCACCGCTGTATTGCAACACGTTTTTGATTATTACCAATGAAGGGAAGGGCATTGTCATTGACCCAGATGCTCCGGTGGCCGACTATCAAAAACTGTTAGACAAAGAAGGGGCAAAATTAACCCACATTTTGCTTACCCATGGCCACCATGACCATATTGGTTCGGTTAATGAATTGCAGCAACAGGGAGTACAACTCTGGATGAACCCCAACGATGTAGTCATGTATTCTAGCAAAGAACAAGCTGCAAGGGTATTCGGACAGCATTATGCAAACTTGTACCATCAACTTCCAGATGGTTCCGCTGGTTTTGTTCCAGATGGTCTGTTTGAGGATGGTGGTGTCATTCAGGTGGATGAAGTGGAATTCAAAACTATCTTTACCCCGGGGCACACTCCCGGTTCCACCTGTATTTTATGTGATGGAATGTTGTTTAGTGGAGATACCCTATTCAGTGGTGACATTGGCAGAACTGATTTTCCCGGTGGAAGTATGCAGCAGATGAAAGAAAGCCTCAAAAAACTGCGGGAAATGATAGAGGATGACACCGAGATTTTACCCGGCCATGAAGGATTTACCACCATGAAACAGGAAAAGCTATATAACCCCTATTTACAGGCATAAGAAAGGAAACATTCATGCAAACTGTTGTGCGAGGGTTGCCCTCGGTATACGATATTGAACATCTTACACGACTGTTTTTTCCCGGTGCTGCTATTCTTTCAAAGCGGCAACGGGGAAAGGATGCGGTCATTGCACATCTTGGCAAAAAGCGAATGTTGGCAGGAATTTGTTTGGATGGAATATGCAACTGGGAAACCGCCCCATTGCCCACCAAAGAAACCCCTGAATATGCCCTTTCTGCCTTGGTATATAGCTTGCTTTGCAAGGTAACTGGTCGCAGGCCACTATGGGGAATGCTCACAGGGGTGCGCCCTGTGCGGATTATACATGATGGCAGAGCCAAAGGCATGACAGAAGAGCAAATAGAACAGCTATTTTGTGGGCACTATGATGTGAGCAAAGAAAAGTATGCTCTTGCAAAATCCATTGCAGATTTACAAGCACCTTGGATGCAAGCAGAGGAGAGGGACTATAGCCTATATATTGGCATCCCCTTTTGCCCCTCTCGGTGCAGCTATTGTAGCTTTGTTTCTCGTACCATTGAAAAAGAGAAAAAGCTCGTCCAGCCTTATGTAGATTGTTTGTGCAAAGAGCTAGAAGAAATCAAACGCATTGCCCAACAAAACCGGCTGAATCTAAAAACCATATACATTGGTGGAGGTACTCCCACCAGTTTATCTGCCCAGCAGTTGCGTCAGCTTATGGGAACGGTTCGAGAACTGTTTGACCTTAGCAAAATTGAGGAATATACTGTTGAGGCTGGTCGTCCAGATTGCACCGATTTGGAAAAATTGCAGGTGCTAAAGGAATATGGTGCCACCCGTATTTCCATCAATCCCCAAACCCTTTCGGATGATGTATTGCAGCGCATTGGTCGCAATCACACAGCACAAGATGTTATTCGTTGCTTTGAAGAGGCAAGACAGGTGGGGCATGCCAACATCAATATGGACTTGATTGCAGGACTTCCGGGAGATACCCCAGAAGGCTTTTTGCAAACCTTGCAAAAGGTAATCCAACTGGAACCAGAAAATATTACTGTACACACATTAACCTTGAAGCGTGCCTCCAATTTGGTTATTGAGCAGCGACAGGAAGAATATGGCGATGTTGCCCAGATGGTAGAAAGCTGCGCTCTATTGGCAGAAAAGGGATATAACCCCTATTATCTCTATCGCCAAAAAGGAACGTTGCAGAACTTGGAAAATACCGGTTGGAGCAAACCCGGGTATGAGGGACTGTATAATATTTATATTATGGAAGAAGTGCATACCATTTTGTCTGCTGGGGCTGGTGGTTCCACAAAAATGCGCCAACAAAAAGGAAATCTGATTCAGCGGATTTTTAATTACAAATATCCAAAAGAGTACATTGATGGGTTTGATACTGTACTCAAACGAAAGGAAGGAGTGACAGAATTTTATGCCAGCCATGTGGATTCCCAAACGCTTGGTTGAAGTGAGTTTGATAAACACTGCTGCCAAAACGGGAAAAGATTTTGTGATGCATTGCGAGTTTGAATATGAAAGCCGAATTTCTGCCGCTGCTGCGGAAATTTTGCACCTAAACAAGCGAATTGTAATGCTGTCGGGGCCTTCTGCCTCCGGCAAAACCACCACTGCCCATAAATTGGCTGCTGCTATCCGTGCCAGAGGAGAAAAAGCAGCAGTTATCAGTATGGACAATTTTTTTAAAAATCTAGACCAATATCCCCGTTTGCCCGATGGCACAAAGGATTATGAGAATATCACAGCGGTGGATTTGGATACATTGCAGCGTTGCCTAAACGAGTTATTACAAACAGGTAAAACCCAGTTGCCAGAATTTGACTTTTTGACAGAAAACCGAAAAGCAGAATGGATTCCTTTGGAGTTGCCAGAGGGAGTATGTATTGTAGAAGGCATTCATGCTCTAAATCCACAAACTACCGCTATGATTCCCGGGCAAAGAGTGTATCATGTGTATGTGGGCCTTCGAGAGGAATACTCCAAAGGCGGACAGCGGATTTTTTCTACCCGAGATATTCGGCTGGCTCGTCGGCTGGTGCGGGATTATAAATTCCGTGGGCATTCCTTGGAAAAAACATTAGGAATGTGGCCTTCGGTGTGTGCTGGGGAGGACCGCTATATCAAGGTATTTAAGAAACAGGCAGATTTGCTGCTGGATAGCTCTTTTAGCTATGAACTTTGTGTGTTAGCTGGGTCAATGACACAGCTTGCCGGAGAGTTGGAGGGAACCCCCTTGGCAGACCAAATGAATGATTTGGCTGGAAGATTTAGCCTGTGTGAACAACTCCCCATAGAATGGATTCCAAAGCAATCTATGTTGCGAGAATTTTTGGGATAATATTGCACTTTTTTGTGCAGATTGTTATAATATAGAATAACCCGATACCCTATAAACTATCTACAAATATAGAAAGAGGTGCCAGCTATGGATTGGAATCAATTACGCAATGCAGCCGCTAATATGGCGGACAAAGTTGTAAACGCCACAGGAGAAGTGGTAGAAAAGGGCAAAAAGCAAGTGGATATTCTCAACTTGGAAAGCAGGCTGGCCAGAGCCCAGCGTCAGTTGGGAGCATTGGTATACAGCTTGGCCCAAAATGGCGAACAGCAGCCCGACTTGGTAGAACAGTATATCCAAGAGATTGCAGAGATTGAACAACAACTAAACGATGTTGCCAGCGAGAAAAAGGAAACTGTTACCGTTTTTGCCAAGGCTGTTCGGTTGTGCAGTCATTGTAAGGAAAAAGTGGAAGAAGATGCGGTTTATTGTCCCTATTGTGGTCAAAAACTGTAATATCTTCCTAGGGTGATGTATCCGGCGATAGGTTGTATTTTCTATCGCCGGATTTTTTTGTGTAAAGCTGTTTGAAATGGGCAAGACTAAAAATAGAAAATTTGTTGTATAAAATCAGAAAATTCACCGAAAACACTTGCATTTCCTATCCAGATACAGTAAAATAATACCTTACCGAGGCTTTGACAAAATAACCAAAAAATCGGCATTTAACTTGTTTTGGGGATTCTCTAATATAGAGAATGGTTCAAGAGAATAATTATAGTTGTGTACCTTTTCAAAAAATGTACCCAACACATAAAAAATGGAGGATATTCATCATGACAAAAGTAGATTTGATTGCAAAGGTAGCAGAGGAAACTGGTTTGACCAAAAAGGATGCAGAAAAGGCATTGAATGCAACTTTGGAAGCTATCACCAATGCTTTGGCTACAGGCGATAAGGTCGCTTTGGTTGGTTTCGGAACCTTCGAGGCTCGTGAGCGTGCAGCTCGTGTTTGCCGTGACCCCCGCACTGGCAACGAGATTCCTGTTCCTGCAACCACTGTTCCTGCCTTTAAAGCTGGCAAGGCATTGAAGGATGCACTGGTAAAATAATCGCTTTTAATGAAAAACAAGGGCAGTTTGCTTGGTGCAGCAGGGTTTGCGGCATTTTGGCAATGCCCTTTCTTTTGTGTGGAGAATTGTATGCGAGTAGACAAATATTTAAAGGTTAGCCGCCTCATTAAACGGCGCACTGTTGCCAACGAGGTGGCAGATGCAGGCCGTATTGTTGTCAATGGAAAACAGGTCAAGGCGAGCTATTCGGTAAAAATTGGTGATGAAATTGAAATCACCTTTGGCAATCGACCTGTAAAGGTGAAGGTGCTTTCCATTGAAGCTGCTCCGGGCAAGGATGTGGCAAGGGAAATGTACGAAATTATAGAGGGCTAAAAGGTTCTAACAGCCACTTACACAAGCATATAATAGCTTGTGTAAGGGAGGATGATTGCCTATGCAGCCACAAGCACAAACAACACCTTTGGCAGCAAATCACAATGTGATACTGAAAGACCGCAAAGAATTAATTGCCAGCGGGGTGAAAAGCATTACCAGTTATGATGAATACACTGTGATATTGGAAACCCAACTAGGAACCCTACAGATTGGTGGTAAAAATATCTCGGTGAGTGAGCTTTCTGTTCAAACTGGTGAAGTGCAGATTTCTGGTTCTATTGATTATCTGCAATACAGCACCAAAAGTGACCGGAAACGAGGTTTGTGGGGAAGGGTGAACCGCTGATGCCCACATCTGTTCTGGTTTCCCAAGCCGCGGCAGATACCTTGTGTTGTTTGGGACTTGGTCTGTTGCTGGCCTGCCTGTATGATGGAGGCAGGCTGGTGGCAGGCAATGGGAAAATTGCAGTGTTTGTGTTGGATACCCTGTTTTTTGGTGCGGCAGGGATTGTGGCTTGTAGCTATGCAGCGGCCCGCAGCTATGCTGGAGTAGTGCGCTGGTATCATCTGTTGGGAATGCTCATCGGAGTAATGGCGTATTACAAAGCCTTCTTTGGCTTTACCCAATGGGTACGAAAGAAGTTGCTGTGTATTCTGCAAATTTTCTTAATTCCTTTTGGGTTGCTCTGGTGGAGCTGTAAAAATTTGTACAAAAAGGTAGCCAAGGTTTGCCACCAAAAGCGTGATTCTCGAAAAAAAAAGAAAAACCATTCCACTCTCTCTACAAAACAGTTGCAAACAACTGGGAAAGTGTTGTATAATTCAAAGTAGTATTTCCTTTTTCAGAATGGAAGGAGATACCATCAGAAAGGGAGGAGATTGGCATGGCACAAACAGGCAAGAAAAACAAAGGCAGTATTTCTTCTTTTGTTGGGTGGTTGCTGGTAGTGTGTTTGCTGGGTTCCCTTTTGATTTCGTTTATCCGCAATCAGGTGGAAATTGCCAGCAAGCGGCAGGAATTGACAGCTTTGCAAGAACAAGTACAGTTGCAATTGGCCGAAAACACCGAGCTAACTCGCTTGTTGGAGGATGGCACCGAACAAGAAATTATTGAGCGAATTGCCCGTGACCGGTTGGGATATGCAAAGCCGGGGGAACGGGTGTTTGTAGACACAAGTGGCAAATAACAGGGGTTTCTCTGTATTTGAAGATAATTTTATCATTTGGGCAAAGGAGTTTTTCCGTTTCATGGAGTTTGAGGTAGGAAGTATTGTTGAAGGAAAAGTCACCGGTGTAAAAAGTTTTGGCGCATTTGTGGAGCTGCCCGGCGGCAAAACAGGTATGGTGCACATTTCCGAAGTTTCCAACGAGTACATTCAAGAGCTGTCCACCGTACTTAGCGAGGGACAGGAAGTAAAGGTTAAGGTTTTGAACATTACCCCAGAGGGCAAAATCTCCCTTTCTATCAAGCGCACTGTAGAGCGTCCTGCACGTCCTCCCCGCAACGACAGCGGACGGGTGTGGCAGCCTCGTCGTGCCGAGCAGCCGGCAGAGATGAGCTTTGAAGATATGATGGCGAAGTTCAAAAGCCAAAGCGAAGAGAAAATTTCTGATTTGAAGCGTGTGACAGAGGCACGCCGTGGCGGGGGATATTCTCGCAGAAGATGAACAGGAGCAGGCGGATAAATCCCGATAATTCTCAATGGGAAACGGGCTTTATCCGCTTTTCTTGTATCTAAAAGTGGGTATTAGGCATAAAAAATGGATAAAATTTTTAAGGAGTGTGAAACCATGGAATTGCAGCAAGCACAGGAGAGAATTGCCGAATTACGAGCAGTCATTGAAAAAAACAACCGGCTATATTACGAGCAGGATGCGCCAGAATTAACCGATTTTGAGTATGATGCACTCACAAGAGAACTGAAGCAGTTGGAAGCCCAATTTCCCCAACTTATCACAGAGGATTCTCCCACACAGAAGATTGGTGGAGCACCTTCCGCAAAGTTTGAAAAGGTACAGCATAAAGTACGCATGGAGAGCCTACAGGATGCCTTTTCCTATGATGAATTGCGTGATTTTGACCGACGAGTGAGGGAAGCGGGTGTTTCGCCAGAATATGTGGTAGAAGCTAAAATTGATGGTTTGTCAGTGAGTTTGGAATACCATAATGGAGTGTTGTACATGGGTTCCACCCGTGGAGATGGCGATGTGGGGGAAAATGTTACTGAAAATTTGGCTGTAATTCAAGATGTCCCCAAAAAGTTGGATAATGCTCCCAGTCTGCTAGAGGTACGAGGAGAAGTATATATGCCCCGTTCTGCCTTTGAAAAATTGGTAGAGGAACAAGAACTTGCTGATAAGGTACCTTTCAAAAATCCTCGCAATGCCGCAGCCGGGAGCCTGCGCCAAAAGGACAGCAAAATTACAGCAACCAGAGGACTTTCTATTTTTGTATTCAATGTGCAACAGATAGAAGGCAAGTCTTTTTCCACCCATAAAGAAAGTTTGGACTATTTAAAGGAAATGGGCTTCCCTGTATCGCCTCGCTATTCGGTCTTTCATTCTATGGAGGATGCCATCAAGGAAATTGAAACCATTGGCAATCTTCGGGGAAGCTTGCCCTTTGATATTGATGGAGCAGTTATCAAGGTAAATCAACTTAGTGCAAGACCTGCTTTAGGCAGCACAGCAAAATTCCCAAGATGGGCCATTGCTTTCAAATATCCCCCAGAGGAAAAAGAAACTGTTTTGCGTCAGATTGATGTATCAGTAGGGCGTACTGGTGTTTTAACTCCCACAGCTGTTTTTGACCCTGTTTTGTTGGCAGGTACTACCGTATCTCGTGCTATTCTCCACAATGAGGATTTTATTCGCCAGTTGGACGTTCGTATTGGTGATACCATCCGAGTGAGCAAAGCGGGGGATATTATCCCAGAGGTGATTGCTGTTACCAAGCGGGGAGAAAATACACAGCCCTTTGAAATGCCCACTAGATGCCCCAGTTGTAACGAACCCGTAACACATATAGAGGGAGAGGCAGCCCTACGCTGTACCAACCCCGAATGTCCAGCTCAGGCCTTGCGAAATATCATTCATTTTGCCAGCCGAGATGCTATGAATATTGAAGGAATGGGCGAAGCTGTGGCAACACAACTGGTAGAGAAAGAATATGTAAAAAATGTTGCGGATATTTATGCTCTAACCCAAGAACAACTGGTGACATTGGATAAATTTAAGAAAAGATCAGCAGACAAGCTATTGACATCCATTGAAAACAGCAAACAGGCAGGGCTAGGCCGCTTGTTGTTCGCTTTGGGAATCCGAAATATTGGAGATAAGGCAGCTACCCTGTTGGCGGAGCATTTTGGTACAATGGAAAAATTACAGCAGGCAAGTTTTGAGGAAATCTCTGAAATAGAAGGTTTTGGACAAGTTATGGTACAAAATTTGCTAGACTTCTTCTCCAAAGAAGGCACTGCTGACCTTCTTGAACGCCTGAAACAAGCAGGAGTAGATATGCAAGACCACTCTGAGCCAAAGGGGAATTTGTTGCAAGGACTCACCATTGTTGTTACAGGCACTTTGCCAACCCTTTCTCGCAACGAGGCGGAAGCTCTGATTGTACAAAATGGAGGCAAAGCCTCGGGTTCTGTTTCCAAAAAGACAAGCTATGTGTTGGCAGGAGAAGCCGCAGGCAGCAAATTGACAAAGGCCCAAACACTGGGAGTTCCTGTGCTTGATGAAGAGGCATTTTTGAAAATGCTAAACCGCACATAAAACAGGAAAAACAGTTTTGCAATGAGGGCATAAGCACAAAAATAGCCCCTTTGCTAGGTTGTTTGGCAGAAAAATTGAAAAATAAAATAAAGTTCATAAAAATTTTTTATTTTATCCCCTTGATTTTTCACAACAAAGTGATTAAAATATACATTAGCACTCAGAGATAAAGAGTGCTAAAAACAGTATAAACAAATATTTTTTATTTTATCTTTTAAGGAGGAGTTTTTTCATGAAAATCAAACCTCTTGCTGACCGTGTTGTCATCAAAACAGTAGAAGCTGAGGAAACCACAAAAAGCGGCATTATTTTGGCCGGCTCTGCAAAAGAGAAGCCCCAAGTGGCAGAAGTCATTGCAGTTGGCCCCGGTGGACTGGTGGATGGCAAAGAAGTAGAGATGACCGTTAAAGTAGGCGATAAGGTTATTATCTCCAAATATTCTGGCAATGATGTAAAGGTAGATGGCGAGGAGTGCACCATCGTTCGTGTGGGCGACATTCTGGCTATTGTAGAGTAATCTTTTGAAAAATAGTTTCTGATAAAAGGAGTTAATGAAGTATGGCAAAGCAAATTCTTCACGGCGAAGAAGCACGCAAGGCCCTGAGCGCAGGTATTGACACTCTGGCCGATACTGTAAAAATCACCTTGGGCCCCAAGGGTCGCAATGTGGTTTTGGGCAAAAAGTTTGGAAACCCTGTTATTACCAATGACGGTGTAACCATTGCAAAAGAAATTGAGCTGAAAGATGCTTTTGAAAACATGGGCGCACAGTTGGTGCGTGAGGTTGCTACCAAAACCAACGATGCAGCTGGTGATGGTACTACTACCGCTACTGTTCTGGCACAGGCTCTGGTAACCGAGGGCATGAAGAATGTTACCGCTGGTGCAAATCCCATGGATGTAAAGCGTGGTATGCAAAAGGCTGTAAAGGCTGCTGTAGAGGCTTTCGGTGCTAACAGCCAAAAGGTAAATGGCAGCAAGGACATCGCTCGTGTAGCCACTGTTTCTGCTGGTGATGCTACTGTAGGCGAACTGATTGCAGAGGCAATGGAGAAAGTTACCGCTGATGGCGTTATCACCATTGAAGAGAGCAAAACCGCTGAAACTTATACCGATGTAGTAGAGGGTATGCAGTTTGACCGTGGTTATATTACTCCCTACATGGTAACCGATACTGAGAAGATGGAAGCTGTTCTGGATGACGCTTATCTGTTGATTACTGATAAGAAAATTGCTTCCATTCAAGACATTCTGCCTCTGTTGGAGCAGGTTGTACAAGGCGGCAAAAAGTTGTTGATTGTTGCTGAAGATGTTGAGGGTGAGGCTCTCAGCACCTTGATTGTAAACCGTCTCCGTGGAACCTTCACTTGTGTAGCTGTAAAGGCTCCCGGCTTTGGCGACCGTCGCAAAGAAATGTTGCAGGATATTGCAATTTTGACCGGTGGTGTAGTTATCAGCGAGGAGCTGGGCTATGAACTGAAAGAGGCTGATATGAGCATGTTGGGCCGTGCAGGTCAGGTAAAGGTAACCAAAGAGTATACCACCATTGTGGGCGGTATGGGTGACAAGAAGGCTATCAGCGACCGCATTGCTCAAATCCGTGCTCAAATTGAGGTAACTACCAGCGACTTTGACCGTGAGAAGCTGCAAGAGCGTCTAGCTAAGTTGGCTGGCGGCGTTGCAGTTATCAAGGTTGGTGCTGCTACCGAAGTAGAGATGAAGGACAAAAAGCTGCGTATCGAAGATGCTTTGAATGCAACCAAAGCCGCTGTAGAAGAAGGCATTATTGCTGGCGGTGGCACTGCTCCCATCAACGCAATTCCTGCTGTAGATAAGGTAATTGAGCAGTTGGAGGGTGACGAGCGTACCGGTGCTCGCATTGTTCGCAAGGCTTTGGAGGCTCCTCTGCGCCAGATTGCTGCAAATGCAGGTTTGGAAGGCAGCGTAATTATTGATAAGATTTTGACTAGCGGAAAAATCAACTATGGTTTCGATGCTCAAACCGAAACCTATGGCGATATGCTGGAAGCTGGTATCGTAGACCCCACTAAGGTAACTCGTAGCGCATTGGAGAATGCTGCAAGCGTTGCCAGCATGGTTCTGACTACCGAGAGCTTGGTAGCAGATGAGCCAGAAGACCCCTCTGCTGCCGCAGCCGCAGCTGCTGCCGGAGCAGGCATGGGCGGAATGTACTAATTTTTAGACTTTCCATCAAAAATAATCACTATAAAATGGCTGGAGCAATATGGCTCCAGTCATTTTTTGTTGTGGTATTTAAATAATCAACAGGAATAGTACAACCCCTTCACGGAATAGCCTATACAAAACGATATATCCAGTTTTATCAAATAAGCTGCGAATATTGTTGGAAAAAAGGGGGAAACAATATGTTGGCCGAAATTTTAGGTGTTGTTGCAGTACGGTTTTTGTATTTGGCTTTGCACCTAGAAACATCTTCATTTCCACAACCACTGAACGCAAAACAGGAAGTGGAAGCCTTTCGATTGCTAAAGGAAGAAAATGACTTGAAAGCAAGGGATAAAATTATACGGCACAACTTGCGACTGGTAGCACATATTGCAAAAAAATATTACAATGCAAGTGCAGACCAAGAAGATTTAATTAGCGTGGGAACCATTGGGCTTATTAAAGCAGTTAATACATTTGACCACAAAAAAGGGGCACGCTTTGCAACCTATGCAGCCCGTTGTATTGAAAATGAAATTTTGATGTATCTTCGCAGTGAGAAAAAGACTTTGGGCACCATTTCCATGCAAGAGCCAATGGATGGCGGTTCAGATAGTGGAAACCTAACCATTTTGGATACTTTAACAGATGAATATAATATGGATGAGGACATTGAACAAAAGGAGGACTGTAAACAACTGCGCAAAGTTGTAGATTCCCTTCAAGGCAGAGAACGGCAGGTTATTTTGTTGCGCTATGGTTTGGCAGGGCAGCCTCCCATGACACAAAATGATGTGGCGGCATTGCTAGGTATTAGCCGTAGTTATATTTCTCGGATAGAGAAAAAAGCGGTTTCTCAGTTGCGTGCTATGATGCAACTCCTTGCAGGGAAATAACAGAATTTAGTAACAAACCAAAGTTTTCTATAGAAATGTATAAGCCTCTTTTTTATGGGGAACCCTATCACAAAGACCAAAAGGAAAGGGGCTTCTTATGATACAGTTATACAACGAAGAAGAACATACAGGCGGTAACCAAACAGATGACGAAATTTATGATATGGGTTCGATAATGCAAACCAAGGGAAAACATGCCATCCATTGTCTTACTGTAATAGGCCAAATTGAAGGCCATATGGTAGCACCCCAAAGCCAAAAGACAACAAAATATGAGCATGTAATTCCCCAACTGATTGCCATTCAAGAAGACCCTGCCATTGAAGGATTACTTGTGATACTAAACACTGTGGGAGGCGATGTGGAGGCGGGATTAGCACTAGCCGAACTTATTAGTGGAATTCAAAAGCCCTCTGCCACCTTGGTGTTGGGGGGAGGCCATTCCATTGGTATTCCATTGGCAGTTTCTGCCCAGCGCAGTTTTATTGTTCCCACCGCTACCATGACTATCCACCCCGTTCGCCATTCTGGTTTAGTTTTGGGTGTGCCCCAGACCATGCGCTACTTTGAGCAAATGCAGGAGCGCATTACAGGCTTTGTTGCACAACATTCTAATATATCAGAAGAGCGATTTACAGAGCTAATGATGCGCACAGGGGAATTGGTAATGGATGTAGGCACCGTTTTGGATGGAGAAAAGGCGGTACAAGAAGGACTGATTGACCAGCTGGGAAGCATTTCGGATGCCATGGAGTTTCTGTACCACCAAATTGAAAGCACAGAAAACAAGTAAATATTCTATAAAAAAGGTGTATCTGTTTTCCTGTGATAGAAAATGGATACACCTTTTTGGTACAATAGATATAAAATGTAGAAATTATGTGATTTTTTACAAAATAATTACAAAAAATTATTATTAATAATAAAATATTTTAATAACAGTTGCGAAAGTATTTTTGCTCTATTATAATTTATCTCAAGAAATCGACAAATTTCACCATTTTTTCGCATTTGGAAAGGAGATGTTTCATAAAGCACAAATTTTTGTACAGAGTGATGGCACTTCTACTAGTATTCTGCATGGTCACAGGAATTACTGGAAATATGCAGTTTGTCTTTGCAAATTCTAGTAGGGAAATCGCCACCAGTGCCAACAGTTGGGTATCTACTACAGGATGGTTTTATCAGCAATTAACTGATACCAGTGCAAAGGAATTGTATCAAGAGATGGCAAAACCCGAAAATTGGTTTACTGGTGTCTATACCGGAAAAAAGGTACTTTGCCAAGAAACCTATGCCACAGAGGATGAAGCTGCTGACAAGGTAGGTGCTATAGCAAAAGGACTTGTTTGGGCAGTACGTCACGACCAACCAGAAATTTTCTGGTTAAACTGGGACCGTGTTTCTTTGGGATATGATTGGGATAAGGATACCCAACAGTTAAGTGTATATCCAGTTGTATTTGGTGCAGATAATGCCTATCATGCAGACTATACCAATGCAACTGCGGATATCGTTCAGCCAGCATATGAAGCACTCATTGCAAAAACGGATAGCATTATGGCAGAAATGGCCACAGCCCTAAATGGGAATAATACTGTATACGCAAAAGTAGATTTTTTGAATTGGTGGCTGATTCAAAATAATATTTATCCGCCCGATACTTCTTTAGGAGAGATTAACAATAAGCGCACAGCCTACAACGCCATTATGAGCAACAATGACCCTCAAAATGGTCCTGTTTGTATTGGCTATTCCTATGGAATGCAATTGCTAGCTAAAGCGGCAGGTCTTACCTCTATCATCATAGATGGTACTGTTGTCAAAGATGGCAGCAACATCCAACATGGTTGGAACCGTGTGCAAAATAGCGATGGAAAATGGTATGACATTGATTCCACTTGGAATGACAGTGAGAGTATCCCTACTGTTACCAAGCATTTTTTCTTTATGGTTGGTGTAAACACAGATACACAGTTAGGCTATCCGAGAATTTATAAAGACAACCACATGCCCACTACAAAAAGCGGTTTCACTTATCCAACATTAAGCGATTCCCGTTTAGAAGACCCAACAGCTCCCCCAGCTGGTGCAGTGGCAAAGGTGGGTACTGTATATTACAATACTTTACAAGAAGCCTTCTCTGTTGCTGCCAAAACCAATGATGTGGTACAGTTGGTAGCAAAGGCAGCTACTCCACAGCCTACCATTGACCTACCTGCTGGTACCATCAATTTACCTGTGGCAGATTTGACACTAGATGTAAATGGTACATTGTTGAAAACAACAGATTCTGCAAAGGTGTTCTCCATTCCCGCAGGTGGTTCTCTAACCATGATGGATAGTAGAGCTACTACAGAAAGTAAAATACTAGATGTGGGTGGTATCCAGTCTACCTACAAACCTATGATGGGAACCGTTGAACTAATTGAAAATAATGGCACTTTTACCCTTGTTTCGGGAAAATTGGTACGAGGGAGAGGTACAGATACCACACTGGCTAGCTTTTTCTCTGGCAATGGTAAAGTAAGTAAATCTCCTACTAGCACATTTTGCGATGCTTTAGGAAATTCCTTACCCGGGGAAGATGGAGGCAACAGTTCAACCATTGTGGCAGCTAGACCAAAAGCAGCAGAACAGCCCAGTTTACAACTGGAAATGGATTCTACTTTTACATACAATGGAAAACCTGTTGCCTTACCCAAAGTTATTACAAATAGTGGAGGCATTATTTCCTACAATTTTGAAGGAAGTGGTGCTGCACAAGGTTACCAAAGCAGTGACCCTCCTTCGGAAGTAGGCAAGTATACAGTTACAGTATCTGTTGCAGCAGACTTAGCAGGCAATTTCTCAGCAGCAACTGCCTCTACAGAATTTGAAATCCAGCCAGCACTTATCAACTTACAACTTTCAGGAGATGTTACACAGGGAACTGTGGGACAAGTTGTAAACTTGACTGTAAAAATAACAGGATTGCCCACAGGCGAAAAGCTGGATGTGGCACAACTTGTATTTGAAGCAGAGGGAGCACAGCAAACTACTCCACCTTCTGAAACACCAGAAGGATTTTCAGCTACATATACATTCGAAGAAAGTGCAGTAGGAGGAAAGGCAATATTCTCAGTAAAACTTGCGGATGATTGCCAGAATTACACAGCAACCCCTGCTACCTATGAAGTGCCAGTAGAGCTTTCAAAACAAGATACCAACATGACTGTAAAAGTAAGTGAGCAGTCACCTACCTACGGAACACAAGTGCAAGTTCGGGTATCTTTGCCACAAGAAGTGCCCGCCCCTACAGGTACAGTAGAATTTATTGTAGATGGAGCAGAACCTGTTATCAAAACCATTGGAAGCGACTCTTTAACTTTGGACTTGGACTCTCGCCTTTCTGCAGGGGAGCATACCATTGAAGTAAAGTATTCTGGTGATAATCGCTGGAATCCCGCAACCAAAACAGAAAAACTCATTGTGCAGCCCAAGGAGCTGGAGTGGGATTTTTCTGCATTACAAGCTGCCCCCATAGCACAAAATTCTGCCAATACTACTGTTGCTGTCACAGGAACAGCCAAACTAAATGGTATCTTGGATAACGATATTGTTTTTCTAGCAGATGGTACAGTAATTACAGGGCAATATCTGGATGTAAGCCAGCCCGGACAACAACCGGTAAAAATCAATATTGATCAACCTGTACTTGATGGTGCAGATAAAGGAAATTACTCTGTTTCTTCTCCAGTTGATAAAACCATTCAAGGACAAGTCAATGCTGTTTCTTTAATTATAGATAAAGACAGTATTGTACCTGTAAATCCCGATAATGTCCCAGCAGACACCACCTATTTTGTAGAGAGAGAAGTAGGTTTATCTCATCTTTCCGAGGATTTGCTGAAACTGCCACAAACCAACACACTGGAAAAGGTAGCACAGCTTATGGAAAAGGCTGTACCCGAAAGCTATGTTGCAGATGTACTTACAGATATTCGTCTGATGGCTCACACAACAGGAAATCCTGATGCTGTTGAGGTACAAGCTCCAAAAGGAGGCATTCAAATTTTGTTTCCTTTTCCACAACAAACGGCAGCACAACCCCAAAATTACACCTTTAAGGTTCTACATATGCAAGGTGTTGGCTCCCAAGCAGGAACCATAGAGGAATTGCCATTTACTGTGCAGAAAAATGGCTTACTTTGCACGTTTGAAAGTTTCTCCCCAGTAATTGTTGTGTATAAAAATGCACCAAAACCCACAGCAACTCCCACCTCCACGCCAACGGTGACACCAGTGCCACCGCCACCTTCTGTGGTGCAAAATACACCTGCTCCACAACCAACACCAGTTCAACAAGAAACAGTTGCTGCTACAAAATCTCCTACTCCAAAGCCTACAGCAACTGTTGAACCCACCACAGAACCTACAAATAGCCCGCAACCTACACCGACATCTACACCAGAGGCTACAACGTTACCAGAAAGCCAAGTTTCCAGTATGGAAAGTGAAACACAGGCTAACAACACAAAGGAAGAAACTTCCACAAATGGTGTTCCTGTAGTAGTGTATGGATTGGTGGCTGTTGCAGGTATTTCTGTAGTAGGTGCAGGAGCTTTTTGGTGGATTCGTAAACGATAACTACATCTTCATAGAAAAAGCATAGTTTTACACACAAAGCAAGCACGACAATAGAACTGCCTTAGGCATTCTGTTGCCGTGCTTTTTGTTAGGAATGTATTGAAAATAAAAAATTTTATTTTGATACAGACCAAACACCCAGTTGACACATCTAATAATTGCAAAAACGATAAAGCCGGCTATCGGAAAGGATTTAATATTTCCCATGACAAAAGAACAACTTGGAGCCCTTATATTGGATTCTCAAAATGCACTCTATCGTGTGTCAAAGTCCTTGCTTTGCAATGACGCAGATTGTGCAGATGCAATTCAAGAGGCAATTGTACATTCCTTTGCCAAATTGCATACCCTAAAAAACGACCAATATGCAAAAACATGGCTAGTACGAATTTTAATCAACGAATGTTATACCATAATGCGAAAGGAAAAAAAGCTGATTCCTCTGGAAACCCTTCCCAGAACAGATGTCTATGAAATGGAAGATTACAGCGATTTATATCAGGCAGTGCAAAAACTGCCACAAGATATGCGAATGGCAGTGGTTTTGCATTATGTGGAAGGTTTCTCTGTAAAAGAAATAGCCGAAATTCAGAAAATAAGTGAAAGTGCTGTAAAGAATCGGTTGTTTTCTGCAAGAAAAAAGCTAAGATTCTTTTTGGAAGAAGAGGAGGCGAAAACTGTATGAAATTGGAAAACTTAAAAGACCAGTTTCCCAAAACACCACAAAATATTCAAGAGATGATTCAAAGAGAGGTGCAAATGCAAATGAAACCCAATAAAAAGAAAAATACACTTGTATGGAAAAAATCAGTGGCAGCAGCATTGGTGGCTACATTGGCTCTTGGCAGCACTGTATTTGCCGCAGTGCAGGCATATCAGTGGTATGTAGAAAAACAGGGAACATATGGCCTAAAAACCAGTTTTTCCAGCGAGCAGGGAGCACAGCCTCCCAAGCAGGTGCCACAGCTAAACTTCCAGCTTAATTATTTGCCTCAAGGGATGGTAAAAAATCCCCATGAGGATAGCAAATACAGTAACGAAGAGCATCTGTACCAGGGTGGAGTTTCTGTCTGGACTATGGCAATGGACAAAACATTTTCTCCTACTTCTATTCCTCTTACCGACAAATATATTACCAATTATGAGCAACTTACCATACAAGACCATGAGGCTGTGTATGCAGATGTAGATACTACTGGTCAATCAGGCATTCCCTTTGACAAAAGAATCTATATTGCATATCCAGAATATTGGCAGGTAGTAGAAATCTATGTTGGCTCTGATGTTAGCAAAGAGGAGGCTATGAAGATTGCAGAAAATCTTGTGGTACAAACAGGAGAAGAAATGCTAGAGTTTAGCAGTCTACAAAAATGGAGCGAAAAAGAATCTCCACAGCAAGGCATTGAATGGCCAGATTCCACCCCCACGGTCTCCAAAGAAACAATGTTGCAAACACTCCATACTGTAGGTGAAAGTTTCTCCATTCCTTCTGTAACTTTTGACGGTGAGGAAATAAATGTTTCTGCAAAGGTGGCCAATGTCCAAGTAATGGACGATTTCTCTTTGTTAAAAGAAGATGGAATTGACCAGAGTATGAAAGAACAGATTGGGGCAGATGGGAAACTTATCCAAAATAAAATTGATTATATCAAACCCGGTGATGGAATTGATTCTCTAAATGAAGTAGTATACAGCGAAAACATTGACCAAAAACTGGTTTATCTAACCGTAGAGATGACCAACAACGAGCAAAAGGAAGTTCAAAATGTACACTTCTTAGGTGATTTTGCTTCTATAGTGGAAACGGCAGAGGGATTTGCTGTATACAATAGAGCATTGATGGATAATAATGCAGAAACTATGTATGTTTCCCCAACAGGTGCCCGTACTGGTGGAGAAATGGATTACTTTGATGTTCCTGAAAGGGGAGGAAATGGAAAAAATTATATTTCCTCTATTGCTCCCGGCGAAACTGTGACTATCCACATTGCCCGAATTGTGAATGCTGATGAACTGGATAAATTGTATTTCTCCATGGAGCCATCCGGCAGTGGCCTTATGCTAGGGGAAAGTGCTCTAAGCATTGGCTATGTTGACATTCGCCAAAAGTAAGTCATTTATAAGATTGTACCCCTTTGTGAAAGGATTAGCACTGCAAAGGGGTGCTTTTTGTGGAAAAAATATTATATAAAAATTGAAAAATACTATTTGACTTTTTATGATTTTTCTGCTATACTAATAAACAGACATGCGGATGTGGCGGAATTGGCAGACGCGCTAGATTTAGGCTCTAGTGGGCACTCCCGTGCAGGTTCAAGTCCTGTCATCCGCACCAGAAGGCGCGAATTTGAACACACCGAAACGGATCCTCCACTTC
>CALWZC010000005.1 GCA_944385935.1 uncultured Anaerofilum sp.
GCTGCTGTAGCTTTGCCGGTAACCGTTTGCTTAAGTCATCCTGCAACCGGTATTTTGTGCCGTCAAAACCGGTTTTTTACGATACGGCGAAGCTCCACCATACCGCAGACACGCTCTTTGGCTTTGTCGTTCAGCTCCACCAGACGCATGACCGAGTTTTCTCTGAAATACACCTCGCCATCCACCACCGTGTAGGAGAAGTTTTTCACATCTGGACGGGCAGGAATGGTGATTTGCTCTTTTTCCTGACTCTCCACATCCTCCATCAGCTCCACAGGGGTATAGGTTCCCTCAATATGGGTGACAGCTTCCCGAAGCAGCTCAGACAGCTCCACACCCTCACGGGGGCGAACCGTCAAGTCCTCCTTACCATACTGGGTGCTTTCCGTAGTCAGCTCACCCAGAACCATTTCAGGGTGTTCCACAAAGTAACTGTTCATGGTGAATCCGTCCGGGGTGGTGTTCAGGTGTACCCAGTCCGGCACAATGTCGATGGGGTGGTCACGCTTTTGCAGGAAGATGATGTCGGACACAACTTCTGTACCGGCATTTGCCTTAAACGCATTGTTGGGCAGACGAATGGCTCCCAGCAGTTCGGCCCTCTGAGCGATATACTTTCTGGCATCCATATTCTTGGAGTCCATGGTGTATCGGCTTGTCACGAAGGCAATTACGCCGCCGGGACGAACCTGATCGAGAGCCTTGGCAAAGAAATAATTGTGAATGGAGAATCCAAGCTTGTCATAGGGCTTATCTGCCACCTTATAGTTGCCAAACGGCACATTGCCCACAGCCAGGTCAAAGAAGTCACGGCGGTTTGTGGTTTCAAATCCAGCCACCGTAATGTCAGCTTTGGGATAGAGCTTTTGGGCAATGCGTCCGGTGATGGAGTCCAGCTCCACACCGTATAGCTGGCTGTTTCGCATTTCAGGGGGCAGCATACCAAAGAAGTTACCCACGCCCATGGACGGCTCCAGAATATTTCCGGTTTCAAATCCCATGCGACCAACGGCATCGTAGATGGCACGAATCACCGTGGGACTGGTGAAATGGGCATTGAGGGTGGACGCTCTGGCTGCTTCATACTCACGCTCCGGCAATAGTTTTTTCAGATTGGCATACTCCTGTGCCCATGCAGGCTTATTGGGGTCAAAGGCATCTGCAAGACCACCCCAGCCCACATAGTTTGCAAGGATTTCCTGCTCCTCAGGGGTAGGTGTACGGTTTTCCTCCTCCAATGCAAAGAGGGTACGAATCGCTGCTACATTGCGGACATATTTCAGCTTGGCTCCACCTTCACCAAGGTTGTCATCGGTGATAACATAGTTTTCAGGTAAAGGCTTTTCAGGCTTATTGGGTTCATTACCGCCAGCGATGAGTATCTGGTCGATCTGCTCGCCGGAAAAAGAAAAAGCAGAGGGCTTTTTGCTCTCTGCTTTATCAATCAGGCTGATTTGTTCTGCTTCGGAGAGGAACAGGTTGAGATTTAGCTGTTCACCAGCTCCAATATCACGCTTTCCTCCGCCTGTGCTTTCAAGCTGTTCATGTGCTGCACCCATGCCATCTGCTGAGTTGCTTTGTCCGGTGCGGGATTCTGCTCCAGCAGCTCGTTCATCAGCTGCTCCACTCTCCGGTGTGCTGTTTTGTCGATCTCCCACAGGTGCGGGAACAGCTTCTCGCTGAGGATCAAATCGTTCAGGAGCATAGGATTGTGCTCCTTCAGGTAGGCTCGACGCATTCTCCCGTACTTGCCCAGTGGCTTGTTCTCCGTGGGTGTCAGCTCGATGTTGGGAATCAGGAAATCTCCAACCTGTCTGTAAGTGATCTCGTTCATCATCTTGGCTCCTTTCTACCTGCTTCATGCGTTCATAGTTTCGGATTGTGACTTCGATCTCACGGAATACCTGAGAGGACAGCTCGCTCACCGCTGTACCAAGGGCATTTGCGGTCTGTCTGGTGTTGAAATCGAAGATGTCAAGAAAGTCCTCGTGTTCAAAGTAGTCATCGGGATTGCCACAGCAACGGGAGTAGAGTGCGTAGGTGATGCTGACCGTGGCTGCGTTTCGGAAGGACGCTCCGATGTTGTATTCATCATACTCCATTAAGAAAGAATCATCAACAATGTCGATGATGTTTTTCCCGAAGTCATCCCAATACTCCGTTGCAAGCTGACGGGCAATCTTCTCCAACTGATCTTCAAAGCTGCTTTCAGTGGCAGATATGCCATAGGACTTCTCCAGAGCTTCCATAACCGGCTTGCGGTACTCATCCTCCATTGTCCACAGCTTGACAGGACGGGACTTTCTTAGACTACCAGTGTCAGATACATCAAAAACGTAGCGAAGTCTGGGCCAATCACCAGTATAGTCAATCAGAGCAATGCCCTTGGAGCCACGCTTGACATAGCGTCCCCACTTATTCCAGAAGTCATATTCTGCACAGGCGGTTGCCTCCGGTCTTTGCTTGTGAATCATCAGCTGCTCATGGTAGGGATATTTGTAGAGCCTTGCTGCGGTAGTCAGAAATGAAGTCCAGTTTTCACGGCTTCCTGTGACCTGACAGGCAGCTTCTTCTGCCATCTGTGCGTACATCTGGGTTTTTGTAGGCATGAAGCATATTCCTCCTTTTTGTTTTTTTTCTCATGTTATCCTCCTGAATATTAAAAACAGCTACTCTTGTGAGTAGCTGTCTTTTTACATTACAAAGAAAATGAATCAATTAGGTTCTCTAGTTTCTGCATTTCTTCTCTGTATTCGCTGATTTGCTGGTGAATGTAGACCTTTTGCGTAAATGCATGGTCAGTATGCCCAATGATTTTGCTTAGTATATCTCTGTCCATCTTTGCTCTTGCTGAAAGAGAAGCAAAGGTGTGCCTACAAGAGTAGGGCACATATGTAGGTTTATATGGAGATTCTCCATACTTATACGGAGGATTGATTTTTAGTTTTGAAAGTAGGGGATAAAAATTCCTCTTTCGCCAGTTACAAAGATTAATTTGGCCTCCAGTACTTGTCTGAAGTAAAAAATCATCTTCTGACTGAGCAGAAGTATACCATTTTTCAATAAAACTAGAAACAGCAGAAGGAATCGGAATTAACCGATTAGTTCCAGCTGCTGTTTTTCCTCCGCCAATGATGTATTTTCCTTCAATGTTTACTGATTTCTTTTTTAAGTTAAAAAATTCATTTGGTCGCATACCAGTGTAGATTAAGCACATTATAATTCTTGCATCTCGAGAATACTGTAAAGTTTCGTATGAAGCATAGTTTGCAAGCAACAGAATTTCTCTGTCTTGAAAAATATTTCTCGGTGCACCCACTGGAGCATCTAATATTAAGAATGTAGCAAAATTAAAAGGAATAAGTCTGTACCTTAAACCATATCCACAAACAGCGGATATAACTTTTCGAATTTGTTGCTGTTTACTATAGGATGTAGCATTATAGTCAAGTATTTGTTGATAATCATCTACATCTAAATCTGTAAAGCGACAGTGTGTTAAAGGTTCCAACTTTGTCCAACCATATTCCAAATTTTTTCTTGTTTGTTCGCTGATTCGACGAAAGTGAATTTTTTTCCAGCTATTGTATACCTCCTCAAGTGTCCAATGACTTTTGTTTGTTTTGGATGAAAAAGAGTATCCACAGTGTGGACAGTATTTCATCCAGCTTTCAATTTTTAATGAACAGTTCTTACAAGTCATAGTAACTCTCCTTGCTAATTAATTTTGTGGCTTTAAAGCCCAAAGAATTATATAAGAAGGAGGGATGAATTTAAAAATTTTATCAATGACTTATGGCTTATACTTGGTAAGGATGAGGTCGTGCGTTCAAGTCGCATTAGCAGCTCCATAGTGAGAAGATGGAAGTATGTCTGTTTTGGATATACTTCCATTTTTGTTTTTGGTAAATAATCTAGAAAATAAACGGGTAGTCCTTGCCAACTGACATGGGCTACCCGTTTGAAATACTAAAGCAATTTTGATGGATTTTGAAATACAGCTATAAAAAGATAGATATTCAATAAGAAAGAATCATAGAGCTGTCAAGCGGTCTTGTAGTTGTTTTAAGCAGGATTTCCAAAAAGAGCTGTGCTGGACAGCCGCAAACAATCCCCAAACTATTAGAGAAGCAACAACAGTGTCAGAAAGAAAATGCCGACCAATGACCACCCTACAAGCAGCCATACAACCTATGTATAAGGTGCATACAACACCCCAAAACCCAACATGACGGCGTATCATGGGAAAAATATCTGCTGCTAACAGCAACAAAAGAACACCTGCTGCCGCAGCAGTGTGAGCACTGGGGAAACTGGAACCCCCATTGCCAAAGGGGTGGTACCAAGGAGTAAATTGGTCAAAATTTCCTGAGGCTAGCATATCATCAAAGCGTGTGCGGTTCCACACAAGTTTAATACCTTGTAATACCAAATTGACCAATGCCATCATCCAAAAGCCTGTGGAGCAAATAAAACTAAGGCGCATAGAGGTTCGTCTGCCGGGAATGCCAGCGAACCAGATGGACACCAAAAATGTTATGGTAACTACTATGGCCTGTGCCCACAAGGGTACAGAAGTTAGCCAACCTCGATGGGAGAGATAAGAAAAAGTAGGCAGACACAAAGCAATGGAACTTCCCAAGGAAATCAAAAAGCCCCAAACTGGTTGATGGCTGCGACGCAACAAAAAACCACCCCAAAAGAGGCCGGGAAGATACAGGGGCCACCAGCCCACAGCTTCCATAAAAACAACAAATCCATTTTCTGGGGAGTATACCCTTTGGTTGATTACCAAATCATATTGTGTAGCCACTGCCAAAAGCAAAGCACACACAACAAGAACCAAAACCATCCAGATTTTTTTTGCATATGAATGTAACATACAGAAAAACGGTTCCTTTCCAACAGAGTGTTATTCAGTACAGCCACAAAAAACAACTGTACAAGAGTGTGATTTCTCTCCATTGTAACACAATTCGTTGAAATTCGTAAAGTATGGAAGTATAATACAAGCAAGAGAAATTATATAGAAAGGCAGAGAATCCACATGGAATACCGTATTCTTGGAAAAACAGGTCTAAAAGTTTCCCGTTTGGGATTTGGAGGCATTCCTATTCAAAGAATTGACCCACAGCAAACCCGTGTGCTGATGGAGGAGATGGTTCGGCAAGGAATCAATTATATTGACACAGCTCGAGGATATACCGTTAGTGAGCAATATCTAGGAGAAGCACTAAAGGGCATAAGAGATAAATTTATTTTAGCAACAAAGTCTATGAGTCGTGATTTTGAGGGAATGAAAAGGGATATTGACATCAGCTTGTCCAATCTTCAAACAGATTATATTGACCTTTACCAGCTCCACAACCCCAGTATGGAGGATTTTAAAAAGGTATTGTCTCCTGGTGGGGCTATGGAAGCCCTTGTAGAGGCAAAAGAACAGGGCAAAATTGGACATATTGGTTTAACAGCCCATTCTTTGGCGATGTTTGAGGAGGCTCTGAATCATCCTGAAATTGAAACTATCATGTTCCCTTACAATATTGTAGAAAATCAGGGAGAAGAATTGATTCATCGCTGCAAAGAACAAAATGTAGGGTTCATTTGTATGAAACCCCTAGCAGGCGGTGCTATAGAGGATGCTACTCTGGCAATTCGGTACATCTTGCAAAATGATAATGTGACAGTCATTATTCCCGGTATGGCAGGTTTGGAGGAACTGGCCCAAAATGTTGAAGCTGCAAAAAATACACAACCCCTAACAGCTCAGGAACAAAACAGTATAGAGAAAGTGCGCAACCAGTTGGGCCAAAATTTTTGTAGACGGTGCAATTATTGTGCTCCCTGCACAGTTGGAATCAATATTCCTTCTGTATTTTTGTTCCAAGGATATTTGCAGCGGTATGGTTTAGGAGAATGGGCAAAAGAGCGATATGCAACTTTATCAGCAAAGGCCAGTGATTGCATAAAGTGTGGTGCATGTGAAACCCGCTGTCCCTACGAGTTGCCTATTCGGAAGATGCTAGAACAGGCAGCCAAGGATTTTGGCGTATAAGCATAAAAAGGGCAAAGTGGATTGAAAAATAAAAAATAAAAAATTTTTAAAAAATCACTTGCAAAAAGCCAAAAAGTGTGGTATAGTATCTCTTGCAGTCAGTTAGATTGCATCAGATACGCCTCTTTAGCTCAGTCGGTAGAGCGCCGGACTGTTAATCCGTAGGTCGTTGGTTCGAGCCCAACAAGAGGCGCCAAGAGCGAGAATGTGTTTTGCATTCTCGCTTTTTTGTTTTACTATGAAAAAAGGGGGTGCCCCTTTGTGGTAAATAAGGATAAAAAACGAAATCTAATGTGTTTAAGTGTTGTACTGGCTATTGTTTTGGTTGGAATTGTTATCGCCAATACCATAGAAATGCGTTATGTGTTGCTGGACAGTGCTCAGGTAATGGGGCGAGAAATTAGCCGAAGACTGGCCACAGAAGAAATGCAGGTGTTGTCTCGTTTTTTTTATCTGTTGGACTACTTAGAAATTGAACTGCGTACAGAAAATAGAAAACAGGATTTAGCAGCATGGATGCAATCCTATTTGAAACCATTGGATGGTGTGCCTACCTTGTCCGAAATGGACATTTATGCAGCAATTCAAGGGAAGGTTATTTCTGCAACTTATTGGGAAAATGAAACATCCTATAATCCCTATGGTACACAATGGTATCAAAAAGCTGTGGAGGCAAGAGGTGCTACCATTGTGACGGATAGCTATATGGATTCTCGGCTAAATAGGCCTGTTATTACTATGGCAAAAAAAATTATGGGCACAGAAGATGTTGTCGCCATTGATTTATACTTTAGTGATGTGAGCAGTTCACGTTCCTCTGTAACGTTACCTGAGGGAAGCAACTATTATATGTGCGATTCCAAAGGACAACTTTTGTATGGCATTTTGGATAGTTATCCTCCTGAATCCAATTTGTATGAGCGATTTCCCAGTATGGTGCAGCAGTTGGAACAGGGTAAGTATGAATCATCCCTTTCCTACACCTATGGACAAGATAAAGAAAAAAGAGCTGTTTACTATTATAAAATGGAAAATGGATGGTATTCGATTATTACCATTCCATATCGAACATTGCTAAAAGAAACCAATCGAATATGGATTCCATTTTTTATTATTTTAATGGCTTTTTTTGCTTCTCTTGTAGTGTATGGGTGGTATACTTTCCAAGACCGAAAAAAACTGCGGCTGTACAATAGTACCCTTGCTGTGCTCGGAAATTCCTACTATGGCTTGTATCAGATAGATTTGAATACCCAACAATATGAGATTTTAAAATCCAGCGACTATATTCGTTCTCAGATTCCCACACAAGGGGAGTACAGGGAGTTTTTGCAGGCTTTACAATATGTTATTGAGCCAGAAGCATACCCTGAGTTTAAAAAAGCCTTTTCCATAGAAAATATGAAAGAATTGACCGCTAAGCGAGTGCGGGATTTTGGTGGAGATTTTAAAAGAATTTTTAACCAAAAACTAAGCTGGACACACATTCATATGTTGTATGATGAATCGCTGCAAAATGGAAAAGTAGTGCTGTGTTTTCGGGATGTAAATTCCTCAAAAGAAGAAGAATTAGCGCGAATGGACTTGCTCCAACATTCTTTGGATGGTCTAAATTCCATGGCACAAGCCAAAAATCGCTTTTTCTCCCGTATGTCCCATGATATGCGCACACCGTTGAATGCCATTATTGGTCTTTGTACCCTTGCATTAAACCAACAACAGCTAACAGAAAAAACAAAGGATTCCTTCCAAAAGATACTTTCTTCTAGCCGCCAGCTTTTGGGATTGATTAACGATATTTTGGAAATGTCCAAAATGGAACATGATGGAGTACAAATTCATCACCAACCATTTGACCTAAAAGCCAATCTACAAGAAATGTGTGAAATTTTGGAAGTTCAGGCGTTCAATGAGCAAAAAAACTTTCACTTTCAATTTGAAATAATACATACCAATGTATGTGGCGATTGGAGAAGAATTCAGCAAATTTTAAACAATGTGCTTTCAAATTCTTTCAAATATTCTCCCATTCAGTCTACAATCTCCTTTACGGTAACAGAATTTGTAGACCCAAACAGCAAATATCACAACTATCAATTTGTTGTAGAGGACAATGGCAACGGCATGAGTGAAGAATTTTTGAAAAAGCTCTTTGACCCTTTCCAGAGAGAAATGCGCTTTGGTGTAGAAGAAGTGAATGGAACTGGTTTGGGCATGGCCATTACAAAGGATTTAGTTACACATATGGATGGACAAATTGAAGTGGATAGTCATCTAGGCGAAGGAACAACCATGGTTATTACATTGCCTATGGAGGTATTGGAAAGCGAAGCAAGTACTTTGGAGGAAGAATCCATCACACCTACCAAAACCTCTTGTACAGAAGGTTGTCGAGTGTTATTGGCAGAGGATAATGCAATCAATATGGAAATTACCACAGAACTGCTTCAAATGCACCATTTAGAGGTGGTGCAGGCATGGAATGGAAAAGAGGCATTGGATATATTTGCAGCCAGTGAAGAAGGTTGGTTTGATTTAATTTTGCTAGACATGCAAATGCCTGTGATGGATGGTTGTAGTGCTGCTAAAGCTATCCGCAATTTACACCGAGCCGATGCCAAAACAGTGCCAATTATTGCAGTTACAGCAAACGCATTTTCCGAGGATATTGCCCAAACCCATCAAGCAGGCATGAATGCTCATATTGCAAAGCCAATAGATTTTGCTGTATTTGAAAAGACCTTGCGGCAGTTGTTGCAGTAAAATTTGTTTGGAAAAGATTGGATGGTTTATAGGTGCACAAATATTGGTAAACTAACAGGGAAATAACTATCCACAATGGAAGGAGGTAGTCCCTGTGAAGGAACCAGAACAAAAACCATCTGCCCAGATGTATCATATCAATACCAGTCGTGCCCTTCGCTCATCAAAAGCAAACCAAAATTCCGGCAAAATGTTTCACCACCAAGCAAAGTTGGAAAATTGGAATCCAGTCTTTGCGGTAGATGACCAGCCTAATTTTTCTACAATGCAAAATTATTTTGATGATACCAACTCTATTTAGCTGGGTTATCCTATCACATAGCAAAAAGGAAAGGCAGAGAAGTGTATGTCTTCTCTGCCTTTGGTGTTTTGTGTAAAAATATTGCTGAAATGCAAGTTACTTTCCGAAAAAAATATACAAAAGCTCTCGTTCACTTAGGTTGCATTTGGAACAGAACAACTGAATTTCCCTACGGGTAAAATCGCTTTCCCCCCGAATTTTCCGGTAGACACTGCCCATGCTACACTGCATAATGTCTGCTACATCCTTTGTGCTCAATTCCAACTGCATCATTTTTGCTCGAAAAAGATTTTGTTTAAACATATTCCGTTCCCTCCTTTTGGCTTCATTATAATACTTGCATAAACACAAGTCAATACGAAAAAGAAAGAAAACTCATAAAAATATTGCATTTATGCAATAAAGCGAGTATACTTACTATATAAAAAGGAGGTATCACCTATGGAGAACTACCTTGCACAGCGTCGAAAGGAATTGAACCTCACCCAAAAGCAGATAGCCGAAGCTGTTGGAGTTTCCGAAGGAACGGTAAGCCGATGGGAAAGCGGATCCATTGCCAATATGCGCCGAGACCGTATCCTTCGATATGCCACTATATTAAAAACCACACCAGAATCCATTATGTCTGGAAAAAAGCAACCAATTCCACCGGGATTTGAGCCAATTCCAGAAATGAGCACACTGCCCCGTATTGGTCGCATTGCTTGTGGAAGTCCTGTGCTGGCACAGGAAAATATTGAAGCCTATGACCAAGTGCCCGCCCTATGGCGTGCGGATTTTACTTTGCTGTGCACAGGAGATAGTATGCTTCCTCGGATACAAGATGGAGATTTAGTAGCCATCCGCAGACAGCCCACAGTGGAAAATGGAGAAATTGCTGCTGTTCGCATAGAGGAGGAGGCTACTTTAAAGCGCGTCTATACCTATGCTGACAGATTGGTTCTTCAACCAGAAAATCCAGCCTTTGCCCCCATTGTATTAGTGGGAGAAGAGATGAATTGTGTACAAATTGAAGGGAAGGCAGTTGGTTTATGTCGTGGCTTATGAGAGAATAAGCTATTATAATTGTAATAAAACAAGCAGAATGTATTTCTAGTACCAAAAATACATTCTGCTTGTTTTGCTTCTGTTTTTGTTTGATTAGTACATCTCTGTGACGCTGATGGCAAAATAGTAGATAACTGAACCACGGTCAAAGCTGGCTTCTACCCGATAAATATAATTTCCCGGCATGGGCGGGGTATAAATATTGCCCGATTTATCTGGTTCCACCACAGTAAAGTCAACGCTATCCACCGATGTTGCCCGACTGAGTGTAGTGGAAATGGCACTCCTGCTATATTCAATTTCCAATGGCACGTTGGGCAGTACATTGGTGGCAATTACTTGTTCTTTCATATCCGATGGATTGTAATTATTCACCAACCGTTCTACACTTGTCCAAAAGTTCCATTGGTATTCTGCCATGTGTACAGAATCGGTGGAAATGGGAACATCGTTACATTTAACTGTAAGGATGGGCAACGCTGAAGTAGGTGTTTTTGTGTCCAGAGCGTCTTTAATCAGGAGGCTTATACCTGCCGCCAAGAAAATGAGCACCGAGCCTACAATCAATTTTTGAAAAAAAGTTTTGGGCAGCTTCATGGCCTGCCTCCTTGCTGTGAAATTGTGGAAAAGATAGCACAACAATGCTACACAAAAATAGTATAGCATTTTTAGCAAGGAAAATCCATCCTGAAAAATCCATCTGTTGAAGGAAAAAACACCTTGTGATACAATAAAGCAAATATTACTTAAAAAGGAGTACAGCCATGAAACTGGTTATTTTGGATAGCTATGCTCTGAAACAGGGGGATTTGGATTGGTCCCCTCTGTATAAAATGGTGGATGAAATAGAGCAATACCCTCGCACTGCTTATGAAGATATTGTCCCTCGTTTGCAAAATGCTGAATTTGCCATTATAAACAAATGCCGCATTGATGAGGATGTTTTGCAACATTGCCCCAATCTTCGTTGGGTAGGGGTGACAGCAACTGGAACAGACTCTTTGGATGTTGAGGCTTGCCGTCGCCATGGGGTAGCAGTGTCAAATGTGCCTTCTTATTCCACCAATGGGGTGGCACAACTCACCTTTGCTTTGCTGTTGGCAGGTTGTCAACAGGTAATACAGCACAACAAAGCAGTACAAAAAGGATATTGGCAACTGGATGTCCCTCCAGAGCTTGCCCCCAGTGTGCCTATGGAATTGTTTGGAAAAACCATGGGAATTGTAGGATATGGGGAAATTGGCCAACAAGTGGCAAAGATAGCCCAGGCCTTTGGTATGAAAGTGCTGGTACATACCCGAACCCAACGACCCCAATGGCACAACCATTCGGTGGAATTTGTGGATTTGGAACAGGTATGGGCAAAAAGTGATGTGATTTCTTTGCATTGCCCAGCTACACCACAAACCACAGGAATCATTTGTCAAGAAAGTATTTTTCAGATGAAACAGGGAGTTTTTCTAATCAATACAGCAAGGGGAAAGCTGGTGCAGGAGCAAGACCTACTGCCGGCACTGTCCAGCGGAAAAATTGCTTTTTATGGAGCAGATGTAACAGCAACTGAGCCAACCCCATTGGATAGCCCCCTTCGCAATTTGCCCAATGTTTTGCTAACTCCCCATATTGCATGGACAACCCCAGAGGCATTGTCTCGTTTGGCAGGTTGTATATGCAGCAACCTACAAAGCTTTTTGGAAGGAAAGCCAGAAAATATTGTAAATGGCTAATATAACAGGAACAATCTGCAATCTAGCTGCATAAATCAAGAGAGAACACCAAAAACATTTCTTGGTGTTCTCTCTTTTTCACATTTTTTCACAATCTTTTTTGTTGACATTGGCAAGGTAATTTGTTAATATAGTAAAGAATTAAGTATATTAATAATTTAGCTTATTAATTACTATGGAGAAGGGGTGTCTGACATTCAAAACAATGAATTTCCAATAAAACCAATGGAGTTTTTTGAAGCAATGGACAGAGTGCGGCGAGGGTGGTTTCAATTTATGCCAAACCATTCCTTGAAAAAATCCTATTTTGGCATTTTGATGTTTATTCGCCATATCTGTGCAAAAAATCCCCAGCAGGAAGGGGCTAAAATGACCGACCTTGCCCATGAAATGAACCAAACCACAGCAAGCATTAGCCAAAAAATTAACGCTTTGGAACAGGAAGGCATGGTGGAACGGCTGGTTTCCTCCACCGACCGAAGGGTGTGCTATGTTCGTCTTTCGGAAAAGGGAACCATTACCGTAGAGCAAGCCCTACAAGGATTTGACAAGCAGGTTATGAAAATTTTGGGTCAACTTGGCCCAGAAAAATCTGTGCAGCTCATTGGTCTTTTGAATGACCTTGCAGACATTTTGCAAGCATCTTCCCCATCATCCACATCCCAACAGCCAAAAGGAGGTTGTCATTTTTGAAAAAGCTGGCACGCTATCTAAAACCCTTTCGGTCTACCCTTGCCATTGCACTGATACTGTTATTTGTGCAGGCAATGCTAGACTTGAATCTGCCCAACATGATGAGCGAAATTGTAAATGTGGGCATTCAACAGGGTGGTATCACCGAATCTGCACCAAAAGCAATTTCTAAAGATTCTTTGGAACTGTTAGAGCATTTTATGCCTGAACAGGATAAAGAGTTTGTACAAAAAGTGTATCTGTCTGCCGACCAATTAACCGGACAGCAGCAACAGGATTTCTTGGAGCAATGGCCCAACAGCAAAGACATTTCTACATTTTATTTAAGTGAAGATACACTGAAAAGCAAAGAAGATTTTTCCAAACTGGAGCAGATTATCAGCCGTAGTACCTATGCTATGATGGACTTTTTGCAAAAGTCTGCCCAAGAACAAGGGCAGGATAGTTCCTCCTTTGGAGATGCAGAAAGCAAAACTATGGATACCGCTGCCCTTGCCCAAATGAATCAGTTTATGGCCATGATTCCACAAGAGCAGATACAGCCTTCTATTGACATTGCTGCAAAAATGGAACAAAGCATGACAGAGCAAACAGCAAAGGTCTTTATCAAAGGCTTTTATGTAGAACTGGGAGCAGACACCAACGCTATCCAGAACCGTTATATTTTAACACAAGGCGTATTGATGTTGTTGCTTAGCCTTGGTTTAATGGCATGTGCGGTCTGTGTAGGCTTGTGCGCCAGCCGTATGGGTGCAGGCTTTGCCCGTGACCTAAGAAGTATGGTATTCCGCAAGGTTAGCAGCTTTACCAATGCAGAATTTGACCGTTTTTCCACTGCCAGTTTGATAACTCGCAGCACCAACGACATCAATCAGGTGCAGATGCTGATTATCATGGGATTGCGCATTGTTTGCTATGCTCCCATCATTGGCATTGGCGGCACCATTATGGCATTGCGCAAATCCAGCGGCATGGCGTGGATTTTGGCTTTGGCAGTGGTGTTGATTTTGGGTGTCATTGTTTTGGTAATGTCCATTGCTATGCCTCGATTCAAGCGGATGCAGCCCCTTGTTGACCGCCTCAATTTGGTTAGCCGTGAGAACCTGTCTGGCATGATGGTAATTCGTGCCTTCTCTACCCAAAAATTTGAGGAAGAGCGTTTTGACAAAGCCAACAAAGACCTTACAGCCAATATGCTGTTTGTAAACCGTGTTATGGTTATGCTGATGCCCGTGATGATGCTGGTAATGAATATTACCACATTGTTGATTCTGTGGTTTGGCGGACATCAAATTTCTGACATGGCCATGCAAGTAGGCGACATGATGGCGTTTGTGCAATACACCATGCAAATTATCTTTAGTTTCTTGATGATTTCCATGATGTTTATTATGATTCCTCGTGCAGCAGTTTCTGCTGACCGTATTGCAGAGCTTTTGGAAAGCCCCTGCACCATCAACGACCCCGCCCAACCGAAACAGTTTGCTGGTGGTCGTGCAAAGGGTGTGGTAGAGTTCCACGATGTAAGTTTTGCCTATGATAATGCAGATGAGGACGTACTGGAGCATATCAGCTTCACCGCCCAGCCCGGACAGACTACCGCATTTATTGGTTCTACTGGTAGCGGTAAATCTACCCTCATTAACTTGATTCCCCGTTTTTATGATGTAACCAAAGGAAGCATTACCATTGATGGCATTGATATTCGACAGTTGACACAACACCAACTGCGGGAAAATATTGGATATGTGCCACAAAAAGGATTATTGATTAGTGGTGACATTCGCTCCAATATTGGGTATGGTGTGCCCGAAGCAGAACAAGCCCAACTGGACAAAGCAGCAGAAACTGCACAGGCAGCAGAGTTTATTTCTGCTCTGCCTGATGGTATGGATACTAGCATTGCACAAGGTGGTACCAATGTATCCGGTGGTCAGCGGCAACGTATCTCCATCGCTCGTGCTTTGGCAAAAAATGCACCTATCTACATTTTTGATGACAGTTTCTCTGCCTTGGACTTTAAAACAGATGCAAAGCTCCGTGCTGCCCTAAAACAAGATACCGCAGATGCAACAGTTTTGCTGGTGGCACAGCGTGTTTCCACCATTATGCACGCCGAACAAATCATTGTTCTGGATGAAGGTAAAATTGTGGGAAAAGGTACCCATGAGGAATTGTTGAAAAATTGTACTGCTTATCGGGAAATTGCCGAAAGCCAGCTTTCAAAGGAGGAATTGGCATGAGTGCAGCATCTAGAAATGAACACCGCCCCCGTGGGCCTATGCCCGGCCCCGGAGGCCCTCATGGTATGATGCCCGGAGAGAAGGCAAAAAACTTTAAGGACACCATTTCAAAATTGCTCAAATATCTGGGACGGTTCCGCATTGCAATTTTTACCAGCTTGTTGTTGGCAATAGCTTCTACCGTATTTTTGGTAGTAGGCCCTAAAATTTCTGGTCAGGCAACCACAGAGCTTGCCAACGGAATTATGGCACAGCTTACCGGTACAGGTTCCATTGATTTTGATGCTATCGGAAAAATTCTGATTTCCTTGGCTGGTTTGTATCTTCTTAGCACCGCATTGTCAGGTCTACAAGGATGGCTGATGTCGGGCATTGCTACCAAGGTTAGCTATTCCATGCGAAAGGAAATCAGTGAAAAAATTAATCGTTTGCCCCTTTCTTACTTTGATAGGGTGCAGTCTGGCGATGTGCTTAGCCGTATTACCAACGATGTAGATACCGTTACCCAAACCCTAAGCCAAAGCCTTTCTCAAATGGTTACTAGCTTTACCCAGATTATTGGTATTCTTGTGATGATGATTTCCATCAGTGTTCCCATGACCATTTTGGCACTGTTTATTTTGCCCATTAGTATGCTAATTGTAGGGCAGATAGTAAAGCGTAGCCAGCCTTTGTTCCAAAAGCAGCAAAAATATTTAGGCTTGGCAAATGGTCACGTGGAAGAAATGTATGGTGCCCATTTGGTGGTAAAAGCATTCAATGGTGAGCAAAGCAGCATTGAGGAATTTGAGCGAATCAATCAAAACTTGTATCAATCTGCATGGAAAAGCCAGTTTTTGTCTGGTTTAATGATGCCCATGATGAACTTTGTAGGCAACTTGGGCTATGTGGGAATTTGTATTTTGGGCGGATTTTTAACACTCAATGGTTCCATTGGTGTGGGCGACATTCAGGCATTTATTCAATACGTGAAACAGTTCACCCAACCCATCACCCAGATTGCTAACATTTCCAATGTGTTGCAGCAAACAGCCGCAGCTGCTGAGCGTGTGTTTGAGTTTTTGGAGGAGGAAGAAGAATCCGCCGAGCCAGAACATCCCGTATCTCCCAAAGATTTACAAGGTAGTGTAACCTTTGACCATGTAAAATTTGGCTATGTACCCGAAAAAACCATTATCCACGATTTTTCCACTGTGGTGAAACCCGGTCAAAAGGTGGCTATTGTTGGCCCCACCGGAGCAGGTAAAACCACTATGGTAAAACTGTTGATGCGCTTCTATGATGTAACAGATGGCGCAGTATTGGTGGATGGACACAATGTAAAGGACTTTACCCGTAACGGATTACGCAGTATGTTTGGTATGGTGCTGCAAGACACATGGCTGTACAATGCCTCCATTATGGAAAATATCCGTTATGGAAAATTGAATGCTACTGATGAGGAAGTCATTCAGGCAGCCAAAGCGGCACAGGTACACCACTTTGTAAAAACATTGCCTGATGGCTATAATATGGTATTGAATGAGGAAGCAAGCAATGTAAGCCAAGGACAGAAACAGCTTTTGACCATTGCACGAACCATCCTCTCTGACCCCAAAATCTTGATTTTGGATGAAGCAACCTCCAGCGTAGATACCCGCACAGAGGTACTCATTCAAAAGGCCATGGACCATCTGATGGAGGGCAGAACCAGTTTCATTATTGCCCATCGTCTTTCTACCATTCGAGATGCAGATGTGATTTTAGTGATGAAAGATGGCGATATTGTAGAAACAGGAAACCATCACCAACTGTTGGAGAAAAAAGGATTTTATTACGATTTGTACAACAGCCAATTTGCAGATGTTGGCTAATGGCTGTTGTTTGGAGCTGTGGGAATTTTTTCCGCAGCTCTTTTTTGTTGTATTTGTACCAAAAGTATTTTATAATAATGGGGAGAAAAAACAAAAAAGGAGGTGTCAAATGCAAAATAACATCACTTTGCCATTGTTGGTGCAGAATGTACTGGAACGGCTAGAGAAGAATGGATTTTCTGCCTATGTGGTGGGAGGTTGTGTAAGAGATAGCCTACAAGGAAAAAAGCCACATGATTGGGATATTTGTACTTCTGCATTGCCCCAACAGGTAAAAGAGGTTTTTGGGGGTTGCAAAATTGTGGAAACAGGCATTGCCCATGGAACGGTTACCCTATTTTTAGAAGGGCAGCCCTTTGAAATTACCACCTTTCGGACAGAGGGCAACTATACAGATGGTCGCAGACCAGATAGTGTTTCTTTTTCTCCTAATATTGAAGATGACCTTTCCCGACGAGATTTTACCATCAATGCTATGGCGTATAATCCAAATAGAGGGCTAGTAGACCTGTTTGGTGGTAGGCAAGACCTGCAAAAAAAGGTGTTGCGTTGTGTAGGTAACCCCCATGAACGACTGAGGGAGGATGCTTTGCGCATACTGCGTGGTGTGCGGTTTTGTGCTGGTTTGGGTCTGAAAATGGATGCAGAATCCAAGCAAGCATTGCAAGACTGTGTGGCCGGTTTGGAGCATATCTCAGTAGAGCGCATATTTGAGGAATTGACAAAACTCCTTTGTGGGGAATTTGTGGTACAAGCCTTGTTGGAGTATGATTTTGTTTTGTTCCAAATTTTGCCCCAACTGCAAGCTACCAAAGGATTTGAGCAACATAATCCCTACCATATATGGGATGTATGGCGACATACAGTGTACGCTGTGGGAGCTTCTATACCAGACCCAATAGTCCGCTTGGCATTGTTGTTCCACGATATAGGAAAGCCCCTTTGTTTTCATCAAGAAAAGGGCGTTGGTCATTTTTATGGCCATGCAAACATTAGTTTTCAGATGAGCAAAGAGATTTTGGAGAAATGGAAGGTAAGTATCCAACAAAAAAATAGGGTCTGTCGTTTGGTAAAATATCATGATAGCCCCATCTGGCCCACAGATGTATCTATAAAACGGTGGTTAAACCGAATGGGAGTAGAGGATTTCTTTTTGCTGTTGGAGGTAAAGCGAGGGGATGCTCGTGCAAAAGCAGAGCATTGTCAGTGGAGATTGGAAGAAATTGACCAAATAGAAGCCATTGCAAGGGATATTTTGCGTAGAAAAGAATGTTTTTCCTTAAAAAAGCTGAATATCTCAGGAAAAGAATTGCTACAACTTGGATTTGTGCAAGGCAAAGAAATAGGAAAAACACTGGACTTTTTGCTTTCTCAGGTTATGCAAGGAATGCTTCCCAATGAGCCTACACCTTTGCAGCAAGCAGCATTGCAATACAGAAAAAAATTAGAGAATAAATAGAAAAATCCCCCTTCTTTTTATGGAAGAAAGGGGATTTTTTTGCAATAACATGGTACAGTTTTACATGAGAGGTGCCAACAATCGCAGCATACTTTGCCCCAATCTTGCCCACCAACTGGTTCGGCAGTCCTCTTTTGTAAATAGTTGGCTTTTGGATAAAGTGAGCTGATAATCTTCCTCCATTGCTTGGATACAGGGGGCACCATACATCCACACACCACATTCAAAATGCAGGTACAGGCTTCGGTAGTCTAAGTTGACTGTTCCAACAGTGGCATATTCTCCATCAACCACAAAACTTTTTGCATGAATAAAACCGGGGGTATACTCGTAAATTTGCACACCAGATTCCATCAATACTGGGTAATAGGCACGAGTTACAGCGTGAACATACCATTTATCCGCATGATGAGGGGTGATGATTTTTACATCCACTCCCGATTTTGCAGCAGTACACAAAGCTACAACCATCTCATTGTCCACAATGAGATATGGGGTACAAATATGGACATATTTTTTTGCTTGGTAAATAAGATTGAGGTATACATTTTCTCCCACGGTTTCATCATCTAAAGGACTATCACTGTAAGGCTGAAAATATCCGTTGGAAGGGATAGCAGTGGGCTGGTATCGGCTGGGACTAAACTGACTGAAATCCTCCTCAATGCCTCGAACATAGTCCCACAAAGACAAAAACATAACAGTTAAGCTCCACACAGCGTCCCCCTTCAACATGATACCAGTATCTTTCCAATGGCCATGCTTGGGATAGGCATTGATATATTCATCTGCCAAATTGATACCGCCAGTGAATCCCACCCATCCATCAATGACACAAATTTTTCGGTGGTCGCGGTTGTTCATGCGGGCATTTAACAGGGGAACAAAGGGATTAAATACACAGCACTTTATACCTGCTTGCTCGATATGTTGATGATATTTGTAGGGCAAGGTCAACAAACAGCCCACATCATCATACATCAGCCTTACATCCAGTCCCTGTGCCGCTTTGCGCTTTAGGATATCAAAAATGGCATTCCACATTTTGCCCTCTTGGATGATAAAATATTCCATAAAAATAAAGTGTTCCGCTTTTTCCAATTCCTCCAACATTCGTGCAAATTTATCCTCTCCCAAAGGAAAATATTCTCCACTGGTGTTTTGGTAAACAGGGGTAATCGCTGCATTGGTAATATAGCGGCTTTGTCGAAAGGCTGTGAGAGAATCTTGTTGCAGTTGATTTTCAAGGTCTTGTCTTTGCTGAAAGGTTCCATATTGGGTTACTTTGTTGTAGATGGATTGCATCTTTTTTCGTTGGTGGCGAGAGAGTTGCTTTCCACTGAACATTAGATAGAAAATGCCACCGAACACAGGAAATGCCATAATCACCAAAATCCATACAATTTTATAGGCAGGATTGGCACGATTATTCACCAGCCAAAGCACAGCCCCAATGCTTAACAAAATACTAATTGCGTAAAAAATAGGGAAATAATGGCTAAATCGTGCCAGCATTATCACCAACACCACAGCCTGAATACAGATGGAAATTCCTACAATAACAGTGCGGTTATAGAGATAAGAAAAAATGCTTTTTACATTTTTATGTTTTTTCACAGAATATTGCACCTCCTTTATTGGATGAAATTATTGTACCCCATTTCTCTATGTTTGGCAAATACACCACAAGAAAAATGCCCTTTGCAGGGAAATTCCTTACAAAGGGCAAGCAAAGTTACTTAGTCAATAACGCCTTGTGTGCGGCCAATGCCAACGGTGGCAGAGGTTAGTTTTTTCCATGTATTGCAGCCTGCAATTCCGTCAGCAGTTAGCCCCATATCTCGCTGAAAAGCAATCACTGCCCGTTCTGTGTTGGGGCCAAATTTGCCGTCCAATGTGTAGGTGGTGTAGCCCAGTGCATTGAGAGCATCCTGCAAAATGAGTACATAGGTAGAGATAGAGCCACGGCGAACAGTGGGATAACCACTGGTTGTTCCAGAACAAGCCGGCCGGAAATATCTCCGGTCAAAGTGTACCCAAGTGGGGGTTAGATTGAGGGGCTCCACATACCCCCATGCACCAGTGTTGTTGGCTGCATTCCAAATGGCGCGGCGTTCGGTGCTGCTTACATTTTGCCCTACATCGAAGCTCACCCCAGCATAGTGCTGGCTGGCAGTGCCATGGCCACCTTCCCAAATGCGTTTGAAGGCATATCCAATGTAGATACCCTTGCCATAGCTGCGGCGGGTGAGGTTCCATGCCTCCATAGCGCGGATAGTAGTCCAAAGGGTAGGGGAGTTGCTGCTACCCCGAAATTCCCGTACTCGCATGGTAGTTCCATAGGCGTAGGGCATGGGGTCGTTTTCGCTGAGATAATAGGTCAACATACGGTTGTCGTACTCATTGTAAACAAATACTTTTGCCATATACAATCACTCCCTTTCAATCTGAAAACCTGCAATTTTTGCGGAGAAAGAAGTATTTACTTCACCATTTGCAAGATTTGCAATGGCTTCCCATGTTTCACGGTCAACAGCTCCGGTAACAGGTAGGCCCAGCCCCTGTTGGAATTGTTTTACACCATCTTCGGTGACTTCATCGAATACACCAGTTTCAGGCACAAACCATCCTGCACAGTACAGGGAAGCAACCTGATTCATGTATTGCTGCAATTGGAGAACAGCAGGCCCTGCACTTGCCAGTGTCATCACATAGCCTGGGTATTCCTCTGGAATTGCTGCTTTGGCCGCAGGACTTCCAGCGGCAAGGCTGAGATATACCACAATCAATGCATCCCATGTGGTTTGGTCAACGGTTCCTGTTTGAGGAAGGCCAAACAAATCCTGAAAACTTTTCACACCAATAACAGTGGCTTCATCATAGGTGTTGCTGATTTCTTGGGGAGGCTCTACCTGTGGATAGAAAAAGCCAATGTACTGCAAAAGCATTTGCACATAAGCCACACTTTGACCAGTGCTCCCCGGCTGCAAGGTTTCTCCAGGCCAACGGCTTAGGTCATATTTGCGAACAGAACCACTGGTGGAGCGCAACATTTGGTATTGTGCATAGATGGAGTTCCAGGTTGCAGGGCCTACAATGCCATCCACAGTTAAACCAAACAAAGATTGGTATGCTTTTACAGCGGCTGTGGTAGCAGAACCAAAAATACCATCAAAGGCAATTTCGGGAATAGAGCGATAGTAAGCAGACAGCAAGAACAAATAATATTGCAATTCTCGAACAGCCTTTCCGGTGCTGCCTTGTCGTAAGGGGGTGCCGGGATAGGTGCCCGGGCGTTGGTCAGGTGCCAAAAGGTCGTTTGCTACATCGGTGTATACTTCATAGAGTTTGTTCCATGTCATTTTGCCAATAACACCATCCACTGACAAACCAAAGAAACTTTGGAAAGCCCGTACAGCGGCTTCTGTGCCAGACCCGAAAATACCATCCACAGTAATAACAGGAATGCTATCGTAGTTGGTGGCAATTACACGCAAATAGAATTGGGCTAGCCGTACAGAATCGCCAGTGTCGCCTCTCCGCAAAGGAGTACCAGGATAAGTGCCTGCACCACCGCTGGTAATATCATCTTCAATGGAGGAGTATTGGCTGAAAATAGCTTCCCATGTATCACGGCCTACAATGCCATCTACTGTCAAGCCATATTTTGCTTGGAAAGCCCTTACAGCAGCTTCTGTACCTGCTCCGAAAATACCATCTACAGCAGGTGCGGGAATAGAATCGTCAAATTTGGCGATTTCACTTAGCCAGAACTGAATTTGCTCTACAGATGCGCCAGTGCTGCCTCTCCGCAGGGAGGTACCGGGGTAAACTCCGTCCACAGGAGCACCATCATTGGGAACGCCTTCGCTGCTCAGTTCTGCTAATTTTTTTACAGATACATAAATATAACTAATTTTGTACCATGTGGCACGACCTACAACGCCATCCACTGTTAGACCAAATTGTTTCTGGAACTTTTTCACAACTTCGGCGGTAGATTCTCCAAAAATACCATCTACATTTAGTGTGCCAAAGAAGGGGTAATCCTGTGCAATGCGGTTGAGTTGCCGCTGAATGGTGCGAACGGCAGAACCAGTGGAACCAATGCGCAGAGGGCTACCGGGATAACTTTCGGGAATGGCCTGAATGCGGTTGGTGCGTACAATTTCGATATCATCGCCATAGTAGTATTTTAAAATTTGTAGGGCATTTTTGCCTTGCTCGGCTAGGGTAACAGTACCCCACTGCTTCATGCCGGCACAGGTGACGCTCTTTCCATCGCAATATTCGGTGTAATAGGGGTCAATGGTTCCCAGTTTGCGAACATAGGTATTAAAGATATCATCGGTAATTTGTTGCATTACAGAAAAAATTTCTCGGTTGTGTACATAATATTGGTCATAGCTGGTGGAATTGGTAATGTTGAAGGAATATCCTTTGCTAGGATACCATTCGGTATATACACGGTTGAGGGCCAGACTGATTTGTGCATGAATATTTGCTCGCAAAGCCTGTTCAGGCCATGTGGGATATACTTCACTAGAGGCCACATTTGCAATGTACTGGCGGAAGCTGACAGTTACATTTTGTGCTGAAGCAGAAGGTTTTCCAAGGTGGACAGTGATATATTCGGGGATGATAGGTTGTTCCAGCACAAAAGGTCTGCAAGCAGACACAGGTTGTAGACCGCTGCCTCCTTGGTTATCCCCAAACAGGTGGTGTGTGGGGGTAACTACCACATCCAAACTAGCAGGTTGTGGGTCTGCTTCATCAATGGGGGTCATTTCTGGTTCGCAAAGGGTTACCTGACCATCAAATATTTGTACCCCCAACATGGTAATAGGATAAAATCCATTTGCAGTAATTTCGATATCTACTGTGGAATAAGGGCGGACAGTGGTGTTGTCAGGGTTGAGAGAATAGGAGGCAGAGGGGGCAGGAATGGAGATATCTTGACCAATGCCTTCTTCATCGGTGACAATGGTACGGTCGATACCAGACCCCACAACATGAAAGGTTACATTGGGAACAGCTCCAGCTTGACGGGCTGCAAAACTGCGAAACCGCAGAGTACCAGAGCCATTCACAGGAGTGCGGCCGTTGGAACCGCAGGATGAATATTGTTGCATAGAAAAATCCTCCTTTGCTGTTGTAGCAAAGCAATGAAAACGAATATCACTGCTTTTCACTAGGATATTCTCTATCATTTCCATTGGTGAAACACTGGCCACTACTTGGCAAAAATGTTTTTTTGTATTATACTTTTATGAGATTCTATTTCGGGTTGCAGGGAGGTTAAAATCATGCAATATACCATTGAAAACGAAATTTTGAAACTGACAATAGACACAAAGGGAGCCGAGATGGTTCAACTGATTCATAAACCATCCAATCAGCCTCTTTTGTGGAATGCCGGCCCCGCTTGGAACCGTCATGCACCAATGTTGTTCCCCTATTGTGGTCGCTTGCTTCATGGAAAATTTGTGGCAAAGGGAAAAGAATATCAAGGGGGAGGACATGGTTTTGTGCGAGATTTAGAGCACAAACTGGTAGACCAAACCCAGAACAGCCTTACCTTTGAAGTTTGCTCAGACGAAAACACCCTTACAATTTTCCCCTATGCCTTCTGTTTCCGTACCACCTACACCCTAGAAGGTGAAACTGTGCGTCATAGCGTCGAGGTAAAAAATCCCGGACAGGAGCCTTTGCGCTTTGGCTTTGGCTATCATCCCGGTTTCTTGTGTCCCTTTGATGAGAACCATGATACAGAGGATTATCAATTGCGTTTTGACATTCCCCAAAGCCCAGTGGTACAGGACACTCCCGGCGGTTTCTGTGATGGAACTCATCTGCTAATGGAAAACAGCGATGTAATTCCTCTGACAGACCAGCTATTTAAAGAGGATTCCATCTGTATGACACAGTTGACAGCAAAAACTCTTTCTATTGAGGAAAAGGGAACCAACCGCAAGGTAGAAGTATCCATTGAGGGCTTCCCTTATGTTCTGGCTTGGAGTGCTGCCACAGAAAAGCTACAATTTGTTTGCATTGAGCCATGGCATTCTTTGCCCGACCGTGTGGATTCCACTGGAAACTGGGAGGAAAAGCCCTGTGCCGCTGTATTGCAGCCCGGTGAAAGCTGGAGTACCTCCATGGATATGAGATTTGTACGCTGATGGGAATGACAGAGCGTACAGCCCTATTGCTGGGGGAAGAGGGAATCCAGCGGTTACAGCAAGCAAAGGTGCTGGTGTTTGGTCTGGGTGGAGTAGGCAGCTACACCGCAGAAGCACTGGCGCGCAGTGGTATTGGCAGCCTAACCTTGGTGGATGATGATGTAGTGTCTGAAAGTAACCTCAATAGACAGTTGGTGGCTTTGTATAGTACCATAGGAAAACCAAAAACACAGGTGGCAAAGGAGAGAATTGCAGACATTTCTCCTACATGCAAGGTAGAAACAGTGCAGATGTTTTATACCCCAGAAACGGCGGATTCTTTACCCTTTGAAGGTTATGATTACATTGTGGATGCCATTGACACTGTAAGCGCAAAGTTGGAAATTTTACAGCGTGCAACACAAGCAGGAGTTCCCGTTATTAGCTGCATGGGCACAGGTAACAAGCTGCATCCAGAAAAGTTGTGTGTTACAACCATAGAGCAGACACAAGGGTGCCCCCTTGCCCGTGTAATGCGTCGAGAATGTAAACAGCGTGGTCTAAAAAATATTAAGGTGGTGTACTCCACCGAACCGGCCATTTCTCACAAGGGAAATACCATGCCCCAGCAGAGTAATCAACAACGAACAGGTAACCCCAAAAAAAGCACACCGGGAAGTGTGGCATTTGTGCCCGGCTGTGCAGGGCTGATGTTGGCAGCAGAAGTGGTGCGAGCCATCAGCCGTGTAGAATAAATAAAAGGGCACAATATCGCCCGTTTTAAAAAATAAGGATGGAAGAAACAAATGAATGGAAAACGGGTAATTGTGAATGTAGCCCCTACAAAGTATGTGCAAAAAGCAGGTGTTTTGCGTGAACTGGGAAAATGGTGCAAACCACTGGGACAAGGTGGAACTGTACTGGTGGTGGCAACCAATCACATTCTAAAAGAACAGGGTGTTGCAATTAAAGCGGGATTTACACGCAGTGGGGTTCGGACTGAAATAGAAGAGTTTGGCGGTGAATGTAGCAACGAAGAAATTGACCGCTTACGTGGCATTATGACAAAAAACCACTGTACCTTAGTTGTAGGAATTGGTGGGGGAAAGGTTATGGATACCGTAAAAGCAGTTGCCCATTTTGCCCAAACTCCTGTGGCAGTTGCCCCTACAGCCGCTTCCAGTGATGCTCCATGCAGTGCATTGGCAGTTCTGTATACAAAAGATGGATTGCTAGATAGGTATTTACCCTTGAATCAAAATCCGCAGTTGGTTCTTGCAGATAGTGCAGTGATTGCCGAAGCCCCTCCACGGCTATTGGTAGCTGGAATGGGGGATGCTCTTTCCACATGGTACGAAGCCAAAGCCTGTAGTTTATCCCATGGAAAAACCAGTGCTGGCGGAACTTGTGGAGCTGGTGCCCTTGCTTTAGCAAGGGGATGTAGGGATATTCTTTTCGCCTGTGGTAGCAAAGCCTTGGAAGATGTAAAGGCAGGGCGTTTAACTGGTGCAGTAGAACAGGTGATTGAAGTAAATTTGTATCTCAGTGGATTGGGTTTTGAAAGCGGAGGTCTTGCGACTGCACATGCAGTATGTAACGGATTTACAGAGTTAGGAGCTTGCCCCTCTGCTATGCATGGGGAACTGGTAGCCTTTGGCACATTGGTACAGCTTGCTTTGGAAAAAGACCAAAATGAGCTGTTGAGCGTAATGCAATTCTGTAAAGATGTAGGATTACCCACCAGTTTGGAGGATTTGGATTGTGCCGGATTGGGGGAAGAACTTTTGCTTTTGGCAGCAGAAAAGGCATGTGAAGAAAAAAATAGTATGAAAAATATGCCATTCCCTGTTTCTCCCACAGAACTTTGTAGAGCAATTTTGACGGTAGACCGTCTAGGCCGCTAAAAAGTATCATTACATAAAAATAGAGGTGGATTTTTTGAAATCCACCTCTATTTTTTGCATATACAGATATTGTAATATGTTCTAATAAAAATTTATCTTTCGCTTAGCTGATGGAGGAGAACAGCTTGCTGGGAAAGTGTGCGACTGGTAGCAGCACTTTCTTGGGCAGAAGCTGCCATAGTTTGAATAAGCTCGGAGATTTGTACAACCTCTCCATTGATATGGTTTACCATAGATGTTTGGTCATTGGTTTTATCTGAAATATCAAATGCCTTTTGTGTAACAGATTCAGCACTTGTTTGAATTTGTTCCAAAGCCTGTGCAGTTTCTTCTGCTACGGTATCGCCATGTTGGATAGCACTTAAACAGTCGGCAATTAGGTGGGTTGTGCTTTTGGCAGCATCAGCCGAACGGCTAGCAAGGCTGCGCACTTCATCTGCCACAACTGCAAAGCCTTTTCCAGCGGCTCCTGCCCTTGCCGCCTCCACAGCGGCATTCAATGCCAAAATATTGGTTTGGAATGCAATATCCTCAATGGTTTTGATGATTTTTTCAATAGAAAGGGAGCTGGCACGAATGCGTTCAACAGCCTGTAACATATCATGCATGTGCTTTGTACCAATAGATACATATTCAGTCATTTTTTGAGACTCTTCCCGAACTTGCTGGGCTTGTTTAGCAGTATCTTGAATATGGGCAGTCATCTCGCCCATTGCCTCAGTAACACTTTGGATGGATTGAGCTTGTGTAGATGTACCTGTTGCCAGAGTGTCCGATTGTCCAGCAAGCTGTTGTGCATCTGCACTAACATGAGTGGAAATGGATTGCATTTGCTCCAGAAGATGCACCTGTTTTTCCATCACTTCACGTTCTTGGTCACGGTGTGCATTCAGTTCCTGAACCAAAAGTTCTGATTCTTGATGTTCCTTTGCTGCTTGTGCTAGGTAGGAATTTCCATATTTGATGGCTTGGTAAACCAGAAAAAAACAGATGGCAACAGCAAGAGAAGATTCTATCATGGTAAAAATAGGGGCAATCCATGTTCCAGATAATAGGGACATGGCAATATAATCTGCTACATATGTAATAAAACTGACCACAAAGCCAAATTTCAATAGATTCATGTCAAAGAAAAGGGCAAATAAAGTTCCTGTGCAAATAAAAAATACACCTGAAACAGCAAAATTCATGGATGCCATTTGTGTAAAGAAAACAAGCAAGTTGATGCATATTACCGTATAGTAGCAGAAAAAACGCACATTTTTTTCATTTGCCAGTGTACGAGAGGGGATAAAAACTGCCGCTGTAAACACTAATATACTTAGAGATACAGCAAAGTTTTGTTCTATCACATAAAGTAAAGAAAAAATAACACCAGAGATACCCACCACAAGGCAGGAAAGCCGCAATAATGAAAGTTTGTTGTTCATTGTTTTGTGCAGAAATAGAATTAGAGACCTATTTCTGTATTCACCTCACTTCTTTAGTTTTTACAAAACGATTCCTATATAAACCCATTTCCTACCCATTGTAACAAAAAAATAAAGTGTCATCAAGAAATATTGTTTCATGACTAAGGTTACAAAATTGTCATAAATAAAAATAAACAAAACAAAAAACGCATTCAGACAACTTTGTCTAAATGCGTTTTGGTGGGAGATGGTGGATTCGAACCACCGAAGGCATAGCCAGCAGATTTACAGTCTGTCCCCTTTGGCCACTCGGGAAATCTCCCATATTCTTCTGTGCACCAATTGAGTGCTTGTTTATTATAGCAATTCTTTTGTAAAAATGCAAGAGGTTTTTTGAAAAAAATTTATATTTTTTTGTTGGCTATATTCTTATGATGAAAAAATACAAAAAATAGCACAACCAACCTGCCGCAACAGTGTTTGTTTCTGGCAGATTGGTTGTATAAATACAAAGCGATAAACTTGCGGCCTTATCGCTCCATTTCCCAATAGAATGCGCTATAAGGAGGTAGTGTACTGCCTCCTCCAAAATCGTGAGTTTTTCCAGAAATATAATCTACAGCCATTCCACAACCGGCATCAAAATGGGCAGTATAGGGCTGGTCATCAATATTGATGGCAACTAGAACACGCTCTTCTGGTGTCTTTCGTTCAAAAATAATCTGCCGGTTTGTTAAAACCACATTACGATAGGAGCCATAGCACAATGCTTTGCTTTCCTTGTGGGCTTTGCTTAGTGCTGCAATCCAATCAGTGAGGGAAGACCATTCTGGTTGTTCCAATGCGGGACGGAGGGGAGCATCTCCAGAGTGCTCCTTTTTTCCAGTGATTCCCCATTCACTTCCATAGTAGATTGCGGGCACACCGGGCATTCCAAACAACATAGCATAAGCCAAGGGCAAATGTTTTTCATTGGTCAGTTGGCTTGCAATGCGGGTGACATCGTGATTATCCAGAAAGGCAAGCAAGTGAGCCCCTTTGTAAAGAGTCCATTCCTCTGGACCAAATTGACGGGCTAAGCTGTGGGCAATTTCAAACATATTCATGGAATTAAAACTTGACCACAAACCTTTGTAGCATTCATAGTTGGTTACAGAGTGGCACATATCCGGTGCCATCCACTGTTTGTAATCTCCATGGAGGGTTTCACCCATCAGCACAAAATCGGGTTTTAGGCTAGTGGTAAACCCTTGTAATTGGCGCAGATAATGCTGAGGCAGGCAATAGGCAACATCCAAACGCAACCCATCAATATCAAATTGTTCTACCCAAGAACGGATGGCATCAAATTGGTGTTGTACAACATCAGGATGATTGAGGTTTAGTTTTACCAGCTCATTGTGACCTTCCCAGCCTTCGTACCAGAAACCGTCATTGTAGTTGGTGTTTCCACCAAAGTCAATATGGAACCAGTCTTTGTAGGGGGTATCCCATTTTTTTTGTTGCACATCTTGAAATGCCCAAAATCCACGCCCCACATGATTAAAAACACCGTCCAACATTACCCGAATGCCAGCGTCATGAAAGGCTTTGCACACTTTGGCAAAATCTTCGTTGGTGCCAAGACGAGCATCTAAACGAAAATAATCACGAGTATCATACCCGTGGCGGTCACTTTCAAAGACTGGGTTAAATAAAACAGTGTCAGCTCCTGTTTTTTTAATATGCTCTACCCAATCAAGAATTTTCAAAATTCTGCTTTCTTTGTCGCCTGTGTTATCCTCTGGGGCACCACAAAGGCCCAAAGGATAAATTTGGTATATTACAGCTTCATCAAACCACACACCATAACCCTCCTAATATGTTTTATTATGTAGGTAGTATAAGATGATTATAGGGGTTCTATGCCTTGGTGTCAAACTGCAAAAATAAATTTGAATAAAAATACTTGACTTTATCAAATTGTTGAGATATACTTGATTTTATCAAATAAAAGGAGGGAATCTTTTGCACCTAAAATCTTTTGCGTTTTACATTGCCCTTCTGCGAAAAGATTTTGTGGCATATTGTTCGGAACGATTGGCAGAATTGGGAGTGACCTATGGACAGCTTTTTATACTGATTTATATTAGCAAAAGGAGAGAATGTTCTCCCAAGGATATCTGTGAATTTTTAAAACTGGATGCTGGACAAATGAACCGAACCCTTTCCAAGTTGATAGAAAACGATTGTATCACCCAAAGAAAGAGCACAAAGGACAAAAGGGCAAATATTGTTAGTCTTACAGAAAAAGGTAGCAACATTGTGGAAATTAGCCATAGCCTTTTTTATCAGTGGGATGAAAAAGTGCTTGCTGGAATGGATGAAACTAGCCGTCAAACACTGCTGGAGTGTATGCAATCCATTACATTACATCAAAATTACACCATGGAGGAAAAGAAACATGAGCAAGCTGAATGAATTTGTAGAAATAATTACCGGAAACTTTAACAATGCCCAACAATTTGAGCAGATGAAAGCACAAGGGAAAGAGTTTCCCTATGCAGAACATGTAAATACTGCATGCAATGACAAAATTACAAATTTGCCAGAGGATTTTGCAGGAATCTTTATGGTGGAAGAAAGCTATTACACTGCCAATGGAAATACCCATGCCAGCCCACATCTGTTTTTGTTTACCCAAGAAGGAGCAGATATAAAGCTGACCTCCTACGAATTGCCAGAGGGATATGACAAAAATAGTTTCACTTATAAGGATTTGCAACAGGTGGATTATTCCCAATTAAAAGTGTCAGAAAAATTTACCCCTGCACTGTACACCGAAAAGGAGGGTGTATGGGAAGGAGGCAGCACTAGCATGTTTTCTCCGGTGCTGAAGTTTACTCTTTTCGAAAGATTCTCCAAAGAGTGCCTAGAAGTAAGTGAGAGCATGGAAGTGAATGGCAAAAAAACCTTTGGATATGATGAGCCCATTTTGTACAGACCAGTACAAGCATAAAAAAATAATTTGTCAAGTACCAATTTTGTTGTGTCAAGCAGCAAAAACCAGTATAGAAAAGGTGTTGCCTTTGGTGTAGAATAAGGGTGTAACCACATTCGATATTTTCTCACACAAGATATCACAATTCCTTTTCTCTTCAACAAATAAACCGATGGAAGTTTTTCTTTTTGAAAAAGCATCCATCGGTTTGTTTCTTATTCTAAAGTATAGTTACCATAGAGGATATTTTGTATCATCTGAAAGGTAATTGTAGTCATATGTTGGGGAGATTCCTTGCACCCCTTTGCAATCCATTCTTTTATCAGTCCCAAACATCCTGTAGCACAAAAGGAAAATGTGTATTGGGCGTCTTGTTGCCGTTGGGGAAATGCTGTTTGCAATGCTTGCAGGCTGTAACTGGAAATCATCTCCTCAATGCGACGCAAAAAAGCAGGGCTACCATTGGGGCCAATTAGAGCAGCGCAAATTTCTTGGTTTTGATAAAGAATGGTAAAAACATCCTCAAAAAAAGGCAGTCCATTTTGTGTAAAAGGGGTTATCAAATGGCTCTGCACAGCTTGTTCTACTTCTTCAAATAGTTCTGTTTGGATATGTTCCATTAAATCGTAAATATCAGAATAGTGCAGATAAAAGGTGGAACGGTTGATGTCTGATACCTGTACCAGTTCGGTGACTGTAATTTCCTCCAAGGGCTTTTGTTGTAGCAAAGTTGCCAACCCTTTGCGCAATAAAGTTTTTGTTCTGCGAATTCGACGCTCTATGGTAAACACTCCCAGTTGTAAACAATTTTTGAATATTATACAAATCCTGTTGTGAATGTCCATTTTTGGACAAATACAAAAAAATCTGTTGGTTGTATGTGGCATTTCAATAAAGTATAATTCTCTTTGCGATAAAATGCAAGACCAGCAAGCTGCACAGGTTTTGTATTTCAATTTTAGCAGGAAAGAAGGATTTTTCAGGCTATGTGCAAGCGAGAATGGAAAAGCCTGTTGGGAAACCCGCTTTTGGTAGTGGTCATGGTGGCTATTGTGGCAATTCCCACAATCTATACCACATTATTTTTAGGCTCCATGTGGGACCCTTATGGCAATGTGGATAAACTGCCGGTGGCTGTGGTAAACTGCGACCAACCAGTGAGCTACAACGACAAAACCCTACAAGTGGGAAAGGAATTGGTTGATAACCTAAAAGAAGATGCTTCTTTGAAGTTTGACTTTGTAGACCAAGATACTGCCCAAAGGGGATTGGCACAGGGAACATATTACATGGTGATAACCATTCCAGAGGATTTCTCTGCCAATGCTGCCACCCTTACCGATGAGAATCCCAAACAAATGCAGTTGGATTATGAAACAAATCCGGGAACCAACTACATTGCCTCCAAATTGGGAGAAACAGCCATGAAGGAAATACAGGCTTCGGTACGGGAGGAAATTACTAAAACCTACACCGAAACCATGTTCCAGCAACTAAATACCATTGAAGATGGTATGGAACAGGCTGCCGATGGAGCCAAACAGTTGGAAGATGGTACTGGAACCTTGGCAGAGGGAAATAAAACCATCAGTGACAATTTGAAGGTGTTGGCAGATAGCAGCCTTGTCTTTTATGATGGAAGTCAACGATTGGTAGAGGGCATTGCACAATATACCGATGGCGTTGCCCAATTATATGATGGTGCACAAAAGCTGGATACAGGTGCCGCTGCTTTACAGCAGGGACTGGGCTCTTTGGGAGAGTCTGTTCCAACGTTATCCCAAGGTGTGCAACAGCTAGATGGTGGAGCCAATGCCTTGCAACAAGGCATTACACAAGCTCAACAAGGTGGCAACAGCTTAAAAGAGGGGGCTGTTCAAGTAAACCAAAATATGACCGTTCTTATCCAAGGTCTTGACCAACTGGAACAGCAAACAGCTTCTCTGCCAAGTTCTGCACAGCAACTAAACCAAGGTGCACAGAAATTGACAGAGGGAAGCCAACAGCTTTCTACTGGTGCCCAAAGTCTTACCCAAGGAGTAGGGCAGCTAGCAGAAGGAGGAGAATTGCTAAAACAAAGTATGCAGCAGATTACAGGAGCAAATGGAGAAAATTCTGCTGCTTTACAGCAAGGAGCACAAGGGCTGCAACAAGGAATTACACAGCTTTTGTCTGCTTTGCCACCAGATTCCCCCCTGTTGCCCTCTTTAACACAGTTGCAACAGGCAGCACAAGAATTGGAGCAAGGTGTAGTAAACTACACCAATGGCACCAACCAAGCAGCACAGGGGGCAGTACAGTTGACAGAAAATTTACCTGCCTTGCAGCAGGGAGCACAGGCAGTGGAAGCAGGTGCACAAGGGTTACAGCAAGGATTGCAAGCATTGCAACAAGGAACCCAGCAACTAGAAAAACAATCCCCCCAGTTGGTAGAGGGAATTGATAAACTTTATCAAGGAGCCCAAAAGCTGCAACAACAGGGTACAACTCCTCTGGCTGAAGGGGCAAATCAACTTGCCGCTGGTTTGGATGGATTAGTTCAAGGTTCTGAGCAACTAAAACAAGGAACCGGACAGCTTGCAGAAAAAATCCCTTCCCTTAGCACAGGCGTTTCTCAGTTAAATGAAGGGGCCTCTGCTCTGAAATCTGGTATTTCTCAGTTAAAAAATGGAGCAGAACAATTACAAGCAAATAGCCCAACCTTAAAGGAAGGTGCAGTTGCTTTACAAGATGGTGCTGGAAAGATACAACAAGGAAGCAACAAGTTGTATGATGGTAGTTTGCAGATAAACCAAGGAATTGCAGCATTAGCAGATGGCAGCAACCAACTGCAACAGCGTCTATCTGAGGGAGCACAAACCATTGCAGAAACCAATACAGGAGATGCTACTGTGGAGATGTTTGCAGCTCCAGTGACAACCAAAGAAACCCAAATGACTACTGTAGAAAACAATGGTCATGCTATGGCACCCTATATGATGTCAGTGGCACTGTGGGTGGGCTGTATTGCCTTTAGCCTGATGTACCCACTTACGGAATACAAAGGGGAACTGAAAAGCGGAACAGCATGGTGGATTAGTAAGGCATCGGTGCTGTATCCCTTGGCAATTTGTCAGGCAATTGTGATGTTGCTGGCATTGCACAACTTGGACGGCTTGCAGCCTGTAGAAATGGGTAAAACAATTTTGGTTGCCTGTGTTGCAGCAGTTACTTTTATGTCAATTATGTATTTCTTTACCAATCTGTTGGGAAAAGTAGGAAGTTTCTTGATGCTGATTTTTATGGTGGTGCAGCTTGCCGGTTCGGTGGGTACCTATCCTTTGGAGCTTTCTGGCAGCTTTGTTCCCAGCCTATACCCATGGGTTCCCTTTACCTACACAGTAAAGGCTTTCCGCAGCACCATTGCAGGAGGAGAAAGCATAACAGGCTGCTTGCAGTATTTAGTAGTGTGGATGGTTGTATTCTCACTGTTGACTTTGGTTGTATTCCAGATTCGAAGCTATAAAATAAAACACCAAAAATCTACACTGATGCACTGGCTGGAACAACATGGTTTAGCTTAAAAATAGTTATATCAATATTCCTATGAAACAAAGAAAGTGACACTGTAAAACAGGGGTCACTTTTTTGTATAAAACACATAAAAAAGCATTTAAGTATTGCTATTTGGAATAAAAGATAGTATATTATTATATATAATACCTGTTATTTATCCTGTAAAGGAGGAGAGAAATGCCACCGCAAAAGCGTATTTTTCGGCAAGATATCTTGCAAGCAGCTGTAGAAGTGGTCCGACAACAAGGGGAACAAGCTCTTTCGGTTCGCTCCATTGCAAATAAGTTGCAATCTTCTACCCAGCCAATCTATTCGGAATTTCAGGGAATTGAACAGCTAAAGAAAGAATTGTTGGTATATGCGAAAGAAAATTTTTTGCATATCAATGCTATCAGCTACAAGGATTATGGCATTCGTTTTTTGCAGTTTGCCTATACAGAACCAGAGTTATTCCGATTTTTGTACATTCGTAGACGCACCATGGAAGAAACCTTTGTAGACGATATCAACTATGAAGAAACTATCTCTTTGCTTTGCAAAACATTGGATATGGAGCGAGATAAAGCCACAGAAATGCACCATAAAATGCAGTGCTATTGTTATGCTTTAGCGGTTATGTTGGCAACGGGGTATTGTACCTTCTCTATGAAGGATATTGAAGAACGGTTGACACAATTTTACATCATTCTTTTGCGGCATTATAAACAAGTAACTGACGAACAAGAATTGAAAGAATTGATAAAAAGAACCTTAGATACTCATATAGGTAAGGAGGAAGATTATGGGAAAAAAGTCGAAGAAAGCCTATGATGTTGTAGTCATTGGTGCCGGAAATGGTGGGTTGACAGCAGCAATTCGTGTGTTACAGGGAGGGTATTCCTGTTTGCTGCTAGAAAAACACAATTTGCCGGGAGGGTTTGCCACCAGTTTTCGCCGGGGTCGCTTTGAGTTTGAGGCAAGTTTGCATGAACTGAATGATTTTGGTTCCCCTCAAGAGCCTGGTGAAATTCGTACATTGTTCCGGGAGTTGGGTGTAGAGGATAAAGTAGACTGGATTCGGATACCAGACGCCTATCACCTTTTGACCACAGATAAAAAGTATAACTGTGAAATGCCCTTTGGTATAGAGGCATTCATTAGTAAAATGGAACAATATGTGCCGGGTTCCCGAAAGTCCATGACCGATTTCTTTGAATTGTGCAATGAAGTTCGGGATGCACAAGCCTATTCCAGCTCCGTCAACGGCAATACCGATTCTGCTTATATGAAAGAGCATTTTCCAAACTTTATCAAGGCAGGCAGTTATTCGGTCAATGAGGTATTGGAATCTCTGAAAATGCCACAGGCTGCAAGAGATATTCTAAATGCCTATTGGTGCTATCTGGGGGTAGACTGTGACCGCATGAGCTTTTTGCATTATGGCACTATGGTTATCCGATACATTACTCGAGATGCATGGATGCCAAAGATGCGCTCCCACGAGATTAGCCTAGCATTGGAGAGCCGTATTCGGGAGTTGGGTGGCGATATCTGGTACAATTCCGAAGCTGCCCATATTCACACCGATGAAAACAACGCTATTTGCAGTGTAGAGTTGGCAGATGGAACCATAATTCCTACCAACCATGTCATTGCCAACTGTTCTCCCCATTTGGTATTTGGTAAAATGTTGGATAAAAAGTCTGTTACAGAACAGATGGTACGCTCCACCAATGCCCGTACATTTGCAGGCCGTGGTATGAGCCTTTTCCTTGGCTTGAATAAATCAGCGGAGGAATTGGGTATCAAGAGTCATAACTATTTTATTTATGATACCGCAGATACTGCAAAACAATATGACTTGATGCGCAAGGTATCTACCAACCATGTGCAAGCTACAGTGTGCCTAAACAACGCCTACCCAGAGTGTTCCCCAAAAGGCACCTGCATGATGTACTTTACCACCATGTTCATGTCCGATGACTGGGGTAATGTTACAGAACAGGAATATTTTGAGGCAAAGGATAAAGTGGCAGAAGACATGATAACCGTTTTTGAACGGGAAACAGGTTGTAACATTTGGGATTCTATTGAGGAAATTTGTGTTGCCTCCCCCACCACCTACGCCCGCTATTGTGGCCATCCTCAAGGTGTTATTTATGGCTATGAAACAGCAGAATGGGACAGCTTGATGCCCCGAATGATGATGATAAAAGAGGATGCTGAAATGAATCCCGGATTGCGCTTTGTAGGAGGTTATGCAATGCGTTCTAGTGGATTCTCTAGTGCATATATATCTGGTGATATATCTGGACGGCAAACTGTAGGAGATTTGAAGAAGGAGGCAAAAAAGGTATGAAGTTTAAAAGACAACTGTTTGGGTTCCAAGATATGCTTCGCTTCAAAAAATTGGTTCCCAACCGTCGCCAAAAACTAGCAGAGGGTTCTAACACACCTTTGCCTACGGAGTATCGTACCAACACTTTGGCAAAGCGGCTTCATCCCGGTCGCATGAAGGTGGAATTGGTAGAATGTCGACAAATAACAGAAACTCTGCGAGAGCTTACCTTCCGCCGTGTGGATGGAGATGCTTTCCCCTTCTTCCGAGCAGGACAGTATGTGTCCATCCAAGCTGCTATTGAAGGGAGCCTAGTAAGCAGACCTTATTCCATTGTATCTACCCCCAAGCAAGCCCTAGAAAATAAACTGGTGTTGGGTGTGGAAAAGGTTGGTTTTATGTCCAGCTATCTTTGTGATAAGGCAAAGGTAGGTGACCGCTTTGTGATGACTGAGCCTTCTGGCGAATTCCATTATGAAACCTTGCGAGATAAAAAAGAAATTGTTTGCATTGCTGGCGGTTCTGGTATTACTCCATTTCTATCCATGGCAGGTGCTATGATAGATGGCACCGAAAAATACTCTATGACCTTGTTTTATGGTGCAAGAGATTTGGCACATTTGGCATACAAAGAAGAATTGGAAGCCTTGCAATCAAAAGGGTTAAAAGTTATCTATGTGCTAAGCGATGAAAAACAAGAAGGTTATGAACATGGATTTATCTCGGGAGAACTGCTGAAAAAATATGTGGATGTGGAAAACTGCACCTTCTTCTTGTGTGGCCCCCCTGCAATGTATTCTTTCCTAAAGAAAGAGTTTGAGCCATGGAATCTGCCTGTAAAAGCAGTGCACCAAGATGCTTCTTGTTGTGCAGACCGCCCCATCAATGCCCCACAAACCTTCCAGTTGGTAGTACATATGCGAGATGAAGTATATACCATCCCTGCAAAGGAAAACGAAACCTTGTTGACCGCTTTGGAAAGAGCTGCATTGGATGCCCCCAACAAATGCCGTGCCGGTGGTTGCGGCTATTGCCATAGCAAATGGATAAAAGGAAAATTCTTTGTGGCAGAGGGCAGAGATGGACGCCGAGAGGCAGACGTTAAGTTTGGATTTATTCATCCCTGTGTTACTTATCCTATGGAAGACATGGAAATTGATGTGCCAATAGGAGAATAAACAGACAAAAGACCTGATGAATTGTATCGTCAGGTCTTTCTGTATTTTAGATGGATTGTTAAAAATTGTCCCACAAAAAGCGGGCAATACTTTCTACTGCTTTATCTGCACGTGGAATGGGAAAAGTTTGGAATACATGCCACATTCCTTCCCAACACTCCATACGGCAGGGAATGCCTTGCTCAATTAGATTGTGGTGTAAGGAGGCAGAATCCGAAAACAGCACTTCATTGCTGCCCACTTGAATGAGAACAGGGGGAAAGCCTTCAAAATTGGCATTTACAGGAGAGAGAAAGGGGTCTTGCCAGTTTCCATTGGGTGCATAGGCATTCCGTACAGCGTGCATATATTCCTCAGTAATCATAGGATCGGTATCTTTGTATTGCTGGTAGGATTCACCAGAACAGGTCATGTCTGTCCAAGGAGAAAGAAGAACAAGCCTACCAGGAACAAAGCGGTTTTGTTGCCGAAGCCATAAAGTAAGGGTAAGTGCCAAATTGCCGCCTGCGGAATCTCCCAAAAGCACAATATCTCTTGCCCCATAGCCCTGTTGCATAAGATATTCCCATACTTTTTTGGCGTCCTCCAAAGGTGCAGGGTACTGAAATTCTGGAGCAAGGCGATAGGCAAAGCAAAGCACACTATAACCAGTGGCATGGGCCAACTTGGAGGCAAGCAATCGGGAATAGTTTAAATCCCCGCTGGTATATCCCCCACCATGGCAATATAAAATAGCTTTATAGGGGTTGTGCCCTTGCTCTGGTCGAACCCATGCGCAGGGAATTTGTCCTATAGAGAAAGGTTCCCAGCAAAGTCCCCCCATGGGAGAAATTAGTTTGCCTAAAAGTTCTTGCCCCTTTCGTTGGCGTTCCAAGTCCTTTGGCTCCATAGAGCTGGGGGAAGTGGCAGAGTGAATGGAGCGAAGAGCTCCCATCACCGCAGAGGTAATTTTTTGTTGAGCAGGATTGTTCTCCGAAATCAAGGGAAGTGGAATCCACTTACTTCCAGAAGGTTTTACGTTTAGCATAGTTTTTCACACTTTCTAAAGAAGTAAGTTCTTTTCTAATGTACAAAAAATGACACATTAAAAAATAAAAATACTTCTTTTTTGATAACTATTTAAATAAGGTAATTATAGTATACAAATTGATTATAGCATAACAAAGCAGTTGCTGCAAAAGAGATTGAGGTTTTTGGATGGTAGTGCTACAATAGGAACCGAGATACCTCCCCCACTTTGGAAAGGAGAGAAATTCCTGTATGAAAAACGAACCAAATCACGGACAATGGTACAGATTGGACAATGCTGCCATGATTTATTCCGCCATACAGCGGTCAGATTATTCAGCAGTCTATCGCTTTTCCGCTGTTATGACCAAGCAGGTGAATCCTAAAATTTTGCAAAGGGCAGTAGATAAGACTATGCCAAGGTTTCCGGGGTTTCGGGTGAGAATACGACAGGGATTTTTTTGGTACTATTTAGAGCCAGACCCACGGCCGGGGCCAGTGGTGCAAAGGGACATTCGCAATCCTTGCCAGCCGGTGCGCTTTACCCGAGGAGATGAACTAATACGGGTATTTTATTATCAAAATCGCATATCTGTGGAATTGTTCCATGCTTTGGCCGATGGAACAGGTGCTTTGATGTTTTTAAAAACCCTTTTGGCGGTGTACTTGCGAGAACAGGGAGAACCCATTCCATATTTACAGGATGGCCCAGATGTAAACACATCCCCAAAGGCAGAAGAATGGGAGGATGCCTATCCAAAATATGCAAACTCTAAAGTAAAAAGCAAGCTGCACCACAGCAGAGCATACCATCAGACAGGAACAGAGGAACCCTTTTATACATTAAATGTAATTATGGGTTTGCTTCCAGTAGATAAATTGAAACAGGTATGTAAGGGATATCAGGTATCTGTTACAGAATATTTGGCAGCGGTGTTGATACAATCTCTTATGGCTAGCCAAAAGGAAGAAAAACCTTTTCGAGAAAAATCGGTTTCTCTTGCTGTTCCCATCAACCTGCGTGGTCATTTTCCATCCAAAACTCTGCGGAACTTTATTCTTACCGTTCGGCCGTGTATAGACCCTCAGTTGGGAGAGTACACCTTTGAAGAAATTCTCTCCCAAGTACACCATTTTATGCGGCTGCATATCAACCGCCAAGAGATGCAAAGCTATATTTCTCAAAATGTTGCCTTGCAAAAATCGGTATTATTGCGATTGGTGCCAAGCCCCCTGAAAAATTTAGCCATGGCAGCAGGTTTTGCCTTTTTGGGCGACCAACCGTATTCCACCACATTGACCAATCCAGGGGTGTTTCGTGTTCCTGAGGAAATGAAACCCCATATACAGCGTATGGAAATGATTTTAGGGCAATCCTATACACCACGGGTAAATTGTGCGGTGATTAGCTATGAAAATCAGGCAACCATTGCCTTTGCAGGAACCTTGAAGGAAACCAATGTAGAGAGAGAATTTTTTCGGCATTTGGTTCGGGAGGGAATTCCGGTGAAGGTAATTTCCAACAGAGAGGAGAAAACAGAATGTCCTATTGTGTAAACTGTGGGGTAGAGCTGGATGCTACTGCCTCGGTTTGTCCGTTATGTCAAACACCAGTTTGCAATCCACGCTGCCCAGTCAATCGTGAGGCTCCTTTGCCCTTTCCGGGGAATCGACAAGAGGTAGCACCTGTCAGCCGCAAAGAATTGGCATTAGTGTTGACTACCTTAATGGCGGCAGCAAGTGCAAGCTGTGGAGTGATGAATCTATTTTTCTTTTTCCCTTCGGTTGCGTGGTCTGCCTATGTAACAGGGGCATTGGCAATGGTATGGGTATGGGGGATTTTGCCTCTGTTTATGCCTAAATTAGCACCATATAAACGTTTTGTGGCAGATTTGCTTGCTACCGCAGCTTATGTGGCTATTATTGCTGCAACAGTGAACGGATGGCAGTGGTATGTGCAACTAGCATTACCAATCATTGCCTTGGCAGGGATTATATTTGGTGGATATGGAATTTTTATTTGGAATAAACATTCTTTGCTTTCGGGAAGTATTGCCTTTATTGGTTGTTGTGCAGTATTTCTTTTATTATTAGAATTATTGCTAGACCTTTGGATACATGAAGCTTACCAACCAGGTTGGTCAGTGGTGACCTGTGGCGTGTGTGTTTCCTTGATGTTGCCACTGTTGGTAATCCGCTGGAGGCCGGCTTTGAGAGAAGAAGTTAGAAAGCGATTTCATTTATAAAAAAAGACTTTTTTGTACAATTCCAGAAAAAACCATGTTTCTCTACAAATGTTACAAATATTTGAATAAAAGATGAATAAAAATTTATATTGATAGATATTCCTTTTTGATATATTATAATGTATAATATGCAAAGGTTACAGAACAGACTAAAATAATTTTACCATTTTATTTGTGACCACAAGAAAAAGGAAAGCCATGAAAGGATTAAGGTAAAAATGAAAGAAATTATTTCTTACTTGCTTGCTACTAGTATGATATTGCCAGGAATCTCCCAGGCAGTAGCACCAATGTTGCATACAGCAGAGGAAACAAATTCTAATATTACAGAAGAAAGCAGCAGTTCTAGCGAAAGCAGCAGTTCTAGCGAAAGCAGCAGTTCTAGCGAAAGCAGCAGTTCTAGCGAAAGTAGCAGTTCTAGCGAGAGCGGCAGTTCTAGCGAAAGCAGCAGTTCCAGCGAGAGCGGCAGTTCTAGCGAAAGCAGCAGTTCCAGCGAGAGCGGCAGTTCCAGCGAGAGCAGCAGTTCCAGCGAGAGCAGCAGTTCCAGCGAGAGCGGCAGTTCTAGCGAAAGCGGCAGTTCTAGCGAGAGCGGCAGTTCCAGCGAAAGCGGAAACTTTGATAAAGAGAATAGTAACTCTGTTTTGGATAAGGAAGAAGCTCAGCAAGTTGCTATGAAAAGCCGTGTTGAGGTGAATTTGAGTGCTGCACTGCCCTTGCAGAAAGACCTGACTGCACAACTCACTTTACAAAAAAATGGATTTGAGCGCAAAGGTCAAATGACATTGAAACAGGGGGAAGATTCCATCCCCGGTAGTTCCTTCGCTTTCGAGCAGTTGGAGCATGGAGAGTACATACTGACCATCCAAGCAGATGGGTTTGAAACATGGCAACAAAAGATTGTAGTAGAGCCTCAACAGGCAGTCCGTTTGGAAATTTACACTGGCTATCTGGCAGGCTATGACTACGCCAAAAATGCAGTTCATCCTGGTGCTCTGCATATCGGTGATGTGGATGGAGATGGAACTGTTTCTCATCAGGACAAAACAGCTTTGGTAGATGCTTTGGCTGCACAATCTGCCTCTACCCAGACCATGGATTTTAATGGAGATGGTGTTGCAGACCTGTTGGATTTGGAATATTTGGCAAACTCTTTGGAGTACATTGACCAAGGTAGCCAAAATACTTCTACCGCTCAAACTCGTGCCCTTACTCTTCCTCAAGAGGACGAAAACACTACTGTAAAGGGTAGTTTGGAAAGTTTGATGGAGGGCAATGGAAGTGTACAGCTTCAGCCCCAAAGCCAGCAGCCCATCAGCGAGGAAAATCCAGTTGCATTGACCTTCGACTTTTCTGCAAATCAGCAAGAAAAGGCAGATGTACAGCAGATGACCATTCAGTCTGCACAGGGAGAAAATGAAATTTCCGATGGTGCCTTGACAGTTGTGTATTTGGATGAGAATGGTGAAGAGCAGACCATGGAAGTGTCTTTGAATGACAAAGCACGGATGGCACGCAGTGGCGTTTCTGTAAATAGGGATGAAAATGGCAATTTGGTGGTGGATTTTGGAAGCCAGATTGCAGTAAAAAAGGTAAACCTTACCATCACTGGAACCAGAAACAATACCAATTTGGCCGAAATTTCTAAGGTAGAGTTTTTGAACAACACCGAAAACCGTATCCCTGCCCCTGATATGAGCATTCCTCAACATGTGGCAGCAACTGCCGGTGATAAGGAATTTTTGGTCACTTGGGATAATGCTACCAATATTACTGGTTATGAAGTGGAAGTTAGCCAAAATGGCAAAACCGAAACCTACATGACCACTGCCAATCAGATGCTGATTACCAGCTTTGCCAAAGACAAACTGGTTAATAACACAGAATACACTGTACGGGTACAGTCGGTAAATGGACAGTGGAAAAGTGGATATTCCCAGTCTGTCACTGTGCGTCCCATGGCTTCTAAGCCTCCCTTTGCACCAGATGGTGTAAAGGTAGAGGGTGCATATCGAGCACTGAATGTGAGCTGGAAGGCAATGAAAGACACCGACAGCTATTCTGTATATTACCGCCCCTATGAGCAGGGAGAGTATATCAAGGTTGCTGAAGGAATTACCAAAAATCAATATACTATTACCGATTTGGAGCCAGATGCAAAATATCAGGTATATGTGGTAGGTAAAAATGATGTTGGTGAAAGTCAGCCTTCTTTGGTAGCAGTGGGTCAAACCCAAAACCTAAACCCCGTAAAAATGCCAGACTACAAGCTCATTAACACTAGCAATGGACAAGGACAAGTAACTGCACATATTGAAACTGTAAAGCGTCCCCGTTCTACAAATGTTGCTAATATGGTAAATAGTCCATTGGACGAAGGAAATCAAACTGCGTTGGGCTTGGTAGATGGAGAGGAAAGCTCCTACTATGTAGTAAATGACTGGGATGATGGTTGTGTATATCCCGGTAGAGGCGGAAAGGGCTTGACCTTTGTGTTTGATGAGAGCCAGTCCATTGGTTCCATCAGCTTTAGCGAGCCTTCTGACAAGGGCTTGATTAACAAAGTTCGGGTAGAATATTATGACGCAGAAAGCAAAGACTTTAAACAGGTTAATGCTCGATTGGTTCGAGGCAAAAGCGAAAACAACCGCTACTATTACACCATCAAGTGGGAAGGTGCCGTCAATACCGACCAGTTGCATTTGGCTGTAAGCGGATGGAGTCCCTTGCAAATAGCAGAAGTAAAGTTCTATGCTTATGACAGCATTTCCGACGATATCAACGGCTTGTTTGAGGATGCCTACCACACTGAGCTGAGAGCAGATGTAGATGAAGCTACCATTGCACAGTTGGAAGAGCGTTTGAATACAAAAGATACTGTTAGTGGGGAGTATCATCCCGACCGTGAATTGTTGCAAAAGGAACTGGACAACGCACGCAGTATTTTGAACACCGAAAGCCTTGGTCAAATTTACAGCGTAAAGAATACTATCACTGCCCGCAGCGACAATGGATATGGATTTACTGGTCTAAACGCATGGCAGCCTTTGGGTGTTGTGGCAAGTGAAGGAGACAAGCTGGTCATCTATGTAGGTGCCAATGGTAAAAATATTGGCGACAATACAGAACTGAATTTGATTGCAACCCAGTACCATGCAGAATCTGGCGAGGTTATGGTAGATTTGGGTCAATTGAAGATTGGCAGAAATGAAATCACTGTGCCTGCAACCAACACTTTGGACACCGAACACGGTGGAGCACTATATATCCAGTACACTGGTGGAAATGGTGGCACACAGTATGGTGTTCGTGTTAGCGGTGGTGTACAGGTTCCCATCTTGGATTTGTATGGCGTAGAAGATAAGGAACAGAGAGTTGCTCTGGCACAGAAGTATATAGAGGACTTGACCGCCTACAACCAAACCATCCAGCAGTTACATGAAGAACTCCATGAGGGTGAGTATGACGAGCAAAATTGCATTTTGGGCGCAACTGATATTTTGCTGGATGAAATGATGCTTTCCTTGCCCGTGCAGCAGGTATTGAGGGGACTTTCTGGCACTGTTGAACAACAGGCACAACAGTTGGAGCAGTCTATGGCTGCTATGGACCAGATGATGGAACTGTTCTACCAGCACAAGGGATTGAACGACAACAGCCCCAGTGCAAAATTGCCCTCTCAGCATTTGAATATTCGATACCAGCGTATGTTTGGTGGTGCATTCATGTATGCCGCAGGAAATCACATTGGTATTGAATGGAATGAAACTCTTGGCATGATGCAGGGAAGTCCTGTTGTTGCCGATGAAAACGGCGGTTATATCAGTGGACAGTTCTTCGGTTGGGGAATTGGTCACGAAATTGGACACAACATCAACCAAGGCAGTTATGCAGTGGCAGAGGTAACCAATAACTATTTTGCACAGCTTTCTGAAGCAAAGGAAGGAAGCGACAGTGTTCGTTTTGGATACGATGCCGTTTATAAAAAGGTTACTTCCAACACTTTGGGAGATAGCAACGATGTATTTACCCAATTGGGTATGTATTGGCAGCTACATCTTGCTTATGATAATTACCAAAACTACAAGGTATTTGAGGACTACAACCAGCAGTTGGAGAGCTTGTTCTATGCCCGTGTAGATACCTATGCACGCAACACAAAGGCAGCACCTGCACCTTCTGGTGTGGCTTTGACCTTGGGTAAGGATACCAACCAAAACTTTATGCGTCTGGCAACTGCCGCAGCACAAAAGGATTTGACTGAATTCTTCCAAAAATGGGGTAAATCTCCCGATGCTCAGACCTTGGCATATGCTGCACAGTTCCCCAAAGAAGAACGGGCTATTTATTATGTAAATGATGATGCTCGAACCTACCGTATCAACAACCCTGAAGGAACAGGCTTTGCTGGACAACAGGTTGTAGCAGATAGCAGTTCTGTGGATGTAAACGGAAATGCTGTAACCATCACCATCAACAATAGTCTTGCAAATGATGGAGAGCTGCTGGGCTATGAGGTTGCCCGTGTGATTATCAACGGAGGCCAAGAGAGCCGTCAGGTGGTTGGCTTTACAACAGGGGATAGCTTCACAGATATTGTAACCGGAATTAACAATCGGGTAATCCGCTATGAAGTAACCGCCATTGACCAGTATTTGCAGCGGTCGGCTGTGCATAGCCTTGCACCGGTAAAAATTGCCCATGATGGCAGCCACGACAAATCTTTGTGGAGCATTTCTACAAATATGCTTTCGGAACAGGATGTTTTGCCTCCTGCCCATGAGCATGATCCTTGTGCTCCTGAGGAAGAGTCCGCTATTTCTATGACCATTGACAACAAGGCAGACACTATTTATACAGGTTCTGCACAGGGACAAGCATGGGTGCAACTGGACTTCCACAAGAGCCTGCCTGTAACTGGATTTAAGTACACCGCTGGTTCTGCCAATGCCATCCAAAACTACAAGCTGGAAATTAGCACAGATGGAAAGACATGGAAGCAAGTAGCAGAGGGAACCTTTGCAGAAGGGGAAAAGACAAATACTGTTTACCTGCAAAACGAAAATAAGGACCCATGGGTGGCAACATACGATGCCTCTTATCTGCGCTTAACTGTTGTGGGACAAGATGGACAGGATATTTCTATTGCAGAGTTGGATGTTCTTGGCCCCACCGGTGACAATGTAGATTGGCGTACCGATGCAGAGGGTGCCGAAGCTGTGGGTATCCTGCAAGAGGACTATGTATACGACAGTGCAAGTGGAGAGATGATTCCTGCTGGTTCTCTGGTGTTTGTTGGTCAGTACAAAGGAAACCCTGCCTACAACGTAGTATTACTTTTGGATGAAAATGGAGATATTGTAGGTGGAACCGACGAAACAGGCGCATTGGTAGCACAGCAGATTATTCTTGCAGATGTTCCAGAGCATGGCGAATTGGGAGAAACTAGCGATGGAAGCTGGATTTATTGGATTGAGCCTTCTCCTGAAAGCGGATTTGGAACTTTGCCAGAAACAGTGCGAGCAGAGCTATACCGTGTGGACAATGCAACCACAAACGAAGGGCAACGCTTGGTAAGTGACAGCTTTGCTTTGGAAATGCCCGAAGAAATTCCCTCAATTAGTTTGAAGTAAAAACAGCGATGGTAGTTTATCCCTTGTTGCTATAAATTCAAGGGATAAACATACCAAAATAAAGGAGTGTAACCGTGAAAAAAATACAAAAATTGTTGCTGATGGCACTGCTTTTTGCTGTAATGCTGCCCATGCAGGTGTTGGCTTCTACGCAGACATCTGTGGATTTGGATACCAATGGAGATAAAGCAGGTGTAAGAGTAACTTTGCCCCAAGATACCAGCAAGGGTATCACTGCACTGGAATTGCGTATCAATGTAACCAATACACAAAAAGCAAATATTGATTTTGAGTTTTCTCAAAATTTAAATGCAACAATAAAGGAAAGCCGTTATGTGCAGGATAGCGATGAACTGGTAATATATATTGCTGGTGCAAAAAATATGTTTCAGGATGACAAAGCCTTTTTAGGCTATGTTTGCATGGATGTAAATTCGGATGCACAAGTGGCGTTGGAAGTAAAAAGCAATGGATTGCAAGTGGCCGATGGTGTCTATGGCATTGTACAAAATGAGATAGAACCAGAAAATGCAGTCATTCAGGGACAGGGAAGCTCCTCCAGCAGTCAGCCAGACAGCTCTTCCTCCCAGCCTTCCAGCCAGCCGGACAGCTCTTCTTCCAGCAAACCAAGTAGTAGTTCTTCTGTAACCAGCTCTTCTACAGCAGGTGGTTCCACAGTCTCTAGCCAGCCTTCTACCGTTGGCGGAGGGCAAACTACACAATCTTCCCAATCCTCCACAAGTCAAAAGCCCCAGAGCTCTAGCAGTCAAAAGCAAGAGGATTCTACCAGTGAATCTCAATCAAAAAGTGAGAGCGAATCCAAAGAACAGGATTCTCAGTCTAACACAAACAGTACACAGCAAAGCAGCAGTCAATCTAGTTCTGTTACACAGCAACAAAAACAAACAGCAGACAGCGTAGTTTGGATTGCAGTGGCAGTGCTTGCAGTGATTGCTTTGGCAGCCATTGGATTTATTGTAATGAAAAACAAGAAAGCATCCTAATGATAAAAGCAACTCTGTGCATAATCTACAGGGTTGCTTTTTGTGTTTGTGAGAAAAACATTTGTTCGTGAAAATTTGTGAAAATGTACCAACCAACGGGCAAAAAAATCCTGAAATTCTGCAATGGTACAAAATTTTATAGAAAGCAATGGTGGTGTATTGCCAATATACCTTTGGGCAAGTATAATAAAAAACACAAACATAACACAAAAAATGTTTATCACAGAAAGACAAAAGGAGTGAGCAAGATGTTCCAAGACATGATGGATACTATCGGCTTTGTAGCAAAGCAAGACCCTGAACTTGCACAAGCAATGCAACAAGAGTTAGTTCGCCAACGGCAAAATATAGAGCTGATTGCTAGTGAAAATATTGTTAGCCCTGCTGTAATGGCAGCTATGGGCAGCGTATTAACAAACAAATATGCAGAAGGCTACCCAAACCATCGCTATTATGGAGGGTGCCAAAATGTAGATGTGGTGGAGCAGCTTGCCATTGACCGCGCTTGTAAGCTGTTTGGGGCAAAATATGCAAATGTGCAGCCTCACTCTGGTGCACAAGCAAATCTGGCAGTATACTTTGCGGTACTGCAACCGGGAGATACTGTTTTAGGAATGGATTTGTCTCAAGGTGGACACCTAACTCATGGTAGCCCCGTAAATATGAGTGGAAAATACTACAACTTTGTGTCTTATGGTGTGGATGAAAATGGCTGGATTGATTATGATGCAGTAGAAGCATTGGCACAACAACATAAGCCAAAACTAATTGTAGCAGGTGCCTCGGCTTATTGCCGTGCCATTGCATTTGACCGAATGGCAGAAATTGCTCATAAATGTGGGGCAATGCTAATGGTGGACATGGCTCATATTGCTGGATTGGTTGCAGGAGGAATGCACCAAAATCCTGTTCCATTTGCAGATATTGTTACCACAACCACACACAAAACCCTGCGTGGGCCTCGTGGTGGCTTAATTTTAACCAACAATGAAGAATTGGCAAAGAAAATTGACAAAGCTATCTTCCCCGGAACACAAGGCGGCCCCTTGGAACATGTTATTGCAGCCAAAGCGGTTTGTTTTGGAGAAGCTCTCAAACCAGAGTTTGCAGAGTATGCCCGCCGAGTGGTAGAAAATGCACAAGAACTGGCAAAGGGTTTGACTGATAGAGGCGTAAAATTGGTAAGTGGTGGAACAGATAACCATTTGATGTTGATTGATTTGTCTGACTTGGAAGTTACTGGAAAGCAGCTGGAAAAGAATTTAGACGAAGTTTGCATCACAGCCAATAAAAACACTGTACCCGGCGAAAAGCGTAGCCCCTTTGTTACCAGCGGTTTGCGTGTAGGTACTCCTGCTGTTACTACCCGTGGATTTGGCAAAGAAGAAATGAAAGAAATTGCAAATTGCATTGCAGATTGCATTTTTGATTTTGAAATAAATAAGGAGCAAGTGGCAAAACGAGTGGCTGCACTGGTACAAAAGTTCCCATTGTACGAATAAAAGTAGAACATAAAATGAAAGGGTATATAAGACATTTTACGGTGTCTAATATACCCTTTGATTATGCTGTAAATGTATGAAGAGAAATTCTAGTAGATAGAATGAAGCATACTTATTGTAAAGAGAATTATACAAAATTGTTTTTGAGAGTCTTTGGCATAGAACCATTTGTGTTTGAGAGTCGATATTGTGAAGGTGTTTGTTTGGTAACACGCCGAAAACTTTGGGAAAAATAACTGGAAGAAGAAAAACCTGTCATTTCCGCAATTTGAATAAGGGAATGATTTGTATTTTTTAAGAGGTATTTGCTTTCATCAATTCTTCGCTCTAGTAAATAACGAATGGGAGAGATTCCATAGATAGATTTGAATGAGTGTGATAGGTAGTATTTATTTATATGAGCCAACTCTGAAAGGCTGTCTAATGTAATTTCTTCATTAAAATGTTCATTGATATAACGATATGCAGCAGCACACTCTTTGGTTGAGCAGTGTAATTGCTCAACTGTTAAATCTGGTGAAGAGGTGTTTATTTTTTTATTTTGGGTGGAAGGCAGTATACAAAAGGTTTGGACTAATAAAATTTCTAACAACTTTTGGCATACCTCTACACAGCAGGTGCTATTTTCTCTACCATGTTGCACCAACATATACAATATGGGTAAAATATGTTTTTTTATGGCATTGCATTGCAATAGTGTATAATCTGTTTCGGTTGTAAATGGAAAATCAAAGTTGCTTATACCTAATACAATATACCTCATAGGTTCTCCAGATGTACCATACTCTGTGTGGTCAATATGAGGCGGAACCAGCACTAAATCATTGGAAGAAATAGAAAGGATTTTATTTTTTACTGCAAGTCGTCCAGTGCCAGATAAACAATAAAATAGTTCTGTGCATGCATGATAGTGTGTGATACTTTGCCAGTCATTTTCATATAAAGCTTCACCAATATACTGAATTTCAGCCTTTTGGATGATTTTCATAATTTCATTGCTTACCGAAGAAGATGAGCGGGATATTTCATATCGATTGGAACTCATAAACAACCTCCTTTTGTGTAAAATAGGGGGAATAGTGCAATCTTTGGTGAAAACAATAGGGGTGAACAAGTAGATATCCCAATATATCCAAGAGTTGTAAAAAGAAAAAAATGGTAAATTGAGCAAGAATGATACAGATATACTATACGAAGTATTCTAAAAAAGCAAGGTAAATATTTTTAATTTTTTGCGATTTAAGGATATTTAGCATGTTAATTTATCACAAAGTGTGGTAATTTTATTTCTAGCTGGCAGGAAAAGAAATAAAATGTGAAAAGTGCAAAAGACAATATTAACAAAATATTCTCAGAAAAATGTTTATTATAAACAATAAAAACCTTTTTAAAAGTAACAAATTGGTTAAAAAATAAATAAAAAGCAAAAAGTATAAAAAAATCAACAAAAAATACATTGTAATTTTTTGAAAAAAAGTATAAAGTGAAAGTACAATAAACGGCATTCAGTATCTCCTTGCATGGGGCAAGGCTGTGTACGGGAATGATTCAGTTTAAAATTTAAGGAGGTAATTTTATCATGAAGAAAGTAATTGCCCTGGGCTTGTCTGCTGTCATGGCTGCTAGTCTGGCAGCCTGTGGTGGTGCAACTTCCAGCAGCGGCTCCACAAGCACATCCTCTGGCTCCACAAGCACATCTGGTTCTGATAGCACTGCTGGCGGTGACTACGCTGGCCAAACCCTGAAGGTTGCTGCCATCGAAACTGCTTATGGCACTGCTATGTGGGAGAAGGTTGCTGATGCTTTTGAAGCTAAGACTGGCGCAACTGTAGAGCTGACCATGGATAAGAACTTGGAGGACGTTATCGACCCCCAAATGAAGGGCGGCGAGTTCTACGATGTAGTTCACCTGGCAACTGGTCGTGAGAGAGCTTTGCCTGAGACCATGTTGAAAGAAAATGCTTTGGTAGATTTGACCGACGTTTTGGATATGAAGGTTCTGGGTGAGGATGTAACCGTAGGTGAGAAAATCATTCCCGGTTTCACTGGCAACCTGACCACCAACCCCTACAACGATGACCGTGTTTACATGATGCCCATGTTCTACGGTCCCTGTGGATTGTTCTACAACAAAGCAAACTTCACCGAGGGCGGTGGCACTCTGACCCTGCCCACCACTTGGGATGAGTTCTTTGCTTTGGCTGACCAGACTGACATTCCTCTGTTCACCTATCCTACCGCTGGTTATTTGGATGCTTTCATCTATGCTATGATACCCGAAGTTGGCGGTCAAGAGTTCTTCAACAAGGCTTTGCAGTATGACGAGGCTACTTGGGCAAGCGAAGAGATGGGCAAAATGTATGAGGTTCTGGGCAAACTGGCTGAGAACACCGAGAAGTCCACTACCGCTAACGGCAACAACGATAACTTCCAGAAGAACCAGCAGTTGGTTCTGGACAACAAGGCTCTGTTTATGCCCAATGGTAACTGGGTAATCGGCGAGATGGCTGATGCTCCTCGTGCAGAAGGATTTGACTGGGGCTTCATGGCTCTGCCTGCTATGGAAAAAGATGGCGACCGCTACAGCTACACCTTCTTTGAGCAGTGCTGGGTTCCTGCTGGTTCCTCCAACCAAGAGTTGGCAAAAGTGTTCATCAGCTACCTGTACAGCGACGAAGCTGCCGAGATTTTTGCTGAAGAGGGCGGCGCAGTTCAGCCCATTGCTGGTATGACTGACAAGCTGGACGCTGAGCAAGCTGTTTACTACAGCGTATACGACAATGGTGCAAAGGCTGCTATCGGTACCTTTGCTTCCACCAAGCCTGTTGAGGGTATGAACTTCAAGCAGATTTTCTGCTTCACCATGGATAGTGTTGTAAACGGCACCAAGACTGTTGACCAGTGGTGGTCTGAGATGCAAGAGGCCTGCAAGACCATGGCTGGTGCTATGTAATTAAAACATCTGCGCATCTTTGAATGGATACTCCGGGGTGTCGCGATGCCCCGAAAGCAATAAACAATCACTGTAATAGGGTATTGTTGTGCTTGTTGCGTAGGTAACCAAAATGCTAAGCGGCGAGCAAAGGATGTTCCTTTTGCTCGCCGCTTCTCTTATGAAATTCTGTGGAATGGAGATGACACAATGCAGAAAAATAAAGCACGTAGCCGTTTTATTGTGGCCTGTGTTGCGCCAGCAACAATTCTGGCATTCATTTTTCTTGTGATTCCCACTTTTAATGTATTTCGTATGTCCTTGCTTCGTTGGGGCGGTTATTCCCCAAAGCAAGAGTTTGTAGGTCTGAGCAACTTTGCTACTTTGCTAAAGGATGAAAACTTCTTCCGCGCATGTCGCAACAGCATTTTGTTAATTGTAGTTGTAACTGCAATTACAATTTGTCTTTCTTTGTTCTTTGCAGCTATTTTGACCCGTGAAAAATTAAAAGGTCAAAACTTCTTCCGTATTATTTTCTACATTCCAAACATTCTCTCTATTGTTGTTATCAGTGCTATTTTTAGTGCTATTTATGATGCAAACAATGGTTTGTTGAATAGCATACTGAATCTGTTACATATTACAAAAGAGCCAGTGTATTGGATGGGTGACCAAAAGCTGGTTATCTACAGCTTGGCATTTGCTATGGTATGGCAGGCAATCGGTTACTACATGGTTATGTACATGGCAAGTATGTCTGCTATTTCTGAGAGCCTGTATGAGAGTGCTAATTTGGAGGGTGCATCTCGCACTACTCAATTCTTTAGCATTACCTTGCCCCTGATTTGGACAAATATTCGTACTACTCTTACTTTCTTCATTATTTCCAACATCAACATGAGCTTCCTGTTTGTAAAAGCAATGACCAATGGTGGCCCAGACGGTGCAACAGAGGTATTCCTGAGCTACATGTACAAACAGGCTTACACCAACTCTACATATGGTTACGGTATGGCTATTGGCGTGGTGGTATTTACATTCTCCTTTGCTTTGGCAGCAATTGTCAATAAGGTTACCAAGCGCGAGCCTCTGGAACTGTAAGTGAAAGGAAGGGTGCAGAGAATGAATCAAAGGGAAACAGCAGTTGGCCAAAAAAAGGGTGGCTTGACTCATATTGTTATTTATGTGTTGCTGGCACTGTTGGCCATTTCGATTATTGTGCCGGTTGCTTGGGTATTCATGGCATCTGTAAAACAAAACAAAGAGTTTTATGGAAATCCATTTACCCTGCCTGAAGGATTGTATTTCCAAAACTTTGTGGATGCTTGGACAAAGGCACGCATGGGAGACTATTTCATGACTTCTGTCATGATTACCGCAATGGCATTGATTATTTTGCTGGTTGTTGCACTTCCTGCTTCTTATGTTCTAAGCCGGTATACCTTTATTGGTCGCAAAATTATCAATGGCGGCTTTATGGCAGGTTTGTTTATTAACGTAAACTACATTGTAGTTCCTATCTTCTTGATGTTTGTTTCTGGTGACCGTCTGCTAAACAAGTGGTTTGGTGTTAGCTTCTTCCTAAACAACCCATTTGTTGTAGCTGTGGTACTGGCCTCCACCACCTTGCCATTTACAATTTATTTGTTAAGCAGCTACTTGGCAACCTTGCCTAAGGATTACGAAGAAGCAGCTTATGTAGATGGTGCAGGCTATTTCACCACTATGATACGCATTATTCTCCCCATGGCAAAGCCCAGTATTATCACTGTTATTTTGTTCGAGTTCCTGGCATACTGGAACGAGTACATCATCTCCATGACCATGTTGACTGACCCCACTGGTGCTCGTACTTTGCCTGTAGGCTTGCTGAACTTGATGAAAGCACAGAACGCAAAGGCAGAGTATGGCCAGATGTATGCTGGTTTGGTGCTGGTTATGGTACCTACACTGATTTTGTACATCTGCGTACAGAAGAAGCTGACAGAGGGTATGACTGTTGGCGGTCTGAAAGGTTAATAAGGAGGCCCACAGGATGGATGAGTATACTCGCAAAAAGGTAAAGGTTTTATTGGGAGTTGTTGCGACTCTGGTATGTTTGGCGTTGGTTATCATTGGTCACAGTATGGGATTTATGTCAAGCATGACACAGGGTATCATTGGTTTGGGTGTGCAACTGATTGGTTTGGCTGGAATTTTGTTCCTGCTGTACTTGTACAATAAACCATATACCAAATAAAAGTATATCAAACAACATTTTTATATAGGAAGCACCAAACCTCTTGGCTGGGCGTTTGCGAACCTCAGGCAGTTGTATCTGGGCTGCCTTGTAAAATTGTGCCGGTTTGTAAAAACACCCGAGGGGGGTTCCTCCCCTTGGGTGTTTTTGTATTTGAATGTTTGTAAAAAGGAGTAGAAAATGGAACAGACAAAAAAAACACGCCCCAACATTGTTTTGATTATGACAGATGAAATGCGTGGGGATTGCATGGGCATTGCAGGGCACCCCGACGTAAAAACCCCTTATATCGATAGTTTGGCAGCAAAGGGTGTATATTACCCTAATGCATATTCCTCTTGCCCCACCTGTGTACCAGCACGTGCAATTTTGCACACTGGTCTTTCCCAGAGGCATACTGGTCGTGTAGGATACCAAGATGGAGTAGATTGGAATTATGGTTGTACAATGGCAGGGGAGTTGGCAAAAGCGGGCTATTATACCCAATGTGTAGGAAAAATGCACGTTCATCCTTTGCGGAACTACACTGGATTCCACAATGTAGAATTGCATGATGGGTATTTGCATGAGTACCGCCGCCCAACTACCCCCAGCTATGAAAACCAACTGGTAGCAGATGACTATTTCCATTGGTTGCGGAATGAATTGGGAACAAAGGCAGATGTTACAGATACTGGCATGGATTGCAACGGCTGGACAGCCCGCCCTTGGCCCTACGAGGAAAAGTACCATCCTACCAATTGGGTAGCTCAGCAAAGCCTTGATTTTCTCCGCCGCAGAGACCCACGGCAACCCTTTTTCTTGATGGCTAGTTTTGTACGTCCCCATGCCCCTTATGATGCACCATCCTGCTATTTTGATATGTACAACAATAAAGACCTACGCCCACCGGTAAAAGGGGATTGGAATGATGTTGAATTTTTGAAAAAGAATGGCAGAATTTTCAATAATATCACTGGCCCCATCGACCCTGAGCTGATTCGAGAACAAATGATAGGCTATTATGCTTGTATCACCCATGTAGACCATCAGATTGGAAGAATTTTGATGGCACTCATTGAGCAAAATCTCATGGACAACACCATTATTTTGTTCACTTCTGACCACGGAGAAATGTTGTCTGACCACTGTTTCAACAGAAAGTCTGTACCCTATCAGGGAAGCATCAATATTCCTATGATTGTAAGTGGCCCACAAAATTTGTTGGGGCGCAACTGGGGCGAAACCGATGACACTTTAGTGGAATTGCGTGATGTTATGCCCACTTTGTTGGATATTGCTGGCGCAAAAATTCCTGATACTTTGGATGGACAAAGTATTCTTCATGGACATAATCGTGAATGGCTCCATGGCGAGCATGCCTATGGGCAAAAATCCCACCAGTTTATTGTGACAAAAACAGACAAATATATCTGGTTTAGCCAAACAGGGGAGGAGCAATATTTCGACCTTGTAAAAGACCCACAAGAAACACACAACGCCATTGCCGAGCCACAATATGCCGGACGGATTGCAGAGTTGCGCCAGCATTTGGTGGATACCCTTGCCGGTTGTGAGGAAGGATACTCTGATGGAGAAAAATTGATTGTAGGTTGCACTCCTCACGATTACCTATCCAACGCAACCTTGCCAAATTGTTAAAATAACTAAAAAAGATATAAAGGTATGTCTAAAAAGCAAAGGTTTTTTGTTTTTTGGATGTACCTTTTATTTTCACAAGAAATTGAAACAAGTACTAAAATTGATAAAAAATGTATGTCATATTTAACAAAAAAACACTAGTAAATATATGTAAAATTATTGCAAAAGAAAAAAGAAAACAATATTTATAAAAAATACACCAAGAAAAGAACTGCGAAACTATAGAAATATTGTTACAATGAAACAAGAAGTTGTGAAAATATAAAGTATATTTTGTGTGATAGAATAAAAAATTCTGGCGTTATTAAACTGCATAGGAAGGAAACAGCCCATGAAAAAACAAAAGCAAACAACTACAGTAAAAAGTTTTTCTTTCCGTAAAAAACTAGCAATAGGTTTAGCATCAGGTATTTTGATAATAGCCTTCTTGCTTGGTATTGCTATTTTTTTACAACAAAAAACAAACATTGATATAGCTTTAGATGGAGAGAAAATTTCTTCGGATTTATTTGATAAGATTATGCAGCAACAGGTTTCGGATGTTGTTTTTGAGTTTAATAAAATGGGGTTAAGCACTGCAGGGCCAGAATATTGGACAACAGAGGTGGAAGGGAAAACACCAGCAGACTCTTTGGCAGAATCTACATTGCAAAGATTGATGAGCCTAAAAGCAATGTACGATATGGCAGAAGATACAGGAACCTCTATGGAAAATGGAATCAATGGGATAGAAAAACGCTTGCAAACAGAAAACCAATCTCGGAAGGACAAAAGAGCCCAAGGACAGCCGGTTTTTGGTCTTTCAGAATTTGGCTTTGATACATATTTAGAGTACGAATTGGACTGGATGGAAAAGCAATATTGCTCTAATCCACAAAACCCGGGAATGGAAATCATCCAACAAGACCGTGAAAAATATTACACAGAAAATTATGAAACCCGTTTTAAGCAGAATGATGGAATCTCTCTTAGTTATCTGTTTATCAATACCAATGAGATGGAGGCTGAACAAGCCCAAAAGCTGAAACAACAAGTCCAGGAGTTGGAAAACAAGATTGGGGCAGAGGTTTTGTTGAAAGATGAAATTGAACAATATCCTGATTTGTTGGAATATTTTCAACATTTGGATTTAGAGCCAGCAGAGGTTTCTGCCTATGTGAGAAGTATTGGCGATGTATTGGACTATGCCTTTGATTTGGAGCCAGGGCAGAATACATCTGTTATTGAAGAAAATGGGGTGCTATACCTTATTCAGTGCACAAATCGGACATACAACAACTATTTGACATTGGATGAAGTATCAGACAGTATCAATAAAACCTTGCGAGAGGAAAAATATTACCAGATGGTGCAAGAGAATGCAAGTAAAATTCAGTTTTCTGGTGACAAGCAAAAAGTGCTTGATTATGTAACCTATAAGATGACACAAAAGTAAAAGGAGGCTGAGAAAAATGACAAAGAAATAAACCACCATAGATGTGTGGCTATTGCTTAACATGAGCAACGAAATGGAGGAATTATAGGAATGATAAATAAACTTGTATCAGCCCTTATAGTTGCATCAATGGGGATTGGAACCCTTACCAATGGAATTCCAGCCGTGGCCTATGCAGCCGAAGGGGACACTGCTAGTGTAGGTACTACATACTATTTTAGCAGTACAAAAGGGGATAATAGCAATGATGGAACATCCCAAAATACTCCATGGGAAACCTTGGATAAACTAAAAACCGTAAAATTACAGCCGGGAGACCAAATTTTGCTAGAAAATGGCTCTGTATTTGATGGCACAATTCATCTTGTGGATGTTCATGGTACAGCAGAAGCTCCTATTAAAGTTTCTAACTATGGAAGTAGCGATGCAAATCGCCCTATTATCAATGGCAATGGCCAAGGTTTGTGGTACCAGAGTTATAATGGTAGTATGGATAATGCAAATCATAGAAGCAAGGGATATGTTTCTTCTACGGTTTTGCTATATGATGTAGATTTTGTAGAAGTTTCCAATTTGGAAATTACCAATGATGTAGACGATTTCCAATTCTATGGAAATAATATTAACAAAACAGATGGTAGAATTGACCGCACAGGTGTTGCTGGTATGGCAAAAAATGATGGTACTATGCAACATGTTTACCTTGATAATTTGTATATACATGATGTGGCGGGCAATTTGGAAGATAAGCATATGAATAATGGTGGAATTCAAATGAATGTTACTCCACCAGATGATCCCGCTACTGGTATTGCAAGATATGATGATATACATATTACAAATTGCTATGTGGATAATGTATCTCGTGCAGGTATTGTAGTGGGATATACCTATCAGAATGCAGCATTTAACGGACAACAAATAAGTGATGAAGTGATGAAACTGTAAAGCAAAAGGGCCATACAAATATTTTGATTGAAGGCAACTATGTCAAAAATGCAGGCAATGATGCAATCTGTGTAATGTACGCATATCAACCCCTAGTACAATACAACATTTCTGATGGTGCAGGTCAAGACTTGGATGATAACTATGAAGGGTATTGGCAAAGTTTTTGTGCTGCAATTTGGCCATGGAAAACAAAACAGGCCGTATTTCAGTACAACGAGGCCTTTGACACAGTAGGGCCGGGAAATGGAGATGGACAGGCTTGGGATATTGACTGGTCTGATTCTACTGTTTATCAGTATAACTACAGCCATGGAAATGGTGGTGGTGCTATGCTGGTTTGTTTAGAGCAAGCATACAACGGGTACTTCCGCTATAACATCAGTCAAAATGATTTAAAATCCTTTGTGACATTGCAGGGAAATCCCAATGCCCATTTTTACAATAATGTATTTTATGTAGATGGTGACCTTCAGACTGCCGTACATCACCCAGAAGCTGGCAAACGAAGTGGTTCCGCAGAATTTAAAAACAACATCTTTTATAATGCAAGTAGCCAAAAGTGGCTAGTAGGTGACCACGAAGCACAACAAACTTGGCGGCCGGCTGGTGAACAACAAGTATTTGATTCCAATCTGTATTTTGGATATGATGGCACTGGTCAAGGATTAGATACTACAGGGGATGCTCATAAAGTTACACAAGACCCTAAACTGGTAAATCCGGGCTCTGCACCGGAGGCACTGTTGCAGAATATGGCTACTCACTTTGAGGGAGAAGGCGCAATAGAACAATACTTTGGTGGTTATAAATTGCAGGATGGTTCTCCTGCCATCAATGCAGGTGTGCCAGTATACGTTCCCGAGTTTTTGTATAACTTCCAAGGTGTTGGGGGCAAGGATGCAGTAAAAGTAACCGACTTTTTCGGTAATCCCATTGGAGACCAACCGGATATTGGTGTATTTGAGAGCAATACCCCAGAGGACGAAGTAAATCTAAATGTAACCTCTGGCACCTATATGGTGGAAACCGATACAATTCGTGAAATTCCAGCAGATACCACAGTGGAAACCTTCCTTGCCAACATTCGATACAGCAGCAAGGCACAGGTAAAGGTAATGCGGGCAGAGCAAGAAATTTCGGGACAAGAATTGCTCAAGGAGGGCGATATACTGCGTGTATCCAAGATTGGTGAGGAACAGACAATGAAGGATTACACATTGTATATGGCTCCTATCCTATATGACCGTACTGGATGGACAGTAGCAGCAGGAACTTCCCAACAAGGACAAGGCCCAGAATTAGCAATGGATGGAAATCCAGATACCTTGTGGCATTCTAGCTGGGATGGCTGTACCACTGAAGAAATGTGGTTTACAATGGATATGAAACAAGAACAATCTGTTTCCCTTTTGAAGTATGTTCCTCGTAGCAAGCAGAAAAATGGCCTAATTTTACAGTACGAAATATATTACAGCACTGCTGAAACCCCCACAGAAGGGGATTGGGTAAAAGCAACAGAGGGAACTTGGCCAGAGGACAATACAGAAAAGATGGCTACATTTGCTCCTGTAAATGCTCGGCATATCAAATTGGTAGCATTGCAAACTGGCACACAGGAACCCCCTAAACAGTTTGTTTCGGCAGCAGAAATTTATCTTGGAAGTATGCCTCAAGCATAATTGGAAAAAAGCAATACAGTTCTGGGAACATCTAGTACAGATAGAAATAATATGCAATGATATCTAAACAAAGAAAGCTAAGACTTTGCATGACTATTGTACAGAAATTTCCATTGCTTTAAGGAGGAAGATTTTATCCATGAAACAAAGATTACTGGCGTTTTTCACTGGTGTAACATTGTTATGCAATACTGTGCTTACCGCCAGCCCAGTTTTGGCAAAGAGTGAGGAGAACAAGGAAGCTCCAAAAGGAAATACATACTATGTAAGTACCATTGATGGAAAAGACTCCAACAGCGGTTTAAGTGATAATCAAGCATTGTATAGTTTGAAAGCTCTTAGCAAAAAAAATCTGGGCCCCGGTGACCATGTATACCTAGAAAGAGGTTCACAATTTAACAATGATTATTTGCACCTCTATGAGGTCTCTGGTAGCGAGGATGCACCAATTGTGATTGATGCTTATGGAGAAGGTGCCTTGCCGGTTATCAACACAAATGGAGAGGGTGTATGGTTCCAAAATTATGGGAAAAGCCTAGATAACCCCAACCATAGGTCTAGTGGTTATGTTTCCAGCTCTATTTTGTTGTATGATTGTGCATATATTGAAGTGCAAAATATTGCAATGACCAACCGCCAACTGGACATTGATGCAGTATACAACGATATTGACGCAATGAATCGCACTGGTGTGGCTGTTATAGCACAAAATAAGGGAACATTAAACCATATTTATCTAAAAAATTTGGATGTTCAGGATGTAGAAGGCAATGTGTATGATAAACACATGAACAATGGGGGTATCTACTTTACTGCTTTTGTGCCAAAAAATGAACAAGAAACAGGTATTGCCCGTTACAATGATGTTTTAATTGATGGTTGCTATGTAAAAAATGTCAATCGTTGGGGCATTGCTATGGCATACACTGCCTATTTTGACCATTTTCGTGCCGCAGAAATTTCGGACGAGGATATCGCAAAGTATGGTGCTACCAATGTACGTATTAGCAACAACTATGTAAAAGACCCTGGCGGCGACGCCATTACCACAATGTATTGTGACCGTCCAATTGTAGAGTACAATGTAGCTGACGGTGCTGCAAGACAGATTAACAACACAGATTACAGTGCTACATCTTTTGGTCGTGTAGCTGCAAGTGTATGGCCATGGAAATGTAAAAACGCTGTTTTTCAGTACAATGAGGTATTCAATACTCGTTTCCATAATGGTCAAAATGCTGATGGACAGGCTTTTGATGCAGACTATGGCGATGGCACAATATATCAATATAACTACAGCCATGACAATGAAGGCGGCGCATTGATGATTTGTTTATATGATGCAGTAAACACTGTGTTCCGCTACAACATCAGTCAAAATGATGACCGTGCAGCATTGGTTCCCGCTACCAGCCCTTTGACAAAGGTATATAACAATACTTTCTATATGAAAGAAGGGGTACCTTTTATTGCAACCAATAGCGGCAGTTACGGACAACTAGAATTAAAAAATAACATCATTTATTATGCTGGTAGCAGCCCACGGCAAGAAAATTGGCAGGCAGCTACTACAACATATTCCAATAACCTTTTCTACAACTATGCAAATACCCCATCTAACAGTGTAAACCATATCACCGCCGACCCACTGATGACAAATCCTGGCCAAGGTGGTACTGGCTCTGAGAATGGTTCTGCATTGGATACCTTAAAGGGTTACATGTTGCAAGATGGTTCTCCTGCTATCGCTGCTGGTACACCCATTGCCGATAATGGTGGACAAGACTTCTTTGGCAATGAAGTGAAGGGCATACCTTCCATTGGTGCACATCATAAAACTATCAGCGATGATAAATTAGAGCTTTCCTCCACAAAATACACACTGGACAAAGAAAACCATCTTATTATAGGTGTAAATTGGGACTCTGTACAAACCTTTATGGAGAACCTAATTTATGGCGAAAGCTGGACAATTGAGCTGAAAGACGAAAATGGGAAATCTGTAGAACTGGATAGCACACAGCCAGTGAAGGGTGGATATACCTTTACTTACCAAAAGAATGCCCAGTCTGAAAAGGTGACTTATACTGTTGCAAAAAGTGACAAAGCCGAGTTTGAAACTACATTTTTTGAGCAGGAAGATTCCGTTTTGCGTGTGCCACTACCCTTGAGTACGGAACAACTTCTAAGTGGAATCCAACCTAGTTTGGGTGCTACTATGGAGTTGTTAAACAATGGAAAATTAGTTAAAGAGGACAATGTAGAAGAAGGCATGACCCTAAAGGTCACCGCAGAGGATGAAAAAACAACCAAAGAGTATACCATAGAAAAGAAAAATTCTTATGTATATTTTGATGATTTGATAAGTGGAGTTGCAGCAGGTAAGCAAGGAAATATCTGGTTTGTACAAGAGCATATGAGTGATGGAAGCTATCAAAATATGACCAATTATCGTACAGACTGGAAAGGATGGGATGGCAACGACACTACCAACTGGCATTTTGTTGGTTGCAATAGTGGTGCAAGTCCCACTTCTATTAAAATTGTTGACCGACTAGTTGACCGTACCAACAAAGGCCATGCAATTGGTTTCCGTGCACCAGTAGATGGTAGCATTCAATTAACTGCCATAGATGGCCTAAAATTATTGAGTGCAAACAATAGTGGTGAAGTATGGGTAAGTGTATTGAAAAATGACCAGCCTATTATGGAGCAAACCCAATTGGATAACAGTGCACAAACATCCATTGAAGTGGATTATACAATTGATGTAAAGCGTGGAGACATCATTCGTGTAGAGGTTCAAAATAAGGGTGCAGGTGTGGCACAAGGTGGTGTACAAGCAAATGTTAAAGCAGAGTATACAGCCATTGCAGAGCCTACACCAACTCCAGAGCCCACATCTACCCCAGAGCCCACATCTACACCAAATCCCACATCTACACCAAATCCCACGGCTACACCGAAACCGACATCCACACCAGAACCCACGACAACACCAAAGCCCACAACTTCTCCAGAGCCTACAACCACACCCAACCCCACAGCTACCCCTTCTCCTACAGCTACACCACAACCCACAGCTACACCAAATCCGGGAGTGGTAACCCACACAACTGTAGCAAGCGAATTGAAGGAAGTTCCTGCCTCCTTGGCACAAATTCCAGAATTGAACACAGTTGCTAAAATCCAAGCAAAGATGGAGACAACAGCCAAAGCTGTTGTGGGAGATTTGCAACAGTTTTCTTTATGGGATTATCGCTTAATGGCTACAATGAGCGATGGAACCCAGCAAGAGGTAACACCGGAAAACTTCCCCAAAGAGGGCGTTGTTATAACATTGGATTTCCCACAATCTACCTCGGACAAGGATACCTTTGTGGTGACCCATATGTTCACAACAGAACAAGGCAGCCATAAAGTAGGTGATGTGGAAACCATTATCCCCACAGTCACCAAAGATGGTATTTCTTTCCGAGTTTACAGCTTGTCGCCCATTGGTCTGAGCTGGAAATCCAGCAGCTCCCAAAGCACTGGAGACAACAATCAGGGAAATAATAACCAAAACAACCAAAATCAAACACCCTCCACACCATCTGGAAATACAAGCACCAGCCCTCAAACAGGGGATAGTGCAACAGCATACACAATGCTTTTTGCCTGTTTGAGCGTTGCAGGTTTGAGCGGAGGAATGGTATACAGCAGAAAGTATAACAAATAACAATATGCGGTAAGCTATACGAAGAAAGCGGTATTGCTTCACAAGAAGTAATACCGCTTTCTTGTTTTGTATATAAAAACAAAAAACACCTTGTAGAACAAAAACTCTACAAGATGTTCTCTACTTGGTGCGGATGAAGGGACTTGAACCCCCACGGTATTGCTACCACTAGAACCTGAATCTAGCGCGTCTGCCTATTCCGCCACATCCGCATATTGGTCGGGGCAACAGGACTTGAACCTGCGGCATCGTGGTCCCAAACCACGCACTCTACCAAACTGAGCTATGCCCCGATTTACTGAACATCCCCAATACCATCGAGAATGCTTATTCATTATACAGTACAAAGCACAATTCGTCAATAGTTTTTTTCTGTCTAACAAAAAAATATTTTTCTGTTTTGTATATCAATGCTTTGCACAGGCTGGATTTTTGTTGTAACAAAAGCCAAAAACCTTGCAGGAAGCCTAACAGCGTGATACAATAGGCAAGGAAAATGTACGATTGAACAAATAAATGGAAGGAATCTAAATAAGAAGGAGAGTAAAAACAATGGCAAATATTTGGCATAACATTAATCCGGCTCGTATCAATCCTGATGATTTTATTGCAGTAATTGAAATTGAAAAAGGCTCTAAAAATAAGTATGAGTTGGACAAAGAAACCGGACATATTATCCTTGACCGCATTTTGCACACTTCCACTCACTATCCTGCCAACTATGGCTTGATTCCTCGCACTTTGGCAGATGATGGCGACCCATTGGATGTTTTGGTGCTGTGCAGCGAGGTGATTCATCCTCTTAGCTTGGTTCGTTGCTATCCCATTGGTGTAATTAAGATGATGGATGGCGGAAAGCTGGACGAAAAAATTATTGCAATTCCCTTTGAGGACCCAACCTATCGAGATTATAAGGATATTTGTGAATTGCCCAGCCATATCTTTACCGAAATGCGCCATTTCTTTACTGTATATAAAAACTTGGAAGGCAAAGATACCGTGGTAAATGAGGAGGAAGGCCCAGAGGAGGCAAAACGAATCATTGAAAGCTGCCGGGAAAACTATGTAAACAAGTTCTGCAAATAAGTGGAATTAAATAATTATCTCCCCCTGCAAGATGGAATTCATTTTGCAAGGGGAGATTGCTTTTATTGGCACAATTCTATGCCAGAGAATACACAAAGAACACGGCTGGAGGGTTTTTCTCGCAATAGGTGGCAGGCTGCCTCGGCAACAGCTCCCGCACTGCGGCAAGCAGGAATGCCCTGAGTAAGCAAAATTTGATGAGCAGTAGCGGCTGCTTCTCCGCTGGAAACGGCGATAATGCGGTTCACCACATAGGGATTGTAGTTGTCTGGGACAAAGCCTAAACCAATGCCCTCAATGCTGTGGCTGCCTGCAAATCCTTCGTTTAGGCATTGGCTTTCGTATGGCTCCACCGCAATAATACTGGCATTTGACCAAGCCTTTGCATATTCTCCCACACCAGTGATGGTGCCACCGGTGCCCACTCCTATAACAATAAAATCCAAATCTCCTCCTGTAGCCCGAAAAATGGCAGGGCCTGTGACACGGCGATGAAATTCTGGGTTTAGGTCATTGGAAAAGCAATCCATGTAGTATGCGTTGTGGGTTTGCGCATATTCTTTAGCAATTTGGGACAATTGTTGCTGACAGTTGGCTTCGCAAAGATGGACAGAAGCCCCTAATTGCTTTAGTAGCTCCACACGGGCATGGTCGGTGGTAAAAGGAACACACAGTATTAAAGGATGCCCCAGTTGTCTGCATGCCAAAGCCAAAGCTACCCCAAATGTGCCACAGCTTGCCTCTACAACGGTTTGGCGAGGTTGAAGGAGTTTTCCTTCTTGGGCAAGTGCTAACATTCCATAGGCAAGAGGGCTTTTGATGGTGCCTGTTGCACCACCATATGCCAAACATGCCAGCAATGTCCCTTGCAACTGTTGGGAACGGACAAAGGCCTGTAAAGAAACCACAGGAAACTGTCCGATGGTTTGTAAATAGTCAGAAATGTTCGACATGGCATATCCCCCCATTTTGAAGAAATTTTGTAATTTTATGGTACAAAAGGGCAAGGGAAAAGTCAAGAGCAGAAACAAAAGGGGAAACTATACGAAAAATAAGATGATTTTACCATAAAATTGGATAAATATTGAAAAAAGAATTATTTTTGAAAAAAATGAAAAATAATATTGACATTTTGAGAATCTTTCGATATAATAAACATCGTCGCCGCAAGCGGCAAGCATTTGGCCCGGTAGTTCAGTTGGTTAGAACGCTAGCCTGTCACGCTAGAGGTCGTGGGTTCGAGCCCCATCCGGGTCGCCATATGCTGCTATAGCTCAGCAGGTAGAGCACATCCTTGGTAAGGATGAGGTCGTGCGTTCAAGTCGCATTAGCAGCTCCAAAAGCCCACTGGTTTTCCGGTGGGCTTTTTGCTTTATACAAAGTTAAACTTGCTATTGCCTGCATTGGTTGAAATTTGGCAATAATTATATTATACTGTTTAGTATGTGTATAAGAAAGAAACAGGATTTTTTGCTTTTCACAGAGAAATTGTCTGTATCAATAAAAATCGCTTGTATTGTTTTTAGATGAAGGGAGTATCAGAACCTATGGCAAACACTGTTTTGGTAACAGGTGCAGATGGATTTATTGGTAGCCATCTCACAGAAGAATTGGTAAAACGAGGAGAAAAAGTAAAGGCTTTTTGCTATTATAACTCTTTTGGCACATGGGGATGGCTGGATACCTTAGAGCCTCATATCAAAAAGGAAATTGAGGTATTTATGGGGGATATCCGTGACCCCAACGGTGTGAGAACTGCCATGGAAGGCCAGGATATTGTATACCATTTGGCAGCACTGATTGCAATTCCCTTCAGTTATCATAGCCCGGACAGCTATGTGGATACCAATATCAAGGGCACCTTGAATGTGTTGAATGCTGCCCGTCAGGTGGGTACCAAACGGTTGCTGGTGACTTCTACCAGTGAGGTGTATGGAACTGCCCAGTATGTTCCCATTGATGAAAAACATCCTTACCAAGGGCAAAGCCCATATTCTGCCACAAAAATTGGCGCAGACCGTTTGGCAGAAAGTTTCTATCGCAGCTTTAACCTTCCTGTAACCATTGTACGGCCGTTTAATACCTATGGCCCCCGTCAAAGTGCAAGAGCTGTAATTCCCACCATTATTACCCAGTTGTTGGCAGGGAAGGAAGAAATTCACCTTGGTAGCCTAACTCCTACCCGTGATTTTAACTATGTAAAAGATACAGCAAATGGATTTATTACCATTGCAGGCTGCGACAAAGCCATTGGGCAAGAACTGAACATTGCTACACAGCAAGAAATCAGCATTGGACAACTGGCAGAGGAACTGATTCGGCAAATTAATCCCAATGCACGCATTACCACAGACCAACAACGCCTACGCCCAGAAAAAAGCGAAGTAAACCGCTTGTTGGGAACTGCCGAAAAGCTGAATGCTCTGACCGGATGGAAACCCCAATATACCTTTGAACAAGGACTCGCCGAAACCATTGCTTGGGTGCGGCAAAATTTAGACCGATATAAAGTAGACATTTACAATCTGTGAGGCGTTGTATATGAAAGGTGCCTTACAGAACATGGTTAAATTTTTGAAAAAGCCTGCCGTTCGCATAGCGGCGGGCTATTTTGCGTTGCAGATTTGCATGGTGGCACTGGTGTACTATTGGCGTGTATTTTACAACTATGGTGGCTCGGCCATGAAGCTGACATTGTTGTGTTGCCTCGTTTCCACTGTGCTGTTTGCCATAGGTTGTGTGACCGTTTGGAAGGTAAAAAGTTTTGCAGCTCGTACAGCAATTGTGATTGCTGTGTGTGGAGTGGGATTTTGCTTTGCAAATCCACCAATGCAAGCACCAGATGAGCAGGTCCACTACCAAAGAAGCTATTCCATTAGCATGGGAAGGCTGGATTTTGACTATGACCGAGGATATCCACCAGATGTCATTGCTTTGTTGAAAAGTTTTCCCGGAGCATGGACAAATACCATTACTTCTTACTGGGCAAGTGTTGACCCTGCCACAGGAGAAGTATTTGAGGCAGGAAGCAGCGCAAATTATCCCATAAAAATACGGGGAGAACATCGAGAATGGATGGGGCTGCAATTTGAAGAATACCAAAAGCAAAAGCAGATGGAACAACCCGTAGGGAATGAACCTATTATGTTCCAGATTTTGCCCTTTTTGCCCCAAGCCTTGGGTATGGCTGTGACCCGTTTACTGGGTGGAGATGCGTTGGCTTGTTTGTATGGGGGAAGATTGTTCAATCTGGCGGTGTACACTGGTTTGTGTTGGCTTGCTCTAAAAAATTGCCGACGATACCAGACGGTATTTGCTGCAATAATGCTGCTGCCACTAAGCCTATATTTGGCGGCATCCCTCAGCTACGACTCTATGTTATTAGGGTTGTACTATCTGACAGCAAGTTACTATTGCGCCAACCAAATTCGTACAAAAGATGTTATAGTATTTTTGATTTCTTTTGTACTAATGAATGCTGTAAAACCTTGGATTAGTTTGTTGTGGTTGGTGTTGCCATTGGTGTTGCCACGGAAAGCATGGAACACCCCTATCAAAAAGTGGCAACTTGCAGCAGTGGGGTTGGTTGGTGCTTTGGCAATGACCTTCTTTGTGGAGTGGTACGGCAGAACCATGCGTTTCAACTACCCCGAAATTGGGCGGATGCTGGGAAGTGATGTGGTCAATGGAGGGAAACAGCTTGCCTTTGTTTTGCAAAACATTCCCCGCACCATTGCGGTATTCCTTGGCACCTTGTATGAAAATACCCTCTATTTGGGTCAGCTTGGAACCTTTGGCGCATTGGATTTGCGACTTCCGGTGGTTCAGTTGCTTTCGGTGGTGGCACTATTGTTGGCAACTGCCCTTGCTGTCCATGAAAAAAGCAGTTTGACTCCTCGTTCTGCCCTTGGACTAGGTGTGTTGGCTGTATGTTACACAGGTGCCGTATTGGCAGCCTTGTATATCACCTATACCCCTGTGGGGATGGTGCGTGTGCTGGGGGTTCAGGCAAGATATTTATTACCCCCCTTCTTGATGTTGTTTATTTTGTTGGCTGCCTTGTTAAGCCATGTTTTAGAGCCAAAGCTATCTGGCACAGGCAAAGCCCAAAAATTGGCAGTGTCTGTTTCGGGAGTGGTGGCATTGGTGAGTGCGGTACTATTGGCACAACACTATTTTATTGGCCCGGCTTATTGGATGCCGGCATAAGGAGAGAGTGCCCATGACAGTTGTTTCAATGCTTGCAGCCTTATTGTGCATCTATGGATTTTGCAGCCTGCTGGTGAACAAAGCAGAGATTTCTGCATCTGCTGCACCTATTACAGTGCTTTGTGCAAGTATGGTGTGGTTTTCTGTGGTGGGAACGGCAGGTTTTCTTTGGATTGGCGGTTTGCTATATTTTGCCGCAGGATTGGCTGTTTTGGTGTGGCAGATTGTGAAAAATAGGGATGGGGCTTTTCGATTGTGGAAAGAACCCGCTTTCGTGCTATTTTTTGGGTGTAGTTTCTTTTTGGTTGCCTTGTTTGCAGTACAAAAGCCTATGTTCTATCAATGGGACGAATTTACCTTTTGGGGCAGTGCTGCAAAGGTAACTTTTGAAAGTGGACAACTATATCCTACTGTGAATAGCAATATGGTCACCACAGCATATCCTCCCGCCTTGCCTTTGTTGGTGTATTGGTTCCAATTTTTTGGTACACAATTTGCCGAATGGGTGGGCTATGCTGCCTATGACATTCTTGCTGTGGCTTGTGTTGCCTCTTTGTGCCATAAGCAAAGAAATTCTGGTTGCCCCATATTTTTGGGTGTGACAGGTTTGCTTTTGCCACTGTTTTTTGAAATTGGAGCAAGCACAGGAATTGCATCTACTGTTTATTTGAATTTGCAGGCAGATGTTACTCTGGGACTTTTGTTTGGTGCGGCTCTGGCAGTGTACTACACATCCCAAAAGCGCAAACAAGATATAGCAGTGGTATGGGTGATTTTGGCGGCCTTGTCTTTGGTAAAAGATATGGGGCTAGCCTTGGGTTTGATTGCGGCTGGTATCATGGCAGTGGATTTTTTGTGCTGTGAAACAGCTTTGCCACTTTCCAAACGGTTACCCATTTCAGCGGCGGTATTCGGGGCATTGGCTGCTGTGGTAGTCGTTGGCTGGTGGGGCTGGTCTAAGTATGTGGGCATTGTGTCAGGAGAAAATCGCTTTGACCTTGGCAATACAGGAGAAAGCCATTCTTTGGGAATGGGAGAAATGCTGGTGCAAGGTGTAAAAGAACTGCTAGGCATTGGAACAACAGAGCAGTTTTCTCAAATGGGGAAAGCAATGCTGCAAGCCTACTGGCAAAGAAAAATTTGCTTGCTGGGTAGCGGTTTGGTGGTAACAGTTGTAATTATGGCATTGTTGGCTGTTGCTTTTATAGCAGGTGACAAAAAACACAAAAAGCGAGTGGTATTGTATGCTGTATTTAGCACAGGGGGCTTTTTGGCTTTTTGGGTGTTCCATTGGTTTTTGTATTTGTATGTGTTCAAATCCCTAGAGGGAGAGCAGTTGAAAGACTACTCCCGTTATTTTAGCGAGTATTATTTAGGATGGCTGGTAGGAGCCATGGCATTGTTGGCTATCAGCCAAAAAAGTAGATTGGTGGATTATGTTTCCGCTGTATTTTTGTGTGGTATTGGCGGTGCAATCGCTTTGCGTGGACAAACTGTCAACAACTTTATGAATTATTCAAACACCTTTTATCAAGAGCGATTGCATGTAAAACAGCGTGCCCAACAGGTCAATGAACTTGTTTCTCCAGAGGACAGAATCTATCCTATTTTGCAAACCAATGATGGAACCCGTTGGTATTACTATGGGTATGAGCTGGAAAGCACCTTGCTGAAAATGTATGGCGGAGGAGATGGCAGCAAAGAAAATCCCTATCAGCCCACAACGGCAGCTACCTTGACCGATGGGCAGCAGTTGGGATTGCAACGCTATGAGGTAACCGCTAAGCAACAGGACCTTGTGAATTACCTAAAAGAAACACAAGCCACTGTATTGCTGGTGGATAGGGCAGACGATTATACAGCACAACTATTACAGCCCTACACACAAGGAACCATGGACAACAGTGGGTTATTGGGAATCTCTCTCTATTCCATTGATTGGGAAGATACCCTTGTGTTGACCCCGATAGAATCGGAGGTGAACCAGTGAAACGGTTTTTGAAATATCCATTGGTGGTAGCCTATGGATTGGCAATGGCAATATGGATACTGTATGCCGGAATGCTACAGGTAAAAAGTTTTTGGTATACCAGTCAGGGAAAAGGTGGAGAGAGTGTGATTCTACCATCTCAAATGGAGTTGGTAGCTTTGGTGGAGCAAAAGCCTTTTTCTGGGTTGCCAAAGGGGGATTGGCTGGTGTCCAGCGATTCTGACCCACAGATTCGCTGGAAATGCAATGGTTGGTATCTGGAGCAGGTGCAACTAAACATGGAAACCCTTTGGCCCACAGGGGCAGTGGTGTTGTATTATCGCACTGCCCAACAGCCGGATTTTCTTCCTACACAAATGGTCTACGCAAAACAGACCCAACAGGGAACCTATGTATTTCAATTGCCGGGGGTAGTGGTGGAAGAAATTCGCATTGACCCTGCCAGTCAGGGGGGAGTCATTTTGCAGGTGGAAGGAATGGAAACCAAAAGCAATGGGGTTACTACCTTTGTGCCAAGTTGGCAGCAAGGGGCGTTATTGCTGGGATTGCCTCCAGTGGGGGTAGCATTGTGGTCATTGCTTCCACGAAAAAAGAAATAGAAAACTATGCAGTAAAAGGAGTGTGCTATGCAGATTTTTGATGTGGTAATTGCTTTTGCAGCACTGCTTGGAATTTGTTTATTTCTTCATCAAATATGTGGGGTGCAAGCAAGTCTGACACCTCTTGCTTCCATGAGTATTGCCATGCTTTGGTTTGTGGTAGCAGGGGTTTGTGGTCTGTTGGTACCCATGGGATGGGTGTTCTATGCTATGGCAGCCATAGGGGCGGCTGTTGGATGTTTTGATATATACAAAAAGAAATCTTTACCCAAAACCTTATTTTCTCCTGGATTTTGCTTGTTTATAGGTACGGGTGTTGTATTTTTAGTATATCTTGCTCTTCGCCAACCGGTGGTTTCTGTATGGGATGAAATGTCTTTTTGGGGTACTGCTGCGAAAATTACAAAATTGGATAATACCCTGTATACAGTTAGTGAGTTATCTCAAATTTGGGAATGGACAGCCACCCAAAAGCCCGGTATGATTGTGTTGGGATATTTTGTGCAATTTTTTGGTAGTGGATTTGCTGCATGGAAATTGTATTTTGTATATGATTTGCTGTTGTTTGCCTGCTTTGCTGCCATTGTAGGTGGATTGGAAAAGAAACAGTGGTCCTTGTGGATTCCTGTGGCAATTGCCGCCTTTCTTAGCCCATGGTTTTTTACGGTATATCAACGGGAAACCATTTTACGGCCAGTGTATATGGATTCTTATGGCGATATTCCAGCAGGAATATTGGCAGGGGCAGCAGTTGCCTTTTGGCTGTGTTTGCGAAAAACCAACAGCAAGGGTCTTTGGTTGGTTCCAGTGGTGCTTACAGCGGCATTGTATGTAAAGGATAATACCCTTCCTGTGGCTTTGATGGCATTTGGAATTGTTGGTGCAGACTGTTTATTTTTTGGTTTGCCCAGAGAACAAAAAACAAAGATACAGTACACCATTGCAAAGCGGGCAGGGTTCTGTTTGTCTGCCCTTGTTTGCATGGGTGTTGGGTATATGGTTTGGAGTAACCATGCTGCTATGGCGGTGCAGCTTCGTGCAGAGCAAGGCGGCTTAGGTACCACCAGTATGGCACTGGGGCAAGTGCTGAAAAACGGAGTGCAGATGTTGGTTTCTCCCCCCAGTGTTTCTCCTGATATTGCCAATAAATATGGGGCAAAGTTTGTTCAGGTATCAGCAGATATGGCAGATGCGTTTTTTAAATCTTCCATTACTATGGCGGGGCCTTGTGTAAATGCATTGATATTGATTGCGCTCATGTTTGGGGCGGCGATAGCCTTTTCTCCAAAGGGCCAACGGTTGCGAACAGGTCTGCTGGGAGGGGCTGTAGTGCTGGGCTTTTTTGCCTATTATTTGGTGATATTGTTTAGCTATGTGTTTATCTTCAAGGATTTTCAGGCGGCCAGCTTGGATAGCTATAACCGCTATATTTATCCCTATTTGTTATTTGCTTTTGTGGTTGCTTTGTCCTTTTTGGCAAACACTTCCCAAGAGCATATTTCTTGGAAACCCACCAGTGGGGTTGTTCTTGGATTAAGTGTGATTATGCTGTTCCGGTTTTCTACCATGTTAATGCCCCAGTTTACTGTTTTGGGATATCCAGAGGCATATTTTAAAGATATGAAAAAAAGCAGTAATTACGCACAAGCAGTGACAAAAGCTGTACCGGAAGGTTCTCGCATTTTCTATGTTTATCAGGGAGATGATGGAGCACATTGGTTCCGCCAATCCTATAATTTATTGCCTTTGATTACCGACCCCAGTGGTTCGGTGGATGAGGAAAAAGGATGGTCTGGTGGTATGGGGGGAACCTTTGGTTTAGCCGAGCTTTCCAATGGAAATTTGTACTATCATGCCTATACCCCAGAGCAGCTTTCCAGCTATTTGTTGGAAAGTGGTTGTGACTATATGTATATTGAACAGTCAGATGACATCTTTGTACAAAGTTATCAGCAACTATTTGAAGATGGATTGTCCAATGCACAGCAAGGCCCTGCTTTGTACAAGATAGGGCAACAAGGGCAGTTGGCATGGATGACAGTGGTAAATATGGAGGGCGCAGCATGAAAAAAATTCCTGTTTTTTTTCAAAAATGTAAGTGCCATTTGCTGATTTTGTGTTATAGTGTATATGTCCTGTTTCAGTTGGTAACAGGAGTATGGGGAATGGCTTCCGATAGCCTTTTAAGGGCATCGGGAAAATTGCAAGCTCAACAGTTGTCCGTGGAGGATTTTCAGCCAGTGAATCTAAAAGAAGATGGAAATGGTTGGAGAAGTGAAACCCCAGACCCACAACTTTTGTATGTGGTGGATGGATATGTAACCAGTCTGCGTATAGAAATGGAATTTAATGCTCCAGCAGGAGAACTGGATTTATACTATACCCAAAAGCCCGGAGAAAACTTTGACAAATACCGTCGGGTATGGGCAGTGCAACAGCAAGATGGAAGCTATTTATATACCTTGCCACGAACAAAAATTCATATGTTGCGGCTAGACCCCGGCAGTGCGGAAAATTTGCGTATTTCCTTTGGCGACATTGAGATAAATCAGCCTGCCTCTGTTACTCGATATTTTGATATTAGCCTTCATGGGCTGTTTTGCTTAGTGCTATATCCAGCACTGGCAGCAGCAATATTGCAATATGTACTACAGGTTTACCCTCTGTTGTTGCATGGTAAACAGCATGGGAAAGGAAGTTTTTGAAGTATGTCTGAAAAAAAGTTTATTCCTCTGTCGGTTCCAAATTTTTCTGGTAAGGAAAAGGAATATGTAAATGATGCTGTAGTAAGCGAGTGGGTTTCCACCGGAGGAAGCCTTGTTCCAAAATTTGAACAAGCCATTGCTGACTATGTAAAAATGCCCCGTGGAGTTGCCTGCAATAGTGGCAGCTCTGGGCTGCATTTGGCTATGATGATGGCAGGCATTGGGGAAGGAACTGAAGTGCTAGTGCCTACACTGACCTTTATTGCAGCGGTAAACCCTGTGCGCTATGCCCATGCACAACCCATTTTCATTGGCTGTGATGATAGCTTGTGTATTAGCCCCTCTTTGGTGGAGGAGTTTTTGCAAGCAAATGCAAAAATGGAAGACGGTCGTTGTATCAACAAAATTACTGGTGCATGGATAAAAGCTATAGTAGTTGTCCATGTGTTTGGCAATTTGGCAGATATGCCTGCTTTGATGAAACTGGCAAAGGCATGGAACTTGGTGGTAATTGAAGATTCTACCGAGGCTTTGGGCAGCTACTACACTGAGGGGGAATATGCTGGAAAATATGCTGGAACCATAGGAGACGTAGGAGTTTATAGCTTTAATGGCAATAAAATTATTACTACAGGTGCAGGCGGTATGGTAGTATCCAACCATGCAGACTGGGCAGAACACGCAAAGCACCTTTCCACACAGGCAAAAGCCGACGAGTTGAATTTTGTCCATGATGAGGTAGGCTATAACTATCGGTTGACCAATTTACAAGCTGCTTTGGGATTGGCTCAGATGGAACAACTGGAAGGTTTTATTGCTCACAAGCAAAAGATGTATGATTTTTATAAAGAACATCTGGATGGCAAAAACCATTATCGTATTTTGCCTTTCCGAGAGGGTACCCGTAGCAACCACTGGTTTTATAGCCTCTATGTAGAGGACAGCCATCCTATGAAACGGGATGAGATTATCCAACGGTTGCAGCAGGAAAAAATTCAGACCCGTCCCATTTGGGCATTGATTCAAGACCAAGCAGACTACCACAAAAATCAGCGATATGGTGACAAACTTGCATATCACTATTTGGAACATATTGTAAATATTCCCTGTTCCACCAATCTAACCCAAGAGGATGCCCAACGGGTAGTGGATGTTCTGCTAAGTTTGTAAAAGTACCAGATTGCTTTGAAAAAGGAGGCGGCGAACCATGAAAATTGAAGATATTCTGCTCTGTTCTGGTGCCACAGTGTTGGACGCCATGGAACAACTGGACAAAACCGGTATGGGGGTTTTGTTTGAGGCACCAGAAGGGATTTTGCAGGGGGTATTGACTGATGGGGATATTCGCCGCTATATCCTTGCAGGAAAAAAGCTGGAAGGAAAGGTCAGCGGTGCGGTGAATTATCATCCCCGCTGGTTGCCTGTAGAGCAGCGTGGAAAAGCAAAGGAATTGATGTTGCAACAGTGCATAAAAGCATTGCCCCTTTTGGATAAAAATGGGAGAATACAGGATATTCTTTTTGCGGATGGATTGGATATTGACACACGCAAGCAGGCAGATTTGCCTGTGGTGATGATGGCGGGAGGGCTGGGAAGCCGGCTATATCCTTACACCAAAATTTTACCTAAACCCTTAATTCCTGTGGGGGATGTGCCCATTGCAGAGCATATTATCAACCGCTTTGTGAATGTGGGATGTAGCCAATTCTGGTTGGTGGTCAACTACAAAAAAAATATGATTAAGTCCTATTTCAATGACCTAGAGAAAAGCTATCAAGTACAGTATGTGGATGAAGATAAGCCCCTAGGCACTGGGGGAGGACTTTCCCTATTGAAAGGGAAGGTCAATAGCACCTTTTTCCTGACAAACTGCGATATTTTAATTGATGCAGATTTTGGTGATGTATATCAATTTCATAAAAAAAGTGGCAACTGGATTACCATGGTTTGTGCAGTGAAGCATTTTACCATTCCCTATGGGGTAATTGATTTGGATGAAAAAGGACAAATTCACCAGATGAAGGAAAAACCAGAGATGAACTTCTTGACCAACACTGGTGTATATGTGGTAGAACCTCAGGTGATTGATTTAATTGAACCAGATACCCCCACGCCATTTACCGATTTGATTGAGCGTGTACAACAACAGGGGGGCAGTGCTGGGGTATACCCTGTCAGCGAGCAAAGCTGGATGGACATGGGGCAGCTAGAAGAATTAGACAATATGCGCCGTCGTTTGGAACAACAGTGATAGAAAAGAGGAGTTTCCATGAGTATTTTGATTATTGCAGAGGCAGGTGTCAACCACAATGGCAGCTTGGAACTGGCAAAAAAACTTGCCTTGGCTGCCAAAGAAGCAGGGGCGGATATTGTAAAATATCAAACCGCAGTGCCAGAACTTGTGGTATCAAAGTTTGCTGAAAAGGCAGATTACCAAAAACAGCAGACAGGCGCAGAGGAAAGCCAATTAGAAATGGTGAAAAAAATCCATTTTGGCTTTGAGGAACACAGGCAGTTAAAGGAATATTGTGATTCCATTGGCATTACCTACCTTTCTAGCCCCTTTGATATTCCTAGTATTGAATTTTTGGAAACCATGAATCCTCCCTTCTACAAAATTCCTTCTGGGGAGATTACCAACCTTCCCTACTTGGAGAAGATTGCCCAGTTGAAAAAGTCTGTGGTTTTGTCCACTGGTATGAGCGAAAAGGAAGAAATTCAAGAAGCTATTGCCGTTTTGAAGCACGGGGGATGCCCCAAAGTGACGGTACTTCATTGCAATACAGAGTATCCTACCCCATATGAAGATGCAAACCTCACAGCAATGGCAGATTTGCGCCAGCTTACTGGCTGTGAAGTGGGATTTTCTGACCACACCTTAGGCATAGCCTGCGATATTGCCGCCGCTGCTTTGGGAGCAACTGTCATTGAAAAGCATTTTACACTGGACAAAACTATGGAAGGCCCCGACCACAAAGCCAGCTTGGAACCCCATGAGTTGAAAGAAATGGTGGATTCCATTCGTATTGTGGAAAAAGCGTTAGGGGATGGAAAAAAACAAGTGTCTGCCAGTGAGGGCAAAAATAAACCCATTGCCAGAAAAAGTATTGTGGCAGCTATGCCCATTAAAAAGGGTGAAATTTTTACAGCAGAAAATCTTACAACAAAGCGTCCCGGTGATGGTATCAGCCCAATGAAGTGGTATGATGTACTAGGATGTTGTGCAAAACGGGATTTTGCTGAAGATGAAAAAATTGAACTGTAAGCAAGAGGGCAAAAACTTCCTCTTGGGGAGAAGATAGAATGCAAAAAAAGCGGCTGGCAGTGGTGACGGCAACCCGTGCAGAATATGGGTTGCTGCGAAGAGTGATAGAAACTCTGTTGAAAAGTGACAAGATTCTACCAGAAGTAATTGTCACAGGGGCGCACCTTAGCCCTCTATATGGCAATACGGTGGAGGAAATTGAAAAAGATGGAATCCCTATTGCTCATAGGGTAGATATTTTGAAATTTGGCAGCGGAAGGGTGGAAACTGCCCAAACAGTGGCATTTACCATCCAGAAGTTTACAGAGCTTTTTGCTTCCAATCCTCCTGATGGATGTCTTGTATTGGGGGATAGATATGAGATATTTGCTGTGGGAGCCGCCACCGCTATGCTGCAAATACCGCTGGTGCATATCAGTGGGGGGGATGTAACCCTAGGGGCGGCTGATGAATGGTTCCGCCATTGCCTAACCAAAATGGCAAAGTTGCATTTTCCATCCTGCGAGGAATATGCCCAGCGTGTCATTCGTATGGGAGAACAACCCCAATGGGTCTTTAATGTAGGGGGGCTTGGGGATGAAAATATCCGCAAATTGTCCCGGATGCCTTTGAAAGAATTGAGTGATAGCATTGGATTTCCTTTGCAGGAAAAAGGGTTTGGGTTGGTGACCTTTCATCCCGAAACGGTTCCTTCTGCATCCCCCTTGGAGCAGATGGAGGAACTTCTGTGGGCAATGGAACAGCTCCCCCAGTTGCAATGGGTGATTACCAAAGCAAACGCCGATGCGGGAGGACAGGAAATAAACCAACGCATTGACCAATGGTGTGCAGGACGAACCAATGCAAAAGCCTTCACCAGCTTGGGTGTGGTGCGGTATTTGTCCGCCATGGAACAAGCTGCCGTTGTTGTGGGCAATTCCTCCTCCGGCGTGGTGGAAACTCCCACCTTTGGTGTGCCTACGGTCAACATTGGAGATAGGCAAAGGGGAAGAATCCTTTGCGACAATGTGCTGTGCTGCCCACCAGAAGGGCAAGCAATTTTACAAAAGATACAGATGGCTCTTTCGGCAGAATTTGCCCAAAAAGCTGCCGCGACCCAAAGCCCTTATAATGGGGGCGACACAGCAAAAAAAATCTGTGCCATTTTGGAAGAAAAGATGTTCTGCAAAGAATTTACACAGCCAAAAAAATTTTATGATGTAAGGGAGCAGTGATGAAACATGAAAATTCTGATTGTAGGATTGGGAAGTATGGGAAAGCGCAGAGCACGACTGCTAAAAGCCATTGACCCTTCCATTCAGATTTGTGGCGTGGATAATACCGAGTTTCGCCGTGCCGAGGCGGCAGGTTTAGGAATTACCTCCTATTCCTCCATCAAAGAAGCCTGTGAGTGGGAAAACTACGATGCTGCATTAGTTTGTACTGCTCCTCTTAGCCATGGGGTAATTATTAAGCAACTATTGCAACAAGGGATTTCGGTATTTACCGAGTTAAATCTAGTAAAAGATGGGTATGAGGAAAATATAGCTTTGGCTAAGGAAAAGGGTTTGACTCTCTTTTTATCTTCTACCATGCTATATCGTGGGGAAACCCAGTACATTGCCAAAAAAGTGAAAGAGTTTGCAGGAAAAGTAAACTACATCTATCACATTGGGCAGTATCTACCCGATTGGCATCCATGGGAAAATTACCGCAATTTCTTTGTGGGCAACAAACGCACCGGCGGTGTAAGGGAAATTTTTGGAATAGAACTGCCTTGGTTGGTGGATACCTTTGGGGATGTGACCTCCATTCATGTGGAAAAGGATAAAATCAGCCAGTTGGAAGTAGACTATGAGGATAGCGTTTTCGTCACTTTGCGCCATGCCAGTGGTGCAAAGGGAATGTTGGCAGTGGATGTAGTAAGCCCCAAAGCAGTGCGCAATTTGGAGGTATTTGGAGAGGGATTACATTTGTTCTGGGAAGGTAACCCCAAAGCCTTGTATTGCTACAACGCAGAAACCAAGGAAAAAACTCCAGTGAACACCTACCATACCTACGAGCAGGATAGCCGCTATTCGGATAATATTGTAGAAAATGCCTATGTAGATGAGCTTTGCAACTTTTTGGCTGTGCTGCAAGGAAAGGAAGAGCCTCGTTATAGCTTTGAAAAAGATTTAAAGGTAATTCAGGTAATGGATTCCATTGAGGAGGCATAACATGAGAGCGTTGTTTGTGGGATTGGGCAGCATTGGAAGCCGCCATCTGAGAAATCTAACAGCCCTTTGCAGAGAAAAACAAATCCCGTTGGAATGTTGGGCATGGCGGTCGGGAAATCGCCCACTACAGCCAGATGTTGCAGAACTCCTTGCAGGGGAATTTTGTGAGCTGCCAGAGGAGGAGAAATGGGATGTGGCATTTATCACCAATCCCACCCACCTCCATGCCCAAGCACTGGGATGGCTGAAAGGAAAGGTAGGCAGCTTTTTTATTGAAAAGCCTATTTTTGATTCTACAGAATATTCTCTTTCTCAGTTGGTGCTTGAAGAAGGGCAAAAGGCTTATGTTGCCGCCCCTATGCGCTGGTGTGGAACCTTTTTGGCACTGAAAAAGAAAATAGAACAGCTTCACCCCTATTCGGTGAGGGTAATTTGTTCTTCTTATCTGCCCGATTGGCGGCCGGGTGTGGATTATCGGCAGGTGTACTCCGCCCACAAGGATATGGGTGGCGGTGTAACCATTGACCTTATCCATGAGTGGGACTATCTGGTGGATTTGTTTGGAGAGCCTTTGGAATGTTACAATTTTAAGGGCACCTATTCCCATTTGGAAATTGATTCCGATGACCTTTCGGTGTATATTGCACGATATCCCAATCTATTGGCAGAGGTACATTTGGATTACTTTGGCCGAAGCTACCGCAGAAGCATTGAATTGTTTTGCAAGGATGGCACTGTGGTGGCAGATTTTGGAGAAGGTACCCTCACCTTAGAGGATGGAACTGTTGAGCATTATCCCGAACCAGTCAACCGCCGCTATGAGCGAGAGATGGAATATTTTATAGAATATAGCCTGCATGGAGCAGGGGAAAGCGTAAATCCGCCAGCCCAAGCCTTGGCGGTGCTGAAACTGACACTGGGGGAAAACTGAAATGAAACGCCTGTTGATTACCGTCTGCGGCAGAGCCGGAAGCAAGGGCTTCCGCAATAAAAACTTGAAAACTTTTTGTGATAAACCGCTGGTCTACTATACCTTGGCTGCTGCCATGTTGTTTAAGGCAGCTCGGCCAGATGTGGCTGTGGATATTTGTTTGAATACAGATTCTGCTTTACTGGTGGAGTTGGTAAAAGCAAAGTATCCACAAGTGACCTATATTCAGCGTGAAGCTGCTCTCAGTGGGGACACTGTGCCCAAAATGGCAGTATTTCAGCAAAGTTTGCGGGAAATGGAAGCAAAAACCGGCAAGCCCTATGATTATCTGATGGATTTAGACATTACCAGCCCATTGCGCACCGCCAAAGATGTACAAAACGCCTTTGAAGAAAAGGAAAAAAGGCATGATTTAGACCTAGTGTTTAGTGTTACAGAATCTCGCCGGAACCCTTATTTTAATATGGTGAAAACAGTGGGCGACCATGTGGAAAAGGTGCTGGCAAGTAATTTCACAGCTCGTCAGCAAGCCCCGGATATTTATGACCTAAACGCTAGTATTTATGTGTTTGAACGGAAATTTTTGGCGAACAATAAAACAGGTATTTTGTGGGATGGAAAAATCGGAATATCCAAAATGATGGACACAGGAATTTTGGATATTGATTCGGAAGAAGACTTCCGGTTGATGGAAGTAATTGCCCATCACCTCTATGAAAATTACCCTGATTTTGCCGCTGTGCGAAATGCAATCAGAGCCTAATATAGACTTAGGGAGGACACTATGACAGAGCAGCAAATTTATCTGAAAATTGAGTCCTTTTTGAAATATGCAGACAAACAGCTTTTGGATGCGGTTTCTTTGCCCGGGGGCAGAATTCGGCTGTTTGCTGCTAACCCAGAAAGCTATAACTGTAACTATGCTGTAATTAACCAGTGGTTGGATGTGGATGAAACCATTGAGGCTGCGGAGGAGGAATTTGCAGGCAGAGAGATTTTTCCCTGTCGCTTTTATGGTGCTCCTGACAGTGTAGAGCTGGAACAGCTTCGCCCCGCCTTTATACGCCATGGATATTCTATAAAGGTGTTGGAAGAGATACACATGATGGCACTGTGTCAATGGAAGAAAGATAGTTGTTGCTGTGAATATTCTACCTATTGGCAACAACAGGAATTAACCCCAGAGGAAAAGACTTTTGTGCTGGATAGTGTGGAGGGTGAGTATGCTTTGTTCCATATTCAGCGACAACTACGCCGTGGTTGCGGAAAGATGTTGTTTGCACAAAAAGGACAAACTATTGTGGGTGCCTTGCTCTATACAACCCAAGGGGATACAGTGATGATTAGTGATGACTATACCCCCTTGGATTATGCAAAAAAAGAGTTGGTGGAGCAACTTGTTTGCCTGTCTGTGCAGCAATGCCGAACCGAACAAAAAGAGCTGCTGTTTGCTCGTGTAAAAGGAAAACAAGCCTTTGCGCTTTATGAAACTATGGGATTTTCTCCGGTGAAAATGACTCCTTTATGGTGGGCGGTAAAAGGTGCATTGCCCCCATGGTTGGAAAAGCAATCCTAAAAACAAGTAATTTGCCCAAGGGGGAAACAAAATGGAAAATTGCCACAGCGTGTTGGAATTGGCAGTGCAAGCAGGAGAAATTTTGCTGGAAAATGGGGCAGAGGTGTTTCGGGTACAGCAAACCATGGAAATTATGGCGGCCGCTTATGGTGCAGATGGGTTTCATGTGTATGTGCTTACCAATGGCATTTTTGCTAGTATGCAAGAGGACGGCAAAAACCAAGTGGCACGTTTGGAGAATGTTCCTCAATCCAGCGTACATTTGGCAAGAATTGATGCTGTAAACACTCTTTCCCGTCAGGTAGCACAGGGACAAGTATCCATGGAAGATGCCTTTGCACGTCTGGAGGAAATTCGCCAGATACCAACCTTATCCTTGCCCTTGCAACTTCTTGCTTGTGGGGCAGGATCGGGCTTTTTTGCTGTGTTATTTGGAGGCACATGGCCAGATTTTGCCTGTGCGTTTTTGGCTGGTTTTCTATTGCAGTTGCTTTTGTGGCAGGCAGAAAAGAACCATGTAAATAAAATTATTACAAAGCTATTGGGTGCCGCCTTGGTGACGGCTGTTGCTGCTGTGTGCATGGTGGTTGGTGTAGGCAGAGATATGGACAAAATTATCATTGGAAGTATTATGCCTCTTGTGCCGGGAATTGCTATGACCATGGCTATACGAGATTTTTTCAACGGAGATTATCTTTCGGGCACCATTCGGCTGATGGATGCTCTTATTATAGGATTGTCGATTGCTGCCGGTGTAGGTGCTGTGCTTACCTTTGCAGCTGAATGGGGGGTACAGCTATGAATATATGGGATAGTCTGTATCAGTTTTTGGTTTCTTTTGGAGGAACCTTGGCCTTTGGAATTTTGTTTCATGTTCCCCGTAGGCAGTATGTTGCTTGTGGACTAACAGGGGCGGCAGGCTGGGTAGTGTATATGTGGATGATGCAGGTACAAACTTCCACAGTGGTGGCCAGTTTAGTTGCTGTTTTGCCGCTGACCGCTTTGGCAAGGCTGTTTGCCAATCGAAGAAAAGCACCAATCACCTTGTTTTTGCTATGTGGTATTTTTCCTCTGGTGCCGGGGGCAGGAATTTATTATACAGCCTACTATTTTATTACCAATCAAACAGACTTAACTGTAATAAAGGGAGCCGAAACCATAAAAATTGCGGGTGCTCTTGCACTGGGCATGGTGCTAATTCTCAGCCTTCCCAGTCGATTGTTTCAACCGTTGTTTGGCAAGTCTGCCTTAAAATAAAACAAAACAGAAAAGAGGAATGTACATGAACATGCAGTTTCGACCACAAGCAGAACAATTTGTGAATTGCAGCAGTGTTTTGGTTCCTTTGTTGGGATTGGAAGATACCCCAATAGAGGCAAAACACGGCGGAAAAGGGTTGCACATCTGCAAATCTGTCCAAGGCTGGCAGATAGAAGCAGAGGATAAAACAGCCTTTTGTCGGGCATTGGGTCTGGTAAAGCAGTTTGAGCAAAAGGAAGAAGGCTTTTGCTATGAGGAAAGCTCAAAATTGAATACATTGGGTGTAATGTTGGATTGTTCCCGAAATGCAGTGCCCACTGTAAAAGCAACCAAAGAATTGTTGGTACAGCTTGCTCTCATGGGTTATAACACCGTTCAGATGTATACAGAGGACACTTTTGAGATAGAGGGCAGGAAGTATTTTGGCTATCTCCGTGGAGCATACACACAGAAGGAATTGCAAGAAATAGACCAATTTGCCTATGACCTTGGCATAGAAATGGTGCCCTGTATTCAAACATTGGCACATCTTTTGCACGCATTAAAATGGCAAGAGATGGCAGATGTTTGGGATATTGATGATATTTTGCTTTGTGGCGAAGAAAAAACATATCAGTTGATTGACCAGATGTTTTCTGCCATGTCTACTGCTTTCCGCAGCAGAAAAATAAACATTGGTATGGATGAAGCCCATTCTTTGGGATTGGGCAAATATCTGGACAAGCACGGGTATCACAATCGCTTTGATATTATGATGGGTCATTTAACCCGTGTGGTAGAAATTGCTCGCAAGTATGGCTATCAACCTATGATGTGGAGCGATATGTTTTTCCGCCTTGCAAACGAAGGGGAATATTATGCCACAGGCAAGCCCATTGACCCCTCTATCATCGCTAAAGTGCCAGAGGATGTTTCCTTAGTATACTGGGATTATTACAGCGAGCAAGAGAGCATCTATCAGGCAATGATGAAAAGCCACAAGGAGTTTGGCAGAAAGATTGTTTTTGCAGGTGGTGCATGGAAATGGGTAGGATTTACCCCACAAAACTCCTTTAGTATGAAGATTGCAGACTTGGCAGCAAAAGCATGTTTTGATAATGAGATTGAAGATGTGCTAGTGACCTGTTGGGGAGATAATGGAGCAGAGGCAAGTATGTTTTCTGTGTTGCCAGCACTAAGCTACTGGGCAGAATTGTGCTGGGCAACCTGTGATGAGGCATGGAGAAAAGAACGCTTTTCTTTGTGCTGTGGTTGTAGCTATGAAGATTTTATGCTGCTGGATGAAGCAGGCTTTACCCCCAACAATCCCGCCCCCGGTATTATGGGAGCGAACCCTACAAAATATTTGTTGTATCAAGATTTGTTGATGGGTATGGCAGAGGCTATCCACCCAGACCAATCTTATACTGACCATTTTGTACGTTGTGCAGATTTGCTGGAGAAAGCAGCAGAAAAGCAGACTCCTTGGAAGGTGTTGTTGACCTCCCATGCTACAATGTGTCGTGTGTTGGAGTTGAAAGCAGCTATGGGCAACCGGATTCGCACAGCCTATCATGCAAAGGATACCGCAGCATTGCAAGAGATTGTTGCACAAATTCCCGAACTAGTAGAACGGTTGGAGCAATTCCAACAAGCATACCATGCACAATGGCTTGCAGAAAATAAGGCATTTGGTTTGGAAAATTTTGATATCCGTACAGGAGCATTGCGTCAGAGAATTTTGACAGCCAAAGAGCGATTGGAGCAGTATGTAGCAGGAAACATAGATAAGATTGAAGAACTGGAGGCAGAAATTTTGCCCTTCCGCCCCAGAAACTGCCCCCCAGAACCTCTTAGCTCGGTACATTGGGATAGAATTGTGGCTCCCGGTGCCATGGTTTGGGTATAAGTATAAATTTGTGTAGTATAACCCTGAATTTTGGTAGATACTACCAACAGGAAAATGAACTTTTGTAAGAGTCACAGCGAAACTTGTCTGTGTTTGCTGTTCAAATTGTGGTAAAAAATTGGCTCCTGAAGAACAAAAGCAACAGAGGAGAAAAGACAGATGGACACATTATATGTAGTAATGCCTGCCTACAATGAGGAAGAGAACATTAGAGATTCCGTACTAGCATGGTATTCTGTGTTGGAAGGGAAAAAGGAAAACTCTTCTCTTTTGGCAATCTCTATGGTGTTCTTGCTGATTGCGGCACCTGTTTGGAAGGTGACAGGACAGGATGCCCTTAATGCCCTGAAGTCTCCCAATAAATCGATAGTAATTAGTGAAGATGTAAAAAAGGTTTCTGATTTTATCCAATCCAATACAACACCTGAAGATAAAATACAGGTAATTGGAAACTATAACTTTTTATATGTTTATAATAGAAGGCAGTCTGCATCTCGGTATTCTTACCAGGAGCCTGTTGCATCAATTAGCGATAAAATTCGACAAGAATTTTTGCAGGATATGGAAACCCAATTGCCCAAAGTTGTGGTAGTAAAGGACATCAATAATTCTTTCTTTATGTCACTTTTTCCCACCATTGACCAATATGAGCAGGTATTTGTTTTATCGGAAACAATGGGTGTGTATCAGTTAAAAGGATAAAATGTTATATAAAAAGAAAACTTTTTGCTAGTTTTTGATTGCCCTAAACAGTAAAAAATGCTCTTGTGACAATTCGTCACAAGAGCATTTTTTAGATAAAACTAGTCTTTTAATAAAGAAACAAAACTTTAACTTTTCTTTTCTTGTTTGGCAAATACAAAAAATCTTTGGCCAACATAGTTCAGCAGTACAAACAGTCCCATTCCCACCAGCATGGAACAATTATCCTTCACAGCTGTAGGGGCAGCAGTGAGTACAGCACCTACCAATGGTTTTGCCATACCATATGCCAGCAGATAGCAGATAGAGATATTCACAACAAATTTCAAAATAGTGGAAAGAGAATTATCCTTGCTTTCAAAGGTGAAGAATTTATTGAGAAAATAACTGAGAATGCTACCAAAAACATAGTTAGAAGCAGAAGAAACCCAGTAGCTAAAATGGAAGATATTGTAAAATACAAACATAATAGCTGTGCCAAATAATGTGTTTGCAACACCAACAATAATAAACTTCCAAAAGGTTTTGTCAAATAGTTTAGAAAATTTTTGAATCATAATGTATATATCCTCTTAGTAGCAACAGAAATGGACAGTATCGCCATCAAAAATAAGCTGTTGAGTTAAATCGAAGCCATTCCAATTTTGTGCGGCAAAATAATGCTTTACTTCCTGTGGGGAAGAAACCAATGTCAAATCTCTTCCAGTGTAAAACTCTATCACAGAATCAAGTGCCCAAGTTGCTGACAATACCCTTTGGTTGACCTCACCACAAAAGAGAGTAGTGCCGGGATAAACATAAACTAGAGCTGCATCGCCATTCCAAGAAATTTTATTAACAGCAATGCCTGTTTCTTGTTCATATTGCTCGATGGCATAGACAATTTGATGAATTTGCTCTGAATCTCGGCGGTTTGTACTAATCTGCTGATTTGTTAGAGAGAAGGTTTGAGAATAGCAGACCACTACTACTACCAAGGTCAATAGAGAAAGATACTTTTGTAGACGATTTGAAGCAAGTAGAACAGAAAAACCTGCCACAATAGAAACAAAACAGAAAAAAGGAACTGTACTACGAGGAACTACCCACACCACAGGAGAAATAATGTGCACCGCAAAAGATGAAATGTAGCAACCTACTAGTAGTACGAATGCCCAAACCAGTCCTAACCAACGCTTTTTTGCACCAAAGGAAAAAGCAATAGAAACTAAAAAGAGAATAACAACAACTGCAACAAAGAAAGGCGGCATCATCCGCAAAGTATTTTTCCAAAAGGATGGTTGTGTTTTAAGAACACTCACAAGGCTTTTGGAAAGGGAAAATTCTGAAAAACGGGCAGAGAGATGGAACAGTTGGGGAAGAACCTTGCCAATGACCAAGGAAAGTAGGCTAGAAAAAGCTGAAATACCAACCACCCCAGCAACACAAGCAAAAGACTGGCGAGAAAGTTGAAAATTGAAATGGACAGAGAATAAAAATACACCCCAAATCAAAAAGCAAAATACACCTACTTGATAGCTTGTTGTGCTAATAATAACAAGAACAGTGGCAAGAATCCAATTTTTTGCTGTAGGTTTGGAAAGGCAGTACACAGCTGCACAAGAACAAAGAATTGCAGTGCTGTATACAACAGCCATTTCTACATAAAAGAACCACTCTGCAATAAATGGGTTGGCAAATGAGATAAATAAAGCCAGCCATAAACCCAGCCGCTGCCAGCGATTTTCTGGGGGAAGATAGCGGGATAATGTTTGATAAAGAATGCAATGTCCTACTGCACAAGAGCCAACCAGAACCAACATACCAAAAAATTGCCCTGTAACTGGATTGAAGGACAAGACTTTGAAAAGAGCTCCCCACAAAGCAAAAATAGCCCTGCCAGAGGTGAGGGGAGCAGTAATCATAGAGGTGACATCTGATGAAACATTGAAACTATCAATAGAGTAGTGGGGAATAAACATAATGCTATAAAAGAAACCAAAAAACATAAAATTTAAAATCAGATGCCTGATAGTTTCCTTTTTTAATTGCAAGCCAGAAAATGATTTTTTATCCATTGTTTCCTCACACTGATGTATTTTTGTTGTTGTTTTCATCTGGATTCCAAATGACAGATTCTATAATGTACCGTGGTCTGCCCTTGGTTTCTAGATAAATTTTTCCGATGTATTCTCCAACAATGCCGAGAGAGAAAATAGTAAGCCCTCCCATTGCCAGAGAAACAATAATTGTGGTGGTATAGCCCGGAACAGCACCAGAAACAAAATAATCCACAAAAGACCAAATCATCATAGCGAAACTTAGTAGGCTAACTACAAGCCCTAGGGCGGTAATCATCCGAATGGGTTGAATGCTCAAAGATGTGATGCCATCAGAGGCCAATGTCAACATTTTTTTCAGTGTGTACTTCGAGCTGCCAAATTCACGCTCTTTTACATCAAAGTACACCACATCCGAGCGATATCCCATCTGTGGGATTAAACCCCTCAAAAAAAGGTTTACTTCTTTATAAGAAGAAAGTGTTTCCAATGCTCTTTTGGACATAAGGCGATAATCAGCGTGATTCTTTATAATGTTGCATCCCAACTTTTTTAGTATCCAATAGTATAAAAGTGCGGTTTTCTTTTTAAAGGCACCATCTGTCTCACGGTTATTTCTTACCCCATAGACAATTTCGCAACCATCTTTGTATTTTTTAATAAAGGAATTCAGTGCTTCAATGTCTTGTTGCAGGTCGGCATCAATGGTAACAACAATATCTGCTTGGTCTTTTGCAGTCATCATACCAGCTAAAATGGCACTTTGGTGGCCAAAATTTTTGGAAAAGTTGATGCCAGAAAATACTGTATTTTCGTGACAAAGTTGCTCAATGATGGGCCATGTATTGTCTTGGCTGCCATCGTTCACAAACATAATACGACTATTGGCGGAAATTTCTTTGCTTTCGCAAAGTTCTGCCAGTTTATTCTTTAGTTTTTCAGCAGAAGAAGGAAGAGTTTCTTGCTCATTGTAGCAAGGAACAACCAAATACAAGATGGGGCATTCACGCATAATTTTAATCACCTAAAATCTTTTTATTCTACTACTTGTGCAAATTATCTCCATTATACACACAAAAAGATATTTGTTCAAGTATGGGCAAAGACAGCAAAATTGGAAAAAACCGCCAAGTTACCAAAACAATCACTGGGTTTATGTGAAATACTGCCAAAGTATTGATAGAATAGTCGTAATATGGTACACTTATAAACGAGTGTAATATGTGTTATTATATTGTTGAAGGAATTACCCAAATGTAAACAAAATGCCCTTGGGATATAGTGATATACGTACAAATGTAGTAGGAAGATGTGTTTTGAGAGAAAGTAAAATGTATCAAAACTGCATGGGAATTTTTTTGTAAATAGAGAGGAATTGGTAAAATGGTTTCAAAACTTGACTTTACATTGCAGCCAGGTCAAAGTTTAAAACAGCGGTTTATGACAGAAAATATCTCTCCAAGAGTTAGTATTATTACTCCATTTTACAATACGTTAGAGCATTTTGAACAAATGTATAACAGTGTGTTGAATCAAACATTTCCATGGTTTGAATGGATTATCGTGGATGATGGAAGTACAGACCAGAAGGCTTTGGAACAGCTGGAAAGACTTGCAGCACAAGACCAACGCATAACTGTTTACCATGTGGAAAATGGCGGCCCAGCAATGGCACGAAACTATGGTGTGGAACAGGCGACCACAGACTATATTGTTTTTATTGATTCTGATGACATGGTAGAGCCTGTTTTTTTGGAGTGCCTATATTTGGCGTTGCAGCTAAATCCCAAAGCTTCATGGGCGTATTCGGACATTGTTACCATTGGTGTGCGGGAGTTTTTGTGGAAGAAAGATTTTAGCTCTGCCATGATGAAAAGAGAGAACCTTCTCACAGTTATGGCAATGATTCGCCGCAGTGCTTTTGATGATGTAGGTGGATTTGATGTCATGGGCCGCTACTACAATGAAGATTGGCACATGTGGTTAAAATTGTTGAGCAAAGGACATTTTCCAGTTCACATTGAACAGTATCTTGCATGGTATCGCAATGGGGAGAAGGGCGCAATGTCCGCTTTGGATAATGATGATTCTCTTGTGCAAAAAAATCAAGAAAAAATACGAGAAATTAGCGAAAAGGTGCCAGATGATATTTTTGCTGTCACATATCATGCTAACAAATGGAAACTGTTTGAAGATTTGTCACCATGGGATTTTGCCACTCCTCTTCCTTTTGCAAAAAAGAAAAAGCGGATTTTGTATATTATTCCCCATATAGTAATGGGAGGAGCAGACAAGTTCAACCTAGACTTAATTTCCCTTTCGGACCCAGAGGAATTTGAATTTGTGGTAGTGACCACACTAAACAACCAAAATGAATGGATAGAAAAGCTCGAACCCTTTGTATCGGATTTGTTTGTACTGCCAACAATGATGGATAAGCGGTACTGGCCAGAATTTTTTGACTATATTATCCGTACAAGACAAATTGATGTAGTATTTAACACAAATAGTTACTATGCCTATTATGCAATGCCTTGGCTTCATCTGCAACACCCAGAAGTTGCATTTGTGGATTATATTCACATGGAGGAATGGTACTATCGCAATGGCGGTTTTGCTCGCCCTTCGGGAGCCATTGGAATGTTTTTAGACAAAACCTACACATGCAATTCCGAAACCGGTCGGGTTTTGTATGAGCATTTCCATCGCAACAAGGACAGTGTAGAAACAGTGTATATTGGAGTGGATGAAGAGAAGTTTTCTCCTGATAATGCTTCCCTTGCTGACATTCCTAAGGAGATTCGGGATAAGATTGCTGGTAGAACCACAGTTTTATTCCCTTGTCGGATTTGTGCGCAAAAACGACCTTTCTTGATGCTTGAAATTGCCAAAAAGGCCAAAGATTGTGTGTTTTTGGTGGTGGGCGATGGTGGACAAAGTGCAGAATTGGAACAGCAAATTGCAAAGGATAATCTTTCTGACAGAGTATGGATGGTGGGAAGAAAGTCTGACCTGCGTCCGTGGTACTTGTTGGCAGATGTCACATTAGTTTGCTCTTTAAAAGAGGGACTTTCTTTAACTGCATATGAATCCTTGGCTATGGGAACTCCAGTGATTACCTCGGATGTAGGTGGACAAGCAGAACTTGTCTGTGATAAGGTGGGGCGTGTTCTTCCCTTGATGCAGGATGAAAGCAAAGACGAAGATAAGCGTGATTTTGCACAAGAAGAAATTGACCAATATGTTCATGCAATTTATGAATTGACCAAAGATTTTGCCTATTACCAACAAGTTGCCAGTGCTTGCCGTCCCCATGTGCAGAATGGTTTTACTGTGAATAATATGGTCACCCGTATGAAAGAAATTTTTGAGGAGTTGACCACTCAAGAAAGTATTGCTGCCAGAGTGAAAAAGATGGAAGAACTGAAAAAGGTGGAGCCCATGACAGAGGCTTTGTGCGATATTTGGGGGAGCTTCGAAGAAATGGATGCCACCGTGCAATACTTTGTGGGGCAGTATCACATGATAATGTCCAATTATCAAACAGCACAGGCCAGCTTGGATGCGATTCATAAGTCTAGAGCGCATAAGGTGGCCTTTGGGTATCAAAAAATGGTGAATGAAAGTTTTCTTTCAAATATTCGCGGATTTTTGGGTAAGATAAAGCGGGCAGTGAAAAAATCATGATTTGGGTGAGAAAGGGAGAACGCTGATGTTTGGAAAATTTTCTTATTGCGAACAGCCGGGAAAGAAAAGTTACAACATTCCTGCACAACCCGGCAAGCCTCTTGTATCCATTGTTAGTGGATTCTATAACTCGTCAGAATATTTTGAACAGACATGGCAATGTGTGATGAATCAGACTTTTCCATGGTTCGAATGGATTATTGTAAATGATGGAAGTACCCCAGAACAAAGCGAGTTTTTGGAGAATTTTGCAAAAAAAGACAGCCGTATTCGAGTGATTGTGCAGGAGAATAAGGGGTTGTCGGCAGCTAGAAATGCAGCCATTGAGGCAGCCACCACAGAGATTATATTTACCTTAGACACAGATGATTTAATGGAACCCACCTATTTGGAATATGCGTATCTGTCATTGTTGTTTCATCCCGAGGCAGGCTGGAGTTGTACAGATTGTGTAGGGTTTCAGGGTCAAGAGTATCTGTATAAGAAAGTGTTTTGCTCTGATACAGAAGTTAAAGAAAATACACTTGGAGTATTGGCAGGTATTAGAAAATCTATGTGGAAGGACGTGGGCGGCTATTTGGAGATGCCCTTCTCTTTCAATGAGGATTGGCATTTGTGGCTGAAGTGTTTGGCAAAAGGCTACCGTCCAGTTCATATCCATGAGTATCAATATTGGTATCGTAGATTAGACACAGGAATGCTTTCTAATATTCGGAAAAATGAAGAAATATCTAGAAAAAATAAAGAGCTTTTGAGTGAGGCTGCAAAGGATATTCACGATTCTATTGTGGAAATTGTCCCATTTGATACCAACAAGGATGATATGCCTTGCTCTGATATTGGTGTATCAGTGCAAGATGGAAAGGGTATCAATATTCTGTTTGTGCCATCAATTACGGGAACGGTGATGGATATTCTGCAAGACCTTTCTAAGCAGGGAAAATATGCACTGGTGTTAAGTTTGGGAGTAGACCATGAAGGTGTATTGCAAAAGGCAAGGCGTTTTACTCCTTATCTTTATTGTGTAAAAAATTTCTTGCCGCAAGGGGCAGAAATTTGGATGCTGGAGTATCTGCTGAATACACATAGTGCAGAAAGAATTTTGTGTTATCCTTGCCAGCAAATACAAAAATTGTATCCTCTTTTAAAAGAGCGTTTTGGAGAAAAAGTGCTGGTAATGAATGCTCAAGGGAAAGGGTGCACTGAGCCAAGAAAACGAGAGCTAAAGCTGAAATATGGACTGATGGTGTACGAAAACACAGATAACATCGGTGATGATATCCAAAGCTATGCAGCTCGCTGTTTCTTGCCAAGGATTGACTATATAATTGATAGAGAAGCTCTCAATAAGCCAGAAATTCCAGAAGATGAGGCTGCTGCAGTCATCATGAATGGTTGGTATATGGCCAATAAATTCAACTGGCCCCCCAGCCAACAGATTGAACCTTTACCTGTGGCGATGCACTTTAGCCATAAAGACCCATTGATGATAGGACGTATTTTTTATAGCGGAATCAGTGGTGATACTATGCGTGGTTGGGGCCCTGTGGGTGTGCGTGATTCTTCTACTTTGCAAGAGATGAAAAACTGGAAAATAGATTGCTATTTTTCGGGATGTATGACATTAACCCTAAACCGCATTCCTTGTGAACCAGCAACCACAAAATATATCTGTGCTGTGGATTTGCCTGAGGATTTACAGGCTGCATTGCGACAGAAGGCAGAACAGGCTGGTATCGAATTAAAGGTGGTGACACATGATGTAAATCCACAAGAGAACAGCAAACTTGGTTGGGAAGCAAGACAAAAAGCTGTTGAGGAACGGCTGAAGCTGTATCAAAATGCAGTGTGTGTAGTTACTCCACGTTTGCATTGCGCTTTGCCTTGCTTGGCATTGGAAGTGCCAGTTTTGCTAATTTATCAACATCAATCCAATGATTCTGACCGTTTGGAGGACTACTCCAAACTGGTGCACTACACCAACAGCAAAGATTATCTGGAAGGAAACTGTGAATATGATGTCACAAATCCTCCTGCAAATAGCAAAGAATATCTGAAAATTCGTAATAGTTTAATTGCGAAATGCCGTGAATTTATTCATCAGGTCGAGGAAAATCCCACAGTTATCCGTTGGGAATGGGATGATATAAAAGACAGATACGCATGGCAAAACCGAGTAATGGAAGAAACTTTAGATAATGGGCGGGACCGCATTTATCAAAGGTATGATATTCCCAATCTGTTGCAAGCCCAGAAATGGAATCAAACAGCTATTGAGCAGCTAACGGAAGGGAAAAATTGGTTGGAAGGACAATGGAAATCCTTGCAACAGCAAAACGAGGAACTATCCCACAATCTTTCTCAGCTTCAACAGGGCAAAGATTGGCTAGAGGAGCAATGGAATTTGCTGAAAGAGCAGGTTTCTGAAAAGGAAAAAAATATTATAGCATTGCAAGAGAAAAACAGACAGTTAGAAGCCCAACTTGTACAGACAAAAGCAGACTTGGAATGGGCAAAAACGCCGCTGCCGCAAAAGGTAGTTACAAAAGTAAAATCGAATTTTCCTAAGTGATATTTCACAACAAAAACATTATAGGATTTTTTCTATGAGTGTTTGTGTGTAGCTCTTTAAAAAGAAATTTTAAGAAAGGAAAGGAATGGAATGAATGCGATTTAAAAGAGCGATTGCAACAGCATTGCTGTTTGCAATGACACTTCAAAATGGTTCACTAATTGCTTTTGCAGCCGAAGGAAATGCTGTAGGTACAACACAGGAAATTGTGGTGTCCTCCAGCGAATCCCAAAGCCCAGAAAGCAATGGGCAACCAGCAGTCTCTATGGAAGGAGAGGAGGTAACAGACGAGAGTACAACTCAACCTGTGCCCAGTGCAAAGCCTTCTGAAGAAACTGTTGTTACAGATGAAGAATCTTTGCCAACAGATAGCACTGTTGAGCAAAGTCCACAGGTTTCCCAGCAACCACAATCTTCTGAACAACCCCAGCAAAATACTGGATGGTATGAAAACGAAAGTGGAGAGCGTTTTTATTTGGAAGAAGATGGTACAGCCAAAAAAGGCTGGCACATGATTGATGGAAAACGCTATTATTTTGATGAGACTACAGGAGTACAACAAAAGGGATTTCAGCTATTTGACAATGTTTGGCTGTACTACTACGACGAACAGGGACAGGTTTTTCCAGAAGGTTGGAATGAGCTGGAAGGTCAAAAATGCTATGTAAGTTCAGGCGGTAGCTTGTCTAGGGGAAAGGCTGAGATTGAAGGCTCTCTGTACTATTTTGACCAGAATGGAGCAATGAAAACCGGCTGGATTGCTGATGGTGCCAACACATATTTTGCGCAAGCAGATGGTAAGCTGCTAAAAAATCAGTGGGCAAACAATTCCAATCACAGATATTATTTCGGTCAGGATGGAGCAATGTTCAAAGGCTGGCAGATGATAGATGGCCGGCGATATCACTTCAACGAAGCCACTGGTGAACAGCTCATGGATTTCCAGTTGTATGCAGATACCTGGTGGTATTACTATGATGCAAGTGGTAATCTAATGCCAGAAGGTTGGAATGACCTGAATGGTACCCGTAGATATGTAAGTTCAGGCGGCAGCTTCTTTATGGGCAAAAATGAGATTGATGGAAAGCAGTATATTTTTGCCTCTGATGGAGTTTTGCAGTATGGCTGGGTGGAACTGGATGGTCAAAAGTATTATGCTGGTTCTGACGGTGCTTTGGTGGAAAACAGCTGGCAGACTATCGAGGGCAAACGATACTACTTTGACGACAATGGTCAGATGGTAAAAGGCTGGTATATGATAGATGGCCGGCGGTATCATTTCAACGAGTTTACCGGCGAACAGCTTACTGACTTCCAGTTGTACGAAAATACATGGTGGTATTACTATGATGCCGATGGCAATTTGTTTCCAGCAGGCTGGAACGAACTAAAAGGAACCCGTCGGTATGTAACCGAGGGCGGAAGTTTCGTCATGGGCAAAAACGAAATTGATGGAAAGAAGTACATTTTTGGTCCTAGTGGAATTTTGCAATATGGTTGGATAGAGTTTGAAGGTCAGCAATACTATGCTGGGCCAGATGGAGCTTTGTTGGAATCTGGATGGCAGACTGTTCAAGGGAAACGATACTACATAGACGAAACTGGATTGCCGGTAAAAGGCTGGCATATGATAAATGGTCGGCGGTATCATTTCAATGAATTTACCGGCGAACAGCTTACTGACTTCCAGTTGTATGAAAACACATGGTGGTATTATTACGATGCTGATGGCAATTTGTTTCCAGCAGGCTGGAACGAACTAAAAGGAACCCGTCGGTATGTAACCGAGGGCGGCAGTTTTGTCATGGGCAAAAACGAGATTGATGGAAAAGAGTATGTTTTTGGTTCTAGCGGAATTTTGCAATATGGCTGGATAGAGCTGGACGGTCAGAAGTATTATGCTGGCTCGGATGGAGCTTTAGTAAAAAACAATTGGCAGACCATCGATGGAAAACGTTACTATTTTGATGATAAAGGTCAAATAGTAAAGGGCTGGTATATGATAAATGGCCGTCGATACCATTTTAATGAGTTTACCGGCGAACAGCTTACTGATTTCCAATTGTATGAAAATACATGGTGGTATTACTATGATGCTAACGGCAATTTATTGCCAGCAGGTTGGAACGAGCTAAAAGGCACCCGTCGGTATGTAACCGAGGGCGGTAGCTTTGTTATGGGTAAAAATGAAATTGATGGCGACCTGTATATCTTTGGCTCCAGTGGAATTTTGCAATATGGCTGGGTGTCTTTGAATGGGCAGACCTATTATGCACAACAAGACGGAAAGCTGATGCGGAGTCAGTGGGGTTCTGCGGCAGGTAAACGGTATTACTTTGGCAATGATGGTTCCATGCAAAAGGGATGGCAAGCCATTGAAAACAGATGGTACTTGTTGGATTATAATACCGGCGAGCAAGTTAAGGGCCTTGTTTCTAAAAGTGAAACACAATGGTTCTACTATGATGAAACAGGTGCTTTGCCTCCAAAGGGATGGTACTATCCAGATTGGGACAATTCTGTTCGGTATGTTTTGGATGATGGCTCTTTTGCCAGTGGAAAACATGTAATTGATGGAAAAAATTATGTGTTTGGCCCCAGTGGTATTATGATGGAAACCGCAGTGATTGTGGATGGAAAGGCATACGATTCCAACAATCCCATGGTTTTGTTAAAAAACAAATGGGTTTATGACTACAATGCAAATCGCTACTATGCAAGCAGTGATGGTAGTGTGTTAAAAGGTTGGCAAATGGTAGATGGAAGAAGATATTGCTTCCATGAAGTAATAGGTGTTCAACAATTGGGATTGCAACAGTATGCAGGCACATGGTGGTATTACTATGACAACAATGGAAACCTGATGCCAGCGGGCTGGAATGATTGGAATGGACAGAGATATTTTGTAACCGCAGGTGGCAGCTTTGCCATGGGTGTTTATGACACTGGTAACGGAAAATATTTGTTCAATAGTCAAGGTGTCCTGCAAAAAGGTTGGTATACCGAAAATGGAAACACATATCACAGTGATTCTGAAGGACGTGTTACCTTTGGATGGTATAACGAAAATGGCCAAGATAGATACTATTTTGATGGAAATGGTATCATGTTAAAGGGATGGCAAACTATCAATGGAAATTTGTATTATTTCCATCCCCAGACAGGTATTGCCTATCGAGATGGTTTGTATGAAATTGATGGTAAAAAATACACCTTTGATATCAATGGTGTGGCCACTGAGGTGAAACCTACCCCCAATCCTAACCAAGCAATTGATGTTTCCTACCATCAAGGGCTAATTGATTGGCGTCAAGTTGCAAACAGTGGTATTCAGTATGCAATTATCCGAGCTGTTGGTTGGGATAGAACCAATCAAACAGTTGGTGGCGTGGATACCATGTTTGATTACAATATACGAGAAGCCAAAAAGTATGGTATTAAAGTGGGTGCTTACATTTACACCTACGCAAAGAATGAGTCTGAGATTTTAACAGAAGTAAACGCATTTTTGGGTGCAATGCAAAAGTTGGAAAGAGATGGTTACAAGCTGGACTTGCCAGTGTTTGTAGACCAAGAGGACAACTCCTTGTTGCAAGGATTAACCTATGCAGACCGTACCCGCTTGTTGCGTTATGAAATGGTTGTTTTGGAACAAAAGGGATATTATCCCGGCATGTACATGAGTACCTCTTGGTCACAAAGCAATGTGGATGCAGAGCAGCTGTATCGAGATGGATACGACATGTGGATTGCTGACTATCGAACAAGTGTTCAAAACCCAGTTTGGTCTGGACGTTGTGCCATGTGGCAGTATAGTAGCACTGGTAAAGTACCCGGAATCAATACCAATGTAGATATGAACTACCTATACAAAGATTACAGTGGTTTGATTCAAGGAAGCGATAACACAGGCAGCAATACAGCAGCAAAATTCCGTGTTCGAAATGTAAATGCAGACAACGTTGTGGTAGAGGATACCATGTTGAATTTGTTGGCAGCCATTGTTAATAATGAAGTAGGCAGTGGATTGGGACTTACTGGGGCAGACCGCATGAAGCTGTATCAGGCACAAGCCATTGCAGCCCACAGTTATTTGTTGTATAGCTATGCAAATAGCAATGAAATTCCTTCTGTAGGTCTGAATTACAACGGAAGCTATAACACCATTCGTGAGCAAATTGCTAGTGTGGAAAACCAGATTGTTACCTATGCAGGACTTCCAGCTTTGACTGTGTATGGTTCTTGCAATAATGGAAAAACAAACGCATCTGGTGACTATTGGAGTAATTCTGTGCCATATTTGGTAGCAGGAATTGAGAGCAAATATGATAAGGAAATGGCTCCAGAGTATTTTCCAACTGTGTCCCGTGCAAGAACAGCTGCTGAAGTTTCGGCAGAACTAAAGAGTAAGCATGGTGTGGATACTTCTGCATATCCTGACCCCAGCCAGTGGTTTGTGATTGATGGCCGTAATGTGGGTGGATATATCACCACATTGACCATTTGTGGAAAGCAGCTCAAGGGGGGCACCCTGAATGATAATTTTTCCCCCATTCGTTCCTCTGATTTCACAGTGGAGTATGATGCAGCAGCAGATAATTTTGTGTTTAAGTCCTATGGAAATGGCCACGGTATTGGCATGAGCCAGTTTGGTGCTGCTGGATATATTTCTAAAGAAGGATGGGGATATGAACAAGTATTGCGCCATTATTATCCCAATACCACAATTTCTACTGTGGAGCCATAACATACTTTGCAGCAATAAAAAATATATTGAACATTGCTTTTGAGAGATGTTGTGCGAAAGTTTAAAATTACAATAATTGTATTGTAATAGAAAAGCATATTTTTAAATGAAGATAGGGCCTGTTATTTGCCATAATACCCTCACTTGATGATAGACTGTGCAAAAGCTGTCACAGGAAAGTGAGCAATGTAAGGGCAAAGAGCGGGCCTTATTTTGATATTTTATATTTTCGTCAAATTGTCTAAGAGGGGATATGGCTTGCCCAGAATAAAGGGATGTGGTACAATAGTTCCATACATTTTGTACAAAAAACAGGTTGGAAAAGGTGGAGAAGGTATTGTGTGGAAGATAATCACTTTGTTTATTCTAGTCTGTTGTTTGACAGGGTGTGCTGGTCAGCCAGCAGCAGAGGAATTGCTGCGGGCACCACAGCTTTCGGCAGAGTTGAGTGTAGTGCAAAAGGCATTAAATAGCTATTTGGGGGAATCTGCCCAGTTAAAATACCCACACAAAAGCACAACATCCAGCCCCTTTTTATTTACTGATTTGGATGGGGATGGATTGGATGAAGCTGTAGTTTTGTACCAGAGCGATAATAAGGGATTAAATGTGCATCTGGCTGTGTTAGAGCAACAGGGGCAAGACTGGATAGTAACACAGGAAATGGAAGGGCCATCCACCAATGTGGAAAACATTTCCTCTGCAAATTTGCAGGAGGGTGGAGGCAATGAGCTTGTTGTTTTGTATTCTTCCCCCACAGCAGGAGCAGAGGAATATCTAGCAGTGTACTCCTATACAGATACCACTCTAAAAGAAAAGGCTTTGTGGCCTTGTGTGGGGTATTTGTTGCAAGATGTAATAGGTTCCAGTACCCAAGATGTGGTTATGGTTCGCAGGCAAAACCAGCAAATGACAATTACATTGCTAATCTCAAATGGAGAGGAATTTTCTCTGTTGCCAGATTTGTTACTGGATAAACGGTTTACAAATTGTCAGCAAATATCTTATTTTAATAAGCAAAATCAACATTATATTGTGGTAGATGGGCAAGACCAAAGCGGTTATACAATTACAGAATTGTTGTTGTACAATGAGGAAAAAAACGCCTTAGAGCAATATGCCCCCACAGATGGAACAAATATTGTAAATAAAACTTCTCGTTTAAAGCCGGGGCTGTACAGTGCAGACATCAATAAAGATGGTATTGTAGAAATTCCAGTAGTAGAAGAAGAAATTACCACAGTGGATAGTGGCCGAAGATTGTCCTTTGTCAGTTGGAGAGATTTTACCCGAAATAGCAATAGTGTGGTGCAGTTTGGGGTTTTGGATATGGAATATGGTTTTTTCCTTCGTTTGCCTGTGGCATGGAAGGATAAAATCACTGTTTCTGATGGGCCAGTTGCAAGAAGCTGGCAAGTGTGCAGCACCACTGGTGATGAATGGTATGTAAATGTAGTAACTCACCCTATGGACAGGGAGCTTCCACAGGCTTTTGAGGAATATCATCAGGTGGGATTTGTGGGGCAAACTCGGTTATTGGTTCGGGTAAATGAATTATATATCCAGCAAAAGGAAATGATTATAAACGGCATATATTTGCTGTAAAATTGGAGGTTTATCTATGTCCAAAAGGATACTGGTAGTAGAAGATGAGGCACCAATTCGTGAGCTAATTGCGTTAAATTTGAGGTTGGTTGATTTTTATGTAGAGGAAGCTGACAGTGCAGAAAAAGCATTAGAGTTAATTGAAATCAATGAGCCCTATGATGTTGCTATTTTGGATGTAATGCTGCCGGGAATGAATGGTTTCTCCTTGTGCGAAACCATTCGCAGCAACAACAATTCCATTGGTATTATTATTCTTAGTGCAAAAAGTCAGGAACAGGACAAAATACAAGGTTTGTCCATCGGTGCAGATGATTATATGACAAAACCCTTCAGTGTAAGCGAGCTATTGGCAAGGGTAGAAGCATTGTGCCGAAGGGTAAACCGTGCGCCAGCCAGTGGAGAAAATACACAAGCCGACCGCATTCAAAGCGGAATTTTTGCGCTGGATAGAAAAAGCCGAATTTTGTATAAACAGGATAAGGCCATTGATTTAACCCAAGTGGAATTTCAAATTATGGAACTGTTTTTTGAAAATCAGGGTGCCGCTTTGGTGCGAGAAAAAATACTAGAAGGGGTATGGGGAGAAAACTATTTTGGCGATGTAAAAATTGTGGATGTAAATATCCGCCGGCTTCGTATGAAAATTGAGGATGAACCATCCAGTCCACAGCATATTTTGACCGTTTGGGGATATGGATACCGCTGGAAAGGATAAAAAACGGGAATAGAACATGCGTTATGGAATTACCCGCAAATGGATTACCACCAATTTGTTTTTACTTTTGTTGTTGGTAATATGTGCAGAGGCATTTTTTATTAGTTCCATGTATACCAGCTATTATGACGGTGTACGCAGAGCAATGGACAACCGATTTTATAGCATTTCAGGTTCTTTGAAGGTGACAGGCATTCAGCAAAGCGACAGCGCAGCCGCTGCACAAGATAGGGCGTTGTTATTGCGGCAAATGGTGGAACAGTTTGACGCAAAAGACCGCTTTGAGCTGATGTTACTTCGCACAGGAGGACAGGTGATGGCAACCTCCAGTGGATTGCTGCCAGATAAATCTGTTCCAGAAGATTATTCCATAGCTGCCCAAAGTCCCTATGGACGAGGTGAAAAGATTTATTTTACCGATGCAGGGGAAAAGGTAATGGCAGTGAGTTACCTTGTACCTTATGCCGCAGATGATATTGTGGCGGTACGGCTGCTTACCAGTTTGACACTGGTAGATAAGCAACTAACAGAACTATTGCTTATTTCCTTATTAGTAGGGGCTGCAGTGTTGCTGTTTAGTATTTCTTCGGGTTTATTTTTTATCAAAGGAATTGTACAGCCATTGAACGAAGTGGAAGCCACTGCCCGCCGCATTGCCAGAGGAGAGTTGGGGATTCGCATTGACCAGCAGTATGATGGAGAAGTGGGGCGTCTATGTGACACCATCAATCATATGGCCCAAGAATTGCAGCGAACCGAGCAGATGAAAAATGAATTTATCAGCAGTGTTAGCCATGAGCTGCGCACGCCTCTTACCTCCATCAAAGGTTGGATGGAAACTTTAATGCACCTTCCGCCGGGGGATAAAAATTATACCAAAGGGATGGAAATTATCTCTAAGGAAACCGACCGTTTGTATGATATGGTAGAGGAACTTCTGGATTTTGCCCGCCTACAAAGCGGTGTGAAGATGGAGTTTCGGCCTTTGGATTTGGTAGCGGAAGTAAGCGATGCTGTTTTGATGATGCAGGCAAGAATGAACCAACAGGGGATTCTATTGCAATATGAGGAGCCTCAGTTACCTCTGCCAGTATTTGCAGATGCCAACCGTTTGCGGCAAGTGTTTATTAACATTCTGGATAACGCAGTAAAATATTCCTGTGCAGGTTCTACCATTTTCATTGACTTTTTGCAGGATGGGGAAAGTGCCTTTGTAGAGATTAAAGACCAAGGGAGAGGCATTGCCCCAGATGATTTGGAAAATGTAAAACAAAAATTTTTCAAGGCTCGAAATTCGGTGCGAGGCAGTGGAATTGGTTTGGCAGTGGTAGATGAAATTGTCAAAGCAATGGATGGGGAAGTAAACATCGCCAGTACATTGGGCAAAGGTACTACGGTCACTGTTCGGCTGCCCCTGTTGGGAGCAAAGGGGCCAGTGCCAGAAAATATGGTGTAACCAAAGGCGGCAACCTTCTATTTTAGGTGGGTTGTCGCCATTTTTTGCAAATTGGCAGATTGGAAGTAAAAAATTCACATTCCTTTTCTGTACAAATTGAGCAAAAGGGTGTAAACTAGACAAGATACTATTTACAAGGCAAAACACAGTAGTGTTGTTGGAGGAAAGACTATGGCTGAAAAATTTAAAACCTCAGTTGGTGGGCAAGCACTGATGGAAGGTATTATGATGAAAGGCCCCAAAAAAGTTTGTGCTGCTGTTCGTCGCCCAGATGGTCAGATAGAAACCAAGGAGGAACCCTGCTTGCCCAGCAAATGGAGCAAAATTCCGTTGGTTCGTGGTGTTATTGGCATGGTAGAAAGCCTAATTTTGGGCTATCGCTGGTTGATGTATTCCGCAGAGATTAGCATGGGAGAGGATGCCTTTGAACAAGAGGAAAGCAAACTTGACCGCTGGCTCAATGAGCACCTAGGAGAAAAGGCACAAAATTTTGTTATGAGTTTTGCCGCTGTTCTGGGTGGACTGATGGCATTAATTTTATTTATGATTCTTCCTACCACCATTGTTGGGCTATTGTCAAAGGTAGTGCCGCTGGATGGGGTACGAACCCTGTTAGAAGGAATCTTAAAAATGGTCATGTTTGTGGCATATTTGGCAGTGGTGCGGAATATGAAGGAAATAAAACGGATGTTTCGCTATCATGGTGCAGAGCATAAAACCATTGCTTGCTATGAGGCAGGGGAGGCCCTAACTGTGGAAAATATACGAAAACACAGCCGATTCCATCCCCGCTGTGGCACTAGCTTTTTAGTATTGGTGCTATTAGTAAGTATATTGCTGTTTAGTGTTTTGCCGTGGAGCAGTACCAGCCTACGAGTGGTATTGAAATTGTTGTTGCTGCCTTTGGTTATGGGGATTAGCTATGAACTAATTAAAATTGCAGGTAGGTACAACAATATTTTTACAAGGGTAATTTCGGCACCAGGACTATGGATTCAACGGTTGACCACCAGTGAACCCGACGACAGTATGATTGAAATTGCCATTGCTGCTGTTTTGCCTGTCTTGCCTGAAAAACCGGAGGAAGGCAAATGGTGACAAACAGCTTTGTGGGGTTGTCTGGTAGACAGGCTGCCAAACAAATAAAATCTTTATTGGAACAAGCTGGTATTTCTCCAGAGGATTCCTCTTTTGAAGGGTGGTCTTTGGTGAAGATGGTACAATCAGAGCAAAACCCCTATTTGGATGTACCCCTTACAGAGGAGCAAGCCCGAGAACTGCAACAGCTTTGTGAAAAAAGATGCCAACGAGTGCCCTTGCAGTATTTAGCAGGAAACTGGGATTTTCTAGACTTTACATTAAAGGTAGGCCCTGGTGTATTGATTCCTAGAGAGGATACCTACACCCTATGTTTAGCAGCGGCAGATTCTGCCCGCCGCATGGGAGCACAGGCAGATGAGAATTTTGCTGCCTTGTTGGGGGGATGGCCTCAAGCAGATGTGGAAAATCCACCATTGAAGCCAACAGAGGTGACAATATTAGATTTGTGTGCTGGTACTGGATGTGTAGGCTTGGGAATATTGCGCATGGTTCCACAAGCAAAGGTACTTGCGGTGGAAAAAAGCAGTGAGGCTTTTGCGTATTTGTGTACCAATACAAAGGATACTGCTGTAACCCCAGTAAAAGAGGATGTATTTGGACTGGAAAAGAAATTGCCTGCCCAAAGTGTGTGGGTATTGGCTGCTAATCCTCCCTATGTTACTGGTGATGAGATGAAACAGCTTGCCCCAGAGTTAGCATACGAACCACCAATGGCATTGTATGCCGAGGAGGAAGGTCTAGCATTTTATCGGTATTTTGCAAAATTTTACCCTCCAGTGCTGAAAAAAGGCGGATGGATGGTGTTTGAAATTGGCGCATCCCAAGGAGAAGCAGTCAAGACAATTTTGCAAGAGGCAGGAGCCAGCTTTGTGCAGGTTTTGCAGGATGATGGTGGACGTGACCGAGTAGTTCGGGGATGTTTTCTATCCTAAATTATACTTGTTCTATTTATGGTACAGTAATACATCCCACCAAAGCACAGACTTCTTGCAAAAACCGTGGATTGTGGGGTATAATAATGCCACAAACAATACACAACGCAATGGCCGGCAGCCGCCGGATAGGAGGAAACTATGGCAGAGAAAAAGAGTGCAGCAAAAAGTGCTGTCCGTAAAGAATCCGCAGATGGCCGAAAAGAGGCATTGGCTGCGGCTATGGCACAAATTGAAAAACAATATGGTAAAGGTGCTGTTATGCGCTTGGGTCAAAATCTGAATATGCAGGTAGAAACCATTTCCACCGGAAGCCTTTCTTTGGATTTGGCTCTAGGGGTGGGAGGATTGCCCAAGGGACGCATTATTGAAGTGTACGGGCCGGAATCTTCTGGTAAAACTACACTTGCTTTGCATGTGTTGGCAGAGGCCCAGAAGCGTGGCGGTGAGGTAGCATTTATTGACGTTGAACACGCCTTGGACCCCATCTATGCTCGTGCATTGGGTGTAGATATTGACAATCTTCTGGTAAGCCAGCCGGATATGGGTGAGCAAGCTCTGGAGATTTGTGAAGCATTGGTACGCAGTGGGGCAGTGGATGTGGTAATTGTGGATAGTGTTGCTGCTATGAGTACCCGTGCAGAGCTAGAGGGTGAAATGGGTGACAGCCATGTGGGTCAGTTGGCTCGTTTGATGAGTCAGGCTTTGCGCAAATTGACCGGTGCTGTGGGCAAAACAAAAACCATGGTTATCTTTATTAACCAGCTTCGTGAAAAGGTTGGTGTGGTATACGGCAACCCAGAAGTTACCACTGGCGGTCGTGCTTTGAAATACTATTCCTCTGTTCGGTTGGATGTGCGCCGTGTGGAAGGCTTGAAAGATTCTTCTGGTGCCTTTATCGGAAACCGTACCCGTGTAAAGGTAGTGAAAAACAAAGTTGCTCCTCCCTTTAAAGAGGCAACCTTTGATATTATGTTTGGAGAAGGTATCAGCAAGTCTGGCGAGGTTCTGGATTTGGCAGTACAGTTGGAAATTGTGCAAAAGTCCGGCGCATGGTTCAACTATAATGATGTGCGTCTGGGACAGGGCCGAGATAATGCAAAACAGTATTTGCTAGACCATCCAGAGGTAATGGATGAGATTGAGCAAAAGGTTCGTGAAAATGCCGAAAAGCTGTATGAGAACAAAAAGACCGCCAAAAAGATGGCTGTTCCAGTAGCTGCCGCAACCCCTGTGGCTGGGGCTGTACCTGTGGAACAGGAGCAACAAGAAAAAACTGTTGCTGTTTCTGAGCCAGATTTAGATATTATGGTGGAAGATGAATGATAATGGAAGAAATGCCTCAAGAGGTGGTATTTACCAAAGCTACCAAAACAAAACAGGGATTAATTGCTTTATTTACAGAAGAAGGATTCCTTTTTTCTGTGGAGGAGGACACCTTTTTTCGGTTCCATTTAGAGCAGGCAATCAAAAACAGCTCTCCGCTTTCGGGCGGAGAGCTTATGCTGCTTTCTGCTGAAAGCGCAAGAGCCAAGGCAAAACAAACCGCACTGCGGCTGGTGGGTGTCCGAATGTATGCCCAGCAAGAATTATACCGCAAATTGTGTCAAAAATATCCGTCAGGGGATGCGGCTTGGGCTATGGCTGAGTTGCAGCGGCTGGGATATTTAAACGATGAGGCTTATGCTCGCTCCAGAGCAGGGGCACTGTTGCGAAAGAATCGCAGTAAAATGGTGATTCTTCGGGATTTGGCGGAAAAGGGAATTGAACGAGAACTGGCCCTTGCGGTGTTGGAGGAACTATGGCAGGAACAGGGAGAACAATGCGGTAATGATGCAGCCATTGAGAAGTTATTGAATGGCCAATATGCCCGAAAGCTACAACAGGGAAAAGTGCAGCAGGTGCAAGCTGCACTGGCAAGACGAGGGTTTTCCTTTGGGGAGATTCGTCGGGGTTTGGAACGATGGAACCTTGAAAATCCCACAAATGATATAGAAACATATGAAATGATAGGAGAATAGGAATGAGATTTGCTTTAATTTCACTGGGATGTCCCAAAAATCAGGTGGATGCAGATGTAATGTGTCGTCGATTGTTAGAGGCAGGACACACCACCACAGGAGATTTGTCTGAGGCAGACCTGATTCTGGTGAATACTTGTGGATTTATTGAAAGTGCAAAAACAGAGGCCATCGAAAATATTTTGATGGCTTGCAGCTATAAAGAGCAAAATCCCCAACTAAAGGTTGTGGTTACTGGTTGTTTGGCCGAGCGTTATCGGGAGGAAATCCACAAGGAAATTCCCGAAGCCGATGGCGTGGTAGGTTTGGGAAGCAACGAAGCCATTGTATCCATTTTGGAGCGCATTGTTCATGGAGAGCAGGTGCAAAGTTATGGTGCCAAAACGGATTTACCATTGGGCGGGCAGCGAGTTATCAGCACGCCTTCCCACTATGCCTATTTGAAGATTGCAGAGGGTTGTGACAACCGTTGTTACTATTGCGCCATTCCTTCTATTCGTGGGCCTTTGCGCAGCCGCAAGGTGGAAGATTGTGTATCAGAAGCAAAATGGCTGGCAGCCCAAGGAGTAAAAGAGCTGATTCTGGTGGCACAGGATGTTACTGCCTATGGGCACGATTTAGGAGAAAATGCCATCTGTCGTTTGCTGGATGAATTGCAGCAGGTGGAGGGCTTGGAATGGATTCGGTTGTTGTACGCATATCCAGAGCGTATTACAGACGAGTTTATCCAAGCCATGGTTCGCAACAGCAAAGTATTACACTATTTGGATATGCCTATCCAGCATTCGGAAACCCGTGTGTTGAAAAGCATGAACCGAAAAGGGGACAATGCTGTCATTTGCAGTGCTGTGGAGCGTTTACGAAAAGCAATGCCTGATATTATTCTCCGTACTACCTTGATTGCAGGATATCCCGGCGAAACAGAAGAAGAATTTGCTGCCATGCAACAGTTTGTTCGAGAGATGAAGTTTGACCGTTTGGGTTGCTTTGCATACTCCCAAGAAGAAGGTACTGTGGCTGCAACTATGGAAAACCAAATTGATGAGCAAACCAAAGAGCAGCGTGCAGACAGCATTATGCGGATTCAAACAGGCATTATGGCAGAAAAACAGGCCCAATTCGTGGGAAAGGTGCTGCATGTTCTGTGTGATGGACAGGAGCAGGAAAGCGGCTTGTATTTGTGCCGCAGCACAGGAGATGCTCCCGATATTGATGGTGCTGTATGTGTAAAATCGGATATACCCTTGTACCCCGGTGAGTTTTATGATGTGTTTGTAGAAGAAAGCGATGAGTATGACCTATACGCCGTTTTGGCAAATACCATGAAGGAGTGAGCATTGTGAACCTGCCAAACAAGCTGACGCTGGTACGTATATTGTTGATTCCGGTATTTATGGCTTTGGTACAAATTCCTTTTACAGGACATTATTTGTGGGCAATGGCGGTGTTTGCAATTGCCAGCTTTACCGACTATTTAGATGGACACCTTGCCAGAAAATGGGGGATGGTAACGGATTTCGGAAAGTTTGCCGACCCTTTGGCAGATAAAATTTTAACTACAACCGCCATTATTTATCTGGTACAAATGGGGCTATGCCATCCCATTGTTCTGATTGTGATTATTGCAAGAGAGTTTGCTGTTTCGGGGGTTCGCATGGTGGCGGCTGGTGCTCCGGGTGGAAAAGTAATTGCCGCCAATATGTGGGGCAAGGTAAAGACTGTATTGCAAATGGTGTCTATCATTGTGATTTTTGCTATGTTGGGTTTGCAAAGTAGTCCAACTTCCATAGAAATTGTTTCCCATAGCTTGATGTGGGCAGTGGGAGCCATTACATTGATTTCTGGTGCACAATACCTATGGGCAAATCGACAATATTTTAATACAGCAAAATAAACGAGGTGTTTGTATGAAGTTTGTTCGCCATCGGTCTTCTTTGTTTAAGGCTCCTGCCAATTTCATCGCAATTATTGGGTACTTGTTTTTATCATTGGGTGTAGGGCTGCCGCTGGTCAATCAGGCCGCAGTTTTGGTTTGTTTAGTAATTTTTGTATTAGAGAAAAAATCCTATTTGGTGCAGTTCCATGTTATGCAGGCCGCCTTGGTTTCTGTAATGATTGAATTGTTGCGCAGTGTGGGGCTTTTCTTGGTAGGATGGGGCTGGCAATTATTTGGCTGGCAGCAAAATACTGTAGAGATGCTGCTGTCCGTTGTGATTTATGGCCTTGTGGGTGTGCAAGCAGTGGTGGCTATTGTTGGGGTGGTAACTGCAACACGGTGGAAAACTTTTTCTGTTTGGGTAGCAGGAAATATCACACAATGGCTACTAAACCAATGGCCTACAGGTGTAAAAAAAGAAGAATATCAGGATGTTTCTGGCGATGATGGTGTAGGGATAAATCTGAAACGGTGAAAATTGGATAAGGTGAGGTTGGTGCATGTTACACTTTGATATTTGCTGTTGCACATATAATTCTGCAAAGTGGCTGGAAACTTTTTTTGCAGCATTTAGGCAAGTGGAGTATGACAAACAATATCTGCATTTGTACTTTACAGATAATTGCTCACAAGACGATACAGTTGCTCAACTGGAGCACTACAAAGAAAAAATAGGCAAAGAGTTTGGAAACTTTGAAATTTTGATTTCTTCTGGAAACAATGGTTTTGGCTCTGGAAGCAACTGTTCAGCAAGGGCGGGAAAAAGTGAGTATCTAATTTTTTATAATGTGGATACAGCCATTTTTTCCAATGCTTTTGTAGAAATAGAAAGGGCAATAAACAAGGCAGAAGATTCTGTTGGGGCCTTTGAGTTGCGGCAGTTTCCCTTTGAGCACCCCAAATACTACGACCCCATTACCTTAAAGACAAGCTGGGCAAGTGGTGCAACTATGGTACTGCGTCGAAAGGTTTTTGAAAAAACTGGTGGATTTGACGAAAGCATTTTTATGTACTGTGAAGATGTGGATTTGTCATGGAGAATTCGTCTGGCAGGGTATGATATCCAATATGTCCCCTCGGCGGCTACCATGCATTTTACGAAAGCTAATGCAGAGGGAATGAAATCTGTGGAGGCAGCAGGACAACTGGCAGGAGAGAAAATCCTGCGTTTGAAGTTTGGCACGGAGGAACAAGTCAAACAATGGCAGGATTATCGGCAGTATCTTTTACCCAAAGTGCAACAGGATAACAAAGCCTCTGAGTTGGCAGAGGATTTGTTGCGCAAGGTGGACAGCTATAAAAAGCAGTATCGCAGTTTTTACAAAAAAGAAGTTTTACCCAAAGGGTTTGTTCCTGATTTTGTAGTGGGATATGACTTTTTGCGTGCAGGGGACAATTATTCAGCAAGATTGCCCCATGGCTGCCCGGAAATTACGGTAGTGATTCGTGCCTTTCGGCGGCCCAATGTATTGCGCCTTACTTTGCAAACCTTGGTAAACCAAACCTACAAAAATTTTCAGGTAATTGTAGTAGAAGATGGAGAAAAACCTATTTCTGAAAAGGTAGTAGAAGAATTTGATGGATTGTTGCAGATACAATATATCCCACTAAATAAATCAGCAGGAAGATGTGAAAGCGGAAATGTGGGATTATCTCATGTGACCACAAAATATGCTTGTTTTTTGGATGATGATGATTATCTTTTTGCCGATTTCATGGAAACAAATGCAGTGCTGATTGAGGAAAATCCCCATTGTGGAATGTTCTGCTCCAGTTCGGTTGTGGCAAAGACAAAAAATCTCAATGAGGATGGCTCCCAATTTGTATTTGTGGAAAAGAAGAATCTATCTGTAAAAAATTTAGGAAGAGCCAATTTTTATGCAGATAATCCTGTACCCATTCAAGCAGTGGTATTTGATATGGAATTATTTCGGAAGTATGGGGGATTGGATGTTCAATTAGACGCCTTTGAGGATTGGGATTTATGGATTCGATATAGCACACATTGCGAAATTGCATGGGTAGACAAGGCGTTGAGTGTATTCCGAGTACCAGCAGACCAGCAGGCAGTTCGCAAGCGAGATGCTGCTATGGCAAAATATCGCACTGTCATTTATGGAAAAATGGCAGGGTATTCCTCCACATTTACTGCCCAACAAATTCGTGCTCTTTTCTGGACTCCTGACCAACAAACAGAAGATGGAGAAAAGGACATAGAGCAATTAAAGCAGTCTGTGGAAGAAATTCGGCAATCCAATGTATGGAAAATAGCTTCCCCATTGCGCTTTGTGTTTGGGGCAATTCATGGTGGTTGTGTAAAGTTGGCCTCTTTTAGTGAAAGAATGGCAGCTCTGTGGGGGCCACCTAGCCCAGAAAAAGGCTGTGAGGACTATGGGAAATTACAACGATTTGTCATTGATACCCAGCGTAGTGGATATATGCGCTTTTTTCAAACCATAACACAGGCAAAAAGGAACCGATAAAATCAATAAAAATGCTTGATTTTTTTACCGTGCTGTGCTATACTACCTAAGCAGTCGTAATATGGACGCTTAGCTCAGCTGGTAGAGCATCTGCTTGACGTGCAGAGGGTCAGGGATTCGAGTTCCTTAGCGTCCACCATTTAAGGGGTCCGAGCAATCTACCTTATGGTTAGAAAGTTCGGACTTTGTTTTTTGTGTTGTATTCCACAAGGGTTTGTTTGGCAGGATTATTTTGGTAAAAGAGGTATTTTGTGGTGAAATTGTACCGTTCTTTCGTTTGAAGATTGGTTGCTTTTGGAAGGGTAGCATCTTGACAAATGCAGGTGCAATCCATTAAAATGAAAAAAGAACGGATACAAAGGTTTTTGCCCCTGTCTTTGCAGCGGCGCAGATTTTCTGCGCCGCTGCTTTTTGGGTGGTTGGAGCAAAAATGCTGACTATGCCGATAAAAATAGATTTTATCATGTTCTTTTTAGACAAGTCCTTATAATAGGGAGGATATATTTTATGAAACGTACAGACCTTCGCAACCTAGCGATTATTGCTCACGTTGACCATGGAAAAACAACCTTGGTAGACCAAATGTTAAAGCAAAGCGGTGCTTTCCGTGACAATCAGCAGGTGGCTGAACGTGTAATGGACTCTGGTGATATTGAGCGTGAGCGTGGTATCACTATTTTGGCAAAAAACTGTAGTTGTGTATATAATGATGTAAAAATCAACCTGGTAGATACTCCGGGGCATGCTGATTTCGGCGGCGAGGTAGAGCGTGTTCTGAAAATGGTAAATGGCGTTTTGCTGTTGGTTGATGCGGCAGAAGGTTGTATGCCTCAGACTCGTTTTGTTCTGCAAAAGGCATTGCAGCAAAACCTTAGCTTGGTAATTGCAGTTAATAAAATTGACCGCCCAGATGCACGCATTAAAGAAGTTATTGATGAAATTTTGCTTCTGTTGATGGATTTGGGTGCAACTGATGAGCAGTTAGACAGCCCTATGATTTTCTGCTCCGGCCGTGCAGGTACTGCAAGTTATAGCCCTGATGTTGAGGGTACCGACCTGAAGCCTCTCTTTGAAACCATTCTGGAATATGTGCAGTGCCCAGAAGGTGACATTGATGCTCCTTTCTCTATGTTGTGTTCCAGTGTAGACTACAATGAATTTGTGGGCCGTATTGGCATTGGACGGGTAGAGCATGGCACTGTAAAGGTTGGCCAAGATGTGCAGGTATGTGATTGGCATGACCCCAATGTGTCTATGAAGGGTCGCATCACCGCCCTGTATGGGTTTGAGGCAAATGGACGTACCCCTGTGGATAGTGCAAAGGCTGGCGATATTGTTGCTTTCTCTGGCATTACAGATGTGACTATTGGCAACACTTTGTGTGACCCTGCCAATGTAAAGCCCTTGCCTTTCTTGAAGATTAACGAACCCACTGTAGAGATGACCTTCTCGGTAAATGATAGCCCCTTTGCAGGTAGAGAGGGCAAGTTTGTTACCAGCCGTCAGATTCGTGACCGCTTGAAAAAAGAGCTGTTGAAAGATGTGGCTTTGAAGGTAGAAGACTCTGCTACCAATGATAGTTTCCGAGTAATGGGTCGTGGTGAGATGCACCTGTCCATTTTGATTGAAACCATGCGCCGTGAAGGATATGAATTGCAGGTTTCTCCTCCTCGTGTATTGACCCATGTGGAGAATGGCAAAACCATGGAGCCTATGGAACACGTGGTAATTGACGTGCCTACCGAATATCAAGGCAGTGTTATGATGAAGCTAGGTGCAAGAAAGGGTATTCTGGAGCAGATGCAGCCCATGGGTAGCCGTATGCGTGTAGAGTTCCGTATTCCCAGCCGTGGATTGTTTGGCTATCGTAGCGAGTTTTTGACAGATACCCATGGTGAGGGTATTCTGAATACCATTTTTGATGGCTATGCCGAGTGGACAGGAGAAATTTCCAGCCGTAGCACTGGTAGCTTGGTAAGCTTTGAAAGTGGCGAGGCTGTAACCTATGGTTTGTACAATGCTCAGAACCGTGGTACCTTGATTGTAACTCCCGGCGAAAAGGTGTATGAGGGTATGGTTGTGGGATATACACCCACTGGCGAGGACATTACTGTAAATGTTTGTAAGACAAAGCATCTTTCCAATACCCGTGCTTCGGGAAGTGATGACGCTTTGCGTTTGGTTCCTGTAAGCAAGTTCAGCCTAGAAGAGGCACTGGAGTTCTTAGCTCCTGATGAATTGGTAGAGGTTACTCCCGAAAATCTGCGCATTCGTAAGCGTATTTTGAATCACTCCGAGCGTATGAAGAGCCAAAAAAGCAAAAAGTAAAATCCTTTACACCGTATTCCTATTATGGAATGCGGTGTATTTTTTACAAATAGCCGTGAAAAACAACGAAAAAACAATTTTTTCCTGTGAAAAATCCTAGTGAATGTTAAAAAAGCACCGAAATGCTTGCAGAAAGAAAACGAAAATGGGTATAATAAAAATGTATGCGTTTCTGGTAGTAAACAGAGATTAGTGAAATTCACACAAAAGGATGTTTTGGATGAAAGATAGAACAATCCCCGTATTTCAGAGGATGTACTCAAAAATAGAATTGGCTATAAAAAAGGTTGCCATATTGCTGGCAATGGTAGCAGTGCTTATTACTAATGGAATGATTGTCTGGGCAGGCCCACAAGGAGAGATAACTGCCACCGCTTGGGCGTTGGTGGATGTAGCAACAGGGCAGGTATTGGCAAGCCAACTGGGTGACCATCGAATGAACCCCGCAAGTATTACCAAAATTTTGACTGTTGCAATGGCATTGGAAAAATGTCAAAACGATACTTCCATTCAGCTTACAGTAAGCCATGATGCAGTGCACTCTATTACTTTCGATTCGTCCCATATTGCATTGCAAGAAGGGGAAGTAGTAAGCATTGCCGATATGTTGTATGGCGCAATGCTTGCTTCGGGAAATGATGCAGCAAATGTTTTAGCAGAGTATGTATGTGGCAGTTTGGGCAATGTGGAACCAGTTTTTACCCAAAAGTTGGCAGAGTTGGGCTGTGAAAATACCCATTTTGTCAATGCACATGGATTATACAACGAAAACCATTATACGACCGCAGAAGATATGGCAAAAATTTTGCGGTGGGCATTGACAGTTCCCGGATTTCAGGAAGTGTTTAATTCAGAAAAATATGAGATGCAACCTACAAATCTTCAACCGGAGATTCGCTATTTTTCCACGGCGGATTGGATGCGGTTGGATGGGATTAAATACCACTATGATTACGCCTTAGGAAGTAAAAATGGCTGGACAACAGAGTCAGGCCATACCTTTGCCTCTTGGGCGGAAAAAGATGGTCGGCAGCTGATTTGTATTTTGATGAACAGTGCTACAAAATACAAAAAATTTGTAGATGCCGCTAATTTGTATGAGTATGGGTTTAATCAGTTTTCCTCTGTATCTGCCACAGATGTGCTACCCACAAAAACGGTTTCTATTCAAGGTGGTGGCGACCCTCTTGGCACAGCAGTTTTGCAAATAAAACCTGTAAACTTTTACTTGGAAAATGGATATACTGCGGAAAATTTACAGGCAGAAATTGAAAGCCCAAACACTTACATTCTGGGGCAACCCTTTGATGCAAAAATGAAAGTGTGGATACAAACGCCAGAAGGAGAAAGTATTCCACTGGGAACCTTTGATATGGAACTCCATGGGTTGGACACAGTGCTTTCTGCCAATGTTGGGCTGATTCCAGATAATCTTGTGGGCAGTGGAAAGACCCATGTGGGAGACCCACAAATGATTTTGGTATATACTGCTATTTTGCTGGGAGGAGGCTTTTCTGTTGTTGGTGCTTGGAAATTGGGTAAGCAATACACCGAAAGGCTTCGCTGGGGGGATTCTGTAGGATTTTTGCGAAAAAATAGAAGACGTTGGCCCTACGCCTCTGTGCAGTCGCCGGATGTTTTTCGTTGGAGAGTGGTGCGGCGTGCACGATATGAAAAGCCCAAAACAAAGAGCACATTTGTGTTTCGAGCCAATGAGCGAAAGTAAACCATAAACAGGAAGGTGAAGGAATGGAATTTCAATCGGGAATATTTCTTGTGTTTTTTGTCATGGTGTTAATACTCTATCATGCCTTGCCCACCAAAGCAAAACCTGTGGTGTTGTTGGGGGCAAATCTACTGTTTTATGCAGTGGGTGGAGTGCAGTGGGTACCCCTTTTGGTGGCTTGTATTGTGTTTAGCTGGGCAGTTGCCTTATGGATGGACAAGATACAAAACCAAAAAGCAAGGTTGGCATTGCTGTGGGTATCTGTAATAGGATTTGTTGGACTACTGTTCTATTTTAAATATTTTTCCACTTTAATGCGCGGAATACTGGGCTATTGGCAGCAAATTCTGGCTCCTTTGGGGGTTAGCTTTTTCACATTTACCATACTAGGGTATTTGATTGATGTTTACTGGAAAGCACAACCGGCAGAAAAAAATTTAGTGAAATATGCTGTTTTTGTTAGTATGTTTGCCCAAATTAGCTCTGGCCCCATTGAGCGAGCAGAAAACATGTTGCCCCAGCTATCCCAGCCAAAACCATACGATTATGACCGGCTGGCTTGTGGATTTAGCCGAATCTTATGGGGCTTTTTTAAAAAATTTGTTTTGGCCAATAAAATTGGCAGCATGGTAGCAGTGGTATATGGAGATGTGGAAGGATTCAGTGGGCCGTTTTTGGTGTTGGCTTCACTGCTATATTCCTATCAGTTGTACCTAGACTTTGGCGGATACTCTGATATTGCCATTGGTATTATGCAAGCATTGGGCTTTGACGTGATGGAAAACTTCCGTCGCCCCTTTGCGGCTCGCAGTTATACACAGCTATGGGATAGATGGCACATTAGTTTGACAAGTTGGTTCCGAGACTATGTATTTACTCCCATTAGTTTCAGCATTCGCGGTGTACAAGGAAAAGCAGGAAAAGCACTGGGATGGTTGGCAATTTTTATTATTTTTCCTCTCAGTGGTATCTGGCATGGTACAGGGCTAGGCTTTCTTATGTGGGGCGTGCTAAATGGAATCTTTATGGTAATAGGAAAGATGACCACCAAAAGGCGGCGGAAATGGGCAAAGAAAAATCCATTGTACAAAAATGCCTTTGTAAAAGCCTTTATCCAATGCGGGTGCGTATACTTAATGTTCACCGCTTGTATTGTCTTTTTCCGAGCAGAAAGTATTCAGCAAGCATTGCAAATTTATGCTGGATTTTTTGGCGGATGGGTAGAAACACTATTTTCCCCCGCTACTGTTGTATCTGGACTAAAAGAAATGGGAATTGGGCGAGTAGCCATTCTATTGATAGGTGGGGGTTCTGTTTTGGTAGAGTTGGCAGAATATGCTGCTGAAAAGAAAGAACAGAGCATTGGTCTATGGCTGCATAGCCTGCGTGCCCCCTTGCGTTGGGCTGCATATTATGCCCAACTGTTGGCTTTGGCATTCTATGGGGTACTGGGGCAATCGTCCTTTATTTATCGTCAATTTTAAGGGAGGAAAATAGAGATAAGGATATGAAAAAATTACTATGTGGAGCTTTGGTATTTCTTCCCTTTGTGCTGTTTATAGTAGGGATAAACTACTATGCAGACCCTGCTAATATTTTGCAGGTAGGGTATGAGCAGAAAGTAGCAGAAATACTGGTGCAGGGAAAAAATGCTTCTAACATCCGAAATATGGATGACCGTGCCTTGATTCGGGAATATGCCGAAAATACCTCTTTGAAAATTGATACCCTGCTACTGGGTTCCAGCCACAGTATGCAGGTGACAAAGGAAATTACTGGTGACCCCAATACCTTTTGTGCAGGGGTAACCGGTTCGGATTTGCGGGATTGTATTTCTATTTGGAGACTGATGCTGCAACAAGGGCAAATGCCAAAGCGGGTGATTTTAACCATTGACCCTTGGATGTTGGCAGAAGGATGTCTAGAGAAACGTGCCATGACCGATGGATATGTGGAATTTTGCAAAGAGCATGGAACAACAGCTTTGGCAACAGCAGGAAATTGGCAGGCAAAATTAGAAAAACTAAGCCAAGCATTTAGCCTAACATATTTTCAAAGCAGTGTACAATATTTACAAAAAGGGTTAGATAAAACCCGTGACCCCATTCCCACAGAGGAGTTTTACACACAAACAGATATGCGCCGAGCAGATGGTAGCTATGGATATAACGCTGAGCTTCGGGATGTTACACCAGAAAATATGTATGACCGTGTAAAAGATTATATTTTGTTTAAGCCAGAACTAATGCAGGATTTTGATGGTATCAATCCCTTGTTGCAAACACAGCTAGAACTGTTTATTGATGAAATGCAACAAAAGGGTACAGAGGTGACCTTGTTTTTATCTCCCTTTAATAATGCCTATTATGACCACATGAGTAGCCAAACGGATAACTATGTGGAAATGTTGTCTGTGGAGCCATTAGTACGGAACATTGCAAAAGAAAAAGGTGTGCAGGTCATTGGTTCCTATGACCCATATGCTTGTGGTTTAACACAAATGGATTTTTATGATGGACTGCATTGCTCCAGCGAATCTGTTAAGCGTTTCTGGGGCAAGACCATTAAAGATTGAGAGCAAAAGGAGGGCAAACCATGGCCCATCTGTTGATAGTTGGTGCAGGTGCTGCGGGAATGACCGCGGCAGGTGAAGCACTACGGCTGGGGTGTGATGTGACACTATTTGAACACACCAATTTGCCGGGAAAGAAAATTTTGGTGACTGGAAAAGGCCGTTGTAATGTAACAAACAACTGTGATGAGCAGGAATTTTTGCGCCATGTACGGACAAATCCCAGATTTTTATTTTCTGCCATTGCAGCCTTTCCACCCCAAAAAACTATGGAGTGGATGGAATCTTTAGGGGTTCCACTGAAAACCGAGCGAGGGAGAAGAGTATTTCCTGTAAGCGACAGTGCAGAAGATATACGCCATGCCTTGTGTGATTGGTGCAAAGGTGCAAAGATGGTGTATAAAGATGTGGAACAGCTACTGTTAGAGGATGGCAAAGCGGTGGGAGTAAAAACCACCGATGGAACCTGTTTTTATGGGGATGGGGTATTGATTGCTACAGGCGGCGTGTCCTATCCCTCCACTGGAAGCACAGGGGATGGTTATCGGTTGGCACAGCAGGCGGGACACGGACTAGTGCCCCCTGTTGCCAGCTTAGTGAGCCTTGTAGCAAAGGGTGGAGAATGCCGCCGTATGATGGGTCTTGCACTGAAAAATGTTTCTTTGCGTTTGGAAGAAAACGGGAAAACAGTATTCGAGGAGCAAGGAGAAATGCTATTCACTCACTTTGGCATTTCAGGGCCTTTGGTGCTGTCTGCCAGTGCATGGATTCGAGATTTACAAAAATACCAGTATCAGGGTGTAATTGACCTGAAACCAGCCCTAAGCGAAGAACAGCTTTATGCTCGTATAACACGGGATTTTGAACTTTTGGCAGGGAAAAATGCAGCAAACTGTTTGCAAAAATTGGTGCCCTCCACTATGCAGCCGGTTTTGTTGGAGCGATGGGGCATAGACACAGAAATGAGAGTAAACCAAATTGAAAGAACCAAACGGTTGGAGCTAGTAAAGCTGTTGAAAAACTTTGTGGTTCCTATTCGTGCAAGGGGTGATTTGGAACATGCTGTGATTACTTCTGGTGGTGTGCCTGTAAAAGAAGTAGCCCCACGGACAATGGAATCCAAAAAAGCAGAAAATCTCTTTTTTGCTGGGGAAGTGTTGGACTTGGATGCCTACACCGGAGGATACAATTTGCAGATTGCTTTTGCTACGGCTATGGCAGCAGCAAAAGGCTTTGCGGAAAATTTTGGTCTGGGTGACTGGTGAGTTTGTGTAAAATACAAAGGAGATAATACAATGATTTCTGTTGCAATTGATGGCCCTTCTGGGGCGGGTAAATCCACATTGGCAAAACAACTGGCGGTCGAATTAGGTTTTATTTATGTAGATACTGGTGCTATGTATCGCTCCATTGGGCTGTACGGAATGCGCAAGGAAATTGATATTAAAGACCCTGTACAGGTTGAGGGTGTACTGAGTGAAATAAACATTTCTTTGGCATTTCAAGAAGGTACCCAACATATTTATTTGAATAACGAGGATGTATCGGAAAAGGTTCGTGCTGAGCAGGCAGGAATGGCTGCCAGCGTGGTGGCACAGCAACCTGCGGTACGGCAATTTTTGCTAGAATTGCAGAGAGATATGGCAGAAAAAAACAATATTTTAATGGATGGGCGAGATATTGGTACAGTTGTTTTGCCCAATGCTACCGTGAAAATCTATCTTACTGCCAGTGTGGAAGCAAGGGCAAATAGAAGATACAAAGAGTTGCAGGAAAAAGGAAATCCAGAAACCTTTGAAAAAGTAAAAAAAGACATTGAAGAACGAGATTGGCAGGATATGAACCGAGAAATTTCTCCGCTGAAAAAAGCAGCGGATGCAGTGGAAGTGGATACTTCTGCATTGAATTTGCAGCAAAGTTTTGATGTTTTGCTGGATTTGATTCGGCAAAAAGCCAATTTGTAAAAGGAGAACATTTCATGGCATATCGCATTGTTGCTACTGTGTTATGGGTAGTTTGGCATTTGGTATTTCGCATTCATACAGTGGGCAAGGAAAAAATTAAAGGGTTACGGCAGTATGTCCTCTGTCCAAATCATATTTCGGCAGTAGACCCACTATTTATTGTCCTTGCACGAGCATGGGAGCCTCAAATGTTGGTGATGGGCAAGGAGGAACTATTTGAAATTCATCCCTTTATTTCATGGTTTTTCCATAAAATGGGGGTAATCCCTGTAAACCGAGGCAAGGGAGATACAGGAGCTGTGGAATATTGCATTTCTGGGGTGAAACAGGGAAAAGGCTTGCTGATTTTTCCAGAAGGAACCCGCACAAAGGATGGAATGCCCGGAAAACCAAAAAGCGGAGCTTTTGTGGTTGCTGCCGCTGCTAATGCACAGCTTGTTCCTTGTAGGATTATTTATCACGCTGGTGGGCCTAAGTTGTTTAGCAAGGTAACAGTAGTATATGGTGACCCTATTTCTTGCCAAGAATTGGGGCTGGAGGGTGAACAGCACAGTGCTGCTGGATTGCGAAAAGCAAAAGCGTGGTTAAGCCAGCAATGGCAGCAGATGTATGAAGAAAATACTACACAGCAACAAAAACAGATTGACCAAAAACGAATAGAATTGCTGTGCAGTGGACAAAAGGAGCAGGAAAATGGAAATTGTTAAAGCAAAAACTGCTGGTTTCTGTTTTGGAGTAGATAGAGCAGTAAAATTGACCTATGACCTTTTGGAAAAGGGAAATAAAATTGCCACATTGGGGCCACTGATTCATAATCCCCAATGTGTGGCGGATTTGGAAGCAAAGGGTGCGGTGACTGCCAATAGCCCCGAGGATATCCCCGAGGGATATGAAGTGATTATCCGTAGCCATGGTGTATCTGAGCAGGTGGAGCACCAACTGAAACAAAAATGTAAAAAGGTGCATGACGCCACCTGTCCTTTTGTGGCAAAGATTCACCGTATTGCCAAACAGGCAGAAACAGAGGGAAAAACCTTGCTGGTGGCAGGCAATCCCCAACATCCAGAAGTGGAAGGAATTGTTGGTCACAGTGCTGGAGAAGTGTTTGTGTTTGAAAATTTGCAGCAGTTAGAGGAAATTTCTACCCCAGAAATTTGGGAAAAAGGGGTTTTTGTAGTTGCACAAACCACTTTTCAGGTAACAAAATGGTTAGAATGTGCAGAGTTTATCAAAAAGGTATATACAAACGCAAAAATTTTTGATACAATATGTAATGCAACATTGGCGAGGCAGGAAGAGGCCGAGGAGTTGAGCCGTCGATGTGACCTTATGGTGATTATCGGTGGACATCATTCTTCTAATACCCAAAAGCTGGTGAGTGTTGCCCGGCAATTTACAAAGGCCATTGCAGTGGAAACTGCGGCGGAGTTGGATTTGCAACAGCTGAAAGGGCTGAAACGGGTGGGCGTTACCGCAGGGGCTTCCACGCCATCGTCTGTAATTGAGGAGGTACTTAACAGGATGAGCGATGTAATTCGTGAAGAGGAACTGAGCTTTGAGGAAATGATTAACAGCGATTCCATGAAGCCAGTTCGCGCTGGGGATATTGTGAAAGGAGTCGTGACCAGCATTCTGCCCAACGAAATCCAGGTCGACATTGACGGCAAGCAAACCGGCATTGTGAAGTTCGACGATTTCACCGACGACGCCAGCGTACAGCTGAATGAGGCTGTAAAGGTGGGCGAGGAGCTGGAGCTGTATGTGCTGAATGTACGTGACCAGGAGGGCATCGCCAACCTGAGCCGCAAGAAGCTGGAAGAGAACAAGGGCCGTCAGGAAGTTCGTGAGGCTGCTGAGAACGGCACTGTTTTGGAAGGCACTGTCAGCGAAGTAAACAAGGGCGGTTTGGTTGTGAAGGTAAAGGGTGTGCGTGTATTCGTACCCGCTTCTCAAACTACTCTGCGTCGTAACGAGGACTACTCTGCACTGGACAAGCAGAAGGTGCAGCTGGTAATTAAGGAGTACAATCCTCCCCGCCGCATTGTAGGCTCTATCCGTGAGGTTTTGGCAGCAGAAGCTGATGCAAAGCGTGCAGCTTTCTGGGAGACCGTAGAGGAAGGCAAAACCTACACTGGTGTAGTAAAGAGCTTGACCAGCTATGGTGCATTTGTAGACATCGGTGGCGTGGATGGTTTGGTACACATCAGCGAGTTGAGCTGGAACCGTATCAAGCACCCCAGCGAGATGCTGAGCGTTGGCGACACCATCGAAGTATATGTAAAATCTCTGGATAATGAGAACAAGAAGGTTTCCTTGGGCTACAAGAAGGCCGAGGACAATCCTTGGGAGAAGCTGAAGAATGAATATCCCATTGGCAGCGTGTTTACTGCTCCTGTAGTAAGCTTGACCAAGTTCGGTGCATTTGTTCGTATTCTGCCCGGCGTAGATGGCTTGGTTCACATCAGTGAGATTTCCAACGAGCGTGTTGAGAAGGTTCAGGATGCTTTGCAGGTTGGCGATGAAGTTCAGGTAAAATTGCTGGATGTTGATTTTGACAAAAAGCGCATTAGCCTGTCCATGAAGGCTGTTCAGGAGAACACCGAGGAAGCAACCGAAGAGTAATTCTGTGGTAAAAACTCCCTGTGCATTTTGGTGCACAGGGAGTTTTTTTGTGCATTTTTCCAAGAAAAAGGTTGTAAAAAAAATAAAAAAAGGGTATGATAAAAAAGAAGCCAAAAATGGGGCTGGTGAAAAAAGCAGAACCATGGCTTTTTATAAAAAGAGGAGTGAAGTTCTTGAGCATAAAAAAACAAGGGCTGACCGCAGCCCTGCTTTCTGTGGGAGTTTTGGCAATCAGTTTGGGAAGTTGTATGGCACCTTTGATTCCTACCCAGCAGGTGACCTATACAGACGGAACCTACCGTGGTACAGCTGCGGGCATGATGGGAGATGTTACTGTAGAAGTAGTGGTAAAAGACCATGCAATTTCTTCTATTGTATTAAAAGAACATAAAGAAACAGATGGAATTTATCAAAAAGCAGAGCAGGGAGTAATTGCAAGCATTTTGGAAAATCAGAGCACAGAAGTGGATGCCGTTTCTGGTGCAACAAAAACTTCTAATGCAATTATGAAAGCTGTGGAAGATGCATTGAAAGATGCTGCAAAGGCATAATAACTTGGAGGGTACTATGAAAAAAGGAATGTCTGTTGCTGCTTTAACCCTTGGAATTGTGGGAGCAGTAGTATCTATTTGTGGAATTGTTTTGGCAGGAGTGTCTCTGGGTAAGTGTGAGAACCATAAGAAAGGAAAAATTGTATGACTCGACAAGAAATTTTGGCAACCGTAGACCATACTCTATTAAAACCTGAAGCAACATGGGAAGATATTCAACGCATTTGTGATGAAGCAGTGGAAAATCATACAGCTTCTATCTGTATTAATCCCAGCTATATCAAGCAGGCAGTAGAATATTTGCAGGGGCGTGTGCCTGTATGCACAGTGATTGGTTTTCCTTTGGGAGCAAATACTACCGCTGTGAAAGTCTTTGAAGCAGAACAAGCCATTGCCGATGGCGCACAAGAAATTGATATGGTTATCAATATTGGTGCTCTGAAGTCGGGTAATGTGGAATTGGTAGAAAAAGAAATTGCAGCTATCAAAAAAGCCATTGGAAACCACATTTTAAAGGTAATTATAGAAACTTGCTTGCTGACAGAGCAAGAAAAAGAATTGATGTGTGAGGTAGTTTGCCGAGCAGGTGCAGATTACATTAAAACATCTACTGGATTTTCCACAGCAGGTGCAACCTTTGCAGATATTGAGCTTTTTGCAAGATGTGTAAAAGGACGTTGCAAAATCAAGGCAGCAGGGGGAATCCGTACAGTGGAGGACATGGAGAAGTTTATTTCTCTAGGAGCCAGCCGTTTGGGAACATCCAGTGCTATCAAAATTTTAAATCAGGAAAAAACAGAGTCAAGTTATTGAGTTTTTGCTGCCCAAATCGCTGGTTTGGGCAGTTTTTTTGTGGAAAGAGGAAAAAATAGGACAGTTCTTGAAAGTGGAAAAATAACATGCTATAATAGGGAAGATAACATAAAAAATAGGTCATATTTTGTCTTTTTTTACAAAATCTATTGTGAAGAGAATGAAAATGTGATAGAATGCCGCTTGAATTGTTGGCAGCAACTTAGACTCAGGAGGAATTAGCGTTGGAACAGCAGTACGAAACCATTGACCTACGAGAAATTTTTTCGATTCTCAAAAATAACATTTTGATTATTATTGCTAGTGCAGCTTTGTGTGGGTTAATTGGAATGTTGATTACTGTTTTTGTGATTACCCCAAAATATGAAGCGGATGGAATGTTGATTGTCAACAACCGCAGCGATGCAAGTACAGTTGTTACTTCCGATAATATTAACTCTGCAAAAAACTTGGTAAGCACCTATTCGGTTGTGTTGAAGAGTGAAAGCGTGCTGGCTGGAGTAATTGAAACTTTAGGAATTGGCGATGTATATACTCCTTCTGGACTTGCTAGTAAATTAAGCATTCAGGCTGTGGACCAATCTCAGGTTATGCGTCTTTCCATTACTGACGAAAATCCTGAACGTGCACAAGCCATCATTGCAGAGGTTATGCGGATTGCAGCCCCTGTTTTGACAGAAACAGTAGAAGCTGGTTCTGTAAAGGTGGTTTCGGAAGCCAATGTTACCAGCTATCCTGTGTCTCCCAACAAAATTATGAATACAGCAATCGCTGTACTGGTGGGAATTGTGTTGGCAGTAGGCTATGCCTTTTTAAAGGAGATGCTTAACAATACCTTTGTAACAGATAGTGATGTTACCAAACATTTGGGTCTGACTGTGCTGGGAGTAATCCCCCGCATTACCATAGAGGAGTAATGGAAGATGAAAAAGCAAAAAAATGGTCAAATCAAAATCAATCGAAAGTTTCAAATCATCTCCAAAAATGCTCCATTTCAGTATCAGGAAGCATATAAGTCTTTGCGTACAAACTTGAAGTTTGTTTCCTTGAATGGAGATTATAAAAAAATTGTTATTACCAGTGCTATTCCTGGAGACGGAAAAAGCACAGTAGCAATCAATCTGGCAGTATCTATGGCAGAAGCAGGAAGCAAAGTGCTTCTGGTAGACTGCGACCTTCGTAAACCCATCCTTCACAAATATCTGCGTATTTCAAAAAGTTCCAGTGTGGGTTTGACAGGCGTTTTGTCTGGTGCTGCTAAACTAGAAGATGCCATTGTACGTTTCAGCGATATTGGAATCCATGTGCTTACTGCGGGAGCAATTCCTCCCAACCCTGCTGAGTTAATGGGTGGCCCCAAAATGCAGGCGTTAATCAAAGACATGGAAAAAATGTATGACATTATTTTGTTTGATACTCCGCCTGTGTCCGTGGTAACAGATGCGGCAGTTTTAAGTCAATTTACAGATGGTACCATTATGGTAATTCGCCAGAAACATGCTACCATTGAACAGGCACAGCTTGCAAAACGCAATCTGGAAACCGTTAAGGCCAATTTAATTGGTGTTATTATGAATGACTTTGACATGAAGTCTACCAATCGAGAGAGTGGATACTATTATAGCTATTATTATGATTATAGTAGTAAGAATGAATAAAATGTAAAGGGGGTAAAGCCAGATGATTGATATGCACAGCCATATATTGCCGGGTATTGATGATGGCGCAAAAAATCTGGAAGTTTCCCTACAGTTAATTGAAAAGAATCTAAGGGATGGCGTTAGAACTATCTGTTTGACCCCTCATTTTAACTTTGAAAAGCAAACCATCGAGCAATTTTTAGAGGAAAGACAAAAGTCCTACGAGCTATTGAAAACAGCTGTTGAAGAAAAAGGATGGAATATACAATTTATTTTAGGTGCAGAGGTGGCATTTTCTACCGAGTTGGCAGACCAATCCGGTGTAGAACGGCTCTGTTACGGAAATAGCAAATGTATGCTGGTAGAATTGCCTGTGACATATCTGCCCAAGTGGACATCTGAGGTATTGGATGAACTGCAAGTACAGGGAATTACCCCGCTGCTTGCCCATGTGGAACGGTACAGCTATTTTCAGTCTGAGCCACAAAAATTATATGACTTGTTGGAAGATGGATGTTATGCTCAAGTAAATGCAACAAGTATTGTGAAACACAAAAACGCTCAAAAGCTGATTTTTTTGTTGATGAAACATGGTATGGTGCATTGTATGGGTTCGGATACACATTCTTTAGAAAAACGTCCTCCCATGTTAAAGCAAGCACAGGAGATTGTTGCTCGTAAGATGGGAAATGAGTATGTAGAATCTCTACACAAAAATGGAGAATCTTTGGCCACAAAAGGTAAAGCAAAGGTTGGCCCAATCCGCCCCATTCGGTCAGTATTTGGTTATTTCTTTTAAAAACATATAGAGTGGGCTGTCAAAATATACAAATATTTTTCCACAATCCATGGAAATGTTTTTTTTATATAAAATTTAAAATACTGCTTTTCTTTTGAAGAAAAATGTAGTATAATTACTAAAAAGTTTTTATAGACTTTTTAGGGTTCGTTAAGGTAGAGTCTTTCTGGACAACCAGAGAGATTTTATAAAAATTATTTAATTCCGACAGGAGGAAAAACCAATGAAAAAGTTTGTATCCGCAATCGCAGCATTGGCAGTTGTTGGCGCAATGGCAGTTCCTGCTATGGCAGCTACCAACAACGAAGTTATCGCTGCAGTAAAAGCAGCTGGCGCAACCGCAGACCAAGTAACTGCTGCTGAGACCTATCTGAACACCGTTAAGCTGAGCGAGTCCACTCTGGACACCGTTGTAGCTAACGTAAATGCAGGTGCAGCTCAGAAGGCAGCTGGCAACTGGACTGCTGCTAAGGCAAATGCAGAGGCAGCTATCGGTGCTATCAACGCTGACCCCGCTGCTGCTAACCACAAGGTTACCCTGAGTGTTACCTCTTTTGGTGATGTTCAGACTGTTGCTATCGTTAGCAACATCGCAACCGCAGGTGCTGACGTAAATGTTAAGACCAACCAGGTTGCTGGTGTTAACCAGTTGAATGGCACTCAGAGCGGTGGTTCTACCGGTTCCGCTGGTTCTACCGGTGTTATCAAGGCTACTGGCGCAAACATGAACATGACCGCAGTTGTTGGTGCAGCTCTGGCTATGGTTGCATCTATGGGCACTGCTGTTGTATATGGCGTAAAGAAAGGCCTGCTGGCTAAATAATTTAGCCGTTGCAACGAAGGCGAAATGAATCGCGTTCACAGTCGGAGGAGCTATATAGCTCTTCCGATTCTTTTTTCTATTTTGACGGCGGGCATTTTGTATGCTACAGTTTGGCCAACTGTACAGCCGTACTATGATATGCTGTCTTTGCTATTGGTCAGCGAAGAAAAACAGGAATATGATGGTGTCAACTTGATGGAGCAGATTGCAGCAGGAGAAAATCTTGCCAATCAGGAGCATATTTCCATCAGTGACATTCAACTTCCCAAAGAAGGTGACCAATACGGACAAATTACCATTGAGGGAACATCTGTGGATGCCCCTGTATTCTATGGTGATTCACCTAAACAGTTGAACCAAGGTGTAGGTACATATTCCTATGGTTATCTGCCAGGACAACAGCGCACTATTTTGATGGCAGCCCATACCAACACATGGTTTTCAGATTTGGGTTCTGCAGAAATTGGTTCTATCATTACTGTAAAAACCCATTATGGCACTTATGAATATAAGATTGTAGATACACAAGTAAAAGATTACCAAGATACTACCGCATATGATTTTTCCCGCACCGATGAAAACATTATTTTGTACACTTGCTATCCATTTGGAACCATCGGGTTTACTACCGAGAGGTATTTTGTATACGGTGAATATGTTTCTGGGCCAATTTGGGTTCCGGCAGACTAAGGAGAAAAAATATGGGGAAAACAAATACAGTAACTAAAGACAAAGCACATTACCGTGTGATGGCAGTTTTGAGCTTTTTTATGACATTTTTTTCTTTTCTGATGATTTGTGCAGCAGTGGTGCAATTTACTGTGCTAAATCCTCAGTTTTTTACTAGTGTTGTAAAAAGTAGTGGATATCTGCAATCCTGTCAAGAAATTTTAGAAGAAACATTTGCTTCTTATGGAGCAGCTTCCAATTTTGATGCAGAAGTTTTTGCACCTTTTGCATCAGAAGAAAAAATCCTACAAGCAGTTCAGCAGAACATTGACTATCTCTATGGAAAAGGAGATGCACCAAACCTTCAGCAATATCAGGATGATTTAGTAGAAGCTTTGCTGCAAAATGTAGAAGATAGAGGAATTAGTCTCACAGCTTCTATTGAAACAGGTGTACAGACTTTGGCAGAAAGCTGTAGGGCAGAACTGCAACAATATACAAGTATTCCATTTTTGGAGTTTGCTATCCGGGGAATAGAAATGGCCCAAAAGCCTGTTATGGCAGTGTTGGCAGTATTGCTTGTTATCATGGCATTGCTTTTGGTGTTTATGTGGATGATTTCCAGAAAGCTGGAGCGTTTTCTGCCCTTTTTGATTGATAGCTGCTTTGCATTGACCATTTTGGGAGTGTTGTTGCCAATTTTGGGGTTGTCCCAAAAGGTATTTGAGCGAATTAATATCAGCCCAGAAAGCACTCGAATTTTGATTATAGGATATGGTAATGGAATCATGACCAGCTTTTTTCCAGCAGCAATTGTTACTGGCGTAATTGGTGTAGCGTTGGTGGTATTGTTGCAAGTAAGAGCAAAAAAAGCACAGCAGTAATACCTTTGCATTCGGGGTAATTGTTTTGGAATGCCTATAAAAAACCAACATTGAAAAAGGAATTGTGAATGATATGCCCAGTCAGAATTTTTTTGATGAGCAGCACCCAGAACCATCTATTGTTCTGGACGAGCACAAACATTCTTCCAAAAAAGAAAAACGAAAGTTTTTGTCCTCTACACAGGCAGCAGTCGTTTTGACAGTGATGGTAGTGGCAGCGGCAGGAGTTGTGTTTGTGTGGGGGATGAAAAGTCCAGCAAGAACTCCCAAAGAAACATTTGATATTCCTGATTCGCTTTCTCAGCAAATGGTGGAAAGTGTAAACAGTGAACAGCCTGAGGCTACTCCTGCACCCACCCCAGACCCCATTCCACGGAATGAATGGTATATGAAACTTGTGAATGCAGAAAATCCTTTGCCAGATGATTATGGCGAGCAGGAAATGACCGCTTTTGGTGGCGGATACTATTTTGATGAAAGAATCATCGAATCATTGGAGCAGATGTTGAATGCTGCGGATGAGGCAGATGTTTCTTTGAAAATCATTTCAGGCTATCGTGGTGTGGAGCGTCAGACAGCTCGAAATGAAGACGAGATTGCAGCCTACGAGCGAAGGGGATATTCTGAGCAAGATGCAAGGGATTTGGCAGCTATGGAGGAACCGCCTTATCTTCAGTGTGAACACAGTTTAGGTCTTGCTGTGGATTTAATGGATAGTGGAAGTGATACCACCTCCATTGCCTTTGAAGAAACAGAGGAATTTGCATGGTTGCAAGAGCATGCCGCTGAGTATGGCTTTATTTTGCGGTATCCCGCAGATAAAGTAGAGATAACCGGCATGGTATATGAACCATGGCATTATCGCTATGTGGGAATCGAACAAGCCCAAAAGATAAAGGAAAGCGGTTTGTGCTTGGAAGAATATTTAGGTCAGAGTGCAGAGTAAAACCAGCTTTACTGAAAAGTTTTAAAGAAAAACAGTGTTTTAAACAATGGAATGATTGCTGTTTAAAACACTGTTTTTTCTATATTATAATAGGGAGGGGTACTATGCAATATCATAATATTATTGAGGGAGTTTTTGTATCCAGACCCAACCGTTTTGTGGCCCATGTTTTGATAAACGGACAACAAGAAATCTGCCATGTAAAAAATACTGGTAGATGTAAAGAGCTGCTCATTCCGGGTGTTCGAGTATGGCTACAAATTGCGGATAATCCAGCCAGAAAAACTTTATACGATGTGATAGCTGTGGAGAAAAATGGTCAAGTTGTCAATATTGATTCGCAGGTTCCTAACAAAATTTTTAGCGAGTGGGTTCAATCGGGGGGCTTAGGAGAAGAGCTGAGTATATTGAAGCCCGAGCAGGTATGGGGAAAATCTCGATTTGATTTTTATTTTGAAACAAAAGCAGGACAAAAGGGTTATGCAGAGGTAAAAGGTGCTACATTGGAGCAAGAGGGAGCTTGCTTTTTTCCAGATGCACCTACTGAACGAGGTGTAAAACATCTAAAAGAGTTAATTGCTTGCCGCCAACAGGGCTATCGTGCAATGGTGTGCTTTGTGATACAAATGGAAAAGGTGCATTCTTTTTCTCCCAATGAGGTAACACATCCAGAATTTGCCCGAACTTTACGACAGGCAAAGGAAAACGGTGTAGAAATTTTAGCACAAAGTTGTGTTGTAAAGCCTGATAAAATTTATATAGGAAAAGCTGTGCCAGTTATTTTATAAAAATGTACACAAACAAGTAAAATCCTGTTGACAAACAGAGAAAATAGAGTATAATATGTATCAGAAAATAGAATATTTCTTATCAAGAGTGGCGGAGGGAACAGGCCCTATGAAGCCCGACAACCTGCACAGCAGTGTAAGGTGCCAAATCCTGCGGGAAACCGGAAGATAAGCGGAAGTAACGCTCGGAAGGTTTTCCGGGCGATTTTTTATGAGAAATATTCCATACAAATTTGTTTCATAGAAAGTTTGAATACAAACAGGAGGAAATTAAAATGGTAAAAACTTTGTTTACTTCCGAATCCGTTACAGAGGGACATCCCGACAAAATCTGTGACCAAATTAGTGACGCAATTCTTGACCAAATTCTGGAGCAAGACCCTGGTGCTCGTGTGGCTTGCGAAACCACTTGTACCACTGGTTTGATTCATGTAATGGGCGAAATTAGCACCAAATGCTATGTAGATATTCCCAGTGTAGCCCGTCAGGTAGTTCGTGAGATTGGCTATACTCGTGCAAAGTATGGCTTTGATGCAGATACCTGTGCAGTAATTACCAGCATTGATGAACAAAGCCCTGATATTGCTATGGGTACCAATGACCAAGTAGGCGGTGCTGGTGACCAAGGCATGATGTTCGGTTTTGCTTGTGATGAAACTCCTGAATTGATGCCTCTGCCTGTAAGTTTAGCACATAAGTTGTCAAAGCAACTGACAGAGGTTCGTAAAAATGGAACCATGGCTTATCTGCGTCCCGACGGAAAGAGCCAAGTAACTGTGGAATATGATGATGGCAAGCCTGTTCGTGTAGATGCAGTGGTTATTTCTAGCCAACACTCTGCTGATGTGGATATGGAAGTTTTGCGTCAGGATGTGATGGAGAAGGTTATCCGCCCCATCATCCCCGCAAATTTGCTGGACGAAAATACAAAGTACTATATCAACCCCACTGGTCGCTTTGTTGTGGGTGGCCCTCAAGGTGACTCCGGTTTGACCGGCAGAAAAATTATTGTAGATACTTATGGTGGATATGCTCGCCATGGCGGTGGTGCCTTCTCCGGTAAAGACCCCAGCAAGGTAGACCGTAGCGCAGCTTATGCAGCACGCTGGGTGGCAAAGAATGTAGTTGCTGCTGGATTGGCTAGCAAGTGCGAAGTAGAGCTGGCTTATGCCATCGGTGTAGCCCATCCTGTAAGCGTTTTGGTGGATACCTTTGGTACTGGTACTGTGGCAGATGATAAACTGGCTGAGGCTGTAACCAAAGTATTTGACCTGAGCCCCAAAGGAATTGAGACTGCACTGGATTTGCGTAAACCCATCTACCGGAAACTGGCTGCTTATGGTCATATGGGCCGTGAGGAACTGGGTGTAAAATGGGAGCAAACAGACCGCGCTGAGGCATTGAAACAAGCTGTAAACGGCTAAGTTTAAAATAACAAGTGGCTTTTCCATTGATTTGGAAAGGTCACTTGTTTATTTTCTCCTGTCATTTTTATGAAAAACACTACATTTTTGTGCAAAAATATGGTATGATAGAACCATCAGCAAAATACTCATTTTTATGAGAATAAGAAAGGACTGATACCAATGCGTACAATTTGGAATATCAATTCTGATTGGATGTTTACCAAAGAGAATGCAGGTGTGCCTGCCCAACTGCCTTTGGACTGGGAACCTGTAGAACTGCCCCATACTTGGAATGCCAAAGATGGACAAGATGGCGGTGCTGATTATTTTAAGGGTGCTTGCTGGTATGCCAAAGAGCTGCCCATGCCCGAAAAAGCAGAAAATGACCGTGTATTTTTGGAAATCAATGCTGCTGCCAATGCTGCCACTGTATATGTAAATGGAGAAAAAGTAACCTACCATGAAGGGGGATATTCTACCTTCCGTGTAGATATTACCAACCAACTGAAAGAGGAAGAAAATCTCCTTGCCATTTGTGTAGATAACAGCGATAAAAGCAATATTTATCCCCAGATGGCAGACTTTACCTTCTATGGTGGCTTATACCGTGATGTGAACTTGATTGTAGTACCAGAGGCTCATTTTGATTTAGAGTTTTATGGTGCTCCCGGTTTGACTGTTACCCCTCGTGTCATTGATGGCGGTGCAATGCTGGATTTGAATGCTTGGGTAAAAAATGCTGACGAGAACTATACCATCGTTTATACCATTGAGGATATGGCTGCCCAAATTGTAGCCGAGGCTGTGCGTCCCTGTGATAAGGCTGCTGTAAAATTGGCATTGCCCGGTGCCCATTTGTGGAATGGTGTAAAAGACCCCTATTTGTATACCTGTACCGCAAAGCTGGTGCGCCGCAATGAAGTAGTGGATGAGGTTTCCACTCGCTTTGGTGTGCGCAGTTTCCATGTAGACCCACAAAAGGGCTTCTATCTGAATGGTGTACTCACTCCCTTGCGTGGCGTTTCCCGTCATCAGGACAAGCTGGGTGTTGGCAATGCCTTGGAAGCATGGGAGCACTGGGAGGATGTAGAGTATATCCGTGAGATTGGTGCAAATACTGTGCGCTTGGCACACTATCAGCATAATCAGGAGTTCTATGACGCTTGCGACGAGGCAGGTTTGATTGTATGGGCGGAGATTCCTTTTATCAGTGTAATGAATGAAGACCCCGCTGCTCATGAAAACTGTCGTTCTCAAATGAAAGAGTTGATTTATCAGAACTACAACCATCCTTCCATTTGCTTCTGGGGAATTGCAAACGAAATTACCATTGGCGGCATGAAAGAGGGCTTGCTGGACAATCTGAAAGATTTGAACCAGTTGGTGCATCAGCTAGACCCCACACGCCAATCTACCATTGCACAAGTATCTATGGTTCCCATGGATAGCCCCATGAACGAAATTACCGATGTTGTAAGCTACAACCACTATTTTGGTTGGTATGGCGGCAAGCTCACCGGCAACGAAGAATGGCTGGATAAATTCCATGCAATGCACCCCAACATTCCCATTGGTATCTCTGAGTATGGCGCAGAGGGCATTATCACCTATCATGGAGATTCCCCTGTTGTAAAGGATTACTCTGAGGGATATCAGGCACTGTACCATGAACACATGGCAAAAATTATTGCAGAGCGTCCTTGGCTGTGGGCAACTCATGTGTGGAATATGTTCGACTTTGGTTGTGATGGTCGAGATGAAGGCGGCGTTGCAGGACGCAATAATAAGGGCTTGATGACCTTTGACCGCAAAATCCGCAAAGAGGCTTTCTACCTGTATAAGGCATACTGGAGTGAGGAGCCCTTTGTATATGTATGTGGTCGTCGCTATGCTCAGCGCGCAGGCGAAAAAACCACTGTTAAGGTATACACCAACCAACCCAGCGTGGCATTGTATTTGGATGGCCAGCGGTTTGAGGTGAAGAATGCCAACAAGGTTGTGGTATTTGAAAATGTTCCTTTGAACGAAGGCTTTACCACTGTTGTTGCAAAGGCCGGAGAATGGATGGATTCCATCACTTTGGAGCGAGTAGAGAAACTGCCCGATATCTACACCTTGCCTCGAGAGGAGGATGATGGAGAGGGCGTTGCAAACTGGTTTGATACCGCAGATACAACCGACGTACCCCAGGAAATGACCTTTGACCCAGCATACTACTCCATCAAAGACCCCATCAAGGAAATTGCAAAGTGTGAAGAAGCAATGACTTTGCTGACCCAGGTAATTGGTGGTGCAGCTAATATCAAGCTGAATCCCGGCATGATGAACATGGTGGGCGAGCTGAATCTGGAAACAATGGCAGGAATGCTGCAAAATGATAAAGTTCCCGAAAACGCAATGCAGATTGTAAATGCTGCCTTGCAAAAGATTAAAAAGCCAGAATAATTCTTTGCCTTTTTCGCCCGGATGCGGTTTTGCATTCGGGCTTTTTTGCACCCTTTTTGTGAAATTCCATAGGATGATACTAAAGAGAAAATATTCAATGGGAAAGGGGCGAAACATATGGAACGGTGGGGATTGATAGTAATTGTGTTTTTTAGTATTTTGGGTGTGTGTAGCTGTTGGGATATGGTGTACCAGTGGTTGTTACGCCCTAGAAAAAACCAACAAATTGTGGTTGTTGTAACAGGAAAAGAAACTTTGGCTAGACAACAAGCGGTGTTGTTTGCACATCAATGGAAAGGCTGTCAGGTGTTGTATAGTCAAGAGGCGATACAAGTAGAACAGGATAAACAAACGGTTTTGCATTTACAAACCTTGAAAAAACTACTATAATCAAAATAGTTGTAATTGTAAGAATGAGAATGTATAAGAGCTGTTTTTGTAGGCAGGGAATAAAAAGGGGGAAATTGTGTGGCAGAACTTCTGCAAATGAAAGGCACTGTAGAACACATTGTTTACAGCAATCCTTCCAATGGATACCATGTAATTGAATTGATGGCGGAACAGGATGTAGTCACTGTGGTAGGAGATTTGGGAGAAGTAAACGAAGGGGAAGAAGTGCTTGTCACTGGAAAATTTATCACACATCCCACCTTTGGGTTTCAGTTTCAAGCACAAAGTTGTATTGTGCAAATGCCCGAAACCAGCCGTGGAATTTTGCGGTATCTGTCTTGTGGAGTGCTTCCCCACATTGGCCCTGCCACAGCAAAAAAAATAGTGGCTCGCTTTGGAGAAGACAGTTTTTCTGTCATTGCCAATCATCCAGAAAAATTAACCGACATCAAGGGCATTTCTGGGCAAAAGGCGAAAGAAATATCCCAAGAGTTTCACCGCCGGCAGGGATTGCGAGAGGCAATCTTGTTTTTGGGACAGATTGGTATTTCCGCAGCAAAAGCTATGACTATTTATCGGCATTTTGGACCTGCCACTGTGGATGCCATCAGCCAAAATCCCTACCTATTATGTGGAGCACCCGCCTATTTGAAATTTTCTGAAGTAGATGTTATTGCTCAACAAAAAGACTTGCAGCCAGAGGGACATCTGCGCATGTGGGCGGCCTTTGAGTATGTGCTGCGGTACAACCTTAACAATGGGCACACCTGTTTGCCTGCCCATCAGTTGTGTGATAAAGCAGCGGGACTGGTGGGGCAGACAGAGGAAGAAATGCAGCACCAACTGGAAAACGCCCTAGAGGAAAAATATCTTTTTGAAAAGGAATACAACCAAAAGCGTTATATTTTCCTGGAGGATTTGTACCGTTGTGAGAAAAATATAGCACAAACTCTTGTGCAAATGTTAGAACGCCCGGTGAAGGAAACAGGGCAGTGGAGCAGAAATATTGATGTGTTGGAGAAATCTCAAGGAATCCAATATGCCCAGTTGCAGCGGCAAGCCATTGAAACTGCTTTAAAAAATCGCGTTATGGTGTTGACCGGTGGGCCGGGCACCGGAAAAACTACCATTGTCAATGCAATTTTGCACCTGTTTGAGCAACAAATGGACAGGGTGGCTTTGGCAGCCCCCACAGGCAGAGCAGCGAAAAGGCTTAGCGAGTTGACAGGAAAAGAGGCAAAGACCATCCACCGATTGTTGGAGGTGGACTTCTCCAAGGGGGGAGAGATTGTACAGTTTATCCACAACGAGCGAAATCCCTTGCGTGCAGATGTAGTCATTGTGGATGAGATGAGTATGGTGGATGTAAAGCTATTTGAAAGTTTGTTGTCTGCTTTGCGCCCCAGTGCTCGTTTAATTTTGGTGGGAGATGCCGACCAGTTGCCCAGTGTAGGGCCGGGGAATGTGCTGGGAGAGTTGTTGCGCTGTGAGAAGATTCCCTCGGTACGATTGACAGAAATTTTCCGGCAGGCAGCCCAAAGCCTGATTGTTTCCAATGCCCACCGTATTGTGGAGGGAGAAATGCCCTTGCAAGGCGGCAAAACAGATGATTTCTTTTTCATGGAATCAGGCGGGGCAGATTGTCAACAACTGGTTTGTGATTTGGTAGCTACTCGCTTGCCACGAAGCTACCAGTTTGACCCGGTGCGAGATATTCAGGTACTTTGCCCAAGCAGAAAAGGGCTTTTGGGCACTGAAACCATGAATGAACTGTTGCAAGCCTTGCTAAACCCATCCCAAAGCGGAAAAAGAGAGCTAAAGCGGGGAAACCGTATTTGGCGGCAAGGGGACAAGGTAATGCAAATTTGCAACGATTATGACATCCAATATGAAAAGGATGATGGAGAAAATGGGGCAGGAGCCTACAATGGAGATATTGGGTATATCGAACAAGTAGACCCCAGTGAGCCGGCACTGTTGGTGCGCTTTGATGACCGTAAAGTGTTGTATTGTGCAGAACAGATGGAAGAACTTGAGCTTGCCTATGCTGTAACCATCCACAAAAGCCAAGGATGCGAGTTTCCCGCTGTGGTAATTCCAGTGGCAGAAACACCACAACGATTGCAATACAGAAACTTGTTGTACACAGGTGTTACTCGTGCCAGAAAGTTGTGTGTACTGCCGGGTAGAAAAAGAACAGTGGCAACCATGGTGCAGAATAGCCGCCACCAACTGCGCTATTCCTGCCTGTCAAAAATGCTGGAGGAATGTCTGTGAACAAACAAAATTGGCGTAGAAGGCTCCATCGTGTAGGATGGTGGTTTTCGCCACCTCGCTGCCCCTTGTGTCAGAGGGTAGTGGCTCCCTTTGCTCGCTGCAAAGAGTGTCTGCCTGAGCAGAGGAAATTGCAAATGCCAGAAGGAAAATGTTCTTTGTCTGTGGAAGGTGTGGAAAATATTTTTTGCTTTTGGCAGTATAAGGACTTGATACGCCACGGAATTTTGCAGATGAAGTTTCAGAAAATGCCATGGCAGGCAGAAAATTTTGTTTTGCTGATTTTGTCCCACAAAGGGGCATATACATTTATTAGGCAATTTGATATAATAGTTCCTGTGCCCTCTCGAAAGAGAAAGCTACACGGCAGAGGATATGATGTGCCAAGACTGTTGGCACAGGCAATTTCCATGGCTGTGGGCATACCAGTGGCACCAAAGGGAACACTGGTGAAAATAAAGGACACGCCTCGGCAAGTGGGGCTAGATGGAGAACAGAGAAGAAAAAATTTACAGGATGCCTTTTCAGTGGAAAATGCAACTCCACTATTGGAGAAAAGGGTTTTAATTGTGGATGACGTTGTGACCACCGGCACCACCGCCAAAGAGGTTGCCAAAGCCTTGCACAAGGCAGGGGTTGACCATGTGGGCTTGTGGGTGCTGGCTCAGGCTGAACCATAAACATTGGAATTTGGGAAAGGGGAAAATAAGGAATGTCAATGAATGATATTGGAATTGATTTGGGAACAACCTCTGTCATTGTGGCAGTAGAAGGAAAGGGAATTATTTTAAATGAGCCATCTGTAGTGGCAGTAGACCACCGCTATGATGATAAAGTTCTTGCTGTAGGTGCCGAGGCTTTTGCCATGGTAGGTAGAACACCTTCTTATATTTCCGCAGAAAGACCTTTGAAAGATGGTGTTATCTCCAACCATGTTCTAACCAAAAAAATGATACGGCAGTTTGTAAACAGGGTGTATGACTCTCGTATGATTAAACCCCGTGTGGCTGTGTGCGTGCCTGCTGCAATTACCGGCATTGAGAGCGATGCAGTAGTGGAAGCTGTGGTTTCTGCTGGTGCAAGACAGGTTTTCCTCATTGATGAGCCCATTGCTGCCGCATTGGGCAGTGGCATTGATATTACCCAGCCCATGGGCCACATGGTCATTGATTTGGGTGGTGGAACCACAGATATTGCTATTATTAGTTTGGGTGGCAAGGTGCAGGCAAGTTCTGTGCCAGTTGCTGGCAATATGTTGGATGAAGAAATTGTAAAGCATGTGCGCCAAATTTTTAATTTGGTAATTGGTCTGCGTACCGCAGAGGAACTGAAAAAGCAGGTGGCTTGCTGCCCTCAATGCAAGTTTAGTGGTACCATGGAAATCAAGGGAAGAAGCCTTGTCACCAATCTACCCCAAAGGCAAATGGTAAAAACCGAGGATTTGTATGAGCCGGTTATGAAATGTATTGAACAGTTGGGCATTGCCGCCCATCAGGTATTGGAAAAAACACCACCAGAGTTATCAGGCGATATTTACAGTGAAGGTGTTGTGCTTACTGGTGGTGGTGCTTTACTAAAGGGATTGCCAGAGTATTTCAGCGAAAAGCTAAAAGTGTCCGTACAAGTGGCACCAGATCCCGTAAATTGTGTAGCTATGGGAACTGCCAAAAGTCTAACTATGGGTGACCAGTTGGAAACTGGTTTCTGTGATGCAACCCCACGGGCAGGAAAATGATAAACTAAAAGACAAATTTCAAAAGACCATGTTCTCTGCAAAATTGTGGAGAAGGTGGTCTTTTTTGGTTGCAACAAACAGGTGAATATTTTAAGCCAGATGGGAAACAATACACATACAAGCCTTTTGAAAAAATGGCAATGAACAACAAGGAGGACAATGGATTATGCAAAATATTACTGAAAAAGAGCTAGAAGGCTATTCGCAGCTTTTGGGCAACGAGCAGAACGCCATCCAGAAGTTTAAAAGTTATGCCGAAAGCTGTGAGGAGCCTGCTTTGAAAAAAATGTGTGAGGATATTGCACAGCGTCATACACAGCATTATAAAACAATTTTGAATGAAATGAAGAAATAAGGAGGAAAATTGTATGTGCAGCTTTGATGACCAAGCAAAAATGACCGACTCTCTCAACACACAAAAAAGCATCACCCAGCAGTACAACCACTATGCAGGGGAGTGCTCCACCAAGTCCCGCAGAAATAAGCTGATGGACATCCTCAATGAGGAACATGAGATGCAGTATGAAGTATTTTCTGCCATGCAAAAGCGGGGATGGTACACCCCTCAGCAAGCAGAGAGCAAAAAGCAACAACAAGCCTGCAAGCAGTTTACCCAGATGGAAAAACAACTGTAAAAATACAGCAAAAAAGGATGGGGTAGAGTTCTACTCCATCCTTTTTGGTGCAGGAAAGATTACTCAAAAAGCATGTGGGCGGCCTTGTAGACATCACCACAACCCAAAGTGATGACCAAATCCCCCGGTTGAGCATTGGCGAGAATATACTCTTTTGCCTCTTGGAAGGTGTCCACATAGGTACTGTTGGGAATTTTGTTTGTTAGGTCTTGGGCGGTGATATTGTAGTCTTTTTCCAGTTCCCGTCCACCCATAATTTTGGTTACCACCACATGGTCAGCAATGGGCAAAACCTTGGCAAAATCCTCCAGCAACATTTGGGTACGGCTGTAGGTATAAGGTTGGAACACTGCCCAAACTTTACGGAAATCCAGTTCCTTAGCAGCTTTCAAAGTTGCTTCAATCTCGGTGGGATGGTGTGCATAGTCATCTACTACGGTGACACCGTTTACCTCGCCCAAAATTTCAAAGCGGCGACCAGCACCCTTAAATGTGCGAATGCCTTCCTCAATCCAGTGGGAAGGAATTTTGCACTGGTGTGCAACAGCAGCCACTGCCAGAGCATTATAAATGTGATGATAGCCGGGTACATTCAGTTGAACATTGGCGATTGTTTGATGATGGCATACAATCTCAAAACTGAAAAATCCCGGACGGTATTCTTGGATGTTATGTGCAGAGTAATCAGCATCCTTGTGAATGCCAAAGGTGGTAATATTTCTATCCAGTTTAAATACCACAGAGCAGGTATTCTCATCGTCTGCATTGGCAATGACCATATTGCTAGTAAGCAGACAGAAGCGATAGAACGCCTCTTTAAGGTTTTCCATATTTCCATAGTATTCCAGATGGTCTGCATCAATATTTAGAACAACTGAAATAGCAGGCGCAAGGTGCAAAAAGGTTCGGGCATATTCGCAAGCCTCTACAATAATTTCCCGACCAGTTCCGTTTTTGCCATAGCCGTTAATCAGAGGCAGCTTGCCGCCAATTACTGCGGCAGGGTCTTTTCCTGCCATCTCAAATACTTGTGTCATCATGGTGGTGGTAGTGGTTTTTCCATGGGTGCCAGAAACACAAATAGAATTGGGATACAGGCTAGCCACATAACCCAAAAGCACACTTCGTTCTACTGTGGGAATGCCCAGCTTTTGGGCCTGTTGCAGTTCTGGGTTATCCTGAGAAATGGCAGCAGAGTACACCACCATATCCACATCTTTGATATTTTCAGCTTTCTGTTCTAAAACCACAGAAATACCCATGGCACGCTCTGCATCAATAATGGAACCTTCATTCACATCGGAGCCAGTGATAGTATAGCCTCTAGCTGCCAAAATTTGTACCAGAGGAAACATTCCACTGCCACCAATTCCAATAAAATGCAGCCGACGGGCATTTTCTAGCAAATCAGAATTAAAATTTGACATTATAACACCTCAATTAAATCCTCTGTACCAGCCACATTCAAGTTCTGTAGTATAGGGATGGTTTATTGTTATATTATACTATCCTACAGTGTGAAAATAAACTCTTTTTTTGAAAAAAATAAAAAAATATATAAAACTGTTTCGCTGTCATGGAAAAATGTTGCTTTTTTTCGGAGGGGAAAATTATTGCTTTTTGACTAAAAACGTGGGAAAATATAGGGGGATTTTATAAATATAAAAGGAGGCTTTTGAAATGGAAGAAAGTAGCCTTGAACAGAAAAAGCGACCCTTGCAGATTACTCTTTCTGCATTGATGGCGCAGGGAATGCACCTCACCTTGGCAAAACGAGTCTATGTACATTTAGCAAAATTTGCAGAAAAGCATCCAGAATATAACCAGTATGATATTCTCATTGCTATGGGCAAAGAAATTGCAATTATTTTATAATTTATAGAGAATCAGATAGAAATAGCCCTTTGCAGAGCAACCATCTGCAAAGGGCTATTTTTGTGCTTTTTCAAACATGGAATGGAATATCCCCCTTTGGACGGGCATAAGATACAGCAGAACCAGAAAGGGGCGATGAAACAGAATGGAAGCAAAAATTTTTCGTGATACCATCGAAAGTGCTGTAAAGCTCTGTGATGCCAAAGCAGAGGTTGCGCTAGAAACTGAAATGATGATTCCTGACTATCTGCCGCAGATTTTTAAAATTGTAAAATGCTTTGTCCAGCCGGTTGTTCTGCAAAAGCAACCTTCTGCAGGGCGGTTGACTTTAGAGGGGTATCTGCGGTGTGTGGTATTTTATCAAGCAGAGCAAAACCAAAAATTGTGTACCAGCGAGCAAAAGGTTCCTTTTAGCAAAACCATCGACCTGCCCGACCATCATGCAAATTGGATTTCCACAGTGGTGGCAGGAGAGGTGGAGTACCTAAACTGTCGGGCAGTAAACCAGCGGCGTATTGATATTCGGGGTGCTTGTGTTTTAAGTGTGAAGGTGTTCGGACAGGAGGACTGCAATGCTGTTACCGCTTTGGCAGAAGCAGGCATGGAGCAAAAACTAGAAACACTGGAGGCCATTCAGCAGTTGGCTGTATGCGATAAATTGGTGACCGCAGAGGAAAATGTTCGCTTTGAACAGCCAATGGAAAGCATTTTGCAAATTGATGGAAACGCTGTGCTGCAAGAAGTGAAGTTGATTCATGGCAAAGCGGTGATAAAAGGGGAGATTTATGCAAAAATACTGTATCTTACCCCCTCAGTGGAGATGGTCACACTGGAAAAGACCGTGCCATTTAGCCAAATTTTAGATTTGGATGGGGCCGATGAGGGCTGTCAGTGGGCAGGCTGGGCAGAGGTAACAGGTTGCACCTTGATGGCAGGCAATGCCGAAAGCGGAGAGGTTCTTTCTGCCACTGCTATGCTTCATTTGCAGGTGTGGCGCATTGCACAGCGCAGCATTGTGGCGGATGCTTTTTCTACCCAATACGAAACTACATTAGAAAAACAAACCTTCTGTGTAGCGCAACCAGTTACCAAGCTGGAAGAACAGGTTGAGGTGGTATGCAGTGGGCAACTACCAGATGAAGGAGCGCAGATTGTAACCTGTATGGCCACTGTATGCCCTCCAGAACTTTTGCCAGACGAAAAGGGAACCTTGCTAAGAGGTAGAGCTGTGGCACACATTATCTGCCTCAATTCTTTGGGAGAAATGGAATGCTATGACCGTGCTTGTGAGTACCAACTGGATAAAGGGTGGCAGATTGCCCCTGAACAACTTGATTTGGCAGTACAGGCTGCTTTAGTAGAGGTTCGTGCAGAAAAAGACGGCGACCAAGCACAGGCAAAACTGACCATCCGACTCAGCGGAATGGTCACAAGACGTGCTCCTGTATCTATGGTGACAGGTGTAGAATGTGGGCAAGAATTGGAGCCAGACCAAAATGGCGTTGCCTTGCGGATTTACTATGCTTGTGCTGGGGAAGATGTCTTTGATATTGCACGCAATTACCACGCTAGCCCTTCGGCAATTTTGCAAGCGGCAGGGTTGGAAGAAATGGTATTAGAGCAACCTGCTCGGTTGTTGATTCCAGTATTGAACTGAAAGGAGAACAAAAATGGACGCAAGCATGATTTATCACGACATTGCCCAGCGTACAGGCGGTGATATCTATATCGGTGTGGTGGGGCCAGTTCGCACCGGCAAAAGCACCTTTATCAAACGGTTTATGGAAACCATGCTTATTCCTCGCATTTCCTCAGAGGGAGTAAAGCAAAGGGCAAAAGATGAGTTGCCCCAGTCTGCCGCAGGCCGTACCATCATGACCACAGAGCCCAAATTTGTGCCAGAAACAGCCGTTTCGGTGGAATTGGAGGGGGGCGGCAGCTTTCGGGCAAGGCTGATTGACTGTGTGGGCTATATGGTTCCAGGAGCCATGGGTCACGAGGAGGACGAAAAGCCCCGCATGGTAAAAAGCCCATGGTTTGAGGAGGAAATTCCTTTTGACCTTGCAGCAGAAACTGGAACCCGCAAGGTAATTTGTGAGCACTCTACCATTGGTTTGGTGATTACCACAGATGGCAGTATTAGCGACATCCCCCGTGCAGGCTATGAAAAGGCGGAAGAACGAGTAATTGCAGAACTAGAAAATATCAAAAAGCCCTTTGTAATTTTGCTAAACTGTGTTTCTCCCCAAAGCCCCGAAAGCATTCAGCTTGCTAAAGATTTAAGCCAAAAATATGGCAGAACTGTTTTGCCAATAAGCTGTGTAGATTTGAACCAAGAGGATTTTGTTCGTATCTTAAAAGGGGTTTTGTACGAGTTTCCTGTACGACAGGTGGATTTTGTGCTTCCCCGCTGGGTAACCATGTTGGACAATGACCACTGGCTACAACAACAGGTATATACATCTGTTCGGGAATGGGCGGAGACCATCACACAGATGAAGGATGCTGTGCAGGGAAACACTGTGGAGTGTGAAAGCTGTTCGGATTGCCAACTAGATGCGCTGGATATGGCAACGGGAACTGTTCGCATGAAAATGGACTTGAAGCCAGGAATTTTCTATCAGGTACTGGGGGAGCAAACCGGTCTGGAAATTTGCGATGAAGCTAGTTTGATGCCTTGTATCATTCAGCTTGCAAAGGCAAAGCGGGAATATGAGAAAATTCGGGGTGCCATTGAGCAGGTAGAGGCAACAGGCTATGGAATTGTAATGCCAACCTTGAACGAACTAAAACTAGAGGAACCGGAAATTGTGAAACAAGGTGGGCGGTATGGTGTTCGTCTGCGTGCCAGTGCTCCCTCTGTGCACATGATGAAAGCAGTGATTTCCACAGAGGTTAGCCCCATTGTGGGAAGTGAACGGCAAAGCGAAGAACTGGTAAAAAGTTTGCTGGAGGACTTTGAGCAAGACCCCATTAAAATTTGGGAATCCAATATTTTTGGAAAGAGTCTGCATGAACTGGTAAATGAAGGGTTGCAAAATAAATTACTCCATATGCCCCAAGAGGCAAGAGCAAGATTGCAGGAAACCCTTGAGAGAGTTATCAACGAAGGATGCAGCGGCTTGATTTGCATTATTTTATAAACAAAGAAAACATCTCCCTTATGAGCAACAAACTCATGGGGGAGATATTTTGTGTGGTCTGTTTGACTTTTCCAATATGGGATTGGGATTATCTCAAACAGCGATAGTTTTTATTTTGTGTATATTTCTTTCCAAAGGCTGTTGCCATCCAGTGCAGCATCTACGCCCAAAGCCTCGCAGATGGTAGCAGCAATGCAACCAAAGCCTTTCACGGTTCCCAAGTTGGTGTTTTCCTGTACACCCTTGCCATATACCAGCAAAGGAACCATCTCACGGGAATGGTCAGTGGAGGGAGTAGCAGGGTCACAGCCGTGGTCAGCGGTAATTATCAAGAGGTCATCTTCTGTCAACAGGGGCAGCAATTCACCAAGTTGTTGGTCAAATTCTGTGGCAGCGGCAGCATATCCGGCAACATCATTTCTATGGCCATAGACCATATCAAAATCCACCAAGTTGACAAAAGCAAGTCCCTCAAAATCCTCTTTGGCAAGCTGTAGAGTTATTTCCATACCATGGTGGTTACTGGTGGTGCGGTAGGTTTTGCTGATTCCTTTCCCTGCAAAGATGTCGTAAATTTTACCCACGCCAATGGTGTCCTTTCCCGCCTTTTGCAGAATGTCCAGCATGGTATCTTTGGGAGGCAACAGGGAGTAATCATGGCGGCGACTGGTGCGGCGGAAGTTTTCCGCAGAGGTGCCCTCAAAGGGGCGGGCGATTACCCTGCCTACAGCGTGTTCTCCTTGCAGAATGTTTCGGGCAATCTCACAATATTTGTAGAGCTGCTCCACAGGAACAATGCTCTCGTTGGCTGCAATTTGGAATACACTGTCGGCACTGGTATAGACAATCAAAGCCCCTGTTTTTAGATGTTCTTCCCCATAATCTCGAATTACATCGGTGCCGGAATAGGGCAGATTGCAGATGGTTTTGCAACCGGTTTGCTTTTCAAATTCTTCAATTACAGCAGGGGGGAAACCCTTGGGATAGGTGGGCAATGGGCGGGGGCTGACAATGCCAGCAATTTCCCAATGGCCGATGGTGGTGTCCTTGCCGAGGCTTTGTTCTTGTAGGCGACCAAAGGCTCCCAAGCTGGTTTGGCAAGAGCCTTTGTCTGGGGTGCCTTCAATCTGGAACAAGCCCAACTGCTCCAGATGTGGGGTGTGAAAATTGGGATGGCTTGCAATGGCTGCCAGTGTGTTGGAGCCTTCATCCCCAAAGTTGGCGGCATCGGGGGCGTTGCCCACACCAAAGCTGTCTAGTACAATAAGAAAGATTCTTTTTTTCATAGGTTCACTCCTTTATTGACAAAATTACCATGGTTTATCTTTTTCGAATCGAGGCAAAAATATCCATATGATGTTACATTATACCATATTTTTTCAACAATGCTACCAGTAATGACTGGATTTGCCGACAGAAATGTAATTTTTTTGCATAGAATTGCGTTGAGTGCTTGCCCACAAGGACAAGATATGATATGATATGTGATGGTCAAGGCAAAACGGTGTGTTTCTATGTTAATATTTTGTCAATCTTAATATTCTCAAAAGGAGTGTCGAATAGATGCAAAAGTCAATGCGTAAAACAAAAATTATCTGCACCATGGGTCCTGCAAACCAAGACCCCAAAGTGTTGCGTGGAATGATGGAGGCTGGCATGAATGTTGCCCGCTTCAACTTCTCTCATGGTAGCCATGAGGAGCATCAGGGCCGTTTGGACAACCTGTTTGCTCTGCGCAAAGAGTTGGGTCTGCCTGTTGCTGCTTTGCTGGATACCAAGGGCCCCGAAATTCGTTTGAAGCAATTTGCAAATGGCAAAGAGGTTTTGGAAGAGGGTCAAACCTTCACTCTGACCACTCGTGAAGTAGAAGGCACTAATGAGATTGTTGGCGTAAGCTACAACAACCTGCCTCAGGATGTAAAGCCCGGCTCTACCATTTTGCTGGCTGACGGTTTGATTCGTCTGGAAGTTCAGAGCGTAACCGACACTGATATCGTTTGCCGTGTTATGAACCGTGGCCCCATCTCCAACAACAAGGGCGTAAACGTTCCCGGTGTTTCTCTGTCCATGCCTTATATGAGCGAGAAGGACAAGTCTGATATCCTCTTTGGTGTAAAAGCAGGCTTTGACTTTATTGCTGCTAGCTTTACCCGTAATGCGCAGGATATTATGGACATCCGCAACCTGTTGAAGAGCGCAGGCGGCGAGCATATCCGCATTATTGCTAAAATTGAGAACCAAGAGGGTATTGATAACATCAAAGAGATTTTGGAAGTTGCTGATGGTATCATGATTGCCCGTGGTGATATGGGTGTTGAAATCGACTTCACCGAAATTCCTATCATCCAGAAAGACCTGATTCTGCACAGCTTTGCAGCAGGTAAGCCTGTTATCACTGCTACCCAGATGTTGGAGAGCATGATTGAGAATCCTCGTCCCACCCGTGCAGAAATTACTGACGTTGCAAATGCTATCTACGATGGTACCAGTGCAGTAATGCTTAGTGGTGAGACAGCTGCTGGTAAGTGGCCCGTTGAGGCTGTTCGCACCATGGCAGCTATTGCAGAGCGCACCGAGCAAGACCCCCACTACCAGGAGCGTTATGGCGTTTCCTTGGATGAGGGCAACCTGTCTATTTCTGCTGCTACTGCACACGCAGCTTGCACCATTGCACATGATGTAAAGGCAAAGGCTATCATTGCTATTTCTAAGAGTGGCCAGACTGTTCGCCAGATGTGCCGCTACCGTTCCGATGCTCCTATCATTGCTTGTGTAATGGATGAAAGCGTACAGCGTCAGTTGGCAGTAAGTTGGGGTGTAACTGCTGTGGTAATGCCCGCAGGTAACAACACCGACGAGATGATTGCACATGCTGCTAGAGTTGCAGAGGAAAATGGTCTTGTAAGCAAGGGCGATGTAGTTGTATTGACTGCTGGTGTTCCTGTAGGTGTTTCTGGTACCACAAACATGATTAAGGTACACACCATCGGCGAGAACTAATTGTTAGAACTTTGATGGAATAAAAACAAGCGGCATTTTGCAAAGAATGCCGCTTGTTGTATTTTAGAAGAATGAAATACGTTTGTAAAAAATAAAATAGTGATAAGTGGATGAAAGGAAGAAAAAATATGGAAAGAATTGCTAGTTTTTGCGTAGACCACCGTTGTTTGGAGCGTGGAATGTATACCTCCCGTGTGGATGGAGACATTACCACCTATGACATTCGCATGAAAAAGCCCAATCAGGGGGATTACTTGGCAGTGCCTGCTATGCACACCATAGAGCACCTTTTTGCTACCTTTGCCCGTTCTAGCCGTTTTGGAAGCCATGTAATTTATGTAGGGCCCATGGGATGCCGTACAGGATTCTATTTGTTGGTACGTGACCTATCTCCAGAAGATTCCATTGCTTTGGCAAAAGAGAGCATGGAATTTATTGCAGACTATGATGGAGAGATTCCCGGCGCAACCGAACCAGAATGTGGAAACTGGAAAGAGCAGGATTTAGCAGGAGCAAAAGTAGAGGCCAAGGAAATGGCTAGTGTTTTGAAAAACTGGACAAAAGAAAATCTCGCATATAAAAAATATCTGTAATAGTGGGGAATATCAAAAAAATTCTTTTGGCAGTGTTCTCCCTTGCAATGCTAGGTGGGTATTTGGTTTGTCTGATGGCTGGTGTTACAGGTAATATTCAATGGCTTCAGATTTATTCCACTGTTTCCCGCTATGTTGGCTATCAGTGGGTAATTTTTGGCTCTTTGTTCTACTTTTGTCAGATTGCCAGCCTGTTTTTTCTCAATCCCAAAGTATTCCGCAAATTATACAAGCACAAAATAGCAGACATTGTATTTTTTATGCCGGTTGTGCTTTTATTTCTTATTTCATTTTTGCGAAACTACAGAATTTTACAATAAATGAAAAAGACAGATTTACAGCTTTTGGTTAATCTGTCTTTGTATATTGTTGTTCCAACTCCAAAAGCTGTTCTTTGCGACTGATTCCTGCGGCGTATCCTGTAAGGCTGCCATTTTTGCCAATGACACGATGACAAGGGATAACAATGGCAATGGGGTTGTGGTGATTGGCCATTCCCACAGCCCTGCAAGCCTTTGGGCTACCAATTTGCACAGCAATTTGCTGATAGCTACACACTTCACCATAGGGAATGGTTTGCAGTGCTTGCCAGACTTTTTGTTGAAACGGGGTGCCTTTGGGGGCAAGAGGCAAGGAAAAGCAAGTCCTACAGTGGGAAAAATATTCTTGTAATTGTTGTTGTGCTTGCTGTAAAAGTGGGGTAGATGGTTCTTGCAAAACAGAGCTGTTACAAAAAGAAATGGATACAATGGCAGATTTTTGAGCTACAATTTCAATGTTTCCCAAAGGGCTGGGGATAACACAAGAATCAAAATGTTCCATAAAATAGTCCTTCTAACAGAAAAGTTTGTATTTGGAAAGGATGGGATAGTATGAATTGGCAAAAATATTTTTGGTCTGCCTTAGGGATGGGGGCAACAGTGGGCAGCGGTCTTTTGTATTATGCGGTAAAGATTGAGCCGGAAAAACTGCGGGTCACTTCGCCTGCATTGCCTCGTCCCATTCCGGTGAAAACCGTGTTTTTTTCTGATGTTCATTTGGGCAGAAAATACCATCCCAAACATTTGGAAGCCATTGTAAATGCCATCAATGCACAGTCTCCCCAGTTGGTACTATTTGGAGGGGATTTCTTTGCCAAGCTACCCAAAGATTTCCATATGTTGGATTTTGGGTGGATGGAACAACAGTTGAAAAAAATAAATGCTCCCTTAGGAAAATTTGCGGTATTAGGAAACCATGATGTTCGTTATGGCTCTAAGCCCTTTTTTTACCGACTGTTTGAAAAAAGCGGTTTTACAGTGCTATGGGACGAAGTTGTTCAAGTAAATGAACAAATTAGTATTTGTGGCCTTTCCCCATATTCCAATGGGCGGGCTATGGTACAGCTTCCAGATGATGGGTACCGAATTTGTCTATGCCACATGCCAGACAAAGCAAGGTATTTATCATTGAGAAGATGCGATGTAATGCTTTCGGGCCATAGCCATGATGGACAGGTTCATCTGCCGATTTTAACCAAGATGATTCTACCACCGGGAGGAAAAATGTATCCCTATGGATTATATCATCCCCAAGGCAAGGAAAAAGCAACTTTGTTTGTAAGCCGGGGCATTGGCACTTCCGGCCCTCCCTTGCGTATGGGAAGTGCACCGGAAGTGGTAGTATTTGAGCCTTAAAACTTTTGATTTATAAAATACCTAGGGTTTTTATCCACGCGAATGCACTGGGAATAAACCAGAATGCCCCAAAGGTTACAACGAATGTGCCATACAACCATAGACGGATGGAAGGTGTATCCATAGCAGGGGGGCAAAGACGGTCGAACAACTGCTTGCCTTTTAATGGGAATTTTCCAAATAATCCAATGATGATGGGGGCAGAAAATGCCACTGGTGCAAGCTGTGCAAGGTAGGGAATTAAATCAAAATAAACGGTGTTTGTACGTTGCTGGGCACTTCCACTAATGGTGACACCAAACCACTGCCCAATAATGCCAAAGTCGAAAAGATTTGCTTCAATCTGTCCCACAAAGAGATAGGCAGTCATCAGGAAAAAACCTGCCACAGAAATGCCATGTAGCAACATCCATCGTTGGGACTGATTGCTTTGCCAATTGGTGAGAAGCACAAAGGGAGTGAGAAGAATCAACCATTGGGGGTGCCACTGCACCAACAAGAACAGCAGACTAAAGGTAACAAGGCAGACATATATTGCCTTTTGGTGCAGGGAATTTTGATTTGCAGGTTTCCAGAGCCAGCATATAAACCATAGGGCAGCAAGGGCAACCAGTAGGATGGAAGGCTGTGCCACAAAAGGCAACACCTGGGCAAACAATCGCTGTGCAATCAGGTTGTTGAAAAAACTTGCATCGCCATTTCTTCCAGCAAATAACAAGGTTCCCGGCAGATAGAGCCACATTCCAATCACCAGATATCCCAGTACACGCAGCAACCGTTTTTCCCGCAGCAAAAGCAAGGGAACAAATACAAACAGTGCAAACATTTTGAAAACCAGTGCCATTCCCATAACCAAAGAGAAAGCTAACAATTTATCTTGCAAGTATAGATACAATGCTCCTAGGATAAACAACAGACAAAGGCTGTCATATTGTCCCATGCCCAAAACGGTGAAAAAGGCAATGGGGCAGAGCCAAATTCCATAGCTAGTCCAAGGCAAATATTCCCCCGAAATACCCAGCAAAGAGGCAACCTTTTGTAATAAAAATCCACACAAAATCCATGCCAATGTGCCGAAAGTCTTTGTCCATAATACAAAAGCAAAGTTACTTACAGGCAAAACTAAGCTAAGCAAGTACAGAGGCAAATCCCATATAGCACACAACACATAAAATAGAATGTGATAATGGGCGGCGTTGGCATAGCCCAACACGGCCTTTGCATCCATAGTGTCTTGATAAAATGCAAAAAAATTGCCAGAGAAGATATCTTTTAGCAGAATTTGTGTGTGCTGTGCAGTTTCTACAATATCAGGGTGATTCCACAAAAAGAACCCTGCTACAGCCAAAAAAATCACCACCAATCTGTCCCATTTACAGGGTGGTGTGTATAATAAACCATTTAACCTCTGTTTCATAGTTGCTGCTCCTTTAAAACATAGTAATACAATCTCGCTGAAACATTATACCATGAACAAAAATAAAATTGTATCATATTGCAACAACCTTTTCATAATCCTATCACTTTTTTAAAGCTGTTTTGTTGCAAATGCAACCGATGGTATAGTTTCCTTTTGGGTATAATAGCTCTATATCAAACCAAAAAAGGAGTGTTTCTATGGGGTTTAATCTTACGAATACCGTTTCTGCCACAGCAGTGTTTATACAGGGAGTGTTAAGTTTTTTTTCTCCTTGTGTTCTGCCTTTGGTACCAGTGTATCTCAGCTATTTGTCGGGAGGGCTTTCCCAAGAAGATAGGGCAAAACGCCGGCGGAAATTGCTGGTGAGCACTTTATTTTTTGTAATAGGTATCAGCTTTGCCTTTTTTGTATTGGGCATGGGTGTTTCTGCCTTGGGGCAGTTTTTCTCTGGTAATCGGGAGATTTTTGCTTTTGTGGGAGGTATCCTGTTGATTGTGTTAGGCTTGCTTCAGTTGGGTGTTTTTGGAAAGCACAGCCTATCAAAAGAGCTTCGTCTACCTTTCCGGATTTCGGGCACAATGAATCCAGTTACAGCCTGGTTGTTAGGTTTTACATTTAGTTTTGCATGGACACCTTGTGTTGGCCCTGCTTTGGCAAGTGTTTTGTTGATGGCTGGAACTGCGGAATCTTCCTCTTTGGGCTTTTTCTATATCTTTTTGTATACAATCGGCTTTGTCATTCCTTTTTTGGTGCTGGGCATTTTTGCAGATGCTCTTATGGGATGGCTGCAAAAAAGTAAAAAAGCATTGGTTTGGACTACTCGTGTAGGTGCAGTGCTATTGATAATAATGGGCGGATTGCTCTTGTCGGGATGGGTCACATCGGATTCTTTCCAAAGTGCTTTTCCAGGAGTAGAAAGTTCCAGCAGTACCAGACAGGATTCTTCTTCCGCAGGGGAACCTTCTAGCCAACCCACAGAAAGTAGTTCTTCTTCGGACAGTAGTTCGGCAAGTTCTCGCCCTGTTATTCCTGCGGTAGATTTCACTCTGACCGACCAGTATGGAAATAGCCATACACTTTCTGACTACAAAGGAAAAGTTGTGTTTTTAAATTTCTGGGCGGATTGGTGTAAATATTGTGTAAAAGAAATGCCAGATATTCAACAACTGTATTTAGACCAAGGGGAAAATACTGGAGACGTTATTATTTTGGGTATTACCAGTGGTACCACACAAGAAACCATGACAAAATTCTTTGAAGACCATAAGTTGACCTATCCCACCTTGTTGGATACTGACCAACAGGTATTTTCTGCCTATGGTGCTGCAACCCTTCCTATAACTTATATGATTGATAAGGAAGGAAATGTGTATGGATATTTCAACGGTATGATGACCCGTGATGTGATGGATTCCATTATCCAACAAACAATAGATGGCAGCGAGGAAAGTTCTTCACAATCTCAATAAATGCGCTGCTAAAAAGAAAGGATGTTCAACTTGACACAAAAACCAAAAGCAATTCTTGCCACCATTTCTTTGGTGGCAGGAGTTCTTGCCTTACTGGCCTTTTTTGTTCCCTTTGCATATTTGGGTTGTTCAGCTGTTGCACTAAGTTGTGCACTGGTGGTGCTTCTTGGACATAAGAGAGGGAAGGAGCGTGCCAAGAGTGCCATTGTGCTTGTAGTATTGGGTGGTGTGCTTTTGGCTTTGTGGTTTGTGGTGTGCTTTTTCTTTATGCACATCAACATCTTTGCTATATAATAAACGCACTTTGGGCATAAGAATTTTGCCATAGATAGCAAATGAAAAAATTTTTTGGAAAAATTTGAAATAATTTGAAAGAAAGCCTTCTTTTGTTTCGTATATGTGGTATAGAGCCGAAAATCACGGCGTAATACATATAACAAAAGGGGGCATTTGTAATGTTACAGGTTATTTTAGTTGCAATAGCAGTTTTGGTGGCAATGGGTTATATTTTCGCCAGTGTATCCAGTACAGATGGCGGAATGCAAGAGCATGATGTACAGGCAAATGCTCCAGACCCTGCACAGGAAAAAACAACTGTTGCATGATGGTCTTGTTTAGAAAAACAAAATAGGGACTGGAAAGCCTCAGATATTGCTGGTTGCATACCGGTTGGGGTATGTGGGCAATAGATGGGGCTTTTTGGGCAATTTATGGAGGAGAAAAATTGGCACTGTTTCGGAAAATTATCTTTGCAACAGCAGCTGCGGGAACCTTGCAAAGTGCAATGTTGCTTGTTGGGAATCAAAATTTGGGCAATTTTTTGGTGTATGGACTGACCGGAACAAGCTGGGCATATGGTATATGGTATCAAAAGGTCAATGAGCTTTGTAAAAAAGGCGTTTGGAAATGGCTTCGGCTGCTGGTTGTGGTTGGTTTGGTAATTGCAACAGCACTGATAGCAGTAATTGCTTTAACTGGAAAAGCCTCCACCGTACAAGGGGATGAATCTGCTTTGATTGTGCTAGGGGCAGGATTAAAAGGTAAAAAGCCCAGTGGAATGTTGGCCCGTAGACTGGATGCTGCTTATAATGCTTGGCAGAATAATCCAACATTACAGATTGTTGTTAGTGGTGGACAAGGCAACGACGAGGAAATTCCAGAGGCCCAAGCCATGGCAGAATATTTAGTAGAAAAGGGCATCCCTGCTGAAAATATTTTGATGGAAGATAAAAGTACAAACACATGGGAAAATTTTTCTTTTTCTGCTCAACTTTTGCAACAAGAGGGCATTGATTGCAGCCAGCAGCCTGTTGCGTTTGCCACCAGTGATTTTCATTGTTTGCGGGCAAAGTGGATTGCAGAGCAGATGGATTTTTTTGATGTTCGCAGTATTCCAGCCCCTACGCCTATTAGCAGAGTCATTCCCAGTTGGCTCCGAGAGGCAGTAGGAGTTGTTTATTATATGATATTTCGTCGCTAACAGCGAAAAGAGAGGTGACAGGATTGAACCCCATTGTGAGAGTGGAACACCTGCGGAAGGTGTACCGAGTGGGAAAAGAAAAGGTGGTAGCACTAAATGACGTTAGCCTTGGGATTTTGCCGGGGGAAGTATGCTGCATTGTTGGTGCTTCTGGTAGCGGAAAATCCACCCTTTTGAACCAGTTGGCAGGATTGGAAAAGCCAACCAAAGGCAAGGTATATATTGGTCAGCACGAAATTAGTGCTATGACAGAAAATGAACTTGCAAAGTTTCGGCAGGCACATTTAGGCTTTATCTTCCAAAGTTATAACCTTTTGCCTAATTTGACCGCTGTGGAAAATGTGGCAATGCCGTTAATGTTCAAGGGAGTAGGGCGCAAAGAACGCACAAAACAGGCTATGGCACAACTAAAGCGCATGGGATTGGCAAAGCGTGCCAACCACAAGCCCACAGAAATGAGTGGTGGACAGCAACAACGTGTTGGCATTGCCAGAGCCTTTGTGTTAAAGCCAAAGGTAATTTTTGCCGACGAACCTACAGGCAACTTGGATACAAAAACCACACGTCAAGTCTTATATCGAATGTTGGCCATGGCAAAGGAAAATGGAACCACCTTTGTAATGGTTACCCACGAAAAGGATTTAGCAGGATGTGCCGACCGAGTGATTACCATTCAAGATGGCAATGTGCTTTCTGATATCGTGGTGGATGAAGAAACCAAAGCAAAAAACCGTGCACAGATGTTTGCAGGAGTGGAAGAAAATCTGGTGCCAGATGAGCCAGTAGCAGCCCAGCCAGATACACCAGACACCAAAAAGTCTGAAGAAAAGTAATCATAAAATTATATTTTATCAATAGGCAAGGAGATAAAACAATGAGAATGAAAAACCGTCTAAAACAACTCAGTGTATGCTTGGCCATTGCCATGACAGTGGGCGCATTTGCTTCTGTTGCAGCGGCACAAGACCAATCTTCCAGCACTGTCCAGCCTACCCCTGTCCCTATGGCAGAACAAACTGCAACCCCTACACCCAGTAGTTCTCCCGAATCTACTCCCCAGCCAACCTCAGAGCCTACTCCTGCCGCAGGAGAGCCTTTTGTTTCCAGCTATGAACTGCGTAATGCATCGGGAAACTTAGGAAATTTGGTACGTGACAAAAATAATGACATTATTCCTACAGGTACTTTAACTGTTACAATAGTAGACCCACGACTAAATGGACAGGACTTGGACCCTTCCAAAGTTCGTTTGATGCCTCAAAATGGTCAGAACTTCTCTGCCATTGAAGGAACAGTAACCGCATTAGATAAAGTAAATAATAGCTATACTGTACAATTTAACGGATTGCAATATCTGGGCGGAGATAATACCTTTAAGTTTGATATTTCTTACAATAGCAGCTATGCTTTGCCGGTCACTTCTTTGTCGGTTTCCCTGCCTCAGTGCTATACCATTGAGAAAAACGGAACTGAAAGTGGTGCACAGCTTCGGGCCCCCGGCTTAATTGTAAAAGAATTTAGTTTTGGAGGTGCATCTGTTCCAGCAGGTTCTCCCTTCACCTTGAATTTGACTGTGTTTGCAACCTCTGGTGACCAGAATTTAAGCGATGTAACAGTATCCTTGGCATTGCCTGAAAATGTTACCATGGCAAACGGAAATTCCTCCGTTTATGTGGGAAGCATGAGCCCCGAAAGCTCCAAACAGATTTCCTTTGAAATTTTGCCCAGTGCCAACCTTACTGGTGGCGTTGCCAGCTTGCAGTTGAGCATGTCTGGGGTAGGTGCTTCCGATGGAACCAAAAGCGAAGGAACAGCAACTGTTACCGTACCTGTGGTACAGCCAGAACGCTTTGAAATTACCAAGGTGCAGGGTGCAGAAACCCTCATGGCAGGAGAAGAAGGTTTGTTAGAGGTCACCTTTGTAAATAAGGGCAAAGAGGCAATCAGTAACTTGAGCGCAGAAATCAATGGTGAAAAATTGCGCAACCCCGGCCAAAGCCAATATTTGGGCAATGTACAGCCCGGAACTGAAAATACAGTAGAGTTTACCATCGCATCGGACACCGAAGGAACCATTACAGGTATGGTAACTCTTACATACGAAAACAGCGCAGGTCAGACAAAGACCATCACAAAAGAGTATTCCTGCACAGTACAACCAGCCATGGATATGGGTGGTGATATGGGTGGAATGGAAATGCCCATAGAGCCCATGCCCGAACCACAAAGCGGTGTGCCTGTATGGGTATGGATTGTTGCTGTAGTAGGTGTGTTGGCAGTTGGTGGCGTAGCTGCTGTTATCATTCTGAAAAAGCAAAAAGCAAAGAAATTGGCACAACTAGAAGCGGAGGATGACGATGAAGATATCTGATTTGCTGAAACTCAGCACAGATAACCTTCGCCGGCGGAAAGGCAGAACTGTACTCACATTGATTGGTGTGGTAATTGGCACCTGTTTGATTGTGGTTATGATTAGCTTGGGCATTGCTCTAAACCAGCAGTATGAGGGAATGCTGCGCAGTTATGGCGACTTAACCAAAATTCAGGTATACAACTACACATACAGCGGTGGGGGAAACAATGAAAATGCTCCCCCTGTATTGGATGATAAAATGCTGGAAACTTTCAAGCAGATTCCTCATGTAATTGCTGCAACACCACAATATCAGCCAAGCAACTTGAGTGCACAACTGTATGCAGGCAAAGGCGACCGTTATCAAACATATTTTAATGTAAATGGTATGGACCCGGCCTCTTTGGAAGCCATGGGCATTACCTTGGTTTCGGGTGGTTATTTAAGTGCTGACCAAACAACTACGAGTAAAAATAAGATTCCTGTGCTAGTGGGAGAAAACTTCGGTTATAGCTTTGAGGATACCCGCAAAAGTTACAATTCTGGAAAGCGGTATGTCTATCAAGGGCAACTGGACGCCAATGGAAACCCAGTGCCGCCTTTTGTGGATATCAACAAAGATAAAATGATTCTCCGCATGAGTGACAATGCAGAAAATAACCCAAAAACCAGAGAGTATGAGCTGGTTGTAGTGGGTGTGATGAAAAGTGACTACAATGCTGGATATTTTACCGATTCTGGCATTGTGATGAGCATTGCAGATGTGAAAAAGCTGGAGCAGGCTTATCAAAAGTTAACTGGCAGTAAGGGCGGCAACTCTTACATGGTTAGTAGCACCGGCGGACTAATGAGAGAAAAGGACAATGGTTATAATAATGTCTATATCAAAGTAGATGATGTGGACAATGTAGCCGATGTAGAACAACAGATAAAAGATTTGGGCTACAAAGAAATTCAGTCCCTTTCTCAAGTTCGTGAGCAGATGCAAGGGCAGGTTCGCAAGCAACAGCTTACATTGGGCGGTCTTGCTGCGGTATCCCTTTTGGTAGCGGCTTTGAATATTGCCAATACCATGACCATGGCCATCTATGAACGTACCAAAGAAATTGGCGTTATGAAGGTGCTAGGCTGTGAACTTGGAAAAATCCGGGGCATGTTCTTGATTGAGTCGGGAGCTATTGGATTTTTGGGCGGCGTAGTTGGTGTTGTTATCAGCTATGTGGTTAGCTTTATTATCAACAACCTGCAAACCATCATTATGTTTTTGGGATTGCAAAACCAGCAAAATGGCGAAATGGGCTATGATTCCATGGGTATGATGGGAGGCGGCATGATGGGTGGTGCTTCCAGTATCATTCCTTGGTGGCTGGTGGTAGGTGCCATTCTCTTTGCTACCTTGGTGGGTTTGGTGTCTGGTGCTGTTCCTGCCAACAAAGCAGTGAAAATTAGTGCATTGGAAGCCATTCGCAGAGAGTAATATACAAGAAAAAATCTCCTATCCAGATATTTTCTGGACAGGAGATTTTATTTTACCCAAAAGGATTATTCGGCTTTTTCTGCCATAATGGAGCATACTGCCTGTGCATAGGCAACAGGGTCTTCGATGGATAGTCCCTCAATAAGCAATGCCTGATTGTAAAGCACATTGGAGTAGTCAGACAATTTTTGTGTGTTGCCAGATTTTTGCAAAGACTGCAATACCCCAAAGATGGGATGGCTGCCGTTTACCTCCAGAACCTTCTTGCTTTCTACCTTTTCGGCATTGGGCATACTGTTGAGAACCTTTTCCATCTCGACACTAAGAGCACCTTCGCTGGTAATGCAAACAGGGTGATTCTTCAAACGTGTGGACAGGCGAACATCAGCAACCTTATCACCCAAAGCAGTTTTCATGGCTGCAAACAGGTCTTTGTTTTCCTCGTTTTGGGCTTTGGCTGCCTCTTTTTCTTCTTCGGTTTCCAGCCCCAAATCATCACCAGAGGAAATATTGCGGAACTCCTTACCCTCATACTCATGGAGAACCTGCAAAGCAAATTCATCTACATTATCGGTGAGGTACAAAATATCATAGCCTTTTTCAAGTACACGTTCAGCAGCAGGCAGTTTTGCCAACTGTTCTACACTGCTTCCGGCGGCATAGTAGATGTATTTTTGTGTGGTTTCGGGCTCTTTAGTTTCGCTATCTTCGGTGCCTTCGGCGGCTTCGGTTTGCTCAGCTTTGGGCATAGCTTGCACATATTCTTCCAAAGTAATCAACTTGTTTTCCTTTGCAGAATGGAACAGCAACAGGTCTTTCAAGGTGTCTTTGTGTGCGCCATAGCCCTCATAACAACCAACTTTTAGCTGTAACCCAAAATTCTTAAAGAATTCATCGTACTTTTCACGCTCATTACGCAGCATAGCGGTTAATTCATTTTTGATTTTGCGCTCCAAGGTGGTGCGAATTAGGCGGAGCTGGTTGTCATGCTGCAACATCTCACGGCTAATGTTCAGGCTTAAGTCTTGGCTATCTACCAAACCCTTAACAAAGCTGAAATAATCGGGCAGCAAGTCAGGGCATTTGTCCATAATCAAAACACCGCTGGCGTATAGCTGCAATCCTTTTTCATACTCTCTGGTGTAATAGTTGAAAGGTGCCCGGCCGGGAATAAACAGCAATGCGTTGTAGGTAGCAGAACCCTCGGTTTTGCTTACAATTACATGAGCAGGGTCGGAAAAATCCATAAACTTCTCTTTGTAGAAGTTGTTGTATTCTTCCTCAGAAACATCCTTTTTGTCACGTTTCCACAGGGGAACCATGCTGTTTAGGGTTTCTAGCTCTGTATAGGTTTCGTACTCGTTTTCGGTGCCTTCCTTTTTGCGAGAATGCTCCCGATTCATAGTGATGGGGTAGCGAATATAGTCAGAGTATTTTTTTACAATGGATACTAGACGGTACTCATCTAAAAACTCATCATAGTTTTCCTCGTCTACATTTTCCTTTACTACAAGGATAATATCTGTACCAAAGGAATCCTTTTGGCAAGGAGTAATGGTGTATCCCTCTGCGCCGGTGCTTTCCCATTTGTAGGCTTCCTCGCTGCCATAGGGGCGGCTGATAACAGTAACACGAGAAGCAACCATAAAGGCAGAGTAGAAACCTACGCCAAATTGACCAATGATATCAATATCGTCAGCGGTGTTTTCCCGTTTGAAATCCAGACTGCCACTTTTTGCAATGGTGCCAAGGTTGTTTTCCAATTCCTCTTTGGTCATACCGATACCATTATCAGAAATGGTGATGGTGCGAAGCCCCTTGTCTACAGCCAAATGAATGGCATAATCCTCTTTCTTCAGGGGAATGGTAGTATCGGTGAGGGATTTAAAATAGAGTTTGTCCAGCGCATCGCTGGCGTTACTAATCAATTCACGGAGAAAAATCTCTTTGTGAGTGTAAATAGAATGAATCATCAAATCCAAGAGCTTTTTGCTCTCGGCCTTAAATTGTTGAACAGCCATGAAGCATAGGCCTCCTGTAATGTAATATTAGCACTCTAAGTTTTTGAGTGCTAATATATTTTACACCGAAAAGTGCTTTGGTGCAAGAGCTTTTTACAAAGTTCAAAAAAAGGACACATTTTGTAGAGGATTCCCTGAAAAAATCCTTAAAAAACAGTGAAAAAGATTGGAAAACCCTTGCATAAAAATAAAGAATAGGCTACAATGCAAGCACAGAAGATGAAAGACTGCGAAAGCTGTTTGCATTTTTTAATGGGTGGAAACTTTTGAAAAAATACAGTAGAATCATTGAAAAGCAAACAGGGATGCGGTATACTGAGAATCATCTGCAATAGAAAATAGAGAGCAAATAGAGTGGTGCCCGCAAGGGCAGCCCTTCTACAGGAGGAAAGAATGCCTGATACAGTACAAGAAAAGATGCAGCAGGATGCACAAACATCCTTCCTGCCTGCCATCGCCCTACGTGGGTTGGTGGTGTTTCCTAATAATGTAATTCATTTTGAAGTAGGGCGGCAAAAATCCATTGCCGCTATTGACTGGGCAATGAGCAACAATAGCCCCATTTTTTTGGTGGCACAAAAGGACTCTGAGGCAGAAAATCCAAACTTGCAACAGTTGCATAAATATGGTGTGGTTGCAGAAATTAAGCAGATGTTGCGAGTGAGTGAAGACCTAGTAAAGGTTTTGGTAGAGGGAAAATCCCGCGCCAGACTGGTGGATTTGGAGTCGGATGGGGATTTCTTGATTGCCCAAGTACGCACCTCTCAGCTAAGAGGAATCCGTAGTGCTGACCCTGTGGAGTTGGAGGCTTTGATGCGCAGCCTCCACGATGTGTTTGAAAATTATCTGAAATTGACTCCACGCTTACCCAAAGATGTGGTATTCAACATTCTTACAGCAGAAGACCCCGTATTTTTGGCAGAGTATATCCCAGCAAACCTGTTGTTTAAATATCAGGACAAACAGCAGGTTTTGGATGAGGGCCGTCTGGTGCCTCGTCTCCACTTAATCTTGGCTTTGTTGGAGCGAGAATCCCAGGTGCTGCGAGTAGAAAAAGAAATCCAGTCCCAAGTGAACCGGCAGATGGACAAAAACCAGCGTGATTACTATCTCCGTGAGCAGATGAAAATTATTGCTGGAGAACTAGACGAGGGAGAGGACGCCCACGCAGAGGCGGAAAACTATCGGGAAAAAATTGCTAAGTTGAACCTGAACGATGAGGCAAGGGAAAAGCTGTTGAAAGAAACCGACCGCCTTGCCCGTATGCAGGGCAGCAGTCAGGAAGCGGCGGTAATTCGCACCTATTTGGATACTTGTCTTGCTTTGCCTTGGAATGTCTATACCAAAGATGACCTGAATATTAAAAAAGCACAGGCCATTTTGGACAAAGAGCATTATGGAATGGAGAAGGTCAAAGAGCGTATGCTGGAAATTTTGGCAGTACGTTCCCTTTCTGCAAACATGAAAAGCCAAATCATTTGTTTGGTTGGCCCTCCCGGTGTGGGCAAAACTTCCATTGCTCGTTCCATTGCTACCTGTATGGGTAGAAAGTACGCCCGTATGAGTTTGGGCGGTGTGCGAGATGAGGCAGAAATTCGTGGTCATCGCCGTACCTATATTGGAGCAATGCCCGGCAAAATTATCAGTGCCATCAATAGTGCAAAAAGTGCCAACCCGTTGATTTTGCTGGATGAGGTGGATAAATTGGCAGGGGATTTCCGTGGTGACCCTGCTGCTGCCTTGCTGGAGGCACTAGACCCAGAACAAAATTCCACCTTCAAAGACCACTATCTGGATATTCCTTTTGACTTGAGCAAGGTTTTGTTTATTACAACAGCCAACTCTTTGGATACCATTCCTCGTCCTTTGCTGGACAGAATGGATGTGATTGAGCTGTCCAGCTATACCCGTGTGGAAAAGTTCCACATTGCAAAAAAATACTTGTTCCCTCGTCAGTTGGAAAATACTGGTTTGAAGGGTAAGGTGAAAATCAACAACGCCGCTTTGTATGATGTCATTGATGGCTATACACGAGAGGCGGGGGTTCGTGGGTTGGAACGTACCTTGAACAAAATTTTGCGCAAGTGTGCACGAAAGATTGCTGCAGGAGAGTGGGAAACCGCACAGATTACCCCCAAATTGGCAGAGGAATTACTAGGCCCAGCAAAGGTAAAACCCGGTTTTTACAACAAGACCAATGCTGTGGGCATTGCCAATGGCTTGGCATGGACAAGTGTAGGGGGAGAATTGCTGCCCATTGAAGTACAGGCAATCCCCGCCGGAAGCGGAAAGTTTGAACTGACTGGTTCCTTGGGAGATGTGATGAAAGAAAGTGCAAAACTTGCCATCACATATGCCAAAGTCCATGCGGAGGAATATGGAATTGATTTGGAAAAGATGAAAACCATCGATTTGCACATCCATGCTCCAGAAGGTGCTGTGCCAAAAGATGGCCCCTCTGCTGGTGTTACCTTGACCACTGCGCTGATTTCCTGCTTGTCTGGCAGACAGGTTCGGGCAGATGTTGCCATGACCGGAGAAATTACCCTCCATGGAGATGTGTTGCCCATTGGTGGATTGCGAGAAAAGAGCATGGCTGCCTATCGGGAAAAGATGAATGTGGTGTTGATTCCTGATGCAAACCAGCCTGACCTGTACGAAGTGGACAACGAAGTAAAGGAAAATCTGCAATTTGTACCTGTAAAAACTTTGGAGGAAGTGCTCAGTTGGGCATTGATGCCCTTACCCTCTACCACACCTACCCGAAAGCCTATGCGTAAGCACAAGCCAGAGGTGGTTGTAGTAGAGCAGGAGCCTACCGACACCATGCGCCAGTGATATTTGATAGCTGCCCACTGCCCAGTTTGTTGGGTGGTGGGTGGTTTTTCTATTTGCTTTGCAATGGTGAAAAGAATTTGATAGAATAAGGCTGTCAAAATAAAAAGGAGAACAATGTTTTATGAATTACGCAAAAGCAGAGTTTATGGCTTCCTTTGGGTTGTCCTCCCAGTTGCCGGAAAGTGATAGAGTAGAATTTGTACTTTCGGGGCGTTCCAATGTGGGAAAATCCTCTTTGATTAACAAATTGTGCAACCGCAAAAGTTTGGCACGAGTAAGCTCTACACCGGGCAAAACTGCAACAATTAACTTTTATCAGCTAGATACCTGTTATTTGGTGGATTTGCCGGGTTACGGCTATGCAAAGGTATCTGGTGCAGAAAGGCAACGTTGGGATGATTTAATCAATAGCTATTTTGAAACCCCACGGCATAGGGGATTGCTGCTGCAACTGTTGGATAGCCGCCACGCCCCTTCTGCCGATGATATGCAAATGTTGGAATACCTGCAATACCATGGGATTGCTTTTGTGGTGGTGCTGACTAAAGGGGACAAGCTGAAAAAATCCCAGCAACAGCAAGTAGTGGAAGAGTTTCGACAGATTTGCAGCCCTTATGGCTGTGTGGATGTATTGCTTACCAGTGCCGAAAAAGGGCAAGGAATCGACCAAGTAAAAGAGCTGTTAGATAAAACGCTGGAGGAAACACAAAGTGGCCTATAATGAATTTGCCTACTTCTATGATGAATTTAATGAGGATGCTGACTATCAGGCATTGTTTCAGGCAGTAAAAGAGCAACTATACAGCCACGGCATTCAGGATGGAATTGTGGTGGATTTAGGCTGTGGTACAGGGGATTTGACCCTAATGCTGTCCCAAGCAGGTTATGATATGATAGGGGTAGACCTCTCCGAGGAAATGCTAGCAGTGCTGCGAGAAAAAGCGGCAGAATTAGAAATACCAGACCTGTTGTTGTTGAACCAAAACTTGTTGGAATTGGATTTGTTTGGCACCATTCGGGCGGCTGTGTCCACCTTTGATACCTTCAACCACATTGGCCCTTTGCCTATGTTTGAAAAGGCCATTGAAAAAGCCGCCTTTTTTATGGAAAAGGATGGTGTGTTTCTATTTGATGTCAATACACCCTACAAACACAAGGAAATATTGGGCAATGAAACCTTTGTGTTGGAGAGTGAGGATGCCCTGTGTGTTTGGAAAAACCAGTGGCAACCCCAGCAGCAAAGGACAGCGATTTCTATTGAAATTCGCTATCATGATACAGGGGACAGCTTTGAAGAAGAGTTTTTTGAGTATTACTATGAGTTGGAGCAGATTCGAGAAATTTGCAAGCGGTATGGTTTGCGTATAGAACAGGTACAAGACGGGGAGGATTTTGGGCCATGTAGGCCAGACAGCCAGCGTTGGTTTATTGTAGCTGTAAAAGAATATACCCAAACACAACAACAAATAAAATGAGCATGAAAGGGGAAAAATCCGTTATGAATATGCTTCGAGGAATTTCTGAAAATGGGGGAGCTGTAGTATGTATTATTGACTCCACCGAAATGGTACGCCGTATGGAACAAATTCACAAAACCAGTGCAGTGACCTCGGCGGCACTGGGTAGGTTGCTGACAGCGGCAGCTATGATGTCCACCTATCTGAAAAACGACACAGACACCCTTACCCTGCGTATCAAAGGGGATGGCCCTGCTGGAACGGTATTGGCAGTGGCAAATGGAAAGGGACAGGTAAAGGGCTATGTGGAAAATCCCGTAGTGGAAATTGCTGACCGTCCAGATGGAAAATTGAATGTGGGCGGTGCCATTGGACACAACGGCACATTGAGTGTTATCCGTGACCTTGGGCTAAAGGAGCCCTATGTAGGTCAAATTCCGCTGGTTTCCGGTGAGGTGGCAGAGGATATTACCAACTATTATGCTACCAGTGAGCAAACTCCGACGGTTTGCGCTTTGGGTGTGCTAGTGGAGCCAGATTTGACCATTAAAAAAGCTGGGGGATATCTGTTGCAGCTTTTGCCCGGTGCAACCGAAGAAGAAATTACCCAGTTGGAAAAAAATATTGCAGCTATGCCTCCTATGACCCATCTGTTGGAGGAGGGTGTTTCCCTAGAAAAAATTATGGAAATGGTACTAGAAGGATTCAACCCCAATGTATTGGATGAGTCCTCCTGTGAATATTTTTGTGATTGCAGCAAAGAACGGGTAGAGCGTGCTTTGCTTAGCATGGGAAAGGCAGAATTGGAAAAATTGGCACAGGAAGAACCTACAGCGGAGGTTTGCTGCCAATTTTGCGATAAAGTATGGAAGATTGATTTGCAAGAATTGCTGCAATAAATGCAAGAATTTTGTTGCCAACCAGAGCAGAAAATATTTTTTGTTTTGGTTGGCAATCTTGATTGTAATGAGATTTTTGAGCAAAAATATTAGCTGTAAATATCGTTAAAACGTGAAAAAATAAAAAATATTCAAAAAAATAAAAAAACTTTCAAAAAAGTGTTGACAAAAAGCGCAGGATATTGTAAAATAACATTCGTCGCCAAGAGCGGCACACAAAAAACAAGCATCACAAAACAAGTGATTCTGCGGGTTTAGCTCATCTGGTAGAGCGCCACCTTGCCAAGGTGGAGGTAGCGAGTTCGAGCCTCGTAACCCGCTCCA
>CALWZC010000006.1 GCA_944385935.1 uncultured Anaerofilum sp.
ATCAGCGGGCCCCGGGTTCGAGTCCCTGAAAGTGCACCATTGGCCACTGTCCTATATGGGCGGTGGCTTTTTTATTTTTGTTGACAATTCCACGATACAAAAGTATAATAGATATATGTCATGACATATATCTATGTATTGGAGAGTTTGCTATGAATCAAAATAATAGGGTATTTAAAATGGTTGTTGCAGCAATGCTTTGTGCTGTGGGAATTGTCATCCCTATGGTGTGTCCTAAAATTAGCATAGAACCAGCCAGTTTTACTTTGGCAAGTCATGTGGCACTGTTTTTGGCCATGTTTTTATCGCCCAAAATTACAGTGGCGGTATGGCTTGGTACAACATTAGGCTTTCAATTGACAGGATTTCCTCCTGTTGTGGTTATGCGTGCCGCTAGCCAGATTGTTTTTGCTTTAGCAGGTGCGTTGTGGTTGAAGAAAAATCCACAATTATTGCAAACAAGGCGAGGTATTGTACTATTTGCATTGTTGACAGGTCTAGTTCATGGAGCAATGGAAATTGTTGCTGTGTTACCTTTTTATGTTTCCAATAGTTTGCCCGTAGCAAATTACCAAAAAGGATTTTTAATTAGCGTTTTTCTGCTGGTAGGAGTTGGCACCATGATTCATAGCATTGTGGATTTTGCCATAGCAAAAGTTGTCTATAAACCCATTAGTCAAATGACTCATATCAAAAAAATTGCAGTCGTTACACAATAAAATTTTTTACTTCCCTGTATTATAGGGAAGTATTTTTATTTATACAAAACATCTTTTCTTTGCTTCTTCAATTAGTTTCGGTTGAATATTTGGGTATGTCCAGTTTTCTACTAAATCTTCAGTAAAGATAATTTTTTCTATTTCATTGTGTAGTTCTTTTTCAAAAGTTTTAACATCTGCATAGAAGAGCATGCCAAATGTTTCTTTTCCATCAAAATTGTCAGATTGAATTACAGAGTACACACATATCGGCTTTATATCAAAATCTAGGGCTCCTGTTTCCTCATATAATTCTCTTTTGGCAGTTTCTATAATTGTTTCACCAGTTTCTCTGTGTCCTCCGGGAATTTCAAGTGTATTTCTATTTTTGTGCTTACAAAATATCCACTTATGGTTGCACTTTGCAATAATCACAGCAAATTGTAATAGTTTGTCATCTACACTATCATAAAATTTTACTTCTGTCATAAAAATATCCTCCAATTATTGTATTAGGCATTAGGTAAACTATATCACTTGGGATTATGAATAAGCAAGTAAATGAAACACTATAGTTTTATATTTATCTGTTTTTTAAAAAAATTTTAAAAAATATATTCCCTTTTTCTCAAAATAGTGATATGATATAGAAAATGATACTAATTATTATTAGTGGAGCGTGTTATACTTGAACCATGAAGAATCCCTTGCAGAAATTTTTGAATATTATGGAAAGCAACTAAATCCTTCCCAACAAGATAATATTGTTGCTATGCTTCGTGAAATCCAAGATTTGCTGGGGTGTGTGCCCGAAGGAGTTCAAGCACAAGCAGCCAATGCTGTGGGAACAAAAGAGTCTGTCATTCGTTTGTTGGTGCAGAGGTTTCCCAGTTTGCGAAGTGCATCCTACCAGCATCGCATTATAGTGTGCAGTGGGCAGAGATGTGGCTCCAAAAATGCAGCACAAGTCTTGTCTTTTTTGCGAAAAGAATTAGAGATAGACCCAGAAGGATATTCCAAAGATAAAACAATTTTTCTTTCTACACAAAATTGTTTGAAACAATGTGGAAAAGGTCCCAATCTTCTACTAGATGGCGTGCTACATTCTGCAATGACTCCAGAAAAAGCAAAGCAGTTGCTTTGTAATTTAAAAAAATAATCATTTCAGGAGGTAAAAGTATGGATGGTCGAGCTTTTCAAAAATTGACTTGCGGCCTATATGTAGTTACTACAGTACATGAGGGGCAAAAGTCTGGTTGTGTGGTAAATACAGTCACTCAGGTAACCAGTAGTCCTGCAAAAGTGATGGTTGCTATCAACAAGCAAAATTTCACTTCAGGAATTTTAGAAAAAGCAGGTGTATTCCATATTACTGCTTTGACAGAAGAAGTCCCTCTCCCTGTCATTGGATGTTTTGGTTATCAAACCAGCGCAGAGTTTGATAAATTTGCTGAGTTTGAAACCAAAGTGGATGCCAATGGTTGCCCCTATGTTCCCGAAGGTGCTGCTGCCAGCTTTACCTGTAAATTGGTGCAACAACTGGATGTAGGAACCCATATCTTGTTTATTGGAGAAGTACAAGATGCAGAAGTAACCAGTGAAGATAACCCCATGAGTTATAGCTATTATCATGTAGTGAAAAAGGGAAAAACTCCCCCCAAAGCCCCCAGCTATCAACCAGAATAACAAAAAATCCTGCCCAATTTCAAAACTGGGCAGGATTTTTTGTTTTACTCTTTATTTTTTGTCAAAAGTCCCATAGCGATTTGTTCAGAAGTAATGGGCAAGGAACGGAACTGCAAACCAGTAGCGTTATAAATAGCATTAGTAATGGCGGGAGCAGGAGTATTGATAACCAGTTCTCCAATACTCTTGGCACCAAAGGGACCAGTGGGTTCATAACTGCTTTCAAATTCTACACGCAGTTTGCCAGCATCCAGTCGGGTGGGAATTTTATACTGCATAAAAGAATTATTCCACAAGTTACCTTTTGGGCTGTATTGAATATTTTCGGTTAAGGTCATACCAATGCCTTGCACCAGTCCGCCTTCTGTTTGTACTCTTGCCAAATTGGTATTGATGACTGTACCACAGTCCACAGCGGCAGCATAATCCACAATTTCTACCTTTCCAGTATCTGGGTCAAGGTCAATTTCGGCAATACCCACCATAAAGGGAGGAGGAGAAACAGGGCTAGTATGGCTAACACAAGCACTAATTACAGAGTAGCTACCACTAAAGGAGGCATAACCAATCTCCTGCAATGTCACTTCTTTCTGGTCTAACAAACTGCGAACACATTTGCCATCAAATTCTACTTCCTCCACAGAACAGTTCAGCATAGAAGCACCTTGTGCAACAATTTTTTCTCGAATCTGTTCACAGGTTTTGATAACAGCCATACCTGTCAAATAGGTGGTACTGGAAGCATAGGAACCGCAATCGTAAGGAGATTGGTCGGTATCTACACCCTGTACAGTAATGCGCTCTAAATCGCAATCCAAGCAGTCAGCGGCAATCTGTCCTAGAATGGTATCACAACCGGTACCCATATCGGTGGCACCAATCAGCATGATATAGTACCCCTCATCAGTAAGGCGAATTTCTGCGCTGCCAATGTCTACATTGGAAATTGCAGAGCCCTGCATAGCCATGGCAACACCAACACTGCGGATATGTCCATTTTCAAGCTGTTTTGCAGGGTATTTATTATCCCAGTCAATCATGGCTTTGGCTTTTTCCATGCACTTGTCCAGTGTGCAGCTATTAAGCATTTCCCCATAGTATGCAGGCATTACTTGCCCTTCTTTTACCATGTTTTTGCTGCGCAAAACACAAGGGTCCATATTCAATTTTGCTGCTAACTCATTTACAGCAGTTTCCAAAGCAAAAATACCTTGTGTAGCACCATAACCACGATAGGCACCGCCACTCATGGTATTGGTATAAACAACATCCCAAGAGAAGCGAAATGCTTCTGCTTTGCCATACAATGGGATGGATTTATGGCCCGAAAGTCCAACAGTGGTGGGGCCATGCTCACCATATGCACCAGCATTGGACAAGGTATGTAAGTCAATGGCTTTGATATTACCTTCCTTATCTGCACCTAGGCGAATGTGAATTTGCATCTCATGGCGGGGGCTGCCATTGGTCATGCTTTCAGCACGAGTATACTCAATTGCTGCCGGACGGCCGGTTTTTAAGGTAACAATGGCAGGGAATACCTCACTCACAGCACTTTGCTTCGCTCCAAAGCCGCCACCAATGCGGGGTTTAATAACACGAATACGGCTTTTTGGAATCTGCAAAGCATTAGACAAAATTCTTCGTACATGGAAAGGAACTTGTGTGGAGCTGGTAACCTGCAATCTACCAAAAGCATCCAGTTGGGTAAATGTGCGGAAGGTTTCCATCATGGCTTGACTATTGGAAAGGGTGTGATAGGTTTGGTCAATGATGATGTCACATTCTGCCAGCTTGCTCTCTACATCCCCCTCCTCATTTACACCACAGCAACACAAATTTCGGCGATTATCTGCCCCTACATCACACAGGGCTTTAAAATCTTCCTCTGGGTGTACCAAAATGGGGTTGTCCAATGCCTTGGTAAAGTCCAGCAAAGGCTCTAATACCTCATATTCCACCTTAATTAACCGTAAAGCAGTATCAACTGCCTGTGGAGTTTCGCCGGCTACAATGGCAACGGGGTCGCCCTCGCAGCGAATACGACGGTCTAAAATCAGGCGGTCATAGGGGCTAGGTTCAGGATAGGTTTGTCCTGCTTGTGTAAAGCGAACATTGGGAACATCTTCCCATGTTAAAATACAGGCAATGCCGGGAACCCGTTTTGCACTGTCGGTGCGGATATTTTTAATCAGTGCACTGGCATGAGGGCTGCGTAGCAGCTTTACGGTTAGGCAGTGGGCAGGCAACAGGTCAGAAGTGTATACAGGCTGCCCTGTTACCAAAGCCATAGCATCCCGTTTTCGCACAGGTGCAGAAACATATTTATTCATGGTTTTCCTCCTGTTTCCGGTTTAAATACCGATGAATGGCCCGAAGTTGTCCTTGGTAGCCACTGCACCGGCAGAGATTGCCTGCCAGATACTGCTGAATTTCTTCCTCTGTGGGTTGTTTCAGCTCCTTTTCCATAGCAAGCACATTCATAATAAATCCGGGGCTACAATAGCCGCATTGTTCGGCTCCTTCATCTGCCAAAAAAGCTCCAAATTCAGCGGCTTGGGCTTGCAACCCTTCCAAAGTGGTTACCTTGTGTCCATTGGCTCGCACTGCCAACACAGAACAGGACAAAACAGGCTTTTCATCCAGCCAAACAGTGCACAAGCCACAGTTGCTAGTTTCACAACCACACTTTACACTAGCACAGCCTTGTTGACGAACAAACTCCAGTAGGCGGGTATCTGGTGTTACCTCTGCCTTGCAGGGGCGACCATTTAGTGTCAATTCAATTTGCATGGCTCTGCTCCTCCTTTAGCTGTGCAATGGCTCTCTTTAGCAGTACAGAAGCCAAATGCCGACGAAACTCTTTTCCAGCTCGCATATTTTTTTCAAAAGGTATTTTGTCTAATGCAGTTTCTAAGTGGTTGTTTAAATCTGCATCACTCAAAGACAAGGAAGCAGGAACCGCCACAGCCTTTTGAGGTCTTGCTCCAACAGTCATACGCAATGTGCCATCCTGTTCCACACTTGCGGCAACCACCAAAACAGGGAAGTCTGTGGCAGTGTTGCGATGGCTTTGCACTGCAACCGGTTTGCTGTTGTGGGGAATCAAAATTCGCACCAAAATTTGATTGTCATAGGGCATTTTGATAAAGTCCTCCAAAGCGATAACACCAGAAGGATACAGCTCTACTTGTGCATCCAATGCCAACAACAGGGTGATAACATCCGAAAAGCCAAACCGCCCCCAAACGCTGCCACCTACAGTGGCACAGTTGCGGAACTGTACCCCAACAATGGGGGAAAGTGCTTTTGCAAAGGCATTGCAAAAGGCTTGATTCAATTCCTTATGGGTTTCTAATTGGCGCAAAGAAACCATAGCCCCAATGGAAAATCCCTCTTTGGTAACAGCAATTTCATCCAGCCCCAAAGCCGAAAGGTCAATTAGGGTCTGCATCTGTCGCTTGCCCATTTTTAGCCAGCACATTCCACCCACAATGGTGGCAGTACGCTTTTGGTTGGCAACATAAGCCTCCTCCAAACTTTGTGCCAGCAAATATTGTTTTGCAGAAAACAAAACAACGCCTCCTTTTTACTTTTTGTATACAAAGAAATGTTTTTGTAGTTTTGTAGAAAAAGATAGAATAAACTCTCTTTTTATTGTAGCCCATTGCTGTGAATGTGTAAAGGCTACACAGCAAAAAAGGGCCTCCCTATGGAAAGCCCTTTTGAAGGCAAAAGAAAATAAGGTTTACTCCTTATCCTTTGGCAAAACCAAATTGGCAACAGTGGCAATAACAAAGGTCATAATAATACCATTCTGTGCAAAGATTTGACCAACCCATTCAGGGCACTGGTCCAATGCAGAGGGAACCATACCAATGCCAACGCCCAAGCCCAAAGCCAAGGCAATAATCATACCATTGCGACCGTCAATGCGCTCACGTTGCAGGCTTTGCATTCCGCTTACCAAAATCATAGCGAACATAATTACCGCTGCACCGCCCAGCACAGACTGAGGCATTACCGACAAAATAGCAGACAGTTTGGGGCAGAAGCCGCACAAAATCAAAAAGGCTGCACCGGTCATAATACAAAAACGGTTTACCACCTTTGTGGTAGCTACAAGACCAACATTTTGGCTAAAAGAAGTGTTGGGCAGAACACCAAACAAAGCCGCCGCAAAGCTGCCAATACCATCTGCCAATACACCGCCAGTCAATTCCTCATTGGTTGCCTCGCGGTCTAATCCACCATTGGCAATGCCAGAGATATCACCAACAGTTTCCACAGTGGTGGCAACAAACATAATACCCATAGCAATAATGGCATTGAGGTTAAAGGTAGGGGCCACAGGCATAAAGGTGGGCAAGCTAAACCATGCAGCTTCCGCAACCTGAGTGAAATCTACCATACCAAGGCAAATAGCAACAACATAACCTACCACAATGCCCAACAGAATGGAAGCAACACTCAAAAAGCCCTTGCCAAACTGTTGGAATATTACAATCACCAATACTACAATGGTGCCTACTAGCAAATGATACCATGCGCCAAAATCCGCAGCACCTACACCGCCGGCAAAGTAGTTTACACCCACAGGCAACAAAGAAAGACCAATGGACATAATAACAAGGCTAGTAACAACGGGAGGGAACAGCTTTTTTAAGGGCTTAATAAAAAAGCCTAGAATAATCTCCAAAATAGCACCTAAGAAAGACGCACCAATGATTGCCCCATAGCCGTAACTTGCACCCACAGCTTTGGCAGTTCCCAAAAAGCCAGAGCTGGTGCCCATTACTACGGGCAGACCACTACCAAATTTCCATACAGGGTACAACTGTAGCAAAGTTACAATACCAGCAATAAACATGGCGTTTTGAATCAAAGCTGACTTCAACCCTGCATCCATTTGCAGCAATCCACAAACAATAATCAGGGGAGATACATTGCCCAAAAACATGGCCAAAACGTGCTGGATTCCCAAAGGAATCGCCTTTTGCAGCGGTACGCTGCCCTCTAGGCGATAAATGTTGTCTTGATTCATACCGATTCCGTTCCTCGCTTTTGAATTTTCCAAACCTGCAATATACCGCCGAAACCGAGAAATCATCAAAACAAAAAACTGTCCCCAGTTTTGTTGAAAACTGTAGACACTTTCATCCGTTTTTAATGCGTAGTCACCCAAAGCGACAGCAACCCTGCCCGGTTGAGTGGTAGAAACTCTCGGCCCTTTCCGCCAAAATTATACACATGTTTGGTACCTCTATCATAACATAGCGGTTTTACCAATTCCAGCAAATTTCCCTAAAAAATTTACAAATATGACATTTCCAGAAAGTCATACAAAAAAACCATCCAAACCCGGCAAAAAAATAGCAAAACCTCTTTTTTGCCCCAAAAACATGGTCTTGTATTCAAGGGCAAACCGTGATACAATAGCTGAAAAACAAAGCATATTTTCCCGAAACAACAAGATTTTTGGGGAAATCGGAAAGGAATCAAAACAAATGGATTTGCTTAAACAGCGCATTCTGAAAGATGGAAAAATAAAAGAAGGAAATATCTTAAAGGTAGATAGTTTTTTAAACCATCAAATGGACATCCAACTATTGCAGGAGATTGGAAAAGAGTTTCGGAGGCTGTTTCCAGACAAAGCCATCAACAAGATTCTTACCATTGAGGCCAGTGGCATTGGCATTGCCGCCATTGTTGCCCAGTACTTTGATAATGCAAAGGTTGTATTTGCTAAAAAGACACAATCCAAAAATCTGGATGGCGAATTGTACACAGCACCGGTTGTATCTTTTACCAGGGGCACAAAGTTTGATGTACAAGTATCCACCAAGTTTTTGGGAAAAGAAGACTGTGTGCTGGTAATTGATGACTTTTTAGCACGGGGCCAAGCCTTGCAGGGGTTGCTGAAAATTGTAGAGCAGTCTGGTGCAAAGCTGGCAGGCTGTGGTATTGTCATTGAAAAGGGGTTCCAAGAGGGTGGCGAACAACTGCGGCAAGCAGGAGTGAACCTCCATTCTTTGGCCATTATTGATTCTATCGAAAATGGCGTGATTACTTTCCGTAACGAGGACTAAATTTTTTTATCCACTATGGGCACACGGCAAAGGGCAGTGTGCCTATTTTTATCAGAACAGGAGACAGATACACAATGGAACAATGGGATTTGTATGACCAAAATAGAACCCCTTTGGGTAAAACTATGCAACGAGGGCAGCCGGTTCCAAAAGGGTGCTTTTGGGTGGCAGTTTCTATCTGGACAATCAACACACAAGGGAAAATTTTGGTTACCTTACGGGCGCAGGAAAAACAAAGCTGGCCCAATTACTGGGAAAACACTGGTGGTGCAGTTTTAGCAGGGGAATCTTCTTTGCAGGCTGCTGTACGGGAAATGCAGGAGGAAACAGGAATCTGTTTGCAGCCCCATCAACTACACTTTTTAGGAACCGACCCTTGGGAACAAGGCTTTATGGATGTGTATGCTTGCTGCGTGGATATTCCAGCCCAAAACATCCGCCTTCAGCCGGGAGAAACTTCCGCCGCAAAATGGGTGACATGGCAGCAATTTGAAGAAATGTGCCGTTCTCAACAGGTGGCACAACCCATTGTAGAACGTTTTGAAGCTATGAAAGAGCCTTTGCAGCAATTTATGAAAAGTTGTATGGCATTGTAATTGCAGAACCAAATCCGAAAACCACAATACAATATAAAGGGGGGAATTTTTATGAGATTTCTCAAAGCAGTGGGCAGAGCCATTCGACGCTTTTTTCTTTGGCTGTTAATGGTAGCATTGATGATTGTTCTGCTGGTAGGAGGAGTAACCCTATTTTTCTATCAAAATACAGGAGAAAAAAATCTCCCACCTTCCCAAAGTTCCTTTGGCGGTGTGGAATTGCAGGTAAATGGATACCACTGGACATTGCCTGTTTTAGGAGGTGTCACCCAAAAAGAATTGGTCAAACCCGAAGATTTGACCGTACAAGACCTAGGAACCTTTGTACAACAGCCTACCTTGCAACTTCCCAATGACCTACAAGAAAATGCCACTATATGGATTTCTATTACAGACCAAAACCAACAGGTAGTATTTGCTGGAACACCAGAGGACTTTACTGCCTTCCAGTTTGTTCAAAATGGCCAGTATCAGGGACAGATGAGAATTGCCTATCCCCCTTTGAAAGGGAAAGCAACAGGGGAGTATTTCTATCAATTTCGGTTTACTTTGGATTTAGAAAGTGAAATTTCCATCAGTGCAGACACTGTATATCAAGGGGATGTAGTTGCTATTTCGGTAACAGGGTTGCCCCAAGGTGCTAGCATTCAGGTGGAAACAGAATTGACTGCTTCTCAACCTGTAAGCAGGTATGGAAGTATGATGATATACCTTGCAGTGCCCTACAACCAAACTGACAAGGAATATCCCATCAAGGTACAGGCGGGAGGATATACAAAAGATTTTACAGTACAAGTTTTATACAACCAGTTTAAAAAGGTTTCTTTGGAAACTGACACCCTTGCAGGCAGTCAACAAGCGGTACAACAATACCAACAAGTGATATGGCCTTTGTTTGAAACCAGCCAGACAGATTCCCCGTGGAGTGGAGTATTCCAAAGCCCAGTGGAACAACCCAATGATGGAGTAGTTCTAAGCGATTATGGCAACTTTGAGTATATTGCAGACAGAACTACCCCCTCTCGCAACATTGGAGTGACTTACAAGTGCCATGCTGATAAACCTGTCTATGCACCAGCCAGCGGAACCGTAGTATATGCAGGAAATCTGGAATTGACAGGCGGCATTGTAGTAATTGAGCATGGAGGCGGATTGAAAAGCTATTTATACCATATGGGCAGTGTTTCGGTGCAGCAGGGGCAAACAGTGGAAAAAGGCCAGCAAATTGGCACCACAAGTCAACTACTGCAATTTGATATGCGCATTGGTAACAAAACCATCAATCCCAACCTTGCCATGAACGGAAAAGGCGGCTTACTTTGGAGATAATGCTACATAAACAAAAAAGAGGCGTTACAACGCCTCTTTTTGCTTATTAGAAATACAAATCCTTGCTAGGATATTCAGGGTCACAGGTAAGACGAAGGCCTAACTTCCGCAGGGTTCCCTCATCGCCATTGTGTAGCATCTGGCTGGAGTGCATATCCAAATCCCGCAAGTTTACAAGCTGTTCCATTGCCAAAGCAGCGGAGGAGTTGTTTGCAGCAGCAATAGACAAAGCAGCAAGCACATCATCCACTTTCAGCACCGAAGAACGGCTACCCAAAATGTTGATTTTCAATTTCAGGATGGGTTCCAAAATATCAGGACGAATCAACAACAAGTCGCTGTCAATGCCTGCCATTTTTTTAATGGCATTCAATACGGCTGCACTGGAAGCACTCATCAAATCGCTTGCTCTTCCGGTGACAATGCTTCCATCCTCCAGTTGAATGGCAGCGGCAGCAGCTCCGCTTTCCTCTCTGCGCTGACGAGCTGGCAGAACACAAGCGCGGTCTTCGGGGTGCAAACCAAGCTGTTGGAGAATCATTTCAATTTTGTGTCGGGCGGCTTTGGTGCCCTTGCCTTGCTTGTAATCACAGGCAGCTTTGTAGTAGCGGCGGATAATCTCCTGAGAAGCTGCCTCCCGTACAACAGCATCATCAAAAATGGCATAGCCTGCCATATTTACTCCCATGTCAGTGGGGCTACGGTAGAAATTTTCATCCCCAGTAATTTTGCTAAGGATATTTTTTACAATGGGAAAAGCCTCTACATCACGGTTGTAGTTGATGGTAGTTTCTCCATACGCCTCCAAATGGAAGGGGTCAATCATATTCACATCATCCAAATCCGCAGTGGCTGCCTCATAAGCTAAGTTTACAGGGTGCTTTAGAGGAATGTTCCAAATAGGGAAGGTTTCAAATTTCGCATAACCTGCCATCACTCCGCGACGGTGCTCGTGATATACCTGAGAAAGGCAGGTTGCCAGCTTACCACTGCCGGGGCCGGGAGCAGTTACTACAACCAGAGGCTTTGTGGTTTCTACATAGGGGTTTGCACCATACCCTTGGTCGCTGCAAATGTGGTCAATATCCGCAGGATAGCCTGCAATAGGCCGGTGAATATAGTTTTTCACACCACGGGTAGTTAGCTTGTGGGCAAAGGCATCTGCGGCAGTTTGTCCGGTGTAGCGAGTAATCACAACGCTGTTTACAGGAATGCCCATGGCAGTGATATCATCAATCAGACGCAATACTTCCATGTCATAGCTAATGCCAAGGTCAGCACGCACTTTGGTTTTTTCAATGTCATCCGCAGAAACACAGAAAATAATTTCAGCATCCTGTCGCATTTCATACAGCAGACGGATTTTTCCGTTTACATCAAAGCCCGGCAATACCCTTGCTGCATGGTAGTCATCAAACAACTTTCCGCCAAATTCCAGATACAGCTTTCCTTGGAATTTAGAAATTCGCTCTTGAATGTGCTCCTTTTGGCGACGGATATATTCGTTGTTGTCAAAGCCGATTTTCAAGCAAAAACCCCCTTATTCACGGTCAACGCCGGCATGGAATGCCCACGCCGGCGAAGTGTGTGTTTTGTTTTCAAAAAATTTAACAGCTATAAGAGTATCACATTTTGTATGCAGTTGGCAAGGATTTTTTGCTTGCCTCAAAACAAAAAACAAGCCATAATTTTTGCGTTTTTTTGTCGTTTTTGCTTAGAATATACGCAAACTCTTTTCTTGCAAATTTCCCACAAAAATCAAAGTTTTTATTCTCCCATCAGTTTGGGCTGGTCTGTTTCGCCATATACCAAATAGCCATCAAATCCTTGTTCTTCCAGTCGGTTTAGGAACTTACCCAGCTTTTTGGGACGAGCATACAAGCCCACAGAATCCCCATTCTTGCGCAAGGTTTCCGCAAGCTCCATGGCTGCAACAGCTTCGTTTTCATTGCATAGCAAGGCAATTCTTCTTTGGCGAGTGGGAATCTGGTAGCCTTGTTCCTGCAAGATGGCAAAAATGCGTTCAAATCCAATGGAGAAGCCCACAGCAGGCACATTTTCACCCGTAAATTTGCCTACTAAACCATCATAGCGGCCGCCACCGCCAATGCTGCCACGGAATTTGTTACTTTGAATTTCAAATATAGTGCCAGTGTAGTAGCCCTGTCCACGAACCAGCAAGAGGTCAAATTCTGCGTTATAGCTGCCAGCAGCAAGCTGGTTTACATCTGCAATTAGCTTAGAGGTGCGCTGCAATTCTTCGCTTTCGCCACACAATGCCTGTACACTTTCAAGGCTGCGGTCGCCGCTGAGTAGTGCAATAAGTTTTTCCACTACAGCAGGTGCAATTTCCTTGCCTTCCAGCTCTCCTTGTACACCTTCCGCACCAATTTTATCCCACTTGTCCAAGCTAATGCAAACGGTATCCATGCGGTCATCTGGTACACCACAAGCAGCCAGACAAGCCTTTAACAAACGGCGGTCGTTGACTTTAATGGTAAAGCTGCCAATGTCCAGACGGTTGAGAGCAGTTGCTGTAGTGTGAATCAGTTCCAATTCACACAAAGGAGATTCGCTGCCCAAAATGTCAATATCGCATTGGATAAATTCACGCATACGGCCTTTTTGGGGGCGTTCTGCACGATAGGACTTGTCAATCTGGATACATTTGAAGGGATTGTTTAGCTTGGCACGATTGGCAGCATAAAAGCGGCTGAGGGGTAGAGTAAGGTCATAGCGCAAGCCTAAATCTGCAAGGGAGCTTTCCTCTCCACCGGCAGCAAGTGCCTCAGTGAGCTTTTCCCCTCGCTTCATAATTTTAAACATCAAGTTTAGGTTGTCGCCACCGTCGCTTTTTTCCAGATTCTCCAAGTGTTCAATGGCAGGAGTCAAAATTCGTTCAAAACCAGCACTGCGGTATGTTTCCAAAATAACCGATTGCATATAGTCACGCAGTAGGGTTTGACTGGGCAAATAATCGGCTGTACCTTTTACGGGAGTTGATTTCATGGTGATATATCCTCTCTTGTTGTATTGGGGTTTTGTTATCGTTGGGTTCCAATAAAGAACAAAGCAACAGTTCCGGGGCCAGAATGGGAACCAATAACAGGCCCGATAAAGTTGATAACAATATCTTGTACATGGAGTTTTTGACGAATTTGCTCCGCCACATATTGGGCATCTTGTTCGCAATCTCCATGGCTAATAAACACTGTGCTGTTCTTCGGGGCGGTGGCAGTGTCTACCATCCGTTGCACCAAAGCATCCAAGCTGGCTTTGCGGCCCCGTACCTTCTGCATAGGTATCAAATGCCCTTCACTGTCCACATGAAGCACAGGTTTAATTCCCAACATGGTGCCAAATACTGCGGCCGTACTGCTTACCCGTCCGCCACGCTTTAAAAACATTAGGTCATCTACTGTAAACCATTGGCACAGATGTTGCTTGTTGTTTTCTGTCCATTGAGCAACTTCCTCTAAGGACTTTCCATCCTGTTTCATTTTGGCAGCAAGGTACACAATCAACCCTTCTCCCATGCTTGCACACAAAGTGTCTACTACTCGAATGGTGCGCTGGGGATATTTTTGTGTCAATTCCTCCATGGCAAGTTGGCTAGATTGATAGGTTCCCGAAAGACCAGAAGAAAAACAGAGATACAAAATATCTCTTCCCTGCTCTAAAAATGGGGAAAATGTTTCTTCAAATGTAACAGCATTGATTTGGCTGGTAGTGCTGTTTTTTCCATTCCGCAACCCATCATAAAACACCTTTGGGTCAAGTTCGTGGTTGTCGGGATAATTATAATAGCTTTGGCCATCCAGCTCAAACAAAAGGGGAATCACAGCAATTTCAAGCTGTTCCACCAAATGTTGAGGCAGGTCGGCGGTAGAGTCAGTAAAAAGCACATAGTCAGACATAGATGATTCCTCCTTTATGTACAAACACTTGTATGGTATGTAAAATATCTTGTAAAGTTCCATAAGACGCTAAAAAGTATACCATATTTTGCAAAAAAATTCCATGGGTAAAAAAATTGGGTTTTTCCCCAAAAGGAAAAGCCCAATAGATTATTCTGCTGTTTCTGCAACAGGCAGTTGAGGCTGCTCTAGCAGTTCCATAAACTCTTGTCCAGTAATGGTTTCCCGTTCCAAAAGGAAGGCTGCCAGCCGGTGCAAGGCATCCTGATTTTCGGTAAGAATTTGGGTTGCCTTTTGGTGGGCAGATTTGATGATGGACAATACTTCTGCATCAATGCGGGCAGCAGTATCTGCGCTACAACTCAAAGAAGCATCGCCACCTAAATATTGATTGGATACAGTTTCCAGTGCCATCATATCAAATTCACTGCTCATGCCAAGACGAGTGACCATGCTACGAGCAAGGCGAGTGGCCTGCTCAATATCATTGGAAGCACCAGAAGTAAAGGTGCCAAATATAAGCTCCTCTGCTGCACGACCCCCAGTGTAGGTGGCAATCTTGTTGAATGCCTCCTCTTTGCTAAGAAGGTTGGTGTCCTCTTCAGGCACCTGCATGGTATATCCCAATGCACCAGAGGTGCGGGGAATAATTGTGATTTTCGTTACAGGGGCGGAATTGGTCTGTTTGGCGGCTACCAAAGCATGGCCAATTTCGTGGTAGGCAACAATGCGCTTTTCTTTGGGGCTGATAACTTTTCCTTTGCGCTGATATCCTGCCACAACCACTTCCACAGCTTCTTCCAAATCCGATTGGTTTACAATGCGGCGGTTGCATTTTACAGCACGCAAAGCGGCTTCATTGACAATATTGGCCAGTTCTGCACCAGAGGTGCCACTGGTAGCACGAGCAATGGCAGTTAGGTTGACGTTTTCCTCCAGCATAATTTTTTTGCAGTGTACCTTCAAAATAGCCTCTCGGCCGGCTAAGTCAGGCAACTCCACTGGAATCCTTCGGTCAAATCGACCGGGACGCAACAACGCCTTATCCAAGCTATCAGGACGGTTAGTGGCAGCCAAAATAATAACACCTTTGCTACCATCAAAGCCATCCATCTCAGTTAAAAGCTGGTTGAGGGTTTGCTCTCGTTCATCGTTTCCGCCGCCAATGCCACCAGCACCATCACGGCTTTTGCCAATGGTATCAATCTCATCAATAAATACGATACAGGGAGCTTTTTGGCTTGCCTGTTTAAATAGGTCACGAACACGGGCAGCACCCATGCCTACAAACATTTCCACAAATTCCGAACCAGCAATGGAGAAGAAAGGAACCCCAGCCTCTCCAGCTACTGCCTTTGCCAAAAGGGTTTTTCCGGTGCCCGGAGGGCCTACCAACAAAGCCCCCTTTGGCATAACTGCTCCCACACTGCGGTATTTGTCGGGGCTGTGAAGAAAATCTACAATTTCCGCAAGGGCTTCTTTGGCTTCATCTTGCCCTGCCACATCAGCAAAGGTTTTTCCCGTTTGGGCTTGTACATATACCTTAGCAGTGGACTTTCCAAAGCTCATGGCATTGCCGCCCATCTTCTTTTGCATCATTCGCATGAGCAGGAATCCACTGCCAAACAGCAACGCTGTGGGGATTAGCCAGCTAAACACAAAGCTGAGCAAAGAACTGTTTTTTGGAGGCATTTCCCGTCCAAAAACAATAGGTTTTCCATCCGCACCAGTGTACTGTGTTAAAATAGAAGAAAGGTCGGTTTCGGTGAGTACCCCTGCTGTATAATAGCGGGTTTTGCCGTCTGCTTCTTTTGCCAAGAAAGCAATCTCATCGCCAGTGGCGTTTTGTTGCACCTCTACAATTTGTCCCTGTTCCAGCATCTGCAAAAATTGGCTGTAAGGAACTTGTTGTGTACGGGAAAGGCTGGGCAACAAGGCATTGAGCATGACAACAAGAAACAGCCCCAATGCAAAAAAAATTACAAGGGGCTTTTGAGGTCCTTTTGTTTGTTGCATAGCAAAAATTGCTCCTTATAATAAAAGTAATTTTGTATGTAGTATTCTACCAAATAGCTATGAAAAAAGGCAGTGCCAAAAATGAATAAAGTGTAAAAAAGCGGTAGGAAATGCATCCTACCGCCCTTACTAATGTATAGTGGATTAGTATTTAGAGGAAATGTTAGAGTCAAAACCATCATCAAAGGCATTTGCCAAAGAAACGGCGGGAATGTCATCTGTCATATCATCAGCTTGACGATTTTTTAATTGGAAACGTGCTACCAAGTTTTTCAGCATGCTTGCCTGTCCAGATAGTTGCTCACTAGCAGCTGCACTTTCCTCTGCTGTTGCGCTGTTGGTTTGCACTACGCTAGAAATTTGGTCAATGCCTTGTGTTACCTGAGTAACAGCACTGGCTTGGTCGCTGGTTTCGGTGGAAATATGTCCAACAAGAGCAGATGCCTCGCTGGATTTTTCTACAGTTTGCTCCAGTTTCTTTGCAGTTTCCTGTGCAAGTTGATTTCCGCGTTCCACAGCCTGCATAGCACGCTCAATCAAAACAGCGGTATTTTTGCTTGCTTCTGCCGACTTGCTTGCCAAATTCCGAACCTCGTCAGCCACTACAGCAAATCCTTTTCCGGCTACACCAGCACGAGCTGCTTCAACTGCAGCATTCAATGCAAGAATATTGGTTTGGAATGCAATATCCTCAATGCTCTTAATGATTTTGCTAATTTCTCCAGAGCTTTGCTGAATCTCATCCATTGCCCCCAGCATTTCCACCATTTTTTGGTTGCTCTCATTTACCAGCAGACTAGCATCTTCATTGTGCTCGTTCGCTTTGCGGGCATTGTCTGCGGTGCGTGTAATACTGTCCGAAATGGTAGCAATGGTGGCTGCCAATTCTTCCACAGAAGAGGCTTGCTCAGTAGCACCTTGTGCCAATGCTTGGGAGCCAGAGGAAACCTGTGCAGAGCCACTGGATACCTGAGAAGCGGCCATATCAATCTCATTGAGTGTGTCGCTCAAACGGGACTGAATGGTTTGAATGCTTACAGCCAAGGGAGCCAAATCTCCTACATACTCATCATTTTTCTCCAAAGTAGTAGAGAAATTGCCCTCTGCCATATCGCCCAGATGGTTGCGAACATCTGCGATAACAGTGTTCAATACCCCTACCATATCCTTGGTAGACCGAGCCAAAATGCCGGTTTCGTCATTTGTTTGAATTTCTGGTACAGGAGAGGTCAAATCACCCTGAGCCAACTGCTGAATACGGGTACTGCAAAGTTGGATGGGAGTTCCAATTTTTGTAGCTACTATGGTGGCTACAAAGGAAGAAATAATCAGGAACACAATCACCAATGCAACAGTAACACCAATGGCCAAATAGGTGCCTCCCATAAAATCGCTCACAGGAGCAGTTATATTTACACTCCAACCATTGGTACCATTAACAGGGGCATAGGCAACAATTTTTTCCTGACCCTCTACCACACATGTAGTAACACCAGTTTCCCCCGCACGCATCTTTTCATGGATTGCTGCAAGCTCTACAAAATCCTTATTTGTCTTTGCAAGTTCTTCTACATTTTCGTTGTTTACATTTTCTGGTGTAACATCTGCAATGGTTGTACCATTTTGGTCAATCATGTAAGCAATGCTGTTTTCACTGATTTTCAAAGAGGTCATAATGTTGTTTAGCAAGCCATCCGCAGGCTGAATAGTTGCTACAGCAACAACTTCGGTGTTGGGAATACCGTCTTTCCAGATAGGAGCTGCCACAAGAATGACATTTTTTCCATCCAGTTTACTTACAAAGGGCTCAGTAATATAAAAATTGCCCTTTTTAGCCTCACTAAAGTAGACACGGTCTGAAAAATTTGTATCACTGGTGTAAGCCTTTCCGTTTAGGTCAATCAGTGTAACACCAGCCATTCCATTGGCCTGGGCCCATTCTTTTGCCCATTCTGCTTTTTCTTCTTTGGTGTAATCTGGTGATGTAATTTCGGATTTTGTAGATAAAGATTCAATAATATGAATATTACTCTGCAAAGTTTCGTCTACCAAACTAGACATAATCTTAGCAGTTTCTGTCATAGTATCGGACAATAAATTTTTTGCATTCCTTGCCATCATGGTAGAGGCAACAATTCCCAATATAATCATGGAAACGCACACTAATAAGGAACTAGACAACAGAATTTTAGATTTTACAGTTTTCAAGAAGGTTCCTCCATTTGAAAAATTTTTCTCGCATATACACTGACAGCTTTTCGACTTGTCTTTACAAGTTATCCTTCTTTTTTAAAAAATGAAATATTTTTTAAAAATTTTCTCACTGTGGATTTTGCATACCATCCCAAAGGGCATCCAGTGCCATAACAAGGAGGTCTAAGGGCTTTTCTCCTGTTTTTACAGACAGGGATAAATAAGGCTTATTTCCAGCAGAATACATTACTCTGCCCCCCATTTGTTTCATTAGGCCAGACATAGCCTGTGGGGAAAGACTATCCGAATATAACAGCAGCTTATCCCGTTGCTGGTTTACCTCATAAATACCCAATTTTGCCGCAGTAACACGGGCAAGAGAAATATCTACCAAGCCTTCCACAGCTTTTGGGGGGTCACCGTAGCGGTCAATCAATTCATCTAGCACATCGCTGGCATCTTCTTTGCTTGCAATGGCAGCAATGCGCTTATAGGCTTCAATTCTGCCAGAGGCATCAGGGATGTACCGTTCTGGAATATACGCATCCACGGTAATATCTATCAAACATTCGCTTTTGTCATGGGTAGGGGCTTCGCCTTTTTCTTCTGCAATGGCTTGATTGAGCAATTTAATGTATAGGTCATAGCCTACCGCTTCCATATGACCATGCTGACTTTTTCCTAATAGGCTACCTGCTCCCCGAATTTGTAGGTCACGCATGGCAATGCGGAAACCAGAGCCAAAACTGGTGAACTCTCGCAGGGCAGAAAGCCGTTTTGCTGCCACATCAGTGAGCACCTTATCCCGACGGAAGGTAAAGTAGGCGTATGCTTTGCGTCCACTTCGTCCAACTCGCCCACGAATCTGGTACAACTGAGCCAAACCCATATGGTCGGAATCTTCAATAATCAAGGTGTTGCAGTTTCGCACATCTACACCAGTTTCAATAAGAGTGGTACAAACCAACACATCAATTTCATGGTTAAGCAGTTGTTCCCATACTTCTCCTAATTGCTCTTGAGTCATTTTGCCATGGGCAATGCCCACACGAACCCCATCCACCATTTGCCGAATTTGGGCGGCAGTCATTTCCAAAGAGTCAATACGGTTTCGCAGATAATACACCTGCCCCCCTCGTGCTAACTCTTTTTTGATGGCATCTGCTACAATGCGGCTATCATATTCCAATACATAGGTTTCTACCGGCTGCCGTTCTACTGGTGGCTCCTCAATAACACTCATATCACGGATACCACTCATTGCCATGTTCAGTGTGCGAGGAATTGGAGTGGCGGAGAGGGTAAGCATATCCACCCCAAGAAAGTTTTCCTTTAATTGTTCTTTGTGCTTTACACCAAATCGCTGTTCCTCGTCGATAATGGCAAGTCCCAAATCATGAAAATGTACATCCTTTTGTAATAGGCGATGAGTTCCCACTACAATATCTACTGTTCCGGTTTTTATCCCTTTTAGGGTTTCTTTTTGCTGTTTGGGGCTGCGAAAACGGGACAGCAAACCAACCTTTAGAGGAAATGCCTCCATACGGGAAAGAATGGTGTTGTAGTGCTGCCATGCCAACAAGGTGGTGGGAGCCAAAATAGCACATTGCTTTCCACCCATGACACATTTAAAAGCTGCACGCAAAGCAACTTCTGTTTTGCCTACCCCTACATCCCCACACAACAACCTGTCCATGGGATGGGGCTGCTCCATATCCTGTTTAATTTCCGCTGTGGTGGAAAGCTGGTCGGGGGTTTCGTCATACTCAAAGCGAGCCTCAAAATCCCGTTGCCATTCGCTGTCTGCTGGAAAAGCAAATCCTGGTGCTTGCATTCGTTTGGCATACAAAGCAATCAATTCTTTTGCCATCTCTTGGGCTGCTTTTTTTACACGGCTTTTGGTTTTTGTCCACTCGCCACCACCCAGTTTGGAGAGTTTTACTTTTTCTCCATCCCCGGGGGCTGTGTATCGTGCCAATAGGTCAAGCTGTGTAACAGGTACATATAAAGTGTCGCCTTTTTCATAGCGAATTTGTAGATAGTCTTTTACTACCCCTTGCAAGTCCAGCCGCTGAATACCAGAATATACACCAATGCCATGGTCTTGGTGAACAACATAATCTCCCGGTTTAATATCCGAAAGAGAAGAAAGCCCTTTGCTTTTCTTTTTGGTGGGCTTTTTGCCCGAAAAGGCCGCAGCCCGTCGGCTGGTAATCAAAGCAAAGCGGGCGAAGGGCAAATCTGCACCAGCAGAGAGCATACCCGGCAACACTTGCACCACTCCAGCAGAGGGAGCAATATCGGGGCTGTTGGTAGCAGAAAACCCAGCCTTTACTAAATCCCGACAAATGGACTCAGCAGCACGAGGGGTACCAGTAAGTACAGTAATGCCATATCCTTGACCTACCAGAGGGCGTAAATCCTCCACCAAGGTGGAAACCTCACCAGCCCATGCAGGCAACGGATGGGCGGCGGCGTTAATCATATCCTTTAGAAAAATATCTGGTAAACTGCGGGCAAAGTTTTCGCTGACAAGGCTGCTCCTTTGGGCAATCTGAACCGACAGCCAACTTTCTTCCAGATAATAGCCCTCTAAACCAGCACAAATAACCCCCTCTTGCAATAAGGTTTTGGTTTCCTCACTGCGCCGGAAGTTAGCAGCGTGAATTGCCTCTCGAATGGAACTCATTTCCTCCAAAATCAACAGTGCATTGGGCAAGTAGTCCAACAAGGAGGCAGATTTCTTGTAGCGTAGCATCATATATTTATCCATGGAAACAGGCATGGCTCCACCATCCAGCAAAGCTAAATCCTGCTCCATGGTTTGTTCCATCCGATGAGCAACCTGCCCTTTTTGGTGAGAAAGTGCATCCCGCAGCAGTGCCGCAGCTTCTTGAGGCTCCCCAAAAAGCACCTCACGGGCAGGGGAGAGATAGATTTTTTCTAGGCTGTCCTCCCGTCGTTGGCTTACGAGGTCAAAGGAGTGGATGCTGTCAATTTCATCCCCCCAAAATTCCATACGGGCAGGCAATGCCATATCAGGTGCATACAGGTCTACAATGCCGCCACGCACACTAAATTGCCCCGGGCCATCTACTTGGGGGCGGCGTTGATACCCTGCCCGATACAAAGCCGCCAACAAATCCTGTTGTGTAATCTGACTACCCGGTTTTAACACCAATGTACTTTGGGAAAATTCCTCTGGGGGCATGGTGGACAGCAAAAGGCTTTCCACTGAAAGACAGACTGCCATCAGCCGGCCGCCTACAAGGTCACCTAATACCTTTAATCTGCGGTATTCCATTTCTCGGCTGGTGCCCTCTATGGGGCGCAGCACCAAATCTCGACAAGGAAACACCGCCCCAGTACATCCTAATGTGGTCAAATCCTCTGCCATGCGGGTTGCCTCAGCTTCGCCGGCAGTTACCACCACCAGTGGCCGCTGTTGCTGTTGGGCAAAGGCAGCATACAACATTGCCCTTGCAGGAGCAGGCAGACCAAACAACGCCGCTGCCCCCTTGGTAGCGGCGGCAGCCGTTAGACGGGAATATTCGTTTGTTTTTTCAAGCATCTGTCGAAACATCTGGCAATCCTCCCTTTATCAAAAGTAATGGCAAAAATGTGGTTTTGTATGGTTAGCCATTAAAGCGGCTCATAGCTTTTTCAAATTCTCCCTCCATTATCATGCAGGCAGCTTGTGCAATGTCTTTGTGTCGGTTGGCAACCGCCTGGGCTTCGTCAGGGGTAAAATGCCCCAATACCCAGTTGGCAAGGTCTGCATCGGGAGAGGGCTTTTCTCCCACACCAATGCGAATACGGGGGAATTCTTGGCTGGAAAGCTGTGCAATAATGCTTTTTAGCCCATTGTGACCACCGGCAGAGCCTTGTTTGCGAATACGCAGCTTTCCGGGGGCTTGTGTAATGTCATCGCAAAGAACCAGCACCCTTTGAGGCGGAATTTTATAAAAATCTGCCACTGCTCGCACAGATTCCCCAGAAAGGTTCATATAGGTCATTGGTTTTAGCAAAATGACCTTGTGGCCCTCCACAGTGCCAGTACCATATAACCCCTTAAATTTTGATTTTATAATGGAAATGCCCCATTCCTTGCCAAGAGCATCCAATGCTTCAAATCCTGCATTGTGTCGGGTATTGTCATAGCGTGGTTCAGGATTGCCCAGCCCACAAATCAGCCACTCACAGCCGCTGTCTTTTTGAGAAAAAAATGCCATGGTTTTGCTCCTTATTCGTTGGGTTCTCCCTTTTGGGGGAAGATAAACAAAAAACATCGCCCCCCACAAAAGCGGCAGGCGACAACCCTCTATTGTATAGTTTACCGCAACTTTTGCCCTTTGCAAGGAGAATTACAGAGAAATTCTCATATTTTATAAAATTTATTTCAAATTTATATAAAAAATAGTGAAAATTACTAGAATTTTTTGAAAGGGTCTGCTATAATATGAAAATACAGAAACAAACCAACAGCGACCATAAGGAAATTGATGGCTGAAGGCTTGCGGATGATACCATTTTGGGAGGTAAATGTTATGAGCGAAAAGAAAAAGTACCTTTATCTGTTTAGCGAAGGAAACCGTGATATGAAAGAAATCCTAGGCGGAAAAGGTGCGAATCTTGCAGAAATGACCAATATTGGTATGCCTGTACCCCAAGGCTTTACCATTTCTACCGAAGCCTGTACCCAATATTACCATGATGGCCGCAAAATCAATGACGAAATCCTGTCGGATATTTACGAGTATATAGAAAAAATGGAGCAAATTACCGGCAAGCAGTTTGGCAATGTGGAAAATCCTTTGCTGGTGTCCGTTCGCTCCGGTGCCCGTGCTTCCATGCCCGGCATGATGGATACTATCCTGAACCTCGGTCTAAATGATGAGGTTGTTGTAGGACTTGCAAAGCGCACCAACAACGAGCGTTTTGCCTACGATTCCTACCGCCGTTTTGTTCAGATGTTCAGTGATGTGGTAATGGAGCTGAGCAAGAGCGATTTTGAAGAAATTATTGATGAAATGAAGGCAGAAAAAGGCGTAAAACTGGACACCGAGCTTTCTGCCGATGATATGAAAGAGCTGGTAGCAAAGTTTAAAGCACTGTATAAAGAAAAGATGGGCAAGGATTTCCCCAGTGACCCCAAAGAGCAGCTCATAGAGGCAGTAAAGGCTGTATTCCGCAGTTGGGATAATCCTCGTGCCGATGTTTATCGCCGTATGCACGAAATTCCCTATGACTGGGGTACTGCTGTAAATGTACAGGCTATGGTATTTGGTAACGGCGGCGATACTTCCGGTACTGGTGTTGCCTTCACTCGTAACCCTGCCACTGGTGAAAAGGCTTTGTTTGGTGAGTACCTTATCAATGCTCAAGGTGAAGATGTGGTTGCAGGTATCCGCACTCCTTCTCCCATCAGCCATTTGGAGCAGCAAATGCCCGAAGTGTACCATCAGTTTGTAGACATTGCAAACAAGTTGGAACAACACTATAAAGATATGCAGGATATGGAATTTACCATTGAGGATGGCAAGCTGTATATGCTGCAAACCCGTAATGGTAAGCGTACTGCCGAAGCTGCATTGAAGATTGCCGTAGACTTGGTAGACGAAGGCATGATTGACCGCAAAGAGGCAGTTCTGCGTGTAGACCCCAAACAGTTGGATAGTTTGTTACATCCCCAGTTTGACCCGGATGCACTGAAAGCCGCTACACCCATTGGTCGTGGTTTGGCAGCTTCTCCGGGTGCTGCTTGTGGTCAGGTTGTATTTACTGCACAGGATGCACAAAATGCTGTGCAAAGCGGCGAAATGAAAAAGGTGATTTTGGTTCGCTTGGAAACCAGCCCAGAGGATATTGAGGGCATGCAGGTAGCACAGGGCATTCTTACCGTCCGTGGTGGTATGACCAGTCATGCAGCCGTAGTTGCTCGTGGTATGGGTACCTGTTGTGTATCTGGTTGTGGTGAAATTGTGGTAGATTACCCCAACCGTTGCTTCACTTTGGATGGCAAGTGCTATAAACAAGGAGATTGGATTTCCATTGATGGCTCCACCGGTAAAATCTATGGCGAGGCTATCCCCACAACAAAGGCAGGAACCTCGGAGCATTTCCAACGGTTTATGCGCTGGGCAGATGAAGCCCGTGAAATGATGGTATTTGCCAACGCCGACAACCCCACCGATGCACAGCAGGCAGTGGAGTTCGGTGCTCAGGGCATTGGTTTGTGCCGTACTGAGCATATGTTCTTTGAGGCAGACCGTATCCGTGCTGTTCGTGAAATGATTGTTGCACGAGATAAAGAGGGTCGTGAAAAGGCTCTGGCAAAGATTCTTCCCTATCAACAGGGAGATTTTGAGGCAATGTATAAGGTAATGGGCGAGCGTCCTATGACTATCCGTTACCTTGACCCACCCCTACATGAGTTCCTGCCCACAAAGGATGAGGAAGTTGCCGATTTGGCAAAGGAACTGGAAGTTGACGCTGTACAACTGAAAAATGTTATCCGCAGCTTGAAGGAAATTAACCCCATGATGGGCCATCGTGGTTGCCGCTTGGCAGTTTCTTACCCCGAAATTGCCGAAATGCAAACAAAAGCTGTTATCAATGCGGCTATCAATGTTACCAGAGAAACCGGAATGAAGATTGAACCCCACATTATGATTCCTCTGGTAGGCGATGTTCATGAGTTGAAGTTTGTAAAAGATATTGTTGTCCGTACTGCTGATAAGCTGCTGGCAGATGCAGGTATGGAAATGCACTATCAGGTAGGTACTATGATTGAAATTCCTCGTGCTGCCCTGACAGCCGACGAAATTGCCCCCGAGGCCGATTTCTTCAGCTTTGGTACCAACGACCTGACCCAGTTGACATTTGGCTTTAGCCGTGATGATACTGGTAAGTTCCTAAGCTACTACTATAAGAATAAGATTTATGAAAGCGACCCCTTTGCTCACCTTGACCGTAACGGTGTAGGTAAGCTGGTTGCTATGACTGCTCGCCTTGGACGGGAAGCAAAACCCGAAATTGGTCTGGGTGTTTGTGGTGAACATGGCGGCGACCCCAGCAGCGTGGAGTTCTTCCAAAAGGTTGGTCTGGACTATGTATCTTGTTCGCCTTACCGTGTACCAATTGCTCGCTTGGCCGCTGCACAAGCTGCAATCCGTTTCCCTCGCAAGTAAGATTGCAGTTTAAAAAAGTTATATAATGCAAAAATGCTGCCCATAGGTTTTGCCTGTGGGCAGCATTTTTATGTTATTGCGCTTAAATGAAAATTTTTTGAAAATGTATTGAAAAAATAATGAAGGGTTGTTATAATAATGAAAACCTATTGAAAACGCAATAAGAATCTAGGAGGAACCAATTATGTATTATTACTCTTTTTTAGTCCAATTTGCCAAAGCCAACAGCCCCCAATTTACTACACTAACACAACTGATAGATGATGCTGTAGACCACTACAATGCAAAATCCAGAATTGCCGCAAACCCAAAGGAAATTGTGGAAATTTCCATTAAAGACCCTATAACCCTACAAATTATCTTACAAAGTACAAATAAATTGGAGGTTGGTATGGCATCCAAAGCCTTGCGCACATGGAGCAGCTATCTCGTAAATACAAACACACCCAATAATCTCAGCAGCTATGTCATTGGAAAAAGAATTTTTAAAATGATTCCAAGTAGTTTGACAAGCTACAAAAGACAATCTAATCAATGCAACAAACTCAGTCAATCCCAAAGTGAGCCAACACAAGGATTAAGTTCTACTCCATCAGAGGGCGATGAAAATATTCTTGCAAAACTAGATAAAATTTATAGCAAATTGTTGGAATTGGAAACAAAAATAGATTTAAAAAATACCCTATAATTTTTAGTTATCCTCGTGCTTTGTCTGCGGCAATTTCTTGCAAAATGCGAGCTGTGCGACCATTTAGCAACAAACTTTCCGAATAGGTGCCATAGCGTTGGCAGGGATTTTGTGCCAAAAATGCAGCACTGTCCTGTCCCATGCCCAACTCTGTGACAAATACCAACAGTTCTTGCCCAGCGGAAAAGGCATTTTCCAAAAAGTCAAAGGCAGCTTCCAAGCTATGGCTGGCAGTTTCTGCCTGTTGCAATCGGTTTTCTTTGATGGGTGCAAAGGTATTTCGCAATAGTTTCAGTGCTTGCTCGCTGGTTTCAAGAGGTTCCGCAGCTAGCAATCTACAAAATTCTTCCAAGACATTTTGGCAGCGAAGGGCACGTTGCTCCTGCGAACGGGTGAGAAGTTGCGCCTTTTTTTGCTGTGCGGTATGGTCTTTGTGCTGTTGGCACAGAGCTTCCATCAACAGAGAAAAATCTGCTTGTGGCTCCTGACAAGCCTCTTTAAATTCCTTAATAACAGCAAAGCAGTCATCTGCAAGGGCATCTGCCTCCATTGCCGCAGAAAATTGTGTTTCCAAACCTGCCAGCAAAAGCCCTACCAAACTGAGCCGTTCATCAAAGGAAGCTGCCTGTGCTCGTGCATAAGCAGAGGGAGAGGGATTGCCCTGCAAAATCTGCTGTATACCATAATCATCCCCATATTTGCGATACAAAGACAAATAAGCAGCAAAATCTTGTGCAATTTCTGGGTGTTGCAAATATTGCCCAATGATGGATTCTTCCACATCCATGCCAAGTTGTTCATAGGTCACAAGGAGAGCAGAAAGGTCTTCCCAGCCACGAGCAGTTACAAACTGAATGCCATCTACATCCTGTGTTACTCGGTAAAAATATTCTGGGTGTAGTTCCAAATAGGTGAGAATGGCAGGGTGTATTTTGGCAGTGTGGGCATATTGTTTCCAAACAGTTAAATCTGGCTGAATGTCCATGCGGCGCAAACGGTCTAGTGTAACTACATCAAACTCCCGTACAGATTTGTTATACTCTGGGGGATTGCCGGCTGCAACAATTAGCCAACCACTGGGTACACTCTGGTTGCCAAAGGTTTTGCATTGTAAGAATTGCAACATGGTAGGTGCTAATGTTTCGGAAACACAGTTAATCTCGTCCAAAAACAAAATACCCTCTTTTAGCCCGGTCTGCTCCATGGTTTCGTATACAGAGCCAATAATCTCGCTCATGGTGTACTCTGTAACAGTGTATTCTTTGCCCTGATAATTTTTTTGTGAAATCATGGGGAGACCAACAGCACTTTGTCGGGTATGGTGGGTGATGGTATACGCCACAAGTCCTACACCACACTCTTGGGCAATTTGGCGCATAATTTGTGTTTTACCCACACCGGGAGGGCCCATCAACAAGATGGGTCGTTGCTGTAATACAGGAAGCTGATAGTTGCCAAACTCATCTTTGGCAAGATAGGCGGACAATGTAGACTTAATTTGTTCTTTTGCTTGTTGGATATTCATAAACAAGTCCTTTCGGTTGGTTACTATAAAGTATCTGAAATAGAAGAATGTTCATGGAAGGAGGTAGATAGGGCAGCAGCCCGCCACTGTTCTGGGTAGAGAACTTGTTTCATTGCCCAAGGTGGAAGCTGACTGTCATCATATTGGCCATCCAAAAACAAAAAGGCAGTTTTCCAAGGAGGCTTTTGCTTTGGATAGGTTCCTTTTCCATCGGTAAAATATAAAATCCCAGTCAAATGATGAAAGGCATGACGAGAGCATAAATAATCCAGATAGGTGAATACAGGACGAAAATCTGTACCACCGCCACCTTTTAGGGTAAGATGCTCTAAATATTCTTGCAAATCCTCTTGACAGGTAATTTTGTGGTCTTGCTGAATTTGGTTGTCTGCTTGCAAAATCCGTAGATGTACCTTGTGAAAAAAACTATCTGTTTCCTTCAAAATGGAAAAGGTTTCCTGCAAAAATTGCCGAACCAACTCCCCTGAACAGGACATAGATGTGTCAATGGCAATGGCAAGTTCGTAAACCTTGAAAGACTCCTTGCTTTCGGTAGGTTCCACCAAGGGAAGATTGCCATAATGGGACAACCCAAAGGTATAGTATGCTAAGTCAAAAGAATCTGGGTCAGGGCGAATTTCCTCCCGTAAAATGCAAAACCGCCGAAGAAAATCTCGATAGCTGCGGCGGGGAGTGTAAGCATCCACCAGTTGCTGAGAGAGGTCGGAGGAATCGCCAGCCTCCTTTTTGGAAAAACTGGATAAATCTGTCTGCACAGATTTTGCTCGTTTGCTCCACTCTGCGGACAACTGCATGATTGCAGGGTTATTTTGTTGCTCCCAAGGCCATAGAGAGTGGTCGTCTGTGCGGAATTCCTGTTCCAGTTGTTCCAACTGGGAGGGGGATAGGGGGTACTCTATATAAAACCGGTAAATGGCACCAGAAGATAATACGGAACAATGCTCTTTTAAAAGGGAATAGGTCTTTGTGCGAGTCCATGTTAGGGGGCGGCGTAGTAGGGCAATGTCTAAATCGTCTAAAATTTTTTCTACAGCAATATCGCAACAAAGCCCCCACAACCGAGGTTCTTTGCCATCAGTCTGGAATAAATGCCGTAACATTCCATGAAGCACCAAATGCAGGTATTCCCGTGCCAAAAGGGTGGGATTGGAAGAAAACAGCCGTATAGTATGGTCACAACTAAACAGAAGGTGGATTCCATCAGTGCCTACACCAGAAAAAGATGGTTGCTCCAAAGGAGAAAGAGCCGACAAACATCCCCCTAAATAGCGCAAAGAAAGATAGAGCCGGCTGCGGATTTCCTGCCAAATTTCTTGACAAATGCGCAGTTGCCATTGCTGTTGTGTTTCCAGCATATAAGCCTCCTATCTAGGACAATCATTACTAAAAATCATAGTCTTTTTTTATGGGAGAAAAAGCAGTTGAGGTCAATAGGGTGGAAGCCTTTGCATCTCCCTTTTTTTGTGCAAGGGTACGCACAGCAAAAAGAATCTGAGAGGAAGGACAAAATTCTTTTACCAAAAATTCCAACCCTTCATACTCTTGCCTTTTTACACATTCTTCCAAAGCGGTTTGTAAATTTTGGGCAAGGTAATTTTTATAGAGTTCAGGATTTTTTGATGGACAAGGTGCCATCAAACGAAACAATGCCAACCGACACAAAGGGGGAATTGCCTCCTCCCTAGAGGCAAGTGCTAGGCTTCGGTCGTATTCCTCCACATCTAAGACATCCCCCTGAAAACATCGTCGGTATCGGTAGCCAACTCCAACTACTTGACGATTAAAAATGTGGGCAGGTGTGTTTTCTTCCAATTCTTCGTAGTATTCTGGAAATAAAAAAGACATTCCATCTGCAAATTTTGCCACAAAATTGTGTTGGATTAAAGAGCCAACTTGACGTAGGGGAGAAATAGCAGTATGGGGACAATCAAAATCAATTTTCTCCAATGCATGACAGTTCATAAAAGCGTCCCCCTCCACCACTTCCAAAGAAGATGGCAAAGACAAAGCCTCCAAATTCCGACAGTTATAAAAGGCTAAGGAGCCAATTTTTTTTAGCCCACCAGAAAATTCCGCCTTTTCTACAAAGTTGCCACAAATGGCATGGGAAAAATCCTGCCCCCAACGCAAAATTTCCACTTTGCCTAAGCGGGAAGGTGCTTTTTCAGAAAAACAATACTGGCAGATTTCCGTTAAGGGAACACCATTGATATGAGAAGGCAAGGTGACACAGGGAGAGTCCCCATAGCACCGAATCAGTACCCCTTGCCCTTGTTGGGTATAATATTCAAAGGAAAGTTGTTGCTGAACCACAATGCACCTCCATGCTATTGATTATATGTATCAGTATAGCATAAACTGAAAAAGAAAACAGCCCCATTGTATTTTGTAAGAAATGCTTTGCTTTTTTTGAAAAACTGCTACAATAAAGAAAAAATATTTTGTTGGGAGATTGCCATGAATTTTTGGGGACATCTATCTACAATTAACCACCACAAATGGTTGGTAATGAAACACTGCTTTCGAGTAGGTTTGTATAAACAGGGGTTACTCCATGACCTTTCTAAATATGCTCCGGTAGAGTTTTATGCGGGAATGAAATATTATCAGGGTAATTGTAGCCCAAACGAAGGAGAAAGAAAAGAAAAAGGGTATAGTGGTGCATGGCTTCACCATAAGGGCAGAAATAAACATCATATGGAATATTGGTTAGACTATAGCAAAGAAAACCAAGGTAAATTGTCCGGTGTGGAAATGCCAATCCCATATTTGGCCGAGATGATTTGCGACCGTGTTGCTGCTAGCAAAACCTATTTAAAAGACCAGTATACCAATGCTGCCCCATGGGAATATTACCAAAAAAACAAATCTCATTACTTGATTCATCCAAAAACACAAGAATTATTGGAACAGCTATTGCAAATGTTACAACAACAAGGAGAAGAAAAAACCTTTGCCTATTTACGTAAACTTGTAAAAGAAAGTAAAAAATAATGTCAGTTTACGGCGCAAAAACACAGCAGGCTTAAGGTGTAGCCTGCTGTGCCAAGTAAAAAATATGTGCCAATTCTATTAGTCGCTGGCGATTTTCCTCGTTCAACTCCTTTGCGGCTGCATATAACTGTGCAAAATATTCGTCCTCTGTGGGCTGTTCAACTGCCAAAAGATTTTGGGGAGGAAAATGGGAAAGAGCATCTATGGGAATCTCGAAATAATCAGCAATTTTGCGCAGATTGTGCACAGAGAGTTCTTTTGTGCGACCGCTGCGCAGCTCCGAAAGTACACTACGGGAAATTCCCAATTCTTTGCACATAGCAGTAATAGTAGTGGCATTGTGGTAGCACAGTGCTTCAATTCGTTCGTACATTACACTCATGGGGAAAACTCCTTCCTTTCGGGGGTTTTTCTTTATCATAATCCTAGTGGCACTGGTGCGTCAATAGTAGGCAAAAAAACAGCCCCGACAATTAAGCCGAGGCTGGATTTCGTTATTCAGTTGTATTTTGTTGGAAAAAACTACTCAGTACATCGGCGGGTTCCCTTTCTGGAAAAATCATCAAACGACGGATTAGCGGATAAATTACTGTTTCATTGGACTCACTTTCCAACCCAAATTCCTGAAATTCTATCGTTTCCTCATCGCCGAGGTTTGCTCATCTTACAGATGTTTCTTTACACATCTCTTCGCCTGTGTGACCTATCGTATTGGGAAAATCCCTTTGACTTGCCATCTCGAAAACAGAACCACTTTACTCAGCAGCCCTGCATACAGGCGGAAAATTCTGAGCGACACCACAACTCATTGCCCCCGCAAGGGCTTACACTACCAGATTGGCGTCATTTCACTTTCTCATCTTTCTTTAGATTCAGCTTGCAAAAACAAGCTGTGGAAAGCATTGGTTTGAAATTATATCCATATCTCCACAAGGGGGAAAATATATCTATTTTATCAAAACCGAAATGCCTGCAAATTCTTGTAGCTAAAACGCTACAATGTTCCTTTGTTTGCAGGTCAGCCGGCTTGAACATTCGCAATCATTGAAATATCTTCTTTCACTGAAATCCAGTTAGATTCAAGTGCGTGTTCTAAAACTTACCGGCTGGCCTGCGACAAATGAACGGGTTCTTCAAATGCCATGGGCCACACCTCATTTCTTTATGTTACCTGTTCGGTCGGCGTTTTAAGTCTCCCTTTCAGGCGGTTGAGAACCAAACCCCTTATTGTTCTAAAGGCCATTGCCTTTGAGAACTTGTTGTTTTCTGTTCCCTTCCTTGTGTCTATATTATATCCCCCTGCAATACAAAAGTCTATTGACAAAACGCATAGAGTTTTGTTTTATAATTATGCACTTTTGATGTTGATTTTTAAATGAAAAAAGAGTTAAAATAAAAGTGTCTGGGGTGTTTTTCATCCCATTCCCCCTATACAAAAGACCTGCCCAAAGAAACATAGGGCAGGCCTTTTTTCTATGTTGTATGAATTTATCCATCAGGGATATTGTCGTTGACCAAAAAGGGCTGTACCCACACGAACCATGGTACTCCCTTCTAAAATGGCAAGGGGAAAATCTCCACTCATGCCCATGGAAAGAATCTCCATTTTACTTTTGGTGCAATAGTGGTCTCTGGCTTGACAAAACAGCTGGTACATCTGGGAAAAGTATTGCCTTACTTGTTTTTCTTCTTGGCACTTTGGGGGAATTGCCATCAACCCCAACACCTGCACATGGTTGCAGTTTTCTGCTTGTTCCAATAGGAAGGGCAGTTGTTCTGGAGCAATGCCACTTTTGCTTTGCTCTCCTCCAATGTTGATTTCCAATAGGATTTTTTGCACCAAATTTTGTTTAGATGCCTCTTGTGCAATGGTTTCCAACAGCCGTGTGGAGTCCACTGATTGAATAATAGCCGCTTTGCCCACCACCTGACGTACCTTGTTGGTTTGCAGGTGCCCAATCATATGGACAGGGTGGCTTCCATAAGCACCAACAGCATATTTTTCCACCAACTCTTGCATCCGGTTTTCTCCGAACAGGTCAATATCCAGCTCGGCTGCCTGTTCTACTGTTTGGGCAGTTTGGGTTTTGCTGGCTGCACATAACTGAACGGTTTCTCCTTTCCGTCCAGCTTGTTCCAATGCTTGCTGTATTTTTTCACGAATAGAAACAAGTTGCTTTTGCAGTTGTTCTGTTGTCATGGAGTAGCCCTCCTTTACATTGGAATATCAGGGTATACAGCACGGGGCCCACCAATATACTTTGGTCTGGTGCGAGCTGCAATCAGCAAGGCTTGCCCTATCTGCTTTGTTTGCAACCGAACAGGAACCGCCACAGCTTTTAGGTGCATTCCAATCAGTGTACCGCCAATGTCTAACCCAGCATCTGCTTGCACCTGCTCCAATACCACAGCTTGTTCTAATTGTTGCCATACAATGGTGGCAAAGCTGCCCCCTGCTTTGGGCTGGGGCATTACACAAACTGGCTGTTGCCAAGGTTTTACCGCTGCCATAGGCAAAACAATGGCTCGGTTTAGATGTTCGCAGCATTGAGCAGCCAAATAAATGCCCTTTGGCTGCAACACAGAGATAATACCATTGTATACTGCTTGTGCAGCCTCTATGCTGGAGCATTGACCAATCTGTTCCCCAATCACTTCACTAGAGGAACAACCTACCACAAAAATACTTCCTGCTGCAAGCCCTGCTTGCTCTACCAGTTCACTGGTGGCTTGTGCTGCTTGCTGTTCTATCAAATGCAAGTTCATTTCCCTTAATCCCCCTATCAATCTATAAACTGATGTTTATTGTAAACTTCTTTGAAAAAAATGGCAAGGGCGGCAAATTCCATTGCGGCAAGGGATAGTTTTGGGTATAATGAAAAAAGGCCAAATACTGCCGAAAGAAATAGAAAAAACACCCCAATACAACAAAGAAATGGAGTTTTGTATACAATGGAATGGACTGACCTGAAAATTTCTGCCCCTCGCATTTATGCCGATACAGTAGAAGCCATTGCCACTGGCATTTCCGGTGGTGGAATTTATATTGAAGACTACGCCGATTTAGAACAACAGGTACAAGAAATTGCCCATGTGGATTTAATTGAACAAGACTTATTAGACAAAGACCGCAATACGGTGATTGTGCACCTATATCTTGCCCCTGAGGAAAACCCTGCCGAGATTGTAGAATTACTGAATAGCCGTTTGATTGCCGCAGGAGTGACCTATTCCCTCTCTTTGGCAGGGGTAGAACAAGAGGAATGGGAAACCGCTTGGAAAAAATACTACCATGCCATGGAAATTGGAAACCGTCTTGCCATCTGCCCCAGTTGGGAGGAATACACTGGCAATCGCACGGTGATTCGACTGGACCCCGGTATGGCATTCGGCACCGGAACCCACGAAACCACCAGTCTTTGCCTTGCAGAGCTTGACCAACTGGTACAAGGCGGAGAAAGAATGCTAGACATTGGCACCGGTAGCGGTATTCTTGCCATTGCTGCCTTACTGTTGGGGGCAGAGTCCGCCGAAGGTGTGGATATTGACCCCATGTGTGTACGCACAGCAGGAGAAAACGCCCAACTGAATGGGGTAGAAGGCAAATTGAAGGTACTGGTGGGGGATTTGTCTGACAAAGCCACCGGAACCTATAACATTATTACAGCCAATATTGTGGCAGCTGCCATTATCAGTTTGGTTCCCCATGTGCCTCCTCTGTTGGCAAAGGGGGCTACCTTTATTGCTAGTGGAATTATTGATACCCGAAAAGATGAGGTAATAGAGGCTGTGGAGGCTGCTGGTCTTTCGGTGGATAAAATACACGAAAAAAATGGCTGGGTTGCACTGGTTTGCTCCAAAAAGGGGGATTGCTAATGCCCCATCGCTATTTTACCCGGGAAATAGAAGAAACCCATGCCATTCTAAGAGGACAGGAAGCCTATCATCTTAGTAAGGTTATGCGAGGAAAATGCGGACAAGAAATCATATTATGTGATGGACAAGGCACAGACTATCTTGCACAGATTACAGACATCCAAAAGGATACTGTGCAGCTAGAGTTGCTTTCCAGCAGTCCCAACCAGTCCGAGCCTCAATGCCAAGTGACACTATATGTAGGCTATCCCAAACAGGACAAACTGGAATGGATTATCCAAAAAGGGGTAGAACTGGGAGCAGTGCGCATTGTTCCCTTTTTCAGTAAGTTTTGTGTAGTACAGCCCAAAAAAGAGGAAGAAAAAAACCAGCGGTACCAGCGCATTGCTTTGGAAGCTGCCAAACAAAGCGGCAGGGGTATGGTTCCAGTGGTGGAAATGCCCCTTTCTTACAAGGATATGTTGCGACAGTTACAGCAGTTTGATGTTTCTCTGTTCTGCTATGAGTGTGGAGGACAGCCCCTTTCTTCTTATGTGTCTAATGCAAATACCATTGCCATTGTTACAGGCTCGGAGGGTGGATTCAGCACAGAGGAGGCAGAACAAGCTCAACAGGCAGGGGCTAAGGTTATTGGTTTAGGCCCTCGTATTCTTCGGTGTGAAACTGCACCTTTGGCAGCACTGGCAGCAACCATGGCATGGAAAGGGCAGTTGCAATAATTTGTATTTTGTAAAAAAATCCACAACTTCATTGTACAAAATACACGATTCATAGAGAAAAACAAAAACTTTCGTAGTAAAAATTGCAATATTTGGACGATTGTGCAAATGAAAAGCAACTTTTTCTATTGGAAAATCCTTGGCAAATACGCTACAATGAGAGTAATCCGCAGGGGAGCAAGAGAAGCCCCCTGCCAACACTTTGCAGATGGGCATAAAGCCCCGATTTATTGGAGGTAACAATATCATGAAAAAGCCAATTTTGGTTGTTTTGGCAGCTGGTATGGGCAGCCGCTACGGTGGATTAAAGCAAATTGACCCCGTTGGCCCTAACGGAGAAGTTATTATTGACTATTCCATTTTCGATGCTCGTCGTGCAGGTTTTGAAACTGTTGTTTTCATCATCAAGCACGAGATTGAGGACGCTTTTAAGGCAGCCATTGGCGACCGTATGTCCAAAGTGATGGAGGTTCGCTATGCCTACCAGCAGTTGGACGACCTGCCCGCAGGTTTCACTGTTCCCGAAGGCCGTGAGAAGCCTTGGGGTACCAGCCATGCAGTATTGGCTGCACGGGATGTAATTGATGCTCCCTTTGCTGTTATCAACGCTGATGACTACTATGGCCCTGAGGCCTTCAAGGTAATCTATGACTACCTGTCCACCCATGAGGATGATGACAAGTACCGCTATGCAATGGTAGGTTACCTGCTGAAGAACACTGTTACCGAAAATGGCCATGTTGCTCGTGGCGTTTGTGTAGAGAATCCTGACCACACTTTGGCTGATGTTACCGAGCGCACCAAAATTGCTACCTATGAGGGTGGAATTCACTTCACAGAGGACGACGGCAAAACTTGGACTGACCTGCCCGGCGACACCTTGGTTTCCATGAACCTGTGGGGCTTTGGACCAAGCATTGTGCCCGAAATGCAAAACCGTTTTGCTGCTTTCCTAGAGGCTTCTTTGCCCACCAACCCCTTGAAATGTGAGTACTTCCTGCCTTTGGTTGTAAGCCAACTGATTGCAGAAAACAAGGCAACTGTACAGGTTCTGCAAAGCCACGACAAGTGGTATGGAGTAACCTACAAAGAGGACAAGCCTGATGTTGTTGCAGCCATTGCAGCAAAAATCGAAAGCGGTTTGTATCCCAAGAAACTGTGGGAGGTATAAGGAAATGAGCTTGAAACCTGCTGAAGAATTGCTGCAAGAGGCACTGTCTGCATGGGAATGGGGCGGCACTGTTGTAGGTGCTGTTCGCTATGGTGCCGGACATATCAACGATACCTTCTGTGTATATACCCAAACTGCTGAGGGCGATTGTGTTCGCTTTATTTTGCAGCGCATCAACACTAACACCTTCAAAGACCCCGCAGGTCTGATGGAGAATATCTCTGGTGTTACCAGCTTTTTGCGCAAAAAGATTGAAGAAAAGGGCGGCGATACCAGCCGTGAAACCATGAACGTAGTTGCTACCAAAGAAGGCAAAAACTTCTATGCAGATAGCAACGGTGGTGCATGGCGTGTATATACCTTTGTAGAGGGCACTGTTTGTCTACAAAAGGTAGAAAGCCCTGAGGACTTCTATGCAAGTGCTTATGCTTTCGGTCAGTTCCAGCAGTTGCTGGCAGACTATCCTGCCGCAACTTTGCACGAAACCATTGCCCGTTTCCACGACACTGCAAACCGCTATGCCAACTTTGAAAAGGCACTGGAGGCAGATGCTTGTGGCCGTGCAAAGGACGTGCAGGCAGAAATTGAGTTTGTAAAAGCTCGCAAGGCTGATTGCAGCATAATGGTAGACCTGTTGGCACAGGGCAAGCTGCCCCTACGTGTTACCCACAACGACACCAAGCTGAACAACATCCTGATGGACAAGACCACCCGCACCGGTATTTGTGTTATCGATTTGGACACTGTTATGCCTGGTTTGGCTGCCAATGACTACGGCGATTCCATCCGTTTTGGTGCAAATGACTGTGCCGAGGATGAAAAAGACCTCAGCAAGGTAAACTTCAGCCTGCCTTTGTTTGAAACCTACACCAAAGGATTTTTGGCTGCTGCTGGCAGTGCTCTCACCGATTTGGAGAAAGAAACTCTGCCTTGGGGTGCTCGTTTGATGACCTTGGAGTGTGGTATCCGTTTCTTGACCGATTATCTGGAAGGTGACCACTACTTCCGCGTACATCGTGAGGGCCATAACCTAGACCGTTGCCGTACCCAGTTTAAGCTGGTAAGCGACATGGAAAAGGCATGGGATGAAATGATGGCTATTGTAAAGAAATATAGCTAATTCTATCCATAACATCACCCAAAGGAGCACCTGTTACAGGTGCTCCTTTTTGTTCTTTTTAGCAAAGGGCAACCCTATAAACAGGGATATGGCTTTTCTTATACTTCGTGGTATAATAAAAAACAAATGACAACACAAAGGAGGTAGCGTATTGTACAGGCTGATGATTGTAGATGATGAAGAATCCATCCGCCAAGGCATGGCAAAAAGTGTTCCATGGTCAGAGTGGGGCTTTGAGGTAACTGCTTTGTGTGCCAATGGTCAAGAGGCGGTACAAGAAATTGAAAGAAACCCACCAGATGTGGTTTTGTCGGATGTGCGAATGCCAAAAATGGATGGGTTGGAATTGATGCAATGGCTGAACAAAAACCACCCTGAAATAAAAATTGTCATTTTGTCTGGTTACAGCGATTTTGAATACTTGAATATGTCCATCAAAAATAAAGTGACAGAATATCTGCTAAAACCTACAGATTTGGATGAATTTGAAGAAGTGTTCCGTCGCATGAAGACTGTTATGGACAAAGAACAGCAAACCAGAAAACAGCAGAACAAAAAAGACCAGTTGTTGTTTTTTGCATGGCTAGACAAACTCCTTCGAGGTCGTGCCACTACTGCTGAAACAGAAATGTTTGTAGATAAAGCAGAAGAATACAATGTGTTTTTGGAAAACAGTGCAGTAATTGTGTTAAATTTAGACCAAAAAGACAATGACCCCAACACTTTGATACACACAAAAAATCAACTTGCACAGTTGGCTTCCCAACAAGGTGCTGTACAATTTTTTGTTAGTAGTGAAGATGCTGTCACAGGCATTTATGGAACGGATGTAGATAGCGATTTAGACTATAAGGAACTTTTTGCATGGATAAAAACGGTACAACAGCAGGTTCGCAGTCAGATGGGAGTCTCGGTTTCGGCAGGTATCAGTGAACTTTGCACCGAAATGCAGATGTTGCCCCAAGCCTATGAACAAGCAAAATGCTGTGCCCAACAGAATGTATTTTGTGGCAGTGAAAGCATTTTTCGATATAGTCAGCTTGAAGAGGAGATTCCCCAAAGGGAGGCATATTTCCGAACCGAGCAGATAGAACAAGCCCTATTAAATCAGCAAAATCAGCAAATAACCGACGAGTTACAGCGGGTATTTTCGCTGTTTCATCAACATCCCTTGAAAGAGTACAGGTATATTGACCAGTTGTGTTTGTCCTGCTTGTTTGAGTTATCCCGTTGGGCATTGCAATACAATGTGCGTGCAGAAAAAGTTTTGCACCGTTCTGCTATTGCTTACAGTGATATTTATAGTTGTCACAGTTTGGATGCAAAATGTATCTTTATGACAAATGTTTTGGATTGTTTGCAACAAGAACTAGAAAAACAACGTAGCTCCAACCGAAAAAGCAGCAGTGTGGCCTATCAGGTGCGGCAAATTGTGGATAGGGATTTCGACAACAATTTGATGTCTTTGGAATATGTAGCCGGAAAAGTACACAAAAGCCCTGCCTATATTTCAAAGGTATTTAAAAATGAACTAAACTGTAATTTTAGTGATTATATTACCCGCCGGCGAATGGAACACGCCGCCGAGCTGCTCAGTCATATAGACCACCCTAAAATTTATGAGATTGCTGCCCAGTGTGGTTATGCAGATGTGTCAAACTTTATTAAAGTATTTAGAAAATACCACAACGAAAGCCCCAGCGAATACAGAACAGGGTTGCTGAGAGGGCTGCAATGAAACACAAGCTGCGGAGAGAAAAAGGGTTGCTGTGGCAGATGATTGCTGCAATGGTGGCAGTGTTGGTTCCGCTGGGGTTGGTTATCAGCCTTTTATTTGCACAATCCAGCAATGTAATGAAAAAAAACTGGGACTCCACCCAAAAAAATAATACCCGCATTATCAGTGGGCGGATTGATGACTATGTGCAGGGGGTATATAGTGCCTCTGATGCCTTTGCTACTGACCCACGTATGCAAGAAAAGGTGGATACAGTGTACAAGCAGCGCAGCCAAAAGTTGTTGGCCATGCGGTATATCAAAAATAATCTCTTTGCCGGGTATAATCTTTTGCAGGACAACCCTCAAATCAGTGTAATTTACCACACAGGCAATGGACAAATATTTAATTTGCTAGACCCATCGCAGGATGAAACCATTGTACGACAGGTACTGGAGGAACTAGGGGTAAATGAGCCAGAAAAATTGGGAAAATTTTGCTGGTACCCCTTGCAGGACAACCAGTTTCAAAGCAACCCATACTGGGAAATTCGAAAAGATAGAGTAGTGGTAGGCAGCCGAAGGATTTATCAATCTGCAAAAATGCAGTATCCCTATGTACACATTTTTGCCATCCAAGAAAAAAAGCTCTACGACCTCTATGCAGACATTGCCGCAGAAGCACAGGTAGAAGTGTATCTGCTGGACGAAAATAATAACCTGTTATCCTCCACACAGGAATTTGCTGTGGCAAGTGGGCAGCCTCCAGAGTATGTGGAACAATGGGTAAACATGGATACCGACGAAAGCATGATTGCCTTTGGAGATACAGCCCACACATTTTATCGCTGGAAATCCACGCTCAACGGATGGACAACTGTTCTGGTTGCTCCTCGCAGTGTCATTTTAACCCAAATGCAGGTGTTATATACCAAAGTGCTTTGGGTGTTGGCAATTGGTGTGGCAGCAGGTATCTGGTCTATTGCTCGGTTGTATTATCGCTTTACTGCTCCTTTGTCTAAGGTGGCAAAAGCAATGCAGCAGGTGGACAAAGGGGATTGGAATGCCTATGTGTCCCCCAGTGGTGGGCAACAAATTTCGGATATGATGGAAACTTACAATCATATGCTAGAGAGCCTCAACCGAAACTTTGATGCTCGCTTGGAGTTGGAACGGAAAGAAAAGGAATTAGAAATGCAGGTGTTGATGACACAAATCAATCCCCATTTCCTCTACAACACTTTGGAAACTATTGTATGGAAAGCCGGAGAGGCTGGGCGGCCAGATATCGGCCGAATGGCTGCCTCTTTGGGTAAGCTCTATCGTCTTTCCATCAGCGGTGGTATGACTGTTCCCTTACGGCAGGAGCTAAGTCATCTCCAAGCCTATATGAATATCCAACAAACCCGATGCCCCAATCAAATCCAGTATGTAAAAAAAGTTTCGGAAGAATTGCTAGATAGCAGTATGATTTTGAAACTTAGCCTGCAACCAGTGGTGGAAAATAGCATTTTGTATGCTATGGACGGACTAGAACGCCCCATGACCATTCGGATAAAGGCCCATATGCGGAAAAATTGTCTGATGGTTTGGATTACAGACAATGGCAAGGGAATGGGGAAAGAACAGCTAGAGCAGTTGCGCCAACGGTTGCAATCCGCCAATCAACCTCCCCCCGACCCCCAAAAACGAAGGCGGAGCACAGGCATTGGTCTTTGGAACATTGTGCAGAGAATGAAAATGCACTTGGGCACTGAAGCTACCTTTGCTGTTTATAGCAAAGAAGGATGGGGTACCTGTATCAAAATGGTATTTCCACAAAATCCAACCATTTCATAGGGGAAAATATGCCCCCTTAAAATAGCCAAAAGAGAAAGATTTCTCTTTTTGGTCAAAGAATATTCATATAAATGTCGTCCAATTTTTAAAAACAACACAAAGAAAAGGAATATTGCACAAAAAACCTATAAGGTTATTGGGCAATATTCCTTTTTTGGTCAAAAATGAACCATAAAGAGTAAAATGCGCCTATGGTTTGTGTACGCTGTCCAGCGGTATAATAAAGTTGCAACAAACAGCCGCCCAGTAAAGCGGCTTTGAAAATATTTTTAGGAGGAGAATCCCATGAAATTTGCAAAAAAAGCAACCGCACTTAGTATGGCAGGCTTGATGGCTGCAAGTGTTCTGGTAGGCTGCGGTGGAGGAGCTTCCAGCAATAGCAACAGCACCAGTGGCAGCACCTCTGGTTCTCAAAGTTCCAGCACTCCTGCTGACCCCACCAAACCCTATGCTGGCACCGTTTTGAAGTATGCTTGTACCGATACTGCCGCAGTGGGTCCTGAGAATGTAGACCTATTCAAGATGGTTGAGGAGAAAACTGGTATCATCATCGAGCCCATGATTATCCCCAACAACCAGACTGGTGAGCTTGACCGTACTTTGGTTTCCTTGCAGGCTGGTGAGTCCATCGACCTGATTTACAAAACCAACTCCGACCTGAGCCCCTTCTATGCAGCTGGCGTTTTGGAGCCTGTAGATGAGCTGGCAGCAAACGCAGGTTACGACATGGAGAGCGTATTTGGAAGCAGCTTGCCTGTAATGGCAGACGGCAAAACCTATGGTTTGCCCGCTTTCAACGATATCTGGTGTGTATTCTACAACAAGGCTGTATTTGATAAAGCTGGTGTTCCTTATCCCTCTGGCGATTGGACTTGGGATGAGTACATTGAAACTGCAAAGAAGCTGACCAATGTAGACGAGCAAGTATACGGCAGCTTGATGCTGGACTACGGTTCCTATGACTACATGTATGCTATCCAAAGCGGTGCAAAGCACTACAAAGAGGATGGCACCATCAACTACGATGACCCTCTGTTCCGTGAGAGTGCTGAATGGTATTACAGCTTGGGCAACGACCTGAAGATTCAGCCCAACATCACCGATTATCGCTCGGGCTTGCATGTATGGAACGGCTTTGTTTCTACCGGTGTTTCCACCGATGGCAAGTACGACAAGCCTGTATACGGTATGTGTGTTGTAGGTAGCTGGGTTGCTTCCATGCTGACCAACACCGAGAAATATCCCCGTGACTGGCAGGCAGGTATTGCACCTCTGCCCCATCCAGAAGGACAGGATGCTTCCACTCTGTCTGTAATCGGTTGCTATGCAATCCCCACCACCAGCCAGAACAAAGAGGCTGCTTTTGAGGCTTTGAAGTGCATTGCAGAGAATCAGTACTCTCTGGGTTATGGCCGTATTCCTGCTCGTATCGACCTGAGCGACACCGAGATTGACGCTTATATCAACGACAAGTTGGTTCCCACCTACAAGGAGACCGATGACATCACTGCTGAGATGTTTAAGGATGCATGGTTCTCTGATATGACCATCTTGCCTGAGAAGGTTGTTGGTCCTGCTGGTTCTACCATCGAAAATCTGTGGGTTTCCGAGGGCGAGATGTACGGTACTGGCAGCCAAGACTTGGACACTATGATGAAGAACATGATTCAGAAGTCCAACGATGCTATTGCTGAGGAGAATGCTTCCAACAGCTAAAATCCCTTAAGTTTGGCGGGAAACATCTGCCAATAGCAAGAAAGACCGCCGCAGAACAAGCCTTGAAAAAGGGCTTCTCTGCGGCGATTTGTATAAACAACAATTTTTTAAGAGGAGGCAACAGGCTATGGCAAAAAAGCCAAGACACAAACTAACCCGTGCTGAGCGCAGCGAAGCAGCCGTGGGCTATGCTTTTGTGCTGCCCTACCTTGTGGCATTTGTTATTTTCACTGGTATTCCCTTTATTTCTGCTTTCTTGATGTCCTTTGTTAACATTAAGTTTATCAGTAAATTGGATAACTTAAAGTTTATGGGCATTGATAACTTTATCCGTATTTTCACCACTCAAACCGTACGCGACGCGCTGTTCCGTACCTTTATTTACTCTCTCATTTATGTGCCTGTTATCATGGTAGTTAGCTTTGTGTTGGCATACTTGCTAAATAAGGGTGTATATGCGGTAAAGCCCATCCGTTCCATGGTATTTTTGCCCTATGTTTCTAACATGATTGCTGTTGCTATTGTATGGCAGATTATGCTAGGACCCCGTGGACCTTTGTACGCTGTACAAAAGCTTTTTGGCGCAGAACAACCGCTGATTCCCTTACTTAGCCCCCAATGGGCATTGCCTACCGTTGTACTTATTTCCGTTTGGAAAAGTATTGGTCTAAACTTTTTGACCTATCTGGGCGCATTACAGGGCGTTTCTCAGGATTTGATTGAGGCTGCTGAGATTGACGGTGCAAACAAGTGGCAGCAAATTACAAACGTGGTTATTCCCAGCGTATCTCCCACCACCTTTTTCTTGTTGATTTCCTCCATTATCACATCTTTGCAAAACTTTACTGTTATTCAAGGTCTTACCGGTGGTGGCCCTGGCGAATCCACATGGGTAATGAGCTTGAGCATTTACAACTACGCATTTACCAAGTTTGATACTAGCTTTGCTGCTGCACAGGCTTTGTTGATGTTTGCTGTGGTTATGGTGATTACCCTTATCCAGTGGCGAGGACAGAAAAAATGGGTGAACTATTAAGAAAGGAGATGGACACACTATGATGAATACCAAACAAAAAGTTACAAAATGGGTGCTTACCATTGTCTTGCTTTTGGCAGGTCTGGTTTCTATTTACCCCTTTATCTTTATGTTGTCCTCTACCTTTAAACCTTCGGGCGATGTATTGAGCACCCCTTTTCAGATTATTCCCAAAAACTTTACTTTGCTAAACTTTGAAACCATCTTTAAAAACCAGTATTTTGACTTTGTACAGTGGTATATCAACACCATTATAATGACAGTGCTGGTATTGGTTTTCAAGTATGTAATAGTTACTATGACTGCCTATGGTTTTTCCAAAGTGCGGTTCCCCGGCCGTGATGCCATCTTTTTGGTTCTGCTGGGTGCATTGATGGTTCCCAGTGACATTATGATTCTGCCTCGTTACATTATCTTTCAAAAGTTGGGTATCCTCAATACCATGTGGTCTCTAATCCTGCCCAGCGTAGTAGATGTATACTTTGTATTTTTGCTCCGTCAGGCATTTATTGCCATTCCTGAATCCATCAGTGAGGCTGCAAAAATTGACGGTTGCAACCACTTTACAATTTACTGGAAAATTATTATGCCTTTGGCAAAAGCCTCCATTTCTACCATGCTGTTGTTTAGCTTTACATGGAGCTGGAACGACTACATGGGCCCCTATCTGTACATTACCGACATTGACAAGCAAATGTTGAGCGTTGGTATCAAATTCTTCTCTACTGGTGCTGCACAAGACTATGGTGCACAGATGGCAGCAGCAACATTGGTATTGCTGCCAGTTATCGTGGCATTCTTCTTCTGCCAGCGATATTTTGTAGAGGGTGTTACCTCTGGCGCAGTAAAGGGCTAATTTGCCTACAAAGCCAAGAACCATATAGTTTTAAGGTTCTTGGCTTTTGTATTGGAAAATTTTATTGTATGCTATTGGTATAGCATTGCACAAAAAGAAAGAAGGAATCTGCCATGAAAGATAGAAATTTGTTGCCATGTGAAGGACAGTTTTATAAAGCAAATCTCCACTGTCACACTGTTCTTTCTGATGGAAAATGGACAAAAGAGCAGGTGAAGGAAGAGTATAAAAAGAGAGGCTACTCTGTGGTGGCATTTACAGACCATCGCCATTATGGGTGGCATCCAGAATTGATGGACGAAGGATTTATCCCTTTGGCAGGCTTTGAAGCAGACCTAAACGATTGGTTTAAAGCCCCCGGTGATTTTAAACATGTGCGTTGCTACCACCTTCTTTTGTGGGACAAAAACCCCACAGCGCGCAAGGATTACCAAGCACAACAGCCCCCTCGCCGCTATGGGGACATTCATAGCCTAAATGAATATTTGTGTACTATGCAGGAACAGGGATTCCTTACTTGCTATAACCATCCCTATTGGTCATTGCAAAGTTATCCCGATTACGCCCACTTGTCCAACCTCAATGCAATGGAGATTTATAACCATGGCTGTGAGCATGATGGATTGTATGGATATGCACCACAGGCTTATGATGAAATGTTGCGGCAGGGCTTGCATATTGGTTGTGTAGCAACCGATGACAACCACAATAGCTATCCACCAGACCATCCTTTGAGCGATGCTTTTGGCGGATGGGTTATGCTAAAGCTGGAATCTCTCACCTATGAAAATGTGATACATGCACTGGAAAAAGGGCACTATTATGCCTCCACAGGGCCCGAAATGCAGGAAGTATACATAAAAGATGATATCGTGCATATAAAATGTAGCCCTGTAAAGAAAATCTACGTTGCAACTGACAGCAGAAACTGTTATCATAAAGTTGCGGCACAAGGAGAGTACCTTACCGAAGCATCTTTCCCACTGAAAGGGGATGAGGGCTACATTCGTGTAGACTGTGAGGACGAGTATCGTCGCCATGCGTATTCCAATGCATATTTTTTGGACGAGCTTTAATAGCATAATGTGCGGCTTGCCATCCCAACTAGTAAATGATAAAAAGGGAGTATTGGCAGAGAAATAATTGTCTGGAAGCATTGGTATGGGTCATTCAAAAAAGGAAAGCCCTTACTGGTGAGTGTTTTCAAAATATCCAATAACAAAGGAGAAGAACCAATGGAAAACAATGTACTAAAGCGTGGCAGAGTTACCATTCCCACCGATTTGGACGTAATTCCCCAAACTTTGGAGCTGATGGAACGCTGGGGCGCAGATGCCATCCGTGACTGTGACGGCACCGACTTCCCCCAAGAATTGAAGGATGTAGATGCAAAAATCTACTCCACCTACTACACCACCCGTAAGGACAACGCATGGGCAAAGGCAAACCCCGATGAAGTACAACAGTGCTACATTATGACTGGTTTCTGCAATGCCGACAGCGATGTTCTTTCTATCGAATTGATGAAGGGTATTTCCACCGAGTTGTTGGAAGTAAACACCCGTGACGACATCAAACGTTGGTGGGAAGTTATTGACCGCACCACTGGCGAGATTGTAGACACTGCAAACTGGGATTACAATGCTGAAACCGGCTGTGTAGAGATTCGCAATGTAGAAAAATACCATGACTACACTGTTAGCTTCTTGGCATACCTGATTTGGGACCCTGTACATATGTACAATGCAGTAACCAACAACTGGCAGAACTTTGAGCATCAGATTACCTTCGATGTTCGTCAGCCCAAAACCCACAAGTTTACTATGGAGCGTCTGCGCAAGTTCATTGCCGACCATCCCTATGTAAATGTTATCCGTTACACCACCTTCTTCCACCAGTTCACCTTGGTATTCGACGAGCTGAAGCGTGAGAAGTATGTAGACTGGTACGGCTATTCTGCTTCCGTTTCTCCCTACATTTTGGAGCAGTTTGAAAAGGAAGTTGGCTACAAATTCCGTCCTGAGTTCATCATCGACCAGGGTTACTACAACAATCAGTACCGTGTACCCAGCAAGGAGTTCCGTGACTTCCAAGACTTCCAGCGTCGTGAGGTTGCTAAGCTGGCAAAAGAGATGGTAGACATCACCCACGAGTTGGGCAAAGAGGCTATGATGTTCTTGGGCGACCACTTCATTGGTACCGAGCCCTTCATGGAGGAGTTCAAGACCATCGGCTTGGATGCTGTTGTAGGTAGTGTAGGCAATGGTTCCACCCTGCGCCTGATTTCCGACATTCCCGGCGTAAAATACACCGAGGGCCGTCTGTTGCCCTACTTCTTCCCCGACACCTTCCACGAGGGTGGCGACCCTGTAAAGGAAGCAAAAGTAAACTGGGTAACTGCTCGTCGTGCTATCCTGCGTAAGCCCGTAGACCGCATTGGTTACGGCGGATACTTGAAGCTGACTCTGGACTTCCCCGAGTTCTTGGACTATGTAGAGAGCGTTTGTAACGAGTTCCGTCAGTTGTACGAGAACGTAAAGGGCACCACTCCCTACTGTGTAGGTAAGGTTGCTGTGCTGAACAGCTGGGGCAAGATGCGTGCATGGGGCTGCCACATGGTTCACCATGCTCTGTATCAGAAGCAGAACTACAGCTATGCTGGTGTTATCGAGGCATTGAGTGGCGCACCCTTTGATGTGCAATTCATCAGCTTTGAAGATATCGAGAAAGACCCCTCCATCCTGAATGATATTGATGTACTCATCAATGTTGGTGATGCAGATACTGCACACACCGGCGGAATCTGGTGGGAAAATGCTAAGGTTGCAGCAGCCATCAAGGGCTATATCCGCAACGGCGGTGGCTTCATTGGTGTAGGTCAACCCAGTGGTCACCAGTATCAGGGCCGCTTCTTCCAGTTGGCAAGCGAGCTGGGCGTAGAGAAGGAAACCGGCTTTACTCTGGGCTATGACAAATACAACTGGGACGAGCACAGCCACTTCATCACCGAGGATGTACAAGGTGAGGTAGACTTTGGCGAGGGCCAGAAGGGCGTATACGCTCTGCCCGGCACCCAGATTGTTGTTCAGAAGGAAAAGGAAGTACAGATGGCTGTGAACGAGTGCGGCAAGGGTCGTGGCGTTTACATCAGCGGTCTGCCCTACAGCTTTGAAAACAGTCGTGTACTGTATCGTGCAATCCTGTGGGCTGCACACAAAGAAGGCAACCTGCACAAGTGGTTCTCTTCCAACCCCAATGTTGAGGTTCATGCCTATGTAAAGAACGGCAAATACTGTGTTGTAAACAACACCTATGAACCCCAGACCACTACTGTTTACAAGGGCGATGGCAGCAGCTTTACTCTGGAGATGGCTGCAAACGACATCATTTGGTACGAAATTTGATAGTCTATCTCTAACCTGTTGGTAAACAGTTTATAGTTTTATGTAGCAGCACCCTGTTTGTGCCTTTTGCAGCTTTTGCAAAGGGCCAGACAGGGTGCTTTTTTATCAAAAATTTTCATATGGATTAGAATGTTAAATACAGGTCATAATTTGGTAAAAAAGATGTAAAAAATATTGACATCCCCCCTTTGGAGAATATAATCAAAATGGAGTAGAGCCGAAAAAAGAGATTTTGTGTAGAAAATTGGCAATATTTTATATAGGGGGCGTGGGAAACAACCACAAAAGGCACAAAAACAAATACAAATTTTCTGCTGTGCCTATAAAATATAATACAAAGAAAAGAAGGAAAGTCTGCTATGAAATATGCTGTTGTTGATTTGGGTTCCAATACCATTCGCCTGTCCTTGTACCACATTCACCAAGATAAAACCTTTGAACTTTTGTTTTCTCAAAAGAAAATGGCAGGTTTGGTAAACTATATTGATAAAAAAATCTTGTCGGATGAAGGTGTCCAGCAAGCTTGCAGTGTACTAAAGGAGTTTCAATGGCTGTTGCGACAGTTTGGCATGGAAACCATGCATGTATTTGCTACAGCTTCCCTCCGAAATATTGCAAATACACAACAGGTAATACAAGCAATTTTAGAGCAAACAGGCATCCATGTGGATGTGATTTCTGGTGACGATGAGGCAGAACTGGGCTATTATGGTGCTCGTGCAAACTATCCTTTTCAAAGTGGCTTGATGTTTGATATTGGTGGTGGAAGTACAGAGTTAACACTGGTGAAGGATGGAAAAATCCAGATGGAAGAAAGCTTAGAGATGGGTTCTCTTAATTTATTCAACCGTTGTGTTTCTAAGCTGTGGCCAGACAAAGAGGAATTGCAGCAATTAAACAAGGTAGCTGTAGAAACATTAAAAACCAGCAAACTTCCCCAAAAACAGTTGGAATATGCTTGTGGTATTGGGGGCACTGCCCGCGCTGTGCTGAAAATTGCCAACGCTTATTGGAAGCGTTCTCAAGATTGTCGTGTGCTAACAGTAGAGCAATTGGAGGAAATTGCAAAGCTACTGACCGACCGTAAAAAAAACGCCCGAAAATTGGTACTGCGGAACTGCCCCGACCGTGTACACACCATTTTGCCGGGGGTAATTGTAATGTACAATCTTTGCAAAATCTGGTGCAAAAAGGAAATTTATATCAGTAAATATGGAGTAAGAGAGGGATATTTGTGTCACAAACTGTTGAAGGACGAGATTTAAGCTATACCCAAAATCGTGAGTTGAGCTGGCTGCAATTCAATCGCCGTGTATTGGAGGAAGCCACAGACCCCACTGTTCCCTTAATGGAACGACTGCGCTTTGTTTCTATTTTTACCAGCAATTTAGATGAATTTTTTATGGTGCGTGTGGGTAGCCTATTGGATTTGACTGCTATGTTGGCAAAAAAAATTGACAACAAAAGTGGGAAAACCCCTGCCGAGCAGTTGGAAATGATTTTTGATGCTGTCCATCCTTTAATTTCTCTGCGAGATACCGTTTATCAAGATCTTATGAAGCAGATGAAAAAAGAGGGAATTGTAGATGTGCCCTATGACCAGCTACGAGGAAAAGAAAAGGAGTATGTGCAAAAGTATTACAAAGAGCGCATCTATCCTTTGCTTTCTCCCCAAATTATTGACCGTAGCCATCCCTTTCCACATCTAAAAAATAAGGTCCTCTATACGGCTGCCTTGTTGAAACACAAAGAACATAAAATGTTGGGTATTGTTGGGGTGCCTGAGGAGGTTCCTCCCATTTTGGTATTGCCGGGAAAAGGGTTGCGCTTTGTGCGGGTAGAGGATGTGTTGTTGGCACATCTGAAAAAAATCTTTAAAATTTACCATGTGGCAGAACAATGTGTAATTACAGTTACTCGCAACGCTGACATCAGCTATGATGAGGATGAATTTGAACAAGATACAGTGGATTTCCGCAGTCAAATGGTAAAATTATTGCGCAAGCGAGAATATTTGGCACCTGTTCGATTGGAAATGCAGGGCCCTCCTGTTCCAGCCTTGCAAAAAATGTTACAGCGTATGTTAAAGCTGAACCCCCGCCAAACCTATACCAGCCAGTGTCCATTGGTACTAAAATATGTGTATAGTTTCAATCAATGTGAGCCAGAGTTGTATTATCCACAGCATCAACCCCAGTATCCCGCAGATTTGAATCCTCAGCAGCCTTTGTGGCCCCAAATACAAGAAAGAGACCAGTTGCTGTTTTACCCATACCACAGCATGCAGCCTTTCTTGAATCTGCTGAAAGAAGCAGGCAATGACCCTAAAGTGCGTTCTATCCAAATTACAGTGTATCGTGTAGCAAATAAGTCGGCTGTGATTAAGCACCTTTGTGCTGCGGCGGAAAACGGTAAAAATGTAACGGTTTTGGTGGAGCTGCGAGCACGTTTTGACGAAAAAAATAATATTGAATGGGCAAAGGAACTGGAAGAAGCAGGCTGCAAAATTATTTATGGACTGGATGGTTACAAGTGCCATTCCAAAATATGCCTGATTACCCGCCAAGAGGATGACAACACCTTCTCCTATGTAACACAAATCGGCACCGGAAATTTCAACGAAAAAACCGCTGCCCTCTACACAGATTTTGCTCTATTAACCGCAGATAAAACAATCGCCCAAGACGCAGTAGACTTTTTCCGCAATATGCTCATTGGCGACCTTCATGGAAGCTACCAGCAGCTTTTGGTTGCTCCTGAAAGCATGAAACATGGAATTTTGCGCCTTATTGACCAAGAAATTGAAAAGGGCAAAGAAGGACATATTATTTTAAAAATCAATTCCCTTACAGAACGTGATTTGATTGATAAGCTTAGCAAGGCTTCCAAAGCAGGTGTAAAAATAGAACTAATTATCCGAGGTATCTGCTGTTTGTTGCCTGGCATTTCCAGAAAAACCAAAAATATTACTGTCCGCAGTATTGTGGGGCGGTATCTGGAGCATTCTCGTGTCTATTGTTTTGGAGATGGGGAAGAACGACAGATATACATTTCCTCAGCAGATTTAATGACACGAAACCAAGAACATCGTGTGGAAATTGCCTGCCCCATACATTCCGAGCATATTAAAAAATGGTTCAATGAATATTTAGATATTCTACTGAAAGACAATGTAAAAGCCCGGCAAATGCTACCCAGCGGCAATTATGAGCGGTTGCCTCAAGACCAGCCGCCACTGTGCTGCCAAGAGTATTTTGAACAGCATTTGCCACACTTTTATGAATAATTCCCCATAAAGGAACAAGGTGTTTTCTGCTTTCTGTACAAAGAAAGGGGTAAACACCTTGTTTTTTATTTTTACATAGCCCCATAAAACCAATAAAAGCCTTTTCCAGCAACATGAAAAAAATCCCATATTTGCTAGAAAAGGCAGTGTTAAGGGGTTACTGTTGAGTATACTCGGCTATGCCAAAAAACGGGGTCGAAATTTGGCAAAAAGATTGTGAAATCTGTAATAGGACAACAGAAAACCCCAGCCGAAAAACCATGCAGGTTTAAAGGTTGGGGCAATAGTATAATATTAGTCCAAAGGCTTCATCGTGGGGAACAACAGAACATCACGAATGGAAGCGGAATCGGTCAAAAGCATTACCAAACGGTCAAGACCAAAACCGAGGCCACCAGTGGGAGCCAAACCATATTCCAAAGCGGTGATATAGTCATAATCTACCTGAGAGGTATCATCAGGATTTGCAGCTTTGCGGGCGGCTACCTGACGCTCAAAGCGGGCTTTCTGGTCGATGGGGTCATTCAACTCACTAAAGGCATTACCAAACTCGGTGGCATTGATGAAGTACTCAAAACGCTCTGTAAAGGCGGGGTCTTCTGGCTTGCGCTTTGCCAGAGGGCTGTTTTCTACTGGGTAATCATAGATAAAGGTGGGCTGGATGAGGTTTTCTTCTACAAAAGCATCAAACAGCTCTACCAAAACAGTACCCTTAGTAGCATCAGCAGGTACAGGAACCTTTTTCTCAGCGGCAGCAGCACGGGCATCTTCATCGCTGTTCCAGCTATAATAGTCACAGCCAGAGTACTTCTTTACAGCCTCTGCCATTGTCATGCGCTCCCAGTGTCCCATGTCAATCATGTTACCCTGATAAGGAATGGTCAAGCTGCCACAAACATTCTGAGCCAAACGCTTGTATAATTCCTCTACCAAATCCATCATACCTTTGTAGTCGGTATATGCCTGATACAGTTCGATGGAAGTAAATTCAGGGTTATGCTTAGTATCCATACCCTCATTACGGAAGATACGACCTACCTCATACACCTTGTCAAAACCACCTACAATCAAACGCTTCAGGTTCAGTTCGGTTTCGATACGAAGGTACATATCAATGTCCAAGGTGTTGTGGTGGGTTACAAAGGGACGTGCAGAAGCACCAATTTCTAGAGGCAACAAGATGGGGGTGTCTACCTCCAAGAATCCACGGGAATCCAAATAGTCGCGAATCTCTCGCAGAATCATACTGCGCTTTACAAAGGTTTGTTTTACATCAGGGTTTACAATCAAATCCACATACCGTTGGCGATACCGCAGCTCGGTGTCCTTCAAACCATGGTACTTTTCGGGCAGGGGCAGCAGACTTTTGCTCAACAAAACAATTTCGCTTGCCTTAACGCTGATTTCGCCCATTTTGGTGCGGAATACTTCGCCTTTTACGCCAATAACATCGCCAATATCCATTTTCTTAAAGGCAGCATATTCTTCCTCGCCCAAAAGGTCACGGCGTACATACAACTGAATACGGTCGCTGTTGTCACGCAGGTCGGCAAAACTAGCCTTACCCATTACACGCTTGCTCATCATACGGCCAGCAAGGCAAACAACCTCACCAGTTTCCTGTTCCGGCTCCAGATGGCTAAATTTTTCTTTCAAAGCACCAGCATAGTTATCTACGGGGTATTTGGTCAAAACAAAGGGGTCATTGCCAGCCTGTTGCAGGTCAGCTAGTTTTTGGCGGCGTACAGCCACCAACTGGTTGTATTCCTGTGCGGACTGCTCAGGGGTTTGCCCTTGTGCCTGATTCTTTTCCATTTGCATTTTCCTCCAGAGGGTGCTTTTTTACAGCACAATTAGTTTTGTTTGATGGACACATTTCAAAAATTTGATACACAAATATGCCTGTCCATTATAGCATATTTAAAACATTTTTTGCAACGCACAAATAGACCGACACACCCCCGAAAAGGGCATGACGGTCTTTTGTATCGAAACCTACTTTGTTACAGCTGCCAGCAGCTTTTACATAGAGCGACGAATTTCCAGCACTTTATACTGAATTACAGCTCCATTGGGCAGTGTGATATCTGCCACATCTCCTGCGGATTTTCCCAGAAGGGCGGAACCAACAGGGCTTTCATCACTCAATTTGCCATTGGCGGGGTCAGCCTCAGTGGAGCTGGTGATGGTGTACTCCTCCACTTCGCCGTCCTCATCTTCAACTTTTACGATACAGCCCATCATAACCTTGTCATCGGAAATTTCATCCTCTGCCAATACACGGGTGCGTTTCAACATTGCCTCCAACTGGGCGATACGGCTTTCAATAAAGCCTTGTTCATTTTTGGCTTCATCATATTCACTATTTTCCGAAAGGTCACCAAAGCCACGGGCAACCTTGATTTTTTCAGCAACTTCTTTGCGTTTTACAGTTTTCAAATCCTCCAGTTCTGCTTCCAGTGCTGCAAGACCGGCGGGGGTAACTACGATTTCTTTGTTATTCAAGGTAACTCGCTCCCTCAATCATCTTTTGCATTTTTTAGGGGCAGCCAAAAGGCGGCCACCCCTTAATTTGACCATTATATATGTACAGACAAACAATGTCAAGTATCTATTGATTTTTTGATAAAATAACACAAATTTCGTTTTTTTCAGCCTTTGTAAAACAAAGCCACAAGAAAGCAGACCCCTATTCCATCTGTAAACAGAGGTCTGCAAAAATATTAGACAAGCAAGGAAAGGATTATTCTTCCTCTGTGCCTTGGTTCAGCTTTTTGGCTTCTTCAATAACCTTGCCTTCCAAATGTGCAGGCAAGGGCTCATACCGAACAAAAGCGAATGTAAAGCTGCCACGGCCTTGGGTCAACTGCCGCATATAGGTGGTAAAGTCTTGCATCTCGCTTACAGGAACTTCTGCAACAACCTTTTGCATTCCGTCTTCAGCGGGGTCCATACCCAGTACACGGCCACGACGTTTAGTAACTTCGCCCATAATATCGCCGGTATTCTCGTTGGGAACTTCTGCATTCAATTCTCCAACAGGCTCCAACAGTACAGGGCCAGCATTGGGCAAAGCAGCCTTATAAGCCAATTTTGCTGCCATAACAAATGCCATTTCACTGGAATCTACAGGGTGATAGCTACCATCCAGCAGGGTGGCTTTCAGCCCAACAACAGGATAACCTGCTAATACACCGTGGGCGGTTGCCTGACGCAAGCCCTTTTCTACAGCAGGGAAGTAGTTTTTGGGAACACTGCCGCCAAATACCTTTTCTTCAAATACCAGCTCATCAGAATCGCATGGTTCAAACTCAATCCAAACATCACCAAATTGACCATGGCCACCAGTTTGTTTCTTGTGGCGGCCTTGTGCCTTGTAGGTTTTGCGGATGGATTCACGATAAGCCACACGGGGAGGAACTAGCTCAACCTCAACACCAAACTTTGCCTTTAGACGAGCACAAACCACATCTAGGTGTTGCTCACCAAGGCCAGAAATAATCTGTTGGCCAGTTTCAGCATCCATATGGTAGGAAAGGGTTGGGTCTTCCTCCATCAAACGAGCCAATGCGCCGCTGATTTTTCCTTCGTCGCCCTTTTTCACCAGCTTCAACGCCATGGAGAAGGTGGGAGTGGGGAACTTCTGCTTTTCTAAGGTAACGACTCGTTCAGGAGCACACAAAGTATCACCTGTTTGTGCAGTGCTTAGTTTGGTAATAGCACCAATATCACCAGCAGTAAACTGCTGAGCATCCATCTGCTTTTTGCCTCGTATCCAAAGGAGTTTTCCCATGCGTTCGGGTTCTCCGGTACGAGAATTTACAAGGGGGGTATCTGCTGTCAAAACGCCACTTACTACTTTTACATAGCTTAGTTTGCCCACAAATGGGTCAGCGACAGTCTTAAATACATAGGCGGTAACAGGAGAAGGCACATTGCAAGAGCAGGAAATCTCTACGGAATTGCCCTCAGCATCTGTGGCAATCTCACTACCACCACGCTCAGCACTGGGCAATAGTTTACGGATGGCAAATAGAACCATATCCATGCCCTCCAGTTGGGGAGCACTGCCACATACAACAGGAGTGATAGCACCAGTTTTTACACCCAGTCGAACACCTTCAGTGAGTTCTTCGGTGGTAAAGGGTTCACCCTCAAAGAATTTTTCCATCAGAGCTTCATCTGTTTCTGCAACAGCCTCACTCATGGCCTCTCGCAGACCTTCCAGACGGTGGCCTATATCAGGTATTTCTACCTCTACAGGTTTGCCTTGCTGATAGGAAAATGCTTTCATTGAAAGCAAGTTGATGTACACAAAACTGCCATCATTCTGTTGTACAGGAACAATAACAGGACAGATGGAAGGGCCAAACTTGAATTTTAGCTGCTCAAACACTTTATAGAAATCCGCATGTTCTACATTCAACTTGGAAAGGTAAATCATGCGGCTTTTGCCATATTTTTCGGCTAAAGCGTAGGCTTTCTCTGCGCCTACTTGCAAGCCATCACGGGCGGAAACGGTAATCAAAACACTTTCCACAGCACGGATGGACTCGTATACTCCCACCTCAAAATCAAACAATCCCGGAGTGTCAATCAGGTTGATTTTTACTCCCTCGTACTCTACCGGTGCCAGTGCAGATGCCAAAGATGCATGGCGTCGAATCTCCTCGGGGTCAAAGTCACACACGGTATTTCCATCCTCAGTGCGGCCCAAACGGTCAGAACCGCCAGTTAGATATAACAAGGCTTCTGCCAAGCTGGTTTTTCCTGCGCCGCCGTGACCTGCAATCAGGACATTGCGAATATTGTTGGTGGTGTAGTTCATAATCAATAACCTCTTTTCTGCCGCAATATCGGGACACGGCAGCAACTTATACAAAAATTTTATCATAAATCAATACAATTTTAAAGATAATGTTGTCAAAATTTCTGTAAAAAGTTGTGCAAGATGTTTGTACAAAACTACTATTGATTTTTTGACAGACTCTTATACACACCGCAATGCAACAAAAAAACAGACTACCCCAAAAGAGGCAGTCTGCCGATATATCGAAAATTTTTATTTTAGGATGGAGCGCTGCTCTCGAATCAGTTGCTCCTGATAAGCTCCTTGGTAGGTGCCATGGAGCAGTTTGGGCAATGCTTCTTCTGCCAAACGCTTCCAGCTTTCTTCCTCTTTGCCCACCAAAATGGGATAGAACAAAACTCCATTTTTCTGTGCGGCATCCAAATCGCCCAGCGCATCTCCAACCATCAAAACCTTGGTAGGCTCATAGCGGCCTTTGGTCAATTCCTTAATGCAGGCAGCTTTTGTTCCCACTTCTTGACCTAACATAATATCCATGTATTGTGCCAATCCGTGACGATTCCACTCGGAATGGATAGCACCAGCGTTTGCGCTGGATACTACAGCAGTATCAGCCACCAAATGGGCAGCCTTCAGCCCTTCTTCTACCCCTGCAAAGGGTTTATCCTCTTGGGGAAGTTCATGGATGGTTTTGTTTACAGCAAGGCTCCATTCCAGAACCTTTTTCAATGCGGTGTTTCCGGCAGCAATTTCTGCTTCCAAATTGGGGTTGGAAAGCTCTTTTGCAGTGTTTACCCACTGGGCAATCTCTTTCAGATGGGGAATTTCTACCCCTTTTTTCTCCAGTGCCTCAAAGGTCATAAGCATACCTTTAAAACGGTTTACACCACGGGTAGCACTAAACAGGTTTACATCCATCCAGTAGGGAGTAATAAAATCAGCATATTCTTGCAAGCCAAATACTTGAATTAAACAAGGACAAAAGGCTTTTTCGTGTTTTACATCCATAGTGTCCATGGCGCAGCCGTCCGAGTCTACACATACTAAGAAATCACGGTTTTTTTGAAAATCTTTCAATTCATGTGCCATTGTCATTTCCTCCTGTTCATTGAGTAGCAGCTATTTTTTAACAAAACAGCCCAACTGTGCAATTTGTTTTTCTTCTATCATATCAGCACAACCCCAAAATAGCTAGAGCATAATCTGCTTTTCTTGTTCAAAAGGTTGCGATTTTTGCGCTTTTGTCCATCACATACTGTTGTAGAACTACAAAAATCAAAGGATACAGTTAGCCCTCTGCTAAAACCTGCCCAATGGGTTGGCGGATAACTAAATCCGCTTCTCGGTCGGCTGGTGTGGGGTCACGATTGATAACCACAAGATGATTGGGCTGGGCATATTGCAGCAATCCAGCAGCAGGATAAACGGCTAAAGAAGTGCCCCCTACAATAAGCAAATCTGCTTTCCGTAAAGCAGCAATGGAAGATGCTAGTACCTGTTGGTCAAGCCCTTCTTCGTAAAGCACTACATCGGGTTTTACCACACCCCCACAAACAGGACAATGGGGAATGTTTGTGTCAGAGGACTCTATCTCCTTCAAAGAAACTTTGTGACCACATTCCAAGCAGTGGTTTCGCCAGATGGAGCCATGCAGCTCAAACACATTTTTGCTGCCAGCCGCTGTGTGCAGTCCATCAATATTTTGGGTAATCACTGCTTCCAGTTTTCCCTGTTGTTCCAGTGCTGCCAATCGTAGATGGGCGGGGTTGGGCTTGGCATGGACAATCAGTTTTTCACGGTAAAAGCGGTAAAAGTCCTCTGTGTGGGAAAAGAAAAAATGGTGACTGAGAATTTCCTCCGGTGGCCAAGGGTAGTGCTGGTGATACAGTCCATCCACGCTGCGAAAATCGGGGATACCGCTTTCTGTGCTTACACCTGCACCACCAAAAAATACAATGTGGTTGCTTTGTGCAATCCAATCTTCCAGTTGTTGTTTTTCTGTCATAGTTGGGTTCACTCCTTGTTGTTTTGTATGAAAAAAGGGTTGTTTTTTTGGAAGGCAAAAGAAGAAATTTTCGCCTGTGGGTTGTATCTTTTTTAAAGGGGTTCATGGTATAATGCGGGTAGAAGAAAGCTCTTGATAAGAGAGCGAAACAATGATACCCAAAAGGGAGGTTTTGCTTTATGATGGTTCCTGCACTTCGTCTATTGGACGACCCGTTTATCTTTTCCCGTATGCTGCACCGGCCCACTGGTAGCCACAAGGGTACCTTTGGCACAGCACTGTGTCTATGTGGTAGCCGAATCTATCGAGGAGCTGCACTGTTGGCCGTAGAGGGGGCCATGCGCTGTGGAGCAGGCATTGTACAGCTTGCCTCTGTGGAGGAGGTTATCTCCGCCTGTTGTAGCCGTTTGCCAGAGTGCACTCTACTTCCACTAAAGCCTTGCCCCCAAGGAGGCCCCAGTAAAGAAAATCTTGATTTGTTGGCAGAGCAGCTTCCCCATCGGCGGGCATTGCTTGCAGGTTGTGGGCTTACCCAATCTGAGGACACTTCCTATCTGGTGCATCATCTGGTGGAACAATGCGAATGCAGTGTAGTACTGGATGCAGATGCTTTGAATGTCTGCAAAAGTGGCAGCCTTCCTCACCCAAAAAAGGGCGGTTTGATTGTAACTCCCCACCCGGGAGAGATGTCTGCCCTCACTGGAAAAAGCATACAGGAAATTCAGCAAAATCGGGTACAGGCAGCCTTGGACTTTGCCCGGGAAAACCAGTGTATTATTGCACTAAAGGGCCACCATACCATCATTGCCAGCCCAGATGGACAAGTATTTGAGAATCCTACCGGCAACCCCGGCCTTGCCAAAGGTGGCAGTGGCGATGTTTTGGCAGGAATGATTACAGGCTTGGTATGCGGTGGGCTTTCTCCTTTGGATGCTGCCATTTGTGGCGTGTATTTGCATGGCAAAGCCGCTGACCTATGTGCAGAACGAAAGGGACAAACCACTATGCTGCCCCATGATATTTTGGAAGATTTGGGTGGCTTTTTGGCAGAGAATCACTTCTAAAATTTAGGGAAAAGTCACCATTTCCCCTCTCTTTCCATATACTAAGGCAACCTTGCTATAAGTGTTGGGCAAGGCAGAAAGGGAGGGGATTTGATGCAAGCAATTTTGACGGCAACAGGGGCCGCCCTTGTTGCCACACTGTTTCCATTTTTATGCACCAGTACAGGAGCAGTTTTGGGATGCATTGCCCATAAACAAGCTGCCGACTCTGCTTTAAACCGTGCTACTATGGGATTTGCAGGCGGTGTGATGTTGGCAGCCAGTGTATTTAGCTTGCTGTTGCCAGCGGCAGAACGGGCGGAACAACAAGGGTATCCGGGATGGATTGCTGCTTGTGGAGGATTTGGAGCAGGGGCGGCCTTTTTGCTGTTGTTGGATGCCATTCTTCGCAAAGCAAAACCCGGCTATTCCTTGAGCAGTTTTGCCATTACTTTGCACAATCTGCCAGAAGGAATGGCAGTGGGATTGACTGCTGCATTGGCTGTGCTCTCTGGTTCCGGTTTAATGGCTGGGGCAGGTGCTTTGGCCTTTGGTGTGGGTATCCAAAACATTCCAGAGGGTGCCGCCGTGGCATTGCCCACATTACAGCGAACCCAGAGCCGCCGAAAGGCATTACAGGCAGGTATTGTTTCTGGCATTGTGGAACCTATTGGAGCCATTGTAGCGGCTTTGCTTGCAGGGGTTGCGGCAGTGGTGTTGCCTTGGCTGTTGGCATTTGCAGCAGGTGCCATGGTCTATGTCACTGCGGAGGAGCTTATCCCTACCGCTTGTTCTTCAGAAAAAGGGATTGCCGGCACCATGGGTGTGTTAGTGGGTTTTGTGTTGATGATGGCACTGGATTTGGCATTGGGTTGAATAAAAAATCCAATTATCGGGTTTCGCTCCAATATTCTGCCATGCTTTGGCCTTTTTCGTTAGTGACTTCCTTGGTGAGATATCCAACAAGAGAGGAATCCGGTTTCCATGCCACTGCTTGTTCTTGTGTGTCGAACTCCACTTCGGCATAGTAGAACTGACTGGGAAGTCCAGCATCCACAAGGTTGACTTCCAACACCAACCCATCTGGCAAAGCATATTGTCTTTGCTCTTTTTGAATGAGGGGTTTTCCGATAAAATCCCGCAGTTGCTCAAAGAGCTCAGGGGAAATTTCGGTTTCAATCTCTTTGCGACAAAGCCCGCCCTGTCCTTTAAAACAGAGGATGTACTGGGTGGGCTTTCCTGCTTCCTCATGACTGCGAATCCGCACAGCAGGGGCAACAGCAATATAACCTTGTTCCATTTTTAAAATCCGCTGGGGAGTGCCTTGGGGCCATCCCTCTGTGAGCCATTTGCGTTCAATTTCCATACTTGGCACCTCGTTTTGTTTTAAGTTACCTGTATTGTAGCACATTTCAAAAGGGTTTTTCCATCCTGCTATTTGAGAGTAGGCCAAATTGTGCTATACTAAAAGTCAACACTATTTCGATAACAGAGAGGATTTTATCATGAAACAAACCCGTCCATGGGCTGCATTTTCCATCAGCCGCAAGGCAGAACAATCCTTGCTTCAGGGCCATCCTTGGGTATATGATACAGAAATTATTGCCACACCGGAAACACTTCCACAGCCGGGGGAAATTGTGGATGTATTTAGTACAAAAGGAAGTTGGTTGGGAGCGGGCTTCTTCAGTCCCTCCAGCAAAATCCGCATCCGATTGGTAAGCCGCAACGCCAACGACCGCATGGACGAAACCTTTTGGCGTCGTCGGTTGGAATATGCGTGGAAGTATCGCAAAGAAATTTTGGCTCCCCAAGAGCTTTCCAACTGTCGTATTGTATTTGGTGAGGCAGACAGCCTTCCCGGGTTGACAGTAGACCGCTTTCATGATGTGCTGGTGACCCAAGCTCTTTCGGTGGGCATGGAGAAAATCAAGCATTTCCTATTTCCCATGTTGGTGGATATTCTGCGAAAAGATGGGCAGACCATTCGGGGCGTTTATGAGCGCAATGATGTGGCATTGCGACAAAGAGAAGGGCTAGAGGAAAACAAAGGTTGGTATCCCTTAGAGGGAAAAGCCGACTTTGGTACTACCCAAACGGAAATTTGTGAAAACGGCGTTTTCTATCATGTAGATTTTGAAAATGGGCAGAAAACAGGATTTTTCCTTGACCAAAAATATAACCGTAAAGCGGTGGCACGAATTGCAAAAGGTAAAAAGGTATTGGATTGCTTTACCCACACGGGCAGCTTTGCCCTCAATGCAGCATACGGCGGAGCCAGCCATGTAACTGCTGTAGATGTAAGCCAAACCGCTGTGGAAATGGCACGAAAAAATGCCATCCGCAATGGGTTAGAGGGTAAAATGGATTTTGTGTGTGAAAATGTCTTTGACCTGTTGCCCCGACTGGAGCAAGAGGGCTGTGACTATGATTTTATTATCCTTGACCCTCCTGCTTTTACCAAATCTCGCAAAACTACGCAAAATGCCATGCGAGGTTACAAAGAAATCAACTATCGTGCCATGAAGCTGCTACCCCGTGGGGGATACCTTGCCACTGCCAGTTGTAGCCACTTTGCCAGTGAGGAACTGTTTAAGAAAATGTTGGTTTCTGCTGCGGCAGATGCAAACCGCAGTTTGCGACAAATTGAGGCAAGACAGCAATCCCCAGACCATCCCATTTTGTGGAATGTGGGGGAAACAGACTATTTGAAATTTTTCCTATTTCAAGTGGTATAACACTATAAGAAAAAACGGAAGGTTTGCCGCCTTCCGTTTTTTGCATGTTACTTTTTTAGCCATTTTCCAAATCATCAGCAAGTTGCCGCAGTTGCTGGGCTGTGGCATTCATAATGGCGTCTTTTTCTTCCAGTTGTAATAGAGCTTCCTCTAGCTGGGCGCAACAATCATTTCCAGCTACCAAACGGGTGCGGTCATCCAACAGAGCAGTCCAATACTCTTGCCCATTGAATAGGAAAGTTACCCATTCAAAGCCATTGTAGCTGCCTGTGCTGCGAGTAAGGGCAGGATAGAACCCAAGAGGAAGCCGCCCTTGGATATCGTTTACATCAGGGCCATTGAAATATTCTGTATTGGTAGCAAACACCTCCAACTGAGTATTGTTCAGTGGTATCATGGTGGGCAAAGGTTCAAAGCCGTTATAACCGCCCTCAATAATACGAGGGAGAAAATCTGTGTAGCTATAACTTAGGTCTGTATTGGTAGAAATTCCGTCCACTCGCCCAGTGGAGGAAAATTGCCACATGTCATACCGCCCCGGATATCCCACAAAGCCCCGATAATCGGCGATAAACAAGGGCCATTCCTGTAATTGGCTCATATCCAGATTGTTTTGGGCAAAGCTGGTGTAGGTATATAAACCGCTGTACCAGCCCTTTTGGTCTAGCACAACCAAAGCAAAGCGGGCAAGATTGGTGGCAGCTTGCCTACCCAAAGCGGCAATGCTGGAATCTTCCATGTCTACAAAAACAGGGTATTCTAACTTTAATCCCTGCAAGGCTTCTAGAACCAGCTCCAATTCTGCAATGGCTTGCTGTTCATTGAGAGCGTAGGTGTAGTAATAGGCACCTACTCGAAGGCCGGCAGCTTGTGCCTGCTGTATATGTTCTTGAAAAAATGGGTCAATATAGGGACCAGTTTTGCTGCTGGACACAGCCCGTATGATGGCGTATTGTTGTCCGGCAGCCTTGACTTTTCTCCAGTCAATTTGCCCTTGGTATCGGGAAACATCCACCCCTTGTTGAAAAATCTCTGCCATACAAAAACACCTCTCCTTCTGTGTGCCAGTATATGCACAAAAAAGGAAAGGTGTTCTTATTTAGAGGAAATCCAGTGTTTTGCTACCTGAACCCAGAGCAGCAACAAACCAGCACAGCCTATGGCAAAAACCACACGGATGATAAATTGTCCATCAAATGCAAATGCTATCCAGCCGAACACCAAAGCAAGACCAACAAAAACAATAGTAACAATGACTCTTAGAATGTGTCGTATAAAAACAGGAATTTTCTTGCTTTGGGAGCCTTCTACCGTGAGCTCTAACAGAACTTCTAACAATATTTCCAATAAAGTATCCATCATTGTAACTCCTTTCGGATTTACACTACCATACCTCCATTTACTCCCAAAACTTGCCCTGTAATAAATCCAGATTCTTCCTGTGCCAAAAACAAAGCTAGGGATGCAACCTCCTGTGGCTGCCCCAAACGACACACAGGGGTTTCTTCTGCGAGTTGATGTAAATCCTCTTGGGAAAAGCCTGCCATCATGTCCGTTTGAATGACTCCCGGAGCGATACAGTTTACTGTAATTCCACTGGGACCTTCCTCCTGTGCCAGTGCTTTGGTTAAACCAATTAACCCAGCTTTGGCAGCGGAATAATGCACTTCGCAGCTTCCACCAACCTGTCCCCACATGGAACTAATATTGATGATACGCCCCCATTTTTGGGAAATCATATGGGGCAATACCCCTTGACAGCAATAAAATGCACCGTCCAAATGTACCGCCAACATTCTTCGCCATTCTTCCACAGTAATATCTATAAAAAGTTTTTGTTGTGCAAAACCAGCGTTGTTGATAAGAATGTCCACACAGCCCAGTTGCTGCTCTACTTGTTGTAACATGGCTGCTACTTGTTGCGGGGAAGAAACATCCCCCTGTACTGCCAGCACATCTCCATAATCTGCCAAAGATTCTACTAAAGACAGAGCAGCTTGCTGATTGTGCAGATAGCTGAAAGCCACCCCATAGCCCTTTTGAACAAAGGCTTTCACACAAGCAGCACCAATTCCACGGCTACCACCAGTAATCAATACGACTTTTTCCATGGTTGTTCTCCTTTTGGGGAATTTTTTCTTTTCTCTCGCAACTGCTGAAAAAACTCGCTTAATAGTTGGGCGGCTTCTTGTTCCCTAAGCCCACTTTCTATGATGGGTTTGTGATTAAACGGCATTGCAAACAAATTGGTGATAGACCCACAACAGCCAGCTTTGGTATCTGCTGCGCCATAGACCACCCGTTTTAGGCGACTGTTGATAATGGCTCCACTGCACATAGGGCAAGGTTCCAAGGTGACAAACAATTCGCACTGCCATAGCCGCCAACCACCCAATGCTTTGCAGGCTCTGTCAATGGCAATTAGTTCGGCATGATGGGTAGCATTTTTTTCTGTTTCCCGTGTGTTATAGCCAAAGGCAATGGGTTCGCCGTCCTTTGCTATCACAGCACCAACAGGAACTTCTCCCAAGGCGGCAGCTTTTTTTGCTTGTTCCAATGCAAGGCCCATTAGTTCGTAATCGGTCACTGGTATTCTCCTTTGTATAAAAATAGTGGCTAGAACCATTACCAAATCCATGAAATTAGTAGGTTCAAGAGGTTATACATTCCATGGAGAAACATGGAGGCACCTACTCCCCATCGCAAGGCTGCCACACCTAAAAATAAACCACCAACACTAGCGGACAACATTTGTGGAAAACTGGCATGCACAACCCCAAACAGCAGGGCAGAAAATAAAATTGCCTTTGCTCTTCCATAGGGTCGAAGCCAAAATAAAATTTCCCGACGGAACAGCCATTCTTCCAAGATGGCAGGCAGCACCACTGCCCAGAGAAGCATAACAACTCCAGCAAACAAACTATTTGGCGCAACAAAGGCATCTTTCATAAGAGAAATGCGAAACCCTCGAAAGGCAAGGGGAATAGCAATGCCCAATATACTCATGGGAATAAATACTGCTATCCAACCACCTTTCCAAAAAGAGGGAGGAGGAAATCGCAATTTTAGCCGACATTCCTGTTCGCTCTCTAAAAAAGCAACGGGAATTGCCAAACAAAGAATTTTTGCCAACAAGCACAAAACAGCAGTGAGCAATGGAAAAGAAAGGCCTTTTGCCCAGTCCACAAAAGGGTCAAGAAGTATAGTTTCTAATTTTAAAATTCCTACTGCCCAAAAGGGAAACAGCAGGCTATGCAAAATAGATTTTTGTTTCATGTGCAACTGCCCTCAAAGGTAGAGGAGGATGACTGTTTCTGTGTTCGTTTTTCTAGCCATCCACTTTTAAAATAGTAAATGCCAAAACAAACCGAGCTAATACTCCATGTAATAGGATAACTTGCCATTACTGTTTCCAGTTTTGGAAAAAGCGGTACCGCAGTCCATAGCCACAACACTCGCATGGCACAAACACCCAAACAGCAAATAATGGTGGGCACAACCACTTCTCCAGCACCACGAAGAGCACCAGACAAAATTTCAATGAGAATATAGCTAACATACCAAGGGGCAAGATACTTCAAAATTTGCTCGCCATATGCCAATACAGCTGGGTCGTTGGTAAATAGATAACATACCCATTTTCCAAAGAAATATAGAGCAACCGACAACACCACAGTTACCCCAAAAGACATTTTTAGACAAACAACAATACCCTTTTTTACCCGGGCATATTCTCCAGCACCGAAGTTTTGCCCCACAAAGGTGGTAATGGCAATGCCAAAGCTGGCCAAGGTCATCCAGAAAATGCTGTCAATTTTGCTATATGCTGTCCATGCAGCTACTACATCTGTGCCGAAACCGTTTACTGAAGCCTGAATCAAAATATTAGAAATGGAATACATAACAGATTGCAGTCCAGCAGGTAAACCAATTCGGATAATTCCCGATAACATTTCCATTTCAATTTTGATACTGGGTAGATGTACCTGATACACAGTTCCCGATTGCATTAGGGTAAACAAAGTTAAAGCGGCACTGACTACTTGGCTGATAATAGTTGCAATGGCAGCCCCTGCAACTCCCATCCGAAAGCCACCTACTAAAATTAAATCCAAAATAATATTGGTGATGCAGGCAATCATCAAAAAATACAAAGGTCGTTTGGAATCTCCCATGGCTCGTAAAATACCAGAACCTAGGTTGTATAGCAAAGAGGGAATAGTACCCACAAAGTAAATTTGCAGATATTGAATGGCAAAGGGCAATACATCCGAGGGGGTATTCATCCAACGCAAAGCATAGGGGCCCACAAAAATGCCTATTACCATCAACAAAAGCCCGCCAACCAAAGCCAAAGCAATGGAAGTATGTACCGCACGGCGTACCCGTTGTGCATCTTGTGCTCCAAAAAACTGGGAGATAATTACCGTGGCACCAGAAGAAAGCCCCACAAAAAAGCCCACAAGCAGATTGATAATGGTGGCCGTAGAACCACCTACCGCTGCAAGGGCCTGTTTTCCTGCCATATTGCCCACAATGACAGCATCGGCAGTATTATAAAGCTGTTGAAAAAATGTTCCAAATAAAATAGGGAAAAAGAACAAAAGCAGCTGTTTCCAAATGACTCCTTGGGTAATTCCATTTTGGTGTATATTTGTTTCCATTGCCGCACCTCTTGCTATTGGTTCTATGTGTTACACAAAAATTATGCTAGCCACGCAGGCATAGGCCAATACCGGAACAATACCTTGCCCAAAATTTTATTTTCTTTTACATAGGTGTTGTTCCAAAAACGACTATCCGCAGAATGATTTCGATTATCCCCCATCATAAAATAGCTGTCCTCTGGCACAGTGAAGGGGCCGCTGTCTTCCAAAGGTTCTTCTTTGATGTAGTCCTCCTCTAAGGGAGTACCGTTGATGTAGGTGACACCATCCACAATTTCCACCGTTTCTCCCGGCAGTCCAATCACTCGCTTTACAAACAGTTGAGTTTCATCATCGGGATATTTGAAAATAACCACATCCCCCCGTTGAGGGTCGCTAAACAGATAATTTAGCCGCCATCCAATAATGCGGTCACCGGGTTGAATGGTGTCTTGCATGGAGCCTGTGGGCACCACTGCGCTGACAATGACAAACTGGGTGAGCAAAATGCCCACCACAACTGCCACAACAAGAGCAGAAATCCACTCTTTTGCTTCTTTTTTCCAATCCATAGTGTTGTTTCCTCACATTGTTTAAGAAAAGTATACTACATCCTCTGCGGGAGCTTCCGCAGGAGAAATTTCCAGTGCGGTCAACACAGGGCCTTCTCCACGATAAAGAGGATGATATTTTAGATTGATTTTTGCTTTTACCCAAATCCAGCTACGCTGTTCCAAGGTTTTGTATTGGTCATATTTGCAGACAAAGCCAACAAAGGTAATATCATCCACACAGCAGGTCATGGCAAAGCGACCGGGAACAAAACAGCCCTTGCCTGCACGGTCTGTCTGGCAAACCTGAGCTTTGAAAGAAATGGTTTTGCCTTTGTATTTTGCTGGGTTTTCGCTGGCATCCAGATACCAAATACCGAATTGGTCATCTTCCAGAGTTATCTGCTGCCCAGAAACATCAAAAGGTAGTTCATCGGGAATGTCATCGTATTCCACCGAACCATCTGCATATTCATATGCAATATCACAGCGGCGGCTTGCCTGCCGTACTGCTTTGTGTATCTCCATTCGGTCGGTAACCTTCTCGGCACGATTTACCACCAATAGTTCACTAACAGCAAACTTGTCCAGTAATAACTGTCGCATATTGGAAAGGTAATTTTCCAAGGTGGTTCCGTCGGCTGTCATAATACACTGGTAGATAGTCCAGTCCGGGGGAAGAACCGCTGCCAGTTCCTCCATCAGCCACATTCCGTTATACTCAATGAGTACCCGTTCTGCACCAGTTTCCTGTTGCCAACGTACCAGGTTTTCTGTGGTTAATTGCTCTTTGCTGTCCAGCGTAACTACTACCGAACCAGCAGAAGCAAACTTTTCGGGTTCTAGTTCTTCTTCCCCTTCTTCACAAAGCAGCAGCAAGGTTTTTTCTCCGCTGTCAAATTTGGGGTCTTCCATGGTTTCTTGAATAAAAGAGGTTTTGCCGCTTTCCAGCATACCCACAAACAAATAAACAGGAATGGTCATAGTTGCCCCTCCTTATTTCACATGAAACAAATTACAGATAGCATCTTCTGCAAGTCCAGAGCCAATGACACACAGCCGACCGGTGACATCTGCGCTGCCAGTTCGGACATTGATTTCTCCGGGCACATAGTCAAAATGCAGCCATTGACCATCTTGTCCTTGTACAATGCCCTTTGCCCGCAGCACTGCACCAAATTCCCCACTATCCAAGGATTGCAAAGCAAATTCCAACTCAGCAGGAGTGTATTTGCGTACAGTTTCCCGACCAATGCTGGAGAAAACCTCATCAGCATGGTGGTGGTCATGGTCGTGGTGATGATGACCGCAGCCGCATTTCTCGCCGTGGTGGTCGTGGTGATGGTGACCGCAGCCGCATTTCTCGCCGTGGTGGTCGTGGTGATGGTGACCGCAGCCGCATTTCTCGCCGTGGTCATGGTCGTGATGATGGTGCCCACAGCCGCATTCTTCACCGTGGTCATGGTCGTGATGATGGTGCCCACAGCCGCATTCTTCACCGTGGTTATGGTCGTGATGATGGTGACCGCAGCCGCATTCTTCGCTGTGGTCATGGTGGTGATGATGGTGACCACAAGTCGCCTCCGCTGCCATCTCTTGTGCCCAGTGTTCTTGGCGTTTGACGGCTTCCAAAATCTGCTGTCCGTCCAATTGTTCCCATGGTGTGGTAATGATGGCAGCTTCTGCATTTTGGTTGCGAAGAAGCTCTAAAGCAGTTTCCAGCTTTTCCTGAGAAATTTCTCCTGTACGGCTGAGAACAATTACCTGTGCGTTTTGAATTTGGTCGTTATAAAACTCGCCAAAGTTTTTGGTATACATTTTTACCTTGTTAGCATCTGCCACAGTGATAAAGCCACCCATTTGAATGTCTGGGTTTTTGTCGGCAACTGCCTGTACAGCGGCGATAACATCACTGAGTTTGCCCACACCGGACGGCTCAATCAATACACGAGTGGGAGCATATTTTTCGATAACATCGGTCAAAGCCTGTTGAAAATTGCCAACTAAGCTGCAACAAATGCAACCGGAGTTCATCTCTGTAATTTGGATGCCAGCTTCTTTCAAAAAGCCTCCATCAATGCCAATTTCGCCAAACTCGTTCTCAATCAATACCAGTTTTTCTCCCTGATATGCTTGAGCAATAAGTTTGCGGATTAAAGTGGTTTTACCGGCACCTAAAAAGCCGGAAAAAATATCAATAATAGTCATAAAAGTAAAAATCCTTTCTGTATTGGCAGCAAGTAAATTACTTGTGCGGTGTCCTTTTCATTATACCCCTTTTGTCAACTGTGAGAAGGGGAGTTGTGAGGAGGAACCTGTCCTGTTTGTTCCAGCAGTTTGTATAGTTCTGGTGAAAAGGAAAAGGCATCCATCAAGTTGTGTACTTCCTGAAGATAGCGTTTTCGTACAGCCATGGGAACCGGAGGCCGCTGGATAGCTCGAATCAAAATATTTTTAGGGGTATGGGCAAAGTCTACAAACTCCAATAGCTGGGTTTTGTAGCCACAATACTCCAACAGATTAGCCCGAATGGCATCGGTCATCAAAGCGGCTGTACGCTCTTTTACAATACCATAACGAGTAAGCAAAGAAAGATGGTTGCTTTTCATTTGGCTGTTGAGTTGGTGCTGGCAACAGGGCACAGAAAAAATCATCTTTGCTCCCCATTGCAAAGCATTAAACAGGGCAAAGTCTGTGGCAGTGTCACAGGCGTGAAGGGTAACAACCATGTCCACAGCAAAAGGGGCAGAATAGCCGTTGATATCGCCCAGTTCAAAGCGTAGACCATCATACCCATAGGCTTGGGCGGAACGGTTGCATTTTTCAATGACATCTGCCTTTAAATCCAGCCCTACCATCTCCACCGAAATGTTGCGAATTTGGGTAAGATAGTAGTACAGCACAAAGGTTAGATAGGACTTTCCACATCCAAAATCAATGATGTTTAAATGGGTGGGGTTTACTTGTCGGATATGGTCATCCACCATTTCCAAAAAGCGGTTAATTTGCCGGAACTTATCATACATAGGTTTGGCAACTTTTCCTTCTTTGGTAAATACCCCCATATCCATCAAAGGGGGCACCTGTGTTCCCTCTGCAAGTATATATTGTTTGGTTCGGTTGTGTTGGGTATTGGTTTCCATGATGGAAGATTCCTTGTGACGTTTGGCGGTGACCTTGCCTTTTTTGGAAATCATCACATCCCACCGACTGTAAGCTGTCCATGCGTTTAGCTGTCGGTACTGCTCCATCAACTGGCACAAGTGAGAAAAAAGCTCTTGTTCAGAAATATTTTGGTGAAATACCTGTGTTTGTGTGTAGTTGGAACACTGCCAACCACTTTGCTTTTTGCAAACTTCAGTTTTTTTATAAGGGTTTTGAGAAGTGGGTTTGCTAAGAACCAACTTTTGAGGGGTATCCTCTATGATTGATTGTAGGGATTGCTGTAATTCTTCCATAATAGTATATCCTCATGTTCCCAAAAAATTTTGTGTTTATTCTGTACACTGGGAAGATAAAATTATTGTATCATACCTCTTTCGGTTGTACAATTATAGGCAACAAGTTTCTGGATGATTTGGTTGAGAACCATCTGTTTTGGTCAAAAATAAGCACTTGGGTTATGAATGGGATACTTTTTGTGACAATATCCCCTTTTCTCTGGTTGCGGAATGTGATAAGATAGAATTCGTATAGTAAATGTAAGTGGGCACGCCTTGCAAGCCCAAGATTTGAAAACAGAAAAGAGGAGCATTTCATGCCAACAACAAACGAAAAGCTGGCTCTGCTGCGCCGTACCATGAAGGCGGTGAAGGCAGATGCCTGTTTTATTCCTTCTTCCGACCCCCACATGAGTGAGTATCTGCCAGCACATTGGCAGTCTCGCAGCTATTTCTCCGGTTTTACTGGTTCAGCAGGCACCTTGGTGGTCACAACCGATTCCAGTGCACTGTGGACAGATGGCCGATACTTTATTCAGGCAGAACGCCAGTTGGCAGAGAGCGAAATTCAACTGATGCGCATGGGGCAAAAAAATGTGCCCACAGTGGCCATGTGGCTTGCACAAGCATTGCAAGAAGGACAAACCCTTGCATTGGATGGAATGGTAACATCACAGGCTTTTGTAAATGACCTAAAAAAAGCCTTTGGTAACAAAGAAGTCCATATCAAGGATGTGGATTTAGTAGCCGGAAACTGGGAGGACCGTCCTCCAGTGCCTTCTACACAATGCTATGTCCATGAGCTGTGCTATACAGGTTTGACCGCTGCCCAAAAGCTGGAAAATCTGCGCAGTGAACTGGATAAGGAAAAAGCTACTGCGGTATTGCTCACTCGGTTGGATTCCATTGCATGGCTCACCAATCTGAGAGCTTCGGATATTTCCTATAACCCCTTTGCTTTGAGCTTTGCTTTTGTTAGCAAAACCAAGGCTTTGCTGTTTATTGACGCTTCCCGTTTGCCCGGCGATGCCCTTGCTATGTTGCGAGAAAACAACATTGAGGTGAGAGGCTATGGGGAGATTCGTAGCTGGCTGAAACAAAATACCCAGCCAGAAACTGTACTGGCAGATGCTGGTTCTGTAAGTTATGGATTGTGGCAAGAATTAGAAAGCAATCCGGCTTTCACCATTGTGGAGGGCAAAGAGCCTGTACAGATACTAAAGGGAGTAAAAAATCCCACCGAAATTGAAAACTTAAAAAATGCACATAAAAAAGATGGAGCTGCTATGGTGCGTTTCCAGATGGAGCTGGAACGCCGTATAGCAAATGGAGAGCGTACAACAGAATGTGACATCGCTTCTATGTTGCGAAATGTTCGGTTTGTACAGCCTGCTTGTGTAGGGGAAAGTTTTGACACCATCGCCGCATATGGTGCAAATGCTGCCATGATGCACTATAGCGCACAACCTGCCACCTGTGCGGTACTGGAGCCAAAAGGCTTTTTGCTGGTGGACAGTGGTGCACAATATCTGGATGGTACCACCGACATTACCCGTACCTATGCATTGGGAGAATTGACCCAGCAACAAAAATGGTGGTATACACTGGTACTAAAGAGCCATATTGATATTGCCCAAGCAGTATTTATGGAAGGCTGCACAGGTGGAAATTTGGATATTCTCGCCCGTAGTGCTATGTGGAAGCAAGGTCTGGATTATCGCTGTGGTACAGGTCATGGAGTAGGCTTTTTGGGCGGTGTTCACGAAGGCCCTCAAGGATTGCGTATTTCCAATAATGTTGTATTCCAGCCCGGTATGACCGTTACCGATGAGCCCGGTATTTATGAAGAAGGGCAGGTAGGTATCCGTATTGAAAATGAATTGCTCTGTGTAAAGCATCAAGAAACAGCATACGGCACGTTCCTCGCCTTTGAGCCATTTACATATTGTCCCATTGATACCACCCCTGTATTGGTGGATATGCTCACCAAAGAGGAATTGGATTGGCTAAATAACTACCATGCTATGGTATTGGAGCAGATTTCTCCCTTATTAAATGCACAAGAAGTTGCATGGCTAACCAAAAAATGTGCACCTTTGCACCAATAAAAATTGAACAAAAACTCTCCTGCTTTTTGGCAGGAGAGTTTTTGTTTGTTATAAATCAATATCTTGCAAATTACAAGGTACAAAGCCCTCTTTTGTCAATACAAAAATTTCTTTGAAGCCGGCGTATTTTGCTCGTTGAGCGCAACGGTCATAGCCATATAGCAGGGACTCTTGCTGGTGAGAATCGGCTGTGATGGTAAGCATTGCTTTTTTTTCTGCCAATCGTTTCAGCAATCTGTCATCAGGATAGGCTTCCTCTCGCCAGCCTCGCCAGATAGCACCAGTGTTCATTTCAAAGCAAACGCCTTGCTCTATACAAGCATCCAGTGCTTCCAAAGCCAAATTGAGATAGCCTTTGTCCTGTTCGTCAAAAAGAACCCCGTTTCGATTGGTTTTTACAATCAAATCAAAATGCCCCAAAATGGTTGGCTTATATTGTGCCACCTGTACCACCTGTTGATAGTATTCTTGTAGCATTTTTATTGTATTTCCGCCAAATCCCTGCAAAATACACTGTTGCATCACTTCTGTGGACAGGTCTACAGGATACAGGGTACCATTTTCTGCGCCGTAAATGGCGTGAACACTGCCAATGGTGTAGTCATATTCTCCTTTTGAGGGAAAGGGTGCCAAAGAGTCATATTCTATCCCACAAAGAATATCCATCCGCTGTGCGTATTCCTGTTGAAGTTGAGCAATGTCCAGTTTGTACTGGTTGGTTTGATCGGGTGTCATGCAATAGCTGGTATCTGCGGGGGTGTAAATATGCCCAGAAAAACCAAGGGTTTGGATTCCCTGTTTATAGGCCGCTTGTGCCATTTGTGCAGGGGAGTTTTTTCCGTCGCAATAGGTAGTATGGGTATGTACACTGCTGGTAAGATACAATTTGCTCATGGTGTTGCTCCTGTTTAAAAAAATATCTGCTAAAGTTTTCAACATTTCACTAACAATTCGTTGAAAACTTTAGCAGTCTTATTTTACTCTGTTTTTTTACCTGCTGCAACAAAATTCGGCAAAACAGCAAGAACTACCCACAAAAGTGAAAAAATAACCATAACAAAGGCAGAGGTAACAAGGCTAGGCCGCAAGGGGGACAGCCATGATTGGAGAGCATCGTTTATCAAGGTGTATTCGGAAGCAGTGCCTTCCAACAGGGGAAGCTGTACAAAACCTCTTATTACAAACAGCAAAACAGCCGATAATCCGGTTGCTGTTGCCAATGCCAAACATATAGATTTTTTACGCAAAGGGGGAAGAAACAATCCCAATAGACCCAATGCCCCCAAGACCAAAGCTATTAAGCCAGTGGGCATTATAGATTGCCATTGCTCTACTTCATATAAATATTGTCGCAGAACTTCCACAGAGGGCAACTCCATAGCTTGCTGTTCCAATCGGTTTCCTTCCTGCTCCAGCAAATCAGCTTTTGCAGAGATTTCCTCCGTTGGTTCCAAGTTTTGTGCAGCCAACTGTTCCAAAAGGGCTTCCTTCATTTGGGTGCCAGCAGTGGGAAGGAGTGCAATTTCTTTTCCGGTGAGTTGAACGTCTGCGGCATTAACAAGAGTTTCTTGCAATGTAGCCACATCTGGAGCCTCTACCCCTGCTGCTTGCGCCAACAAATCCAGTTGTTCAAAAAGATATTGTGCTTGTTGTGGCAGATATTTTTGCTGTAAGCTAGGCAGTAAGGCTTGTGTATCAATCTGTTGCCATACAACAATGAGGCAAGCCTGTTGAAGCGCAGCAACCAGCAACAAAACCGAAGCAGCCCAGCGCAATGCAGAAAGCCAAGAAGATGACATTTTTTTCATTGTGGTGTATCCTCCTTGTTATTTTTGCAAAGGCCGAGAATACACCGGCTTGCAGTACACAAAAAAGCGATAGGGAGTAGCAGAAAGCTGGTCAAAGGGATAACAGGTGTAAACAATGAGTTCTTCCTCTGTGGAGTTTAGGTCATAGGTGGTGGTATCGGTTGCCCGTACTACTTCGGTACGAACAACCTCATATTCGTACTCCCCATAGTATAAATCCAGCAAAACTTTGCTTCCCTCTTTTACATCGCCCAAAGTATGAAAATAGCTGTTGTTGTGGGAGGCCATCAACATTTGCAGACCTCCGCCGGGGATTCTGTCCTGACGGTCGGCATAGAAACAACCACCTTTGTTCAGGTCGCTATTGTTATCTCCAAAAATAACATTACAGGAAATGTTAGCATCAGGAATGGTCATAGTTCCAATAGCAGTATGTTTTTCGGGCCATCCTCCAAAATCCATAATATTGATGGGGGCATGGGCTGATGTCTCTTTTTGTATTTCTGCAGGCAAAGTGGAAAGCTGCTGAATCACATCTTGCTGAGCAGTAAGGGAACTAAATTGAAAGGTTTGTGGCTGCCATTGAAACTGGTTTTTACTGTTCCATACCAAAGCAGCACAGCCTATAAAAAGTACAAGCCCAGCAAGAGCTTTTGCTATCCATTGCATAAAAGTTTCTCCTTTCTTATTTTGCAACATTCTTTAAAAAAGCAACTACAAAAAACCCTGCACAGTAGGTGCAGGGTTAAAAGAACCAAAGAGGAATTAGCCGTTGCGATGTTTGTCCAGCAACTGCTTAATTTTGGTATGGGGATCAATTACATCACTTACAGACATATCATTGTTCAAAGCCAAGATAAAGTATGCAATGTATTTGCATACATCTACCTCATGGAACCAAGGACGAGACAACAGCTCGGGGCTGCGGTAGGTGAGGTTTGTACCCAATACGCCAGTAATGATGCCTTCTTCCACTGCTTTGTCAAAAGAAGCTACACCATTGGTGAAGATGCCATAGGTTGCATAAGCAAAGATACGGTTTGCACCACGACGCTTTAGCTCATAGCCAATGTCCAGCATACTTTCACCAGAGGAAATAATATCATCTGCAATAAATACATCTTTGCCTTGTACGCTTTCACCCAGATACTCATGGGCAACAATGGGGTTACGGCCATTGACAATGCGGCTGTAATCACGACGCTTGTAGAACATACCCAAGTTTACACCCAAAACACTGGCGTAATACATATTACGGTTCATCGCACCTTCATCGGGGCTGATAACCATAAAGTTATCACGGTCGGGTTGTAGGTCGGGGAACTCACGCAGCAGAGTTTTTAGAACCTGATAGGTGGGCATAACATTGTCAAAGCCCATCAGAGGAACAGCATTTTGAACACGGGGGTCATGAGCGTCAAAGGTAACAATATTTGCAACACCCATGTTTTGCAGCTCCTGCAAAGCGAAAGCACAGTCTAAGCTTTCACGGTAGCTGCGGCGGTGCTGACGGCTGCCATAGAGCATGGGCATAATTACGTTGATACGGTGTGCCTTACCACTGGCTGCCTGAATTAAACGTTTCAAATCTTGGAAGTGGTCATCGGGAGACATAAAATTCTCGTGGCCAAACATCTTGTACTTGCAGTTGTAATTTCCCATATCGGTGATGATATACAGGTCATCGCCACGAATGGTCTTTTTAATCATGCCTTTGCCATCACCAGACGAAAAACGGGGGCATTCGCTAGGAACAATAAAACTTTCCACGGGGTTGCCGGCTTCATTGGACCAACTGGTCAAGTGCTGGTCAATCAATTTTGCCTGCTCGTCTGCACCGGGGGCAACAATCAAACCCAGTTCGGCAACATTGTTTTTTGCTGCCATAATGTCTTTTGCATTATTTGCCTGTACCATTCTTAATACTCCTCAAATGAACTTGATAATGGGTGGATGATTTTGGCTGTCCTGCAAGGCAGGAGACAACACTATTTTCAACTTATTCTACCACAATTCGACGAAAAATCACATTTCTTTTTTTGCTTTTCTCATATTTTCTGTGTCTTGCTATGAAAAAAACTCTTGTATAGCAAAAAAGTAGAACTTCTGCATAAGATTTTACCTAAATTTTTCATTTATCAAACAAAAGCACAAAAGAGCTGCCTTTTTTCATGTAGAAAAAGGCGGCTCTTTTTAGAATCATTTATCCAATAACCAATTGAGAGAAACCATTTTGCTCTGCCAACTGACGCAAGGTTTCATCTGGTGCAGTAGCAAAGCGCAAACCTTTGAATTTTTCACCACTGGCAGATGCTACACTACTAAATACCAAACTGGGGTCAGGCATTTCAGAAGGAAGTTCTATCAACAACCGTTCCATAGAGAGACTTCCCACAGGAACGCCAGCAGGAATAAGGTCTTCCCCTGTTACCGCAGCAGCAGAGTATTGGAACCAACATTTTGCGCCCTTTTCTGACAAAGCGGACTGCAACTGTTGGATGGTTTCATTGAGAACAGCATCAAAACTCTTACCAGCAGTATCCCCAAAGGCTGCCCCAGCCAAGCTTTTTACTTGTGGGAATTGCAAGCCTCGGAAAATAACCTGTTTGTATCCCAAGGAAACGGCCTCTAATGCCAAATCTTTAATATATTGCTGTGCTCCGGCAGAATAGGGATTTAACCAAGGTTTGCCCCCAGCTGCAACAGAATTATCTAACCATAGCATTCCCTGACCACTAGTACCATATTCAACAGCAATGGTTCTGTCGGTGTATGGAGCAATGGGGTCTTGGTATGCCCAAATTTCTGCCACAGGAATAATTCCTGCTTGCTGGAACGCAGAGGCGGCAGCAGCGGCGTCAAAGGGAGTAGCAGAAAGACTACCGGCTGCCAAAGGAACGGTAGACGCATAATGGACAACGCCATCCCCTGTTTTTAGAGGTATTACAGCGTATTTTACCCCCTGTGCAGCCAACTGCTGTGCTGTTTGTTGGGCAATTTCTCCATTTGCTACCGACTCAATAGAAACCACACTCCAATCCCCTTGGGGTTCTGGTTCTGGGGTTGGTTCCGGTGTGGGAGAAGGTGTTGCTTCTGGGTCTGGTGTGGCAGATACTTCTGGAGTATCAGTAGAAGTGGATTCATTTTTGAGTACAGAATACCATACATGAGCCCCCATATCCAAAATAGGAGGTGCCAAAAAATAGCTTGCACCAAACAGTACAACTAGCAATAATATCCATCGAAAAATTCTACGCCGACGAAATTTTCCTGTGTCAAAGCTGCCTTTATAGTGCTTGATTTTTTTCCCTTTTCGATTCATACTACTGCACCTCCATCAAATGGCAGCCATGTGGCCAGTGAATCCGTAAATGGCTAAAGCAAGCACCGCAATATACAATAGGGTAACAGGCAAGCCTTGGAAGGTGTTGGGCACAGCTCTCTGCCGAATTTTTCGCTGGCCTTCTGTTACAATCATTACGGCAAGGGTATAACCCAACCCAGAACCTAAGGAAAAACCCATTGTTTGGGCAAAGGTGAAGTTTTGCGCTGTGGTCAAAAACAAGCAACCCAAAATGGCACAGTTAAATGTTGCCATAGGCAAAACCGGCAACACTTTGGAGGCCCAAGATACTTTGGAAACTCCCAGAACAACCACCACAATTCCCAAAGCAATGCTGGCACATACAAGCATAACCACAGGACGTATTACTGCACGCCAAGACAGCGCAGATAGTAAATAGCGGTTGAATAAAAAGGCAAAAGGTGCACTGATAAGCTGAATGGTACACAAACAACCACAAAAGATAATACTGCTTACAGAAACATCATCTACCAGCTTTACCAAGCGGGAAACACCCAAAGCACGGCTGAACACAGCATTTTGTGCAAAAACAGCCACTATAGCATATAGGAAAAAGGAGGAAAGGGATTCCAGTAAAAGTGTCATTGGTATTTCTTCGCCTCCATGTTAATCCATTTTTTTGTCATGTTTACCATGGCTCTCCACAATGCACATAACAGTGCAACAGCAACAAAGCCACCACTGGCAAGGCTAGCCATGGGAAGAAGGGGAGCTTTCATAATGGGCTCTTCAAACAACATTCCAGTGGCAAGAAATTCCCGCAGCAGTCCAATAATCATAATTACCAAAGCATAGCCTGCTGTGGTAAGAATACCTTTTCGCAGAGCAGTAGTCCATTTTTCGGGAGTATTGCGCTCATACCGTTTGATAACAATGGGTTCCACCACCAACAGAGGAAGATAAATGCCCATAGAAACAACACGTACATCAAACCAATCTCGTAACAAGAGATATGCCCCCATATAGATAACTGCCGCAGAAAAACAGTATGCAAGAGCACGAAATTTAACAACTCTACTTACAAAACTACCCAAAACCCGTGTGGGCGTCAGAATAAGAAGAACCGCCACAGAAAGAACAACCGCATTATAGCCACTGTTGGCAGTGACTACCAAAGGTGCCAATCCCAAGCCAGACATCATGACTGGGTTGTTTAAAAAGATACGGTCGTTTTTGGAAATACGGGGATAGTTTTCGTTTAAATACTGTACTCGTTTAGACCACATGACGCAACACCCCCTTGGCATTTGCAGAAAGTTTTACCACAATTCTGTCAATATATCCACTAGCGGCATTGACTGCCAACAATGCGAAACATACACCAGTTTCGTAGCTGCCGTAGTAGCGATACATCATGGCGAGAAATCCCCACAATAATCCATAGAGCAGTCGGGACAGTCGATTTTTGGGAGTGGTGCAGGGTTCACAGGATAGGAAAATGGCACTAAAGAGCATAACACCACTGAGTAGCTCAAATTGTACAGACTGCATTCGTTGTGCGGTGTCCTGCCAGAAGTATCCTTGTGCATTTCCAATACGCGGGAAACACCACGCAATCACACCACAAGAAATTCCAAAACCTATGGGAACAATCAGGTCAATGCGTCTGCGAACCAGTAAAAATAGGCCACAACTCAAAAGGATAATAACAGGTGAAGTGCCCATAAAAGAAGCATAGTTGCCAAGGAAAAGGTCGAAACGGCTAATATTGGGGATACCGCCTGTACGCATTACATGACCAACCCCCTCGGTGAATAGGACATTGTCCAAACTTCCTGTGAGAGGAAGTTGTTCCTGGAAGGGAACAGGATATTGAAACAGGTATTGAGGCCAGCTTACCGCTGCCACTGCATAGCCCACTGCCGTGGGATGGAATGGATATGCCCCATACCCACCAAAGGCTTCCTTAGCAAGCAAAACCGAAAATGCCACTGAGATACATACAACATAATAAGGGACACTAGCCGGCAAAAGCATAACCAGCAACATGGCATGAACCAAGCTGCTATTATCTCCACGGTCATACCGACGGCGACGAAGAAAGGCAACCAAATGGTCACAAATTTTTGCAGTAACCAAAGCCACCAAGCTCAAAACCAAAGGACGCAGCCCATACAAAAATACTGGCCATGCCAACAAAGGTATCATCATACACAGGTAATCTGTGTGTAACTTATGGGCGGGATGCTCTGGCAAAGGGGGAAGTTTTCTTTTCTGGGCCATATTACCCCTCCTGTCCACGCAGATTGGCTACTGCCTGTTTTGAGTCAGCAGAGCGAAATACCGCACTGCCTGCAACTAACACATCGGCACCAGCTTTGACACAGGCAGCGGCAGTGGTTGGATTGATGCCCCCATCTACCTGAATCATCAAGTGGTCAAGCCCCTTTTCCTGTGCATGTTTGCGAATACATGCAATTTTATCTAAAGCACTTTCCATAAATGCCTGTCCACCAAAACCCGGTTCTACACTCATTACCAGAACCATGTCCAACTGCTCCAACCAAGGCAGCACATCTTCTGCTGGGGTATTGGGTTTGATAGAAATGGCAACCTTACAACCTGCTTTTCGAATGGCATCAATGGTCTGCTGTACAGGGCTGTCACATTCTAGGTGAAAGGTAATTAAGTCAGCTCCTGCATCAACAAAAGGTTGAATATAGGAAAGGGGGTGGGAAATCATCAAGTGAACATCATAAAATGCTTGGGGCAATGCCTTGTGCAAACTTTCCAGTACAGGAACCCCCAAAGAAATGTTGGGAACAAAATGCCCATCCATTACATCAATGTGCAACATATCAGCACCAGCATCCAGCACCATTTTGCATTGTTGGCCAAGCTGGGAAAAATCCGCAGCAAGAATTGAAGGGCTAATCTGAATCATATAAAGAATCCTCCTGAAAACAGGGCAACTCCTGCTAATTTTATGGGCAACAGCCAAAAAACTGCAAAAATATAATTTTTTCATCAAATGTTTTTTGGTTGTATCATATCCTTTTTATTTTACCCTAACCTACCATAAAATGCAAATTCCATGGCAAAAAAGGGATTTTTCCATTATCGGGTGGGCTTTGTTTTTTGTGGGTCAGGGCAGTTGGTGGGCAAAATAAAACTAAATCTACACCAGCTTCCGGGTTTGCTTTCTGCCCAAATTTTTCCCCCCGAAAGATTGATAAGCACTTTGCAGATGTGCAAGCCCAATCCACTGCCTTTTGTGTTTAGTCCACGGCTTTGGTCTTCCTTGTAAAAGCGGTCGAATACAAAGGGCAAAGAATCCTCTGCAATGCCCTCCCCAGTGTTGGTAATATCCACTTTAACAAAACAACCTTGCTTTGTTACCGAAAAGGAAATACTTCCATCTGGTGGAGTGAATTTCAGTGCATTATCAAATAAATTGTACACCACCTGATAGACAAGGTCGCTATCCGCATATACCATGGTTTTGCTGGGAGCAAACCCCTCAATCTGGATATGGTTTTCCTCAATTCGCTGTTCGGCACTGAGCACCACAGCTGTGATGGTTTCCCATATATCATAGCTGGAAGCATTTACTTTGTATTCCCCTGCCTCCAACTTTGTAATGTCCAGCATATTTTGGGTAAGGCGTGCCAAACGGCCAACCTCTTGGGACACCAAAGAAAGGTAGTGCTGCTGCATATCTGTGGGAATGGTGCCGTCTAGCATACCATCAATAAAGCCTTTAATGGTGGTCATAGGGGTACGCAGTTCGTGGGCGATGTTGCCCATAAAGCTGGCACGAGAGGAGTCAATTCGCTCTAAACTGCTTGCCATGTTATTAAAGGTTTGGGCAAGCTGTGCTACCTCGTCATCTCCCTCCAAAGGAACCCGCACCGAAAAATCTCCTGCGCCAAACTTACGGGCGGCCGAAGCAATCCGGCGCAAAGGGGTAGTTAGCCGGGAGGTAAGCAAGATGGACAGAACACTGGCCACCAAAAGCATCAATCCCGCAGACAATACAAAAGAGGAAAACATATCACTGACAAAAACACCCATGCCTGCGGCATCGGCAGACGCAAAAATATAGCCAATAATCTCTTTGTCTGGGGAATAAAGTGGCCTTGCACTGGTATAAAAACGATGGGGGGTAAGACCACCCAAATCGCCGGTTTCAAAGTAGCTGCCTTGGGTGTCTAGCTGTTGTAGAATTTTTTCGGGAATGGTTCCATGATGTTGGCAGAGTTCTCCCTCACTGCACAACACAATTTTTCCCGAAGCATTTGCAGCAAACACCAGATTGCCGGAGCTTTGCCCAATAAGGGAAATGCTGGATTGAATGCTTTTTAAAGCATCGGAATCTTGCCATATGTGAATATTGGTTTGACCGGCAGCATAGGTACGAGCAGATGCAATGGTAACAATATCACTAAGGGTTTTTTCTTTGTCGGTTTTGAAGTATTCCATGGAAAGATACATCTGCAAAAAGCCCATGGCCAAAATACTTGCTACCAGCACCACAGCGGTGATGCTAAAATATGCCGAACTGATGCTTTTTCGTACAGACAAAGGCGGTTACTCCTTTACTTCAAACTTGTAGCCTACGCCCCAAACGGTTTTTAGGCTCCAGTTTTCATGGGCAGCTTCCAGCTTTTCCCGCAGCCGCTTGATATGTACATCAATGGTGCGAGAATCGCCATAGTATTCAAAGCCCCATACCTCGTCCAGTAACTGGTCACGGGTGAACACTCGGTTGGGGTGGGAGGCCAGATAATGAAGCAATTCCAATTCTTTGGGTGGGGCGTCCACCACTTGTCCATTGACCTTTAGCTCATAGCGGGACAAATCTACCGACAAATTATTAAAGCTAATAACCTTGTCTTGTCCAGCATCGGGAGAGGAACAACGGCGAAGGACAGCTTTAATTCTTGCAACAACTTCTTTGCTATCAAAGGGCTTTACAACATAATCATCAGCCCCCAGTTCCAGACCAAGAACTTTGTCAAAGGTTTCTCCCTTAGCAGTGAGCATAATCACAGGGGTTTCTCCTGCGCTGCGGATACGTCGACAAACCTCCCAGCCGTCTACACGGGGCATCATTACATCCAGCAAGACCAAAGCAGGATTTTCCATTTTAAACAATTCTAAAGCGGTTTCCCCGTTATGTGCAATTAAAGTTTGGTAGCCTTCTTTATTTAGATATAACCGCAATAATTCGCAGATATTTGGGTCATCGTCCACAATGAGAATTTTTTCGTTTGGCATCTGTTTCCACTCCTATCTTGATAAAAAGGTATAACAGTTGCCCCCATTATAGCCCATAATTATGGACAAAAAAAGAACAGGGGACAATTTTTGCTGCTTTGGTAAAATCTTACTTTTGAGGATTGTTTTTTCGGAAGGACAAAAAGTTTTCTAAAATAACAGTGGCAGATACAGAGTCCAGAATGTCCTTACGTTTTTTGCCAAAGGTGCCATTTTCGGACAAAATTCCAGCGGCAGTAATAGTGGTGCTGCGCTCGTCCCAAAGCTGAATGGGCAAATCACATTTTTGTTCCAGCAAAGCTGCCAGCTTGCGGCTTTTTTGGGCACGTGCTCCTTCGGTGCCATCCATATTGCGAGGCAAGCCCAATACCAGCATTTCTGCTTGATTTTGCTGGGCGGCGGTTACAATCTGGTCAGCTACCTTTACCATGCTTTTTTCGTTGATTTGTGGTAAAGGCCGTGCAAGAAATTCTGTTTTGTCGCAGATGGCGAGGCCGGTGCGGGCATCGCCATAATCAATGGCCATAATTTTCATAATAGTGTTCCTTTCGTAGTAAATCAGTTGTTTTGTGTTTTGTTGGTGGATTCTTCTGTGCAATACAATGCAGCCCTTGCCCGTAGGGTATTGTGGGGGCGAGGTTGCACTCGTAGCCGAATTTCAAAGGTGCCATGGTTTGGACAGAATGCATGGGCAGTGCGCTTTGCGCCTTTGCCTTTTTGCCATGGTTCCGCCTTCATGGGGGTGCCACATTTAGGACAACAAAAGTCACGAAGGCTATCATCTTGGTGGATGTCCTCAATGCAGGTGTACCCCTCAATCACCTTTGTGGCAATGGCTCTGCCCTTAGCCGCCTCCTTGCGGTAGGCATCATAGGACTGCAAGCCCTGCTGCATATCCAGTTGTTGGCAGAGCAACGCCGTATACATGGCATCATGCAAGGCATCATGAGCGGTCAGTTCTGGTTCCATTCCCAGCTGTGCCATGGCTTTAAAAAGTGCTGTTTGTTGGTATTTTCCAAACTGTTGCAAACTATAAATGACCTGCAAGTCATAGGAATCTGGCAGCCAATCGGAATTTATTTGATAAACTGCCATGTTTTTTCGTAACACAGGAACATCTTCATGGCTCCATGTAATCAGGAAAAAATTTTCCCCACACCATTGATGCAGTTGCTCCGCAGCAGTGGGAAATTCCATCCCTTGTTCCAGTTGTTGCGAACAAATGCCTGTAAGCTGTTGGACTTCTCGCTTTATTTCAGGATAAAAACGAGGGCGAATATCTGCTTTAAATTGGTCTATCACTTCAAAATGTTCATTCATTTTAACTGCACCGATTTGAATAATTTCGGTGGTAAGCTGGTGCAGAACTTCACAGCCGGGGGCAGGCTGATTCCATTCCAAATCCAATGTAATATAGGTCAATGCCATCCCTCTTTTCTTTGGGGTATCTCAAGGCAGTAGCTACTGCCAATGGGTTTCCCATCCGATTATACAAGATTTTGGGCTGGATTGCGATGGTTCTTTCTGATTTTGTGGGAAAAGTTTACCTTTTGATGAAATGAGTGGCTAGTATTTTGCATTTTTTTCGTGGTATAATGGGAGCAGAATTGCCCCGGAAATTTTTATAAAAATTTATAGGAGGAATGTTGTATGTGTCATGAAGATGTGCGGGAATACTGGGTACATACCCTGACCCAAATTGCCCAGCCAGTTTTGGAAAATTTTGCAAAAGAAACTTTTTGTAAAACCATGCCCCAAAAAGGCAAGGAGCTATGGAGATGCAAGGAATTTGCCCCTTTGGAAGCATTAAGCAGAACCATTGTGGGATTGGCTCCTTGGTTGGCTGCCCCAGATACTTGTGAAAAGGAAGCACAACTTCAAGAGCAATATGCAGACTTATGTCGCAAAGCCATTTTAAATGCTACAAATCCCAACAGCCCCGATTATGTAAACTTTAGTCGGGATTTTCAACCCATTGTAGACACTGCTTTTTTGTGTCATGGAATTTTGCGAGCACCAAAGCAACTATGGGAGCCTTTTACCCCTGAGCAAAAAAAGCAGGTAATGGATGCCTTGCGCCTTACTCGCAGCCGTAAACCTGTATTTAGCAACTGGCTTCTGTTTTCTGCCATGACCGAAACATTTTTGCGCTATGCAGAACAGCCCGACTGGGACCCCATGCGTGTGGACTATGCCATCAAACAGCATTTCCAGTGGTATCTGGGGGATGGTGTTTTCAGTGATGGCCCCGACTTCCACTGGGATTATTACAACAGCTTTGTAATTCAGCCCATGCTTTGGGATATTTTGCGCCTTGCTGGCGATGAATACCCTGACTGGAATAAACACAAAGAGCCTATGAAAAAAATTATTTCTCGCTATGCAGGTGTTCTGGAACGGATGATTGCACCAGATGGCAGTTTTCCTGTGATTGGGCGGTCATTGCCCTACCGTTTTGGGGCATTTCAAGCACTGGCACAAGCTGCCTTGGATGAAAATTTGCCCGAGGGGGTTTGCCCTGCGCAGGTGCGCTGTGCCCTTACCGCAGTAATGAAAAAGGTTATGTCCGCACCAGATACCTTTGACCAAGATGGTTGGTTAAACATTGGTTTGTACGGCAACCAGCCGGATATTGCAGAGATTTACATCACAACAGGAAGTTCCTACCTGTGCACAGCGGCATTCCTTCCCTTGGGGCTTTCTCCTAAAGCGGCATTTTGGGCCGACCCAGATGCCCCATGGACATCTGTGCAGGTATGGCAGCAAGGAAAAAATCTTGCAGCAGACCACGCACTGGAATTGTAATAGAGTAGCGGGAGGCTGGATGCTCCAGTATCCCGCTTTTCTTTTGGAAAAGGAGGGATAAAATGAAAAACACCACCTTGTGTTATTTGGAAAAGGATGATTGCTATTTAATGCTTCATCGGATAAAAAAGCAACAGGACGAAAACCAAGGGAAATGGATTGGTATAGGAGGCAAATTTGAGGAAGGGGAAAGCCCCATTGATTGCCTTGTACGAGAGGTGCAAGAAGAAACGGGATTGCATTTGACAGGCTACCAGTTTCGGGGAATTGTAACCTTTGTATCAGATGAATGGGGAACCGAACAAATGCACCTGTTCACAGGCCATGAATTTGAGGGAGAGCTATTGCAAGATTGTCCAGAAGGAAGGTTGCAATGGGTGAACAAAAACAAGTTGAAAGACCTTCCTATGTGGGAGGGTGACCGAATATTTTTTGATTTGCTCCAGTCACAACAGCCATTTTTTGTGCTAAAGCTGTGTTATCAAGGAGAAGAACTGGTACAAGCCTTCCTTGATGGAAAAGAATTGCCATTAAAACAGGAGGAAACCAGATGAAAACAGTTCTTGTTAGTGCTTGTTTGCTGGGGGTTGCCTGCCGTTATGATGGAAAATCTGTTCCCTGTAAAGAGTTGTTGGAACAACTGGGCAGTTTTTCTGTGGTTCCCGTATGCCCAGAAATTCTAGGTGGTTTGCCTACCCCTCGGATTCCCTGCGAAAGAAAAGGTACAAAGGTAATTTCTGCCCAAGGGGTAGACACCACACCACAGTATGAAAAAGGAGCACAAGAAACCCTTCGATTGGCAAAACTTACCCGTTGCCAAGCTGCTTTGTTGAAGGAGCGAAGCCCCAGTTGTGGCTGTGGGCAAATTTATGATGGTAGCTTTACAAAAAAACTAGTGCAAGGGGATGGTGTGACTGCTGCCTTGTTAAAGCAACAGGGAATTGCTGTGTTTGGAGAAAGCCGCTTTGAAGAATTTTTGCAATGGATACAAAACTAAGGAGACGAGGATGAAGAATACACACCCCTATTTTCGCCCCAAAGAATGGTGGCTTTGGGTAGTGGGAACCGTAACATTTGCGATGTATAGCATAATCTGTCTACTTTCGGGGGCAAGCCTTTGGGGAATGATAGGATTTTTTGTTGCAGTGCCTTTTTATTTGGTGGTGCCAGGAATGGCATTGCAACAATGGACTGGCCCCAAACAAAGGGGAGTTGCTCCCATGCTTTGGATGTTGTATGGATGTAGCTTTTTTGTTGCTTTGGTATGCTTTTGTGTACGGTTGCAATTGGTATGGATATTGCAATTACTTCCACCAGTGGTTTCAGCAATATTTTTATGGCTGAATCGAAATAAGATTCCCAAAGCGGCAGTGCAAATAGTTAGAAAAAAAGCCGCAGCAAGGATGGTTGCTTTATGGGGATGTTTGTGCCTATTGTTTGCCTTATTCCATAGTGCACAAAATCCACATCCTATAGTAGCGGAAAGTGTTAGTATAAATAGAGACCTTTTGTGGAACATTGGCAATGGCAATGCACTTATGCAGGCATTTCCTGCCCAAGATATTCGCTTTGTAGAAGTTCGTTTTTCCTACCATTATCTCACAGAGTTGGTAGCAGCAGGAATGTGCTTGGTAAGTGGGGCATCTAGCTACGACGTTTTTACCTTTTTTTCTGGGCCGGTATTTTTGGCAGGAGAGCTGGTGGCCTTGTATATGCTAGGCCGATGCTTTTATCAAGATAGCCGAAAAAAAGCCGCAGCCCTCATTGCGCTGGTGTTGGGATTTCAGTGTGCCTCCATGTGGGGCGTTTTTCAGGAAAAAAACAGCATTTTTGCAAATACACTGTTAAAACATCTAATTACAAATATCAATTCTCAAGCCACTGCATTGATATTCCTTTGTATTTTTACAGTGTTGTTTGTTTTGCTAGCAAAAGAAAAATTTGCAGCCTCATGGCAACTATTTGGGGTCTGTTTGCTGAGTTTTGCTTTGCTCACATTGGCAAAAGGCCCTCAGGCGGCCATTGTGTTGTGTAGCTTGGCAGTGACTATGGTGATAGTGCTTGTATTCCAAAAACCACGGTATCTTGCTGCTATAACTTTTTTGGTGGCAACTGTTGCCATTTTTCTAGTGCTTTATCGGTTTTTGTTTTCCTCCGGTGCCAACAGTAGCATGACTTTTTCTATTTTTTCTATGCAACAATCTTTGCCCTATATGGTGCTGAGCCCGTGGGCAGATTGGTTGTGTGCCCATCTACCCATTTCAGGCTATGTATGGTTGACCCTTATTGGAGTAATCAATGTGTTTTGTATGTTGCCCTTTCAGTTTGTGCTATGGCTGCGAGGATTGCCCACTACAATAAAAGGGTTGTTCCATTTGGAGCCAGGGCATATTTTGGCAAATGGCATTGTGGCAGGAGGATTTTTGGCATACCATCTTTTTTGGCACCCCAATTCTAGCCAAGCCTATTTTGCACTCTTGGGAATGCTGTTTCTTTCTGTGTTAGCAGTGGAACAATTGGACATACTGTGGTGTAAAACAGGGGTATTCCGTTGGGTGGCGGCAACCTGTGGTGTAGTTGGACTCTGCACAACCCTTTGTATGGTGATTTCCTATGGAGCAACAGGCATACAACAGCTTACAGTTTCTGTGGGTATAACACAAGCCCAACCCCAAGAGGGAAGTGTATTTACAGAGGATGAACAGGCAATGGAATGGCTGCGTCAAAACAGCGATTTTTCTATGGTATTTGCCACCAACCGCACCAGTGGTTTTCCCAGTGAGACCGATGGAATTTCTAATGTATATTCTGCTTTTTCTGGTAGGCAAGCATATATGGAGGGGTGGACATATGCTGTATCTAACATGGGGGTTTCGCAAGAGGTGGTAGACCACAGGTTGCAAGTAAATGAAAAATTGTTTTCGCCAGATACCACAGTGAAAGAAATTGAAGAACTGTGTAGAACAGAGCAAATTCAATGGTTGGTATATGCCAAAGAGTATCCCGGTGAGGTGTCTGCTCAGTTGACACCCCAGTTTGAAAATGACCATGTGGCTATCTACTATATAGGTGAGGAATAAAAAGAAGGCACGTGCAAAAGCTGCATCGTGCCCTTTTGTTTATTCACTTCTGCCAAACTCGGATAGCTGCAAGCCCTCATTATGCTGCAATGCCCAGTTGATAGACCAAGGAGAGGAAAACAAAATTAGCTTGTTTCCCTTCAAGTCCTCAATACGTTTGGTGTCGCTGGTCAAATCCAAAGTTTTGGGGTCAAGGTCGGTGTTTTCAATCCAACGGATATGCTCATAGGGGAGAGTTTGCATCCGAATATCTACATTATATTCGTTTTTCAGTCGGTACTCCAATACTTCAAATTGCAAAACGCCTACAACGCCTACAATTACCTCTTCCATGCCGCCGTTCAGCTCTCGGAAAATTTGGATAGCACCTTCCTGTGCAATCTGCTCAATTCCCTTTACAAACTGTTTACGCTTCATGGTGTCCACCTGTGTTACCCGTGCAAAATGCTCAGGGGCAAAGGTGGGAATGCCCTCAAATTGGAACTTGTCCTTTCCGTTGCACAGAGTATCACCAATGGAGAAGATACCAGGGTCAAACAAGCCCACAATATCACCTGCATAGGCTTCCTCAACAGTGGCTCGGTCTTGTGCCATCAGTTGGGTAGATTGTGCCAGCTTAATCTTTTTGCCTCCCTGCACATGGTATACTTCCATGCCACGGGTAAACTTGCCACTGGTAATGCGCAAAAAGGCAATGCGGTCACGATGTGCCTTGTTCATGTTTGCCTGAATCTTAAATACAAAGCCAGAGAAATCTGGGCGCATGGGGTCAATCAATCCCATGTTGGAATTGCGAGGCAAGGGAGAGGTAGACAGCCGCAGAAAATCCGCTAGGAAAGGCTCTACACCGAAGTTGGTTAAAGCGGAGCCGAAGAAAACCGGAGAGAGCTTGCCAGTTTGGATTTTTTCTAAATCAAAATCATAGCTTGCACCGTCCAAAAGCTCGATATCTTCTGCAAGCTGTTGGTGCAGAGGTGCAGTAATCAGGTCATCCAGATTGCTGTCCCCCAACTCGGCGGTAATTTCCGCTACCATTTTGGTACCGTTGGCCTTTCCGTCCTCATTTTGGAAGGCGAGAATTTTGCGGCTTTCTCGGTCAAATACACCTTTGAACTCTTTTCCACAGCCGATGGGCCAGTTCATGGGATAGGTCTGAATGCCTAGAATATTCTCAATCTCCTCCATCAGGTCAAAGGGGTTGCGGGCCTCTCTGTCCATCTTGTTGATAAAAGTGAAAATGGGAATATTGCGCAGGGTGCAAACCTTAAATAGCTTGATGGTCTGTGCCTCAACACCTTTGGCGGCATCAATAACCATAACGGCACTATCCGCAGCCATCAAGGTACGGTAGGTGTCCTCGGAGAAATCTTGGTGTCCCGGGGTGTCCAAAATGTTGATGCACTTTCCATTGTAATTAAATTGCAATACCGAAGAAGTAACCGAAATTCCACGTTGCTTTTCAATTTCCATCCAGTCACTAACGGCATGACGAGCATTTTGTTTACCCTTTACACTACCAGCCTGCTGAATAGCACCACCGTACAATAGCAGCTTTTCGGTAAGGGTGGTTTTGCCGGCATCCGGGTGGCTGATGATAGCAAAAGTGCGCCGGCTTTGGATTTGTTGTTCCAGTTCTGTCATAAAAAGCCATTCCTCCTTGATAAAAAGATTTTCTCAATTTTTGCATGTGAATTTTTTACATGTTCCTTTGTGCCTCCTTAAATAGAGATATTTTCTATCAAAATTCACAGAAAAAATCCGCTGGAAGAAAGGCGGAAACTTCTTTTGGATTTTTGTACAGATGTTCCTATTGTAGCCAATCTCAAAGGCATTTGCAACCAAAAATATCAAATAAATCACAGGAATGTAGAAAATTTGAAAAGCCAAACAATCCGCAGCAAATCCCTGCATAAAAATTGTTGAAAGTGAAAAAAAGAGTTGTAGAATGAAAGAGATGAACACCCCTATAAAAGCAAAAAGGAGCGATTGTGAAATGAAACAAATTTTGTGTTTTGGGGATTCCAACACCTTCGGCAGCGACCCCAGCCCAGAAGGATTCCGTCATCCCTACCATTTGCGTTGGCCAGGCATTGTACAGCAGCTTTTGGGCGAAGAATTTTATGTCATTGAGGAAGGTATGGGAGGACGGACAACGGTATTTTCCGACCCTTTGGAACCTATGCGATGCGGAATTTCCTATCTTCCAGTTGCTTTGCAAAGCCACCAGCCTTTGGATTTGGTTATCCTGTCTTTGGGTACCAACGATTGCAAAGGAATGTTTTCCGCTTCCCCACGGGTAATTGCAGCAGGAATGGAACGGCTGGTACAAACAGTCCAATGGTTTCCCTTTAGTGGGCAAACCAAGCCTCCGAAAATATTGATTGTTTCTCCCATTCATATGGGCAAACAAATGCAGCAATGTCCTTTTGCCAGCTTAGATGAGGAAAGTGCAAGAAAGGTAGAGCAGTTGGCACCTCTATACAAACAGGTTGCAGAGCAACACGGATGTGCTTTTTTGGATGCTTCTATGGTGGCAAAACCGGGATGTGACCAAATACACATGGATGCAGACAGCCATGCAGCTTTGGCAAAAGAAATTGCAAATAAAATAAAAGAATTGTTTTAATGCAAAAAGGCAGCCCTAATACCCATGGGCTGCCTTTTTTGTAATTAGCTATCAAACATCATTGCATATTGTAGGGTGTGTTGCAGTTGAAGCAGTTGTTTCTGTTGGTCAGATGCTGTGCTGGAGATAGTTCCATCAGGCTGTAAAATCCAGCCTGCACTGGTTCCCATAAGGGTATCCCGTGTGGAATAAAGCCACTGGAACCATGGAGAAATGGGGCCATCCATTTTACTTAAAAAGGTGGGAAGAAGAAGGTAAGGAGGAAAACTTCCCCCATCGGAACCAGCAAAATCGCAGCCCTGATTGCTCCACATAAGATAGGGCACAGTATGGGTGTATTGCCATTGTTCTTGGGCAGAAAGACCTTCCAACTGCTTGGTAATATCCAAAAGTTCTACACCATCCTGTTGTCCGATGGCTGTTTGATGGTCGCCAAAGAACAGCACAATCACTTCTCGGTCTACGGTACGAAAATAGTCGGTAATCTGCTTCATCATCAGGTCAGCATCTCGCAAACCAGTGATAACGCTTTTAAAGCTCTCTTGGTAATAGGTGGGCACATTGGGAATTTCTCCAGTTGCCTGATATTCTTCTGGGTACTCTCCCGGAAGGTTGGGAATATGGTTTTGCATGGTGACCATATGTAAAAATACCGGGGAACCATCAGAACAAGCCTGCTCATATTGTTGAATCAGCTCCTCTGCTGCTTGCTGGTCAGAAATATATTTACCGGCGGTTTGGGTGTGTTCCATGGAATCCATGTCTACAAAGCTATCAAATCCCATGTTGGGATAGGCAGAATTTCTATGGTAGATGGAACCATCAAAGGGATGGATGGCAATGGTTTTGTATCCTAATTCTTTTAGATAGGAAGGATAGGCAGGAAAATTCTCATTTTTGGAAACATATTGCACATAGGGCACTACACCTTCCGGCAAAAAAGAGGTGGAAAAGCCAGTTAGTGCCCCAAATTCCATGTCCGCAGTTCCGCCAGAATATTTGTCACTGTAATAGACACCAGAAACGCCCTCTTTTGCCAAAGCATTATAGTTGGCGGTAAGGGATTCGCAGCCAGTTACAGTGGGATAATTGCCCAAATGGTAATAGCTTTCCATCATAACCACTACAATGTCCGGTGTAGATGTGGGGGATTGTTTTGCAGGAAGCTGCTGCAAAGCGGCAGTTTTGGTGGCAGAGGAATAGCCTTGAGGAACCTGGGGAGAAAGATGGCCCAAATAGCTCATAAATCCAGTGATAAATCCCGCAGAATCATAGAGATGTTTGGCTCTGCCCGGAATGGGAGAAAGCCCCAAAGCCTTTGGGATAGGGCCATACCACAGAACACCTGTCATCCACACAACCATTGCTACACCTGTGCCAATGGTCTGGAGAAGTTGCTGTTTTATAGAGGGCTTTTTCAGGTGAAAAGGGAACAGAGCAATAGCCATCCCTATCACAGCTATCCCAAATACAACCATGGATACTGTGGGGAAAAGGTCCATGCCTCCAGCTACTCCAGCGGCATCCTTTGCCAGTAAAATATCAGCGGGCAGCATGGGGTCTCCTCGATAGGCTTGCTTAAAAAAACAAGCATAGCTGCCAGCAAAGATACAAAGCCCTGCAACGGTTGCCGAAATCCATACACGCCGAAAAAGAAAGCAAAGGAGCATAAGGAAAAGAAATACTACAACTGTGCCGGCAAGGGCAGAAATGCTATGTGTTACAAGCCAAGGAAAGGGAGATAGTAAGTTGTCCAACCGAACAGCTTGGGCAAAAAAAGTAAATACCAAAGCAGATATACCACACAACACACCAGCAAAAGCAATGGAAATTGTTCTTTTGTGGTGAAGATAGTGAAACAGGTAATTTTTCATAAACATTTTCTTTTGCAATGCAAAAAATCCTCCCCCATATAAAACAAAATCTTTTCTAAAAGCAAACGAAATAAAAACAAAAATCCTTTCAAAGTGTATCACAAAAGGGTGGAAAAATCATGAATTTTTGAATAAAACAAAAAATGCTTTCACCTAATTTTCAATAAATCTTCCAGTTTTTGTCACAGCAAATTTGTAAAGTAGAACAGAATGCAGCAGACCAGAAGAAGGAGGAGCTGGAATGATAGAAGCAAAGAATCTTACCAAATACTATGGCAGCCGCTGCGCAGTGAAAGAACTTTCTTTTTCGGTAGAAAAAGGGCAGATTGTAGGACTTTTAGGGCCTAACGGTGCAGGAAAATCTACCACCATGAAAATGCTAACAGGATGTATGGCACCTAGCCATGGAAGTGTTTTGGTAGAGGGGTACGACTTAGCAACCCAGCCCATAAAAGCAAGGGGACAAATTGGATATTTACCAGAGGAGCCACCTTTGTATCAGGATATGAAGGTGGGAGAATATCTAAACTTTGTAGCGGAACTGCGAAAACTGCCCAAAGCTACCCGAAAAACCGAAGTGGAAACAGCCAGCAAACAAGCGGGAGTAGGTGAGGTAATGGGTAGGCTGATTCGTAATCTTTCCAAAGGCTACCGCCAACGTGTGGGATTGGCGGCGGCTTTGGTGGGGCATCCTCCTTTTTTGATTTTGGATGAACCAACTGTTGGGTTAGACCCCCAACAAATGATAGAAATGCGACAACTTATTCAAGAATTGGGCAAGGAACACACTGTTTTGCTTTCCAGCCATATTCTTAGCGAAGTTAGCGCAGTATGTGACCATATTCTCATTGTGTCGGGGGGAGAATTGGTTGCACAAGGCACACCAGAAGAACTGCAAGAGCAAATGCAGGCATCTGGTGGGTTGGAAATTGTTGTTATTGGTCAAGAGGAAGTTGCAAAAAATGCTTTGGCAGCACTAGAATGGGCAACAATCCTTTCTATTTCTGCTGAAAATGACCAACTCCAGATTGTGTTGGAAATGCCACAGGACACCCAAAAGAAAGCAGAACTTTCTGCAACATTGGCACAGGCAGGATGCCCTGTTATTTCTATGAAAGAGCGTGCTGCCAGCTTGGAGGAAATTTTCTTGCAGGTGACACAAAACCCACCCCAACGAATAGAGGAACAGCCAGAGCAGCAAGAAGAACAGACAAAAGAGCAACAAGAACAATCCCAGCAACAAACCCCAGAGGAGGAGCAGAATGAAAGCGATTTATAAACGAGAACTTGCCTCGCACCTGCGGGGATTGGTTGGTTGGATAGCCATTGCCATGTTGCTGTTTGTAACGGGCATTTATTTTACTGCCTATAATCTGCAAGGGCAGATTCCCTATTTTGGCTATGTACTAGGTTCCATTAGTTTTATTCTCATTTTTCTCTGCCCTGCTTTATCCATGCGAACCTTTGCCGAGGAGCGCAAACAAAAAACCGACCAATTATTGTTGTCGGCACCCGTATCCCTTACCTCCATTGTTTTGGGGAAATATCTAGCATTGATAACTGTATTTGCCATTCCGGTGGCAATCTGCGGTTTGTATCCTCTCATCCTTATGCAGTTTGGCCATGTGCCTTTGCTGGAAACATACACCACATTGCTTGCCTTTTTTCTGTTGGGTTGTGCTTGCCTTTCGGTGGGAGTATTCTTTTCTACTTTAACCGAAAATCAAATAATTGCTTTTGTTGCCACAGTGGTGGTGTTGTTAGTAAGCTACTTGATGAATGGGCTAAAAACCTTTGTGACAGGTTCTCAAACGGGCATTGTGTTGTTTTCGGTTTTGGCACTGGCAGCAGGGGCATTGGCATGGTATCTCGCCCGAAATTTTGTGTTGGGGGCAGTGGTATTTACCGTGTTGGAGTTGCTTTTAGCAGCCGCCACTTTAGTGAAAACAGGATTTATGGCAAATGCTCTAGATGCTCTGCTAGATGGTGCAGCAATGTTTACCCGATTTGACAGCTTTTTGAATGGTACCTTAGACCTAACAGCATATCTATACCTATTTACAGTGATAGCACTGTTCCAATTTTTTGCTGTGCAGGTGTTGGAAAAACGCCGTTGGAGCTGAAAAGGGGGCTAATAGAATGAAACTGATACAAAAAATAAAAAATAAAGCACCAAACCGCTATTTTCGCAAAGGGGCCGCTACTATGGTGACAATGGCGGTAGTAGTGGCTGTTGCCATTGGAATCAATGTTGCTGTAGGAGCAGTACCAGAAAGTATTACAAAGATAGATATGACAACAGGTGGATTGTATACCTTGGGAGATACTACAAAAACAGTGGTGGAATCCTTGCAGAAGCCGGTGCAAATCTATTACTTGGTGCAGGATGGCCAACAAGATGCGGCAGTGGAAACCCTACTGAACCGCTATGCTCAACAAAGCAAAAACATTTCATGGGAGCTAAAAGACCCAACTGTTTACCCTACCTTTGCCCACAACTATGATGATGCCTCAGAGGGTAGCCTCATTGTAACCTGTGGGGAAAAATATCAGGTTCTTGCCAACTACAATTTATATCAATACGACTACGACTATACCACTGGAAACTATGATTCCTCCTTTGATGGAGAAAATCAAATTACCTCGGCTTTGCGGTATGTTTCCAGTGAAGAAACCCCAATGATTTACCAGCTAAAGGGCCACAATGAAAGCCAACTGCCTAGCGATATTTCTGATAGAATGAAGCAACAAAACCTTGCAACAGAACAAATTAACCTGTTGAATTTGGAACAAGTGCCAGAAGATGCGGCGGCAGTAATGTTGGTATATCCCCAAAAGGATTTGACAGAACATGAAACCCAGCTTTTGCAAAGTTATCTGGACAATGGGGGAAAACTCATGCTGTTTGGAGGGTTACCCCAAAGCGATATGACCAATTTGTCTGGCATTTTATCTCAGTATGGACTCCATTCCACCAATGGTTTGGTGGTGGAACAAGATTCTGCCCATATCTATGGAGGATTCCCCAATGTGTTGCTTCCCAATATCGCACAAAACTCTATGACACAGGGAGCAGATACCAATGGTTATGTGTTGATGGAAAGCTGTGAAGGAATTGTAGTAGATGAAGAATTGCCTGAGAATGTTACCGCCACACGACTGCTGACCACCTCAGAACAAGCAATTTCAAAAGCCAACTGGACAGAACTATCCACATGGGAGAAGGAAGAAGGCGACCTGCAAGGGCCTTTCTCTGTGGGTGTATGGGCAGAAAAAACCATAGAAGATACCCAAAGTGCAGTGGTGTGGTTTGGTTCGGCAGGCTTGCTGGATAGCAATGCAGATGCCTTGGTGAATGGCAACAACTCCGCTTTGGTGCTTTCGGTATTGGCAGGACTTGCGGGACAGGATGTAGAAACTTTGGGTATTGCTTCCAAAACTCTTGCAGCAGAATACCTAGTAGTGCCAACCGCAGACGCCAGCCGCTGGAACATAATTTGTATGTATGTGCTGCCCTTTGCGGCCTTAGTGGTAGGAATTGCTGTTGCTATCCGCCGTCGAATGGCATAATAAGCAACCAATTTCGACAAAAAGGCTTTTCTGCTTATGGGAAAAATGCTATACTATAACCACCACACCCAAAAGGGTGGATGGAATTTGTGCAGGAATGTCCTGTTTTGGGAGGATATGAAACGATGAACCCCTTTTTGATTTTGGGTATTGTGTGTTTGGCAGCAGCCGCATTTTATGGTTGGACACTGTATTCCATTTCTAAAGTAATTAAAACCCAACGGCGGTTTGATGGCCATGACCATGCAAAGGTGCTGAAGGTTTGCCCTCGGCAGCAGTTGCCCTCAGCCGTTGCCAATGGTGCAGGGGTTGGCACACTGCCCGGTATGGCAAATCCCGGCGATGAATATGCCATTGTAGCCTTTGAGCCTGAACCACGAGTACACATTGAAACCACCACCAGCTTTGGAATGCCAACAGGCTTTTTTAAAGGGGTAGAAACTGTAGAAATTCAATATGACCTCAATACCCCCACTCGTATTTATTTGTGTGATGAACGCCCCATTTTGGCAAAACATAAGTTTTTTCAGATAATGGCTGGAGTATTTTTGGTATTTGGTTTGTTGGGGATTTTATTGGGACTATAAAATTTATGTATGGAAATACAAAAAGGCTGATTGCTCCTTATTGGGAGGCAACCAGCCTTTTGTGGTTTATTCGTCCAGTTGTGCAATGCACTCAATTTCTACCAGTGCATCTTTGGGCAATGCCGCAGCCTGAAAAGCGGCTCTTGTAGGATAAGGCTCTGTAAAAAATTCACTGTACACAGCATTCATAGCAGCAAAATCCTCAATGTGCTTTAGCAATACTGTGGTTTTTACCACATGGCTCATGTCAGCACCGGCAGCCTTGAGGATATTGGAAATATTGGTTAGGCTTTGGCGGGTCTGGGTGGCGATATCCTGCCCTGCAAACTCTCCAGTGGCGGGGTCAATGGGAATTTGACCAGAAACGTACAAGGTATTGCCTGCCTGTACTGCTTGGGAATAGGGGCCGATGGCAGCAGGTGCATGGGAAGTGTGGATGGCTTGTTTATCCATAATGATGGCACGCTCCTTTTTAACAGTAATAGAATGGGTCAGTTCCCGTTTTACAGCAATCAATGCCTTTGTGGGGATGCCCATTTCGGTGAACATGTTTTCGTGTTCGGTGCGGATATTCCATTCCGGCTCATTTTTGTGCAAATCAAAGGTTTTCCAGACAATGTCAAAGCCGGCTTCGGGGAAATAGTGGAGGCTGTCTGCAAAAAGGTCATCATCATCGGTTTTGAAGTAGACCTCTCCACCCTCTGCCAAAAACTGCCGATATAACAAAAGCTGTTTGGTGTGGGTAAGGCGGTGCTTTTTATGCCCCGATTTTTTATTCCATGGGTTGCAGAAGTTGATGTAAATTCGCTGTACAGTATCCGCTGGGGAAAAGGCGTTGTAAATGCGCTCAATGTCAAGGCTCATAATCTGCACATTGTCCGGTTGGCGGTTTTCCTGCTGGTATTGGCGGTCAATGTTGCGTTTGGCAAGGATAAGAACCTTGTCGGTAATATCAATGCCCAGATAGTTGATGTCTGGGTGTGCCACTGCCAACTGGGACAAAAAACCTTCCTTGCCACAGCCCAATTCCAAATGTACCGGCTGTTGAGGACGGGCAAAGGTTTGGTGCCATTTGCCTTTGTTGTCCAGAGGGTTATCCACCGAAAAAGGGCAGGCGTTTAGCTCTGGGCGGGCATAGGGTTTAAAACGCATTCTCATGGGGTAGTATCCTCCTTGTATGTGTTCCAGAAGTGCTCAATTTCTTGTTGGGTGGCTTGCAGGCTGCCCATGGTCAAAAAGGGCTTTCCGCCGCCTTTGCCCCCAAAGGTTTGGTTGATAGCTTTGGTAAGGGCTGTAATATTTCCATCTTTTTGACCAATGGCATACCCAAACCCCTGTTCTTTTGAGGAAAATACACCACAGGGCAAGGGAGTTCGCTCACACAGCCGCAGGCAGAGGCTCCGCAGTCCATCCCCAGAAAGCCCCTCCACAAACATAATAGGGGATTGGTCTGGGCAGATTTTTTCTGCCACTGTATCAAACCACACATTTTGCAAGGCTGCAAGCTGGGCTTTGGTCTGTTCTAGTTGTTGTTGCAGTTTTTGGGCACCTTGGGCGGCTTGGTTGGCAGGTAGGCTGAACATGGCTCCCATCTGTGCCAGTTGCTGCCGTTTGATACGATAATCTGCCAAAGCCCGACCACCACAAGCTACAGTAAGCCTTGTGCCGCCTTTGTAGTTTTGCCAATCCAACAATTTAATTTGCCCCACCATGCCAGTATAAGGAAGATGTGTGCCACAACAAGCACAACAATCCCCTTGGGGAATGGTCACAATACGAACCTGACCTTGGATTTCTTTTTTGCTGCGGTAGTCTAGTTGTTCCAATTCTTGGGCAGAGGGAAAACTACACTCCACAGCAATATTTTTCCAAATCAGTTGGTTGGCGGCAGTTTCTGCCTGCAAAAGCTGCTGTTCTGATAGGGGAATATTCATGTCCATGGTCACAAATTCCTGTCCAATATGGAAGCCTACATTTTCTGCCCCAAACATATTATGGAGCAAGCCAGACAAGATATGTTCCCCTGTGTGTTGCTGCATCAAATCCAGCCGCCGCTGCCAGCAAATTTCTCCCTCTACTGTGGTTCCCACAGAAAGAGGTTGGTTGGTGGTGTGGAAAATAACCCCCTCTTTTTCGTGAACATCCAACACTTGAGCATTTCCCAATCTGCCATGGTCGGCAGGCTGACCACCGCCTTCGGGGTAGAAAGCTGTTGCAGCCAACACCACCAGCCAATGGTCACCTTTGGGGGTGCAGTCCAGCACTTCACTGGAAAATTGACACAACATACTGGAATCATAATACAGCTTTTTGGTGGGCTGCATGAACAAAACTCCTCTCAGTAAAAAATAGTTGCATATTAGAGCCATTATAGCATATTTTTGCAATGAATAAAAGCGGAACCATTGGCCGACACTAGGGGTATGCAATCCCCCACAAGGGATAGTTTTTTATATAGGGAGGCGTTTGTATGGATGACGATATTTCTTTGTTGAATGCCATCGTGAAAAATACCGAGATGGGCACTTCGTCCCTTGACCAAATTATTGACGCAGCAGAAAATGAGGCGTTTAAATCCTCGCTGCAAATTCAAAAGCAAAAATATTCCCAGCTTGACCAAGAGGCACGGCAAGCCTTGCAAATGCGGGGAGTAAAGCCAGAAGGACAGGGAATGCTTGCCAAATTGGGTACTACTATGTCTATTGCAAGCAAAACCATTGCGGACAACTCTACCCGCCATTTGGCAGATATGCTTATCCAAGGCAGCAGCATGGGCACCATTGATTGCGTAAAGGCATTGAGAGACAATCCCCGTGCAAGCACAGAGGTACAACACCTTGCCCAGCGGCTGCAAGAGTTTGAAGAACGCAATATCCAAGAACTAAAAGGCTTTCTATAATGGTAACAAACAGGGCGTTGGAATGGCAGTTCCAACGCCCTGTTTGTTGTATATAAAAGTTTTGGTTTCACCTTTTTCAAAAGGTGAAAAAACAAAACCACATTATTGAAATGCCAGCGGAAACTTTACCCAAACCTTGAACAAATCTCCTTCGGTTTCTAAGGTGAAAATTCCATGCTGCAATTCGGTGAAACTCTTTACAATGGCAAGACCCAACCCACTGCCTTCGGTAGAACGGGAGGCGTCTCCTCGTACAAATCGCTCGGTGAGGCGAGAGCTTTCCCCAGAAAGCTCCTGTGCCGAAACATTTTTAAAGCTCACCACTGCCATGTTTTCCTGTATCTCCAAAGCAATATATGCACGAGACCCTTTCATGGCGTATTTTGTAATATTATTGATAAGGTTTTCAAAAATACGGCAACTTCTCTGACCATCTAGCACCACAGGAACTTTGTCTATTGGCAAATTCCAGCGGAAATCAACCCCACTGGCAGAAGTGCTGTCCTCGGTTTCGCATTGCACTTGACGAAGAAGAGCAACCAAATCCAGCAATTCTGGATTCATGGTTACATTGCCGGTAGCTGCCTTGCTTACCTCAAACAAATCCTCAATAAGCTGTTTCAGTCGTTGGCTTTTTCGGTCTAAGGTGTTGAGGTAATCTTGTCGGGTTTGCTCGTCTAAATCTGGCTTTTTTAGCAAGTCCACATAGGTGATAATGGAGGTAAGAGGGGTTTTCAGGTCGTGAGACACATTGGCAATTAGCTCGGTTTTCATGTTGCGGCTGCGTACCTCTTGCTCAACGGCATGGGCAAAACCCTCTTGCACCGAGTTGAGGCTATCCCGTAAGGGATTAAGCATTCCTAAATCCTGCCCAATGGGGTTGTTGAGGTTGCCTTGTGCCATCTGTTGAGTAGATTCCAATACCACAGAATAGCTTTGCCGAAGCTGAGAAAGTTTTTTGTATGCCCAGAAAAATACAATGCCGCTGTATATCAATACAAGAAATCCACCAACCAACAACATTGCGGGCCCAAAGACCAAAAACAACAACCCATAGCACACACCAAGTACCAACAGCGCATTTAACCCAATAAGCCGAAACAGATTTTTTTCTAAAGGGCTGGAAAGGTCTACACGGGACAGACGAACAGCAACTTTTTTTGCCCAACGGTAGCACCATGCACAGCAGATGCCCACAAGGGTGCTTTTGATGAAGTAGCTTTTTAAGCCATCCCGCAGACCAGCCCCCAAGCTGGCAGCCCCTTGAAATGCCACAAAGAAAGTACACCAATAGGAGATAAATAGCGAAGCATAGGATAAAAATACACCAAGAGAATAGGGGATTAGAAACATAGAATACAGTTTCTCAGGAAGATTGTCGTACATAATTAAATTACATACACCGGCAAACATTGGAATCATGTTGGTTAAAACAAAAATTCCCACAAACAGATACAATTCCAATGGGATGCGCCCCCAGAATCCTCTGCCAATGCCACACCGCCGAATCATAGAAAGCCCAAACCCAAGGGCACAAACAAGCAGCAGAATGCAAATAATAAAGCCTATATTGAATTGCCTAAAATAATAGCCCTGACCCTGATAATAGTAGTTATCTGTATAATTATAGTAAGTTAACTCATCAGAGTAGTTTTGTATAAGATAGCTTTGCATGTTGGCATCAGCAATGCTTTTTGCCCAAAACGTTGTTCCCAACAGGGCAAAAACCGAAAGAAGGGTAATAGTGGCTGCTGTAATTCCAAAACGCAGCCAATTAAATTTTTTCAATTTTGTATCCAATTCCCCACACCACCTTTACATATTTTGGATTTTTTGGGTCAAATTCAATTTTGCTTCTTAAATTGCGCAGATGAACCATAACAGTGTCTGTATTCACTGCCCGTTCATTCCATACACGCTGATAAATTTCCTCAGCGGGAAATACCCTACCGGGATTTTGCATCAGCAAAAGCAATATTTTGTATTCCATAGGGGTTAGTTTTACTACTTCCCCATCTACCGAAACAGTAGCCGTTTCCTCATCCAGCTCCAATCCCCCTACCACATACAGATTGTGTGAAGGCTGATTTTGGGAAGAAAGCTGTAAAAATTTCTGATACCGGCGCAGATGGGAGTTCACCCGTGCCAGCAGTTCCAACGGCACAAAGGGCTTGGTAACATAATCGTCTGCACCAATGTTCAGCCCGGTGATTTTGTCCATGTCCTCCGACCGGGCGGAGAGAAAAATCACCGGAAATTCATAGGTCTGCCGCAGTTGCATAACCATGGAAATGCCATCCATCACAGGCATCATCACATCTACTATGGCAAGGTGTACAGTATTTTTATCTAATAATTCCAGCCCCTCTTTGCCATTTGCCGCCAAAAGCACCTGATAGCCTTGGTTTTTTAAGTAGATAGCAATGCCTTTGCGAATCTCCTCGTCATCCTCAACCACTAAAACCGTGTAATCCATCGCAATTCCCCCTTTTATCACTTATGGCTATTATACCACAGCCCTTACGTTGCTCAGTTGTGCTTGAAGAAGTTTTTTTCCTCGGAAAAGCTGCGTTTGCACCGTTTGCACTGGTCGATTGAGTAAATGGGAAATTTCTTTTGGAGAAAGCCCCTGCAAAAATACCCCACGGCAAACAGAACCATAAGGCTCTTTAAGAGATAGAATATTTTTTTCAATGGTTGCATACAATTCTCCACGCTCCGCTTGTTCACTGGGGGAACTGTATGTGGCAGGCAGTAAGTCCAACGTTTCTTTTTGGCAAACAGTTACCTTACGAACAGCTGCACTTTTTAGGTAGTCTTTTGCTTTGTTGGAAGCAATGCGACAAAGCCACGCTTTTTCTTTGCCTTCTATGCAACTTTCTCGATGAAGCCAAGCAGAAACAAAAGTTTCTTGTGTTAAATCCTGTGCCTGCTGGCTGTCAGATACCAGATGAAAACAAACAGTATATACCAAATTTTGATATTGGGTAACAAATTGGGTAAATTGCTGCTGTGTCATGGGGATTCCTCCTTTCCCGATGACAAGAGTATACCAAGGAGTTTGAAAAATCATTGTGGGAAAAACCGAAAGAATTCCGAAAGAATTACCATAAAATTTTCACAAAAAGAAAAATCCCATAGGAACCCTTTCCTATGGGAAATATTATATAAGCAATTATGGCTTGCTTTGGGGCTGTGCATTTTTTGCACGACATTCCAAAATGCCCATACGACGCTCTAGTTCGCAAAGCTGACTGTGCACCACATCGGGAATATTTTGCTGGTTCAGGTCGTCACTGGGGCAAATTTTGGCACCATCTCGACGCACTACAATGGCAGGGATTCCGGCAGCGGTGCAGTTGCAAGGCAAACTTTGTAGTACCACACTGCCTGCTGCAATGCGAGTATTATCACCAATTTCCACTGGGCCCAAAACCTTTGCACCAGCTCCCACCAAAACATTGCTGCCCAAAGTGGGATGGCGTTTGCCGTGTTCTTTTCCAGTACCACCCAAAGTTACTTGGTGGTAAATGGTGCAGTTGTCACCAATTTCGGCTGTTTCGCCGATAACTACTCCCAAACCATGGTCAATAAATAACCCTTTGCCAATGGAAGCACCGGGATGAATTTCAATCCCTGTAAATCCTCGCCCCCATTGGCTTACCATACGGGCAAGAAAAAAACGCTTGTGCTGATACAACCAATGGCTAGCCCGATAAAAAATAAGGGCGTGAAAACCGGGATACAGGAGCAAAACCTCTGTCAAACTGCGGGCAGCAGGGTCTTTGCTACGAATGTTTTTGGCATCTGAAAGAAGGCTCATTCTGTTACCTCAAAAATTCCAGTGGACAGATAGCGTTCTCCGGTATCTGGTAAGATGGTAACAATGGTTTTGCCTGCGTTTTCTGGGCGAGAAGCTACCTGTGCTGCTGCCCATGCTGCTGCACCAGAGGAAATGCCCACAAAAATACCTTCCTTATGGGCAAGGAATCGAGCAGTTTCAATAGCATCTTCATTGCTTACTGGAAGAATTTCGTCTACAAGAGAGCCATCATAGTTTTGTGGCACAAAGTTGGCACCTATGCCCTGAATTTTGTGGGGGCCGGCAGTGCCTCCTGCCAACACTTGACTGGCAGCAGGCTCCACAGCAATCACCTGCAAAGCGGGATTTTTTTCACGCAATACCTTTGCAGTTCCTGACAGAGTACCACCTGTGCCTACACCCGCTACCAAAATATCCACTTTGCCGTCAGTATCTCTCCAAATTTCCTCGGCGGTGGAAACATGGGCGGCAGGGTTGGCAGGATTATCAAATTGCCCTAACATAACAGCCCCAGAAATTTCCTTTACAAGCTGTTCCGCTTTTTTTACTGCCCCCGCCATGCCTTCTCCGGCAGGAGTGAGAACCAACTGTGCCCCCAAAGCCTTTAGAAGATTTCTACGCTCCATGCTCATGCTTTCGGGCATTGCCAAAATGCAGCGATATCCACGGCTTGCAGCAATATAAGCAAGGGCAATACCTGTGTTGCCACTGGTGGGCTCCACCAAGGTGCCGCCGGGCAAAAGGGTTCCGTCGGCCTCGGCTTGTTCAATCATGGATAGGGCAGCACGGTCTTTTACAGAAGAAAGAGGATTAAAGCACTCCAATTTTGCAATAATAGGGGTGCAGGTGGAACACCGCTGTTCCAACCGATGCAACCGAATAAGGGGAGTGTTTCCAATAAGCTGGGTAATGTTTTGTGCGATGTTCATACCAATGACATCCTCCTTTTTATTTTAGAATATAGTGGTATAACCACAGTCCCAACAGGGAATGATTTGAATTATACCATATTAGTATAATTTTGTATAGAGGGGAAAAGAAAAGTATGGACAAAGAATGGCAAGCACTCAAACAGCAGATTGCAGAAAAAAACCAAGTATCTTGTGAATGTGTACAGCAGGAACTGGAACAACTAATTGACCAACTTTGGAATGGCAGAGATTTTCAAACTCGCCAATGGATGGGAAAGGTTGCTTATGGAAAGAAACCCACACCTTTTCAGCTTATTCAATATTTGGCAAAGCAAAAAAGAATCAAACAAATATAATTTATAAAATATTAGATGTGTGAAATAGATTTCACAAAAAAATGTAAAAATAGTTATATAAATAGCTTGACAAATTATATAATTAGAGTTACAATTTTATCAGAGCCATAAAGGAGTATATCAGACACCGCCCTATGGCTGAAATAAGCAATAGGAGGAAAGGTCATGGCAAAAAGTGTATACAGCATTGTGCTGGATGACCAAATTGTGGAAGCTGTGGATGCCTTTGCTGGCAGATGTGGGCTAAGTCGTTCCGCAGCAATCAACCATATTTTGGCCCAACACGTGCAAATGGATACTCCTCGCCAGCAAATGCAGCAGGTTTTTGCTGCATTGGAGGAGATGGCAAAGGGAACAGCGTTGCAGCTCCTTTCGGCTTCTCAAGCACAAATGCAGTTGCGAAGCCCTTTGCAGTACAAATACAATCCTACATTGCGCTATCAGATAGAGTTATACCCAGAAGATGACCACTTGATTGGAGTTCTTAGGGTAAGCATGAGAACACAAAATCAAAGATTGGTAGCTTGTTTGGAGGAATTCTATCACCTATGGGCCATGATGGAAAAAGAAACTGTGTACCAACCCCATCAAGTACGTTTTCAGATAGAAAATGGACGCTTTGCCCGGTTGCTACGTCGGTTGCCTCAAGAGTGTTGTGCACAACAAACGGGAGAAATCTTGGCAGCATATACAGATTTATTTGACCGCTGCCTCAAGGTGTTTTTCCAAAATCCAGATAAGGTGGGGGCAAAACAAGCAGAGCAACTCTATCAACAAGGATTACAACAGCCTATGTTATTTTTGTAGAATAACAGAAAAAATGGAAAGTAAACAGATAAAGTACACAACAAAACCATAAGGAGGGTTTGTTTATGAATATGCAAAAATTAACACAGCGTTCCCAGCAGGCATTGCAACAGGCCCAAGGAATTGCTATTGAATACCAAAACCAACAGTTGGACTGTGAACATCTTCTTGCAGCATTGCTTGACCAAGAAGATGGCTTGATTGGTCAGCTTTTGAAAAAGATGGGCAAAGAGCCCACACAGTTGGCACAAGCAACACAGGGCAAAATTGCCCAGCTTCCCAAAGTTACTGGTGCAGGTCGTGACCCCGATAAGGTATATATCACCTCTGCATTGGACGGTGCCCTAAATCAAGCAGAAAAAGAAGCTTCCGCCATGCGGGATGAGTTTGTATCAGTGGAACACCTGTTTTTGGGATTATTGGAAAAAGGCAATGCCGTTTGCAGTCAGTTGTTTCAACAGTTCCAAATTTCCAAGGGGGATTTTCTAAAAGCCCTTACAAGTGTCCGTGGAAACCAGCGGGTTCAATCGGATAACCCAGAGGCTACTTATGATGTGCTAAACAAATATGGCACCGAGTTGGTACAACGAGCCAAAGAGCAAAAAATGGACCCTGTTATTGGTCGAGATGTGGAAATCCGTAATGTAATTCGCATTTTGTGCCGAAAAACAAAAAATAATCCTGTGTTAATTGGTGAACCCGGTGTTGGTAAAACCGCAGTGGTAGAGGGGCTTGCACAGCGTATTATGAAGGGAGATGTACCCGAAAGCCTGAAAAACCGTAAGGTGTTCAGCTTGGATATGGGTGCATTGGTTGCTGGTGCCAAGTATCGTGGCGAGTTTGAGGAACGACTCAAGAGCGTACTGCAAGAGGTAAAAAAGAGTGAGGGAGAAATCATTCTCTTTATCGACGAATTGCATACTATCGTAGGCGCAGGCAAAACAGATGGTGCCATGGATGCCGGAAACCTGCTGAAACCTATGTTGGCTCGTGGAGAACTGCACTGTATTGGTGCAACCACTTTGGACGAGTACCGCCAATATATTGAGAAGGATGCAGCCCTAGAACGTCGGTTCCAACCTGTACAGGTAGATGAACCCACTGTAGAGGACACCATCTCCATTTTGCGTGGACTGCGGGAACGGTATGAGGTGTTCCACGGTGTAAAAATTCAGGATGCCGCTTTGATTGCAGCGGCTGTGTTGTCCAATCGGTATATTTCCGACCGGTTCCTTCCAGATAAGGCGATTGACCTTGTAGATGAGGCTTGTGCACTGATTCGGACAGAGTTGGACTCCATGCCCGCAGAGCTGGACGATTTGCGCCGAAAGATTATGCAGCACGAAATTGAGGAGGCAGCTCTGAAACGGGAAACCGACCGCCTAAGCCAAGAGCATTTGGCAGACATTCAGCGAGAACTTGCCGAAATGCGAGACCGCTTCGCTACTATGCAAGCACGATGGGAAAATGAGAAAAATTCTATTGGCAAGGTACAAAAGCTTCGTGAGGAAATCGAGCAGGTAAATAAGGATATTGAAATGGCTGAACGGCAGTATGACCTGAATCGTGCAGCCGAGTTAAAATACGGCAAACTGCCCCAACTGCAAAAAGAACTGGAAGAACAGGAGAAAATTGCAGAAAACGCCGAAAAAGACCAGTCCTTGCTTCATGACAGAGTAACAGAAGAGGAAATCGCCCGTATCATTGCCCGCTGGACAGGAATCCCTGTGGCAAAGCTGTTGGAAGGAGAAAGGGAAAAACTCTTGCATTTGGAGGATGTGTTACACCAACGGGTCATTGGCCAAAATGAGGCAGTAGAAAAAGTAGCAGAGGCCATCCTGCGCAGCCGTGCTGGCATTCAGGACGAAAACCGCCCCATTGGTAGCTTCTTATTCCTTGGCCCCACTGGTGTTGGTAAAACCGAATTGGCAAAGGCTTTGGCGCAATGTCTATTTGATGATGAGAAAAACATGGTGCGCATTGACATGAGCGAGTATATGGAAAAATACTCGGTCAGCCGCTTGATTGGAGCTCCTCCGGGATATGTGGGCTATGAAGAAGGCGGTCAGCTTACTGAGGCTGTGCGCCGTAAGCCATACAGTGTTGTGCTGTTTGATGAAATTGAAAAAGCACATCCAGATGTGTTTAATGTACTGTTGCAGGTGCTGGATGATGGGCGTATCACCGACAGTCAAGGCAGAACAGTGGACTTTAAAAACACAATTCTGATTCTTACCAGCAATTTGGGCAGCCAATATATTTTGGAAGGCATTGAAAATGGACAGATAACCCAGCAGGCAAAAGATGCTGTGGATGGATTGCTAAAACAAAGCTTCCGCCCAGAGTTTTTGAACCGGTTGGATGAGATTGTTATGTACAAACCACTAGGTAAGGAAGAAATTGGCGGCGTAGTAGAGTTGCTGTTGAAGAAACTCCGCAGCCGTTTGGCAGACAAACAGTTGAATTTGTCTATTACAGATGCTGCAAAGGATTTTATTATTGAAAATGGATATGACCCCATCTATGGAGCAAGACCCCTAAAACGGTATATCCAAAGTAAGTTGGAGACCCTCATCGCTCGTAGCATTATTGCTGGAGAGCCGGCAGAAGGTGACACACTGAAAGTGGATGTGAAAGACAATCAGTTGTCCTTGCAGGTAGAGCATACAGCCAAATAATTGAATGAATCAACAAAAACAGGTCGAACAAATTCGGCCTGTTTTTTTGTTGCCTATTTGTTTTGGAAAATTTGAAGCATTGTTATCTGGATATAGTTTAAAAAACAAAGATTTTTGTCAAAAAACATTATAATATTTAGTAAAATAGAAAGTGTAGGGCCTAGTATTGAATATTATTGATAGTTTTGGTAAAATGGGAAAAAATGAGAAAAGAGGTTCATTTACATGGAATATCTGGGCAAAAATCCGCGAATTTTGTGGATTTATACGCAGCTAATCCAAGGATATACCCTTTCCCGAATAGAGCTTGCAAAGAAATATGGTGTCAGTGAAAAAAGCATCCATAGAGATATGGAGGATTTACAGAAATTTTTTTCAGAATATGAAACAAAATATTCTTTGCAATATGATAAAAAAAACAAAACATATACCGCACAATGTACCGAAGACGACCGACTTTCTGCAAAAGAAATTGTGCCTGTGCTAAAAACTGTTTTTGAATCAGGAACAATGCTGCCAGAAAGAATGTTCCATATTTTGCAGCGTGTGGCAAAGTTAGCTTCTTCAGAGCAAGACCGAAAGATGGTACAAAAGTTTTTGGAGCAGGAAGAAGAATGCTATCAAGCCCCGCTTTACCAAAGAACTGTAGGAGAGATGCTCTGTCAAGCAGAAGAGGCTGTATGGAGAAAACAATGGGTGAAAATTCGCTATTGCCGTAAAGAAGAAAGCGATGAAATTGAAACCATTGTATTGCCTCAAGCGGTTATTATGCGAGAAAAAAGGTTCTTTTTGGCGGCGCAAACCTACGAGGGTACAAAGCATAATTCTGTATCTTTGTATCGACTAGACCGTATTAGCTTTATGGAGGATGCTTTTCCTGCACAACCAAGGCAAATTCTCAACCAAAAGCAACTTCGACAAAAAATTGTCTCCCTTACGGCTGGGGATGAATATGAGATTTCCTTCTTGTATCATGGAGACTCGCTGAAACTAATTGAAGAAAAGCTGCCCCATGCAATTTACACCCCCCAGCCAGATGGGTGGCAGGTGACGGTTCGTGTATATGGCAAAGGTATTGGCGCATGGTTGCGCAGCATGGGAAAAAAAGTTAGCAATATTACCGCCACAAAGGTGAGTGAGTTACCATAAAGAATGCCCATACAAAGGAATAGCTTTTATTTTTATAAAAAGCGTGGTACAATAGCAAACAGACGACTGTTTTTAAGCAAAACAATCGTTGAAAACAGCCAAAAGCAAATGTGCCCAAAAGCATTGTTTGGTTTTTGGCATAGAGGGATAGTTTTTTGAAAAAGGAGAGTAAAGTATGGCAACACCAAGCAAAATCCCTACACGGGAAGAAGTAAAAGTGGAGAACACTTGGAAATTGGAGGATTTGTATGCCAACGAGCAGGCATGGCAAGAGGATTTGACCCTTGTACAGCAGCTGGCTGATAAAGCAGCAGAGTATCAAGGCAAACTGGACAATGCTGCTTCTTTGTTGGAGTTCTGCCAACTGGATGAAAAAATTTCTCAAGTTTTGGATACCGTTGCAGTGTATGCAGGCTGTAAGCGTGACCAAGACACAGCCAATTCTCACAGTCAGGCTTTGGTGGCAAAGATGACCAGTGTAGCTGTGGAATGCAGCGGAAAACTGGCTTTTTCTACCCCTGAAATTATGGCCATTGAGGATGAAAAACTGGAGCAGTACTACAAAGAACAGCCCGGTCTGGAGCGATATCGCCGCAGCATTTCTGATAGCCGCCGCATGAAAGACCATGTTCTTTCTGCACAGGAAGAAAAGTTGCTGGCAGCAGCCGGAGAAATGGCAGAGGCTCCCGAAACCATTCACTCCATGATGGATAATGCTGATTTGACCTTCCCCTCTATCAAAAATGCACAAGGGGAAGAATTGCAGGTCACCAATGGCACCTTCATTTCTCTAATGCAGGATGCCGACCGCAATGTTCGCAAGGCAGCATTTGAAAGTTTGTATCACACCTATGCTAGCATGCGCAACACCAGTGCTAGCGCATTGGCTGCACAGGTAAACCAACTGAAATTTTTTGCAAAGGCACGAAAGTACAACTCTACTTTGGAGGCTTCTCTCAATGTTACCAATGTGCCTGTGCAGGTTTATCATAATTTGATTGAGGCTGTCCATCAGGATTTGCCTTATCTCCACAAGTATATGGCTTTGCGTAAAAAGCTGTTGGGTGTGGATGAACTGCATATGTACGACCTGTATACTCCCATTGTGGCAGAGGCAGACGTCAAAATTACCTTTGAGGAAGCAAAACAAAATGTTATGGAGGCCGTTGCAGTTTTGGGCCAAGACTACCAGAGCATTTTGAAAGAGGGCTTTGAAAACCGTTGGTTGGATGTATACGAAAATCAGGGCAAGCGCAGTGGTGCATATTCTTGTGGTCATCGTGTGCACCCCTTTGTATTGCTGAACCACAAAGAAACACTGGACAGCGAGTTTACCTTAGCCCATGAGATGGGTCATGCTCTCCATTCTTATTTGTCTCACCGTACACAGACCCCTGTGGATGCTGGATATGTAATTTTTGTGGCAGAAGTAGCCTCTACCTGCAATGAAGCATTGTTGATGCAGAGCTTGCTGAAAAAGACCGAGGACAAAAAGGTTCGTGCATATCTAATCAACTATTTCTTGGAGCAGTTCCGTACTACTGTATATCGTCAGACCATGTTTGCAGAGTTTGAAATGCTTATCAACAAGGCAAGCGAAGAAGGACAGGCACTGACCAGTGAAATGCTCAACAAACTTTACCATGAATTGAATGTAAAGTACTATGGCCCAGATGTGGTGGTGGATGAAGAAATTGACTTTGAGTGGGAGCGCATTCCTCACTTCTACTATAATTTCTATGTATTCCAGTATGCAACTGGATTTTCCGCAGCTATGGCACTGAGCCAGAGAATCTTGAAAAAGGGCGAACCCGCTGTAAAGGATTATCTGGGATTCCTCGGTGGCGGATGCAGCAAAGACCCCATTTCCCTGTTGCAAGGTGCAGGTGTGGACATGCGTACTCCAGAGCCTATCCATCAGGCATTGGCTTTGTTCAATGAGTTGATTGATGAACTGGAGCAGCTTTTAGAGGAATAAAAGTGGTCCCAAAGCCAAATTGTAAAATATAAAATTTTTTCTGCCAAAAAGCAAAATCCATGCTTTTTGGCAGTTTTTTTGTGCGAAAATAAAATTTAGCTTTGTATGAAAGAATTTGAACCTATAAAGCGTATTATATGCAGACAGTTGTCTGTCTGTTTTGAAAAAAGGGCTGTTTTGGCCAGAAGGTGGGGAAACCATGAAAAAGAAACGGTGGATTTTAGCATTGACCAGTGCAATGCTAGCGGGAATTTTGCTTGCAGGTTGTGGCGGTAAAACACAAAGCAATTCTACATCAGAAACAGAGCAAAGCAATTCACAGCCAACAGAGCAACAACCTGTTCAACCACAGACCGATGTCAATCCATTAACCGGTTTGGAGAAGGGAGAAAATTACCCAGAAGGCCAACGCCCAGCAGCAATTATGATTAGCAATATCAAAGCTGCCCTGCCTCAAAGCGGATTAAACGATGCAGACCTGTTGTATGAGATTGTTACAGAGGGCGGTATCACACGTATTATGGCGGTATATCGAGACTATAAAACCATGCCCACCGTGGGGCCGGTTCGTTCTGCTCGTGACCAACATGTACAGTTGATGTTGCCCATAGGGGCACTGTATGGACACATTGGAGCCTCAACCTATGCCGAGCAAATGCTAGATTTATACAAATGGACAAACACCAAAGAGATTGAGGGAAAATATCGAAATTTCTATTGGATTGACAATGAACGCAGACAAACACGAGAGCAGGAGCATTGTGTATACACAGATGGGGAGAATTTTTCTCGTGCAGTAGAGGAGTTTGGCATGGACAGCACTGGCTTTGAACCCCAGCCGGTATTTGATTTTGTTCCCTATGACCAACCTCCCAGACAACTGTCTGGAGGGGATGCCTCTAATGTGTATGTTCGTTTTTCTGGCTATGCCGCTTCCAGTTTTGAGTATAAAGACGGAAAATACTACAAGTCGGAATTTGGAGAACCTCAGATGGATGCAGGCACAAATACACAGTTATCTGTAGATAACGTGCTGGTTTTATTTGGTGAAATCAACAAATATCCAGATGGAATTTTAGCACAAGTAAACTATAACTGGGGTGGTGCAGGATACTACTTCTATGGGGGCAAATACGAAAAAATCCGCTGGAAAAAAGGTGCTCCAGAAGAACCTTTGCAGATTTTGGATTCCGAAGGCAATGAGGATGCTGTTCAAATCAACCCCGGCAGAACCTATGTGGCCATTGTAGGAAATGACCAAATTGAAAATTTCAGCATCAATGAAACAAAACTAGACCAGATGGAAAGCAATCCCGATGAGGAGATTGTATTCCCCGACTAACAACGACTCTGGAAAATTTCTTTACAAAAAGTAGCAGAAGAGTTACAATAAGAAGCAGTACCCTCTAGCGAGTATTGTTGAAGAAGAGGGTGTAAATGGGAATAAAGTTGCAAAAATGAGTTTTGCAGGAATATACAAAATGGAGATGATACCAATGAAACGATTTGCAGCAGCGGTAGTTGTTTGCACCCTTCTGGCAGGAATGTTGGCAGGATGTGGAGGAAACGGAAATACTAAAAATGAAACCAGTTCAACCGTACAACAATCTTCCAGCACAGAGGTGGTAGAGGTTACCCCAGAACCCACAGCTACCCCAGAACCCTATTTCCCCAATCCTCTTACTGGTTTGGAAAAAGATGAAAGCTATCCCGAAGGCCAGCGTATTACTGCTGTAATGGTAAATAATATCAAGGCTTGTCGCCCACAAAGAGGCCTGTCGGATGCAAAAGTGTTGTATGAAATCAAGGTAGAAGGTGGCATTACTCGTTTTATGGCACTATATGACGATTACAACACCATTCCCACAGTAGGCCCTATCCGTTCTGCCCGTGACCAATTCTTCCGCTTGGTTCTGCCCTTCCAGCCTTTGTATGTGCACATTGGTGAAAGTAGTGTACAAAAGCAATACATTGCTGACTATGACTATGATGAGTGGAACATTGATGATAAAAAATCTGGAAATTTGTTCTGGAGAGATAACAACCGTTTGGCACAGGGATATGCTACCGAGCATACCGCTTACACCGACGGAGAGCACATCTCTAACACACTGCAGAATCTTGGCACCGATGACCGTCGAAGCTACAACAGCTGTATTTTCGACTTTGTAAACTACAATGAGCCTGCCCGTGTGTTAGAGGGTGGCGAGGCAACCAATGTGGAAATAATCCATTCTATTGGATATAAAACCAAAATGGACTATGATGCAGCCAGTGGAAAGTATTTGATGAGTATGTATGGTTCCAATGGCTATACCCCCACAAAGGACGAAAACAACGGAAAACAACTTGCCTTTGATAATGTTCTGGTACTGTTTACCGACATTCATACTTACCCCGGCCATGAAGCAAAAGACTTGCAATATGCAGCTTATGGCGATGGCGGCGTAGGCTATTATTACAATGGCGGACGCTATGAAAAGATTCGTTGGCTGAAGGGCGGCGATTTGGATGTGTTGCGCATTGTTTCTGGTGATGGTACCGAAACCCCTGTACAGCTAAACTGCGGCACTAGCTATGTAACTGTGGTAGACATTGATGAGGCAATTAACTTCCAAGCACCAGATGCACAGACTTCCAGTGCAGAATAATAAGACAAGCAGCGGTATTCGATAAAGAGGAGGGAGATTTTTTGAAGAAAAGACAGCTATGGATTCCCATTCTCTGTGCCGCTGTGTTGGCTTCTTGTGGTAACAGTCAGTCTCAAAACCCTAAGCCAACAACAGAGCCTTCTGCCTCGGCGGTTTCCACCCAGCAACCCATTGTACAGGCACAGGCACAAACACAGGCTTTTCCTCTAACAGGAATGCCTTTGGCAGAGGGAATGACACAAGCCCCAAGACCGATTGCAATTATGGTGGACAACACTCGTGATGCCTACCCACAATGGGGAATTGGCGGGGCACAGGTAATTGTGGAGGCTGTAACCGAAGGGGGCATTACTCGTTTAATGTGTTTGTACAATCAAGTGCAAGACATACAAAAAACAGGCCCTATTCGCAGCGTTCGTGATATGTTTTTGCAGCTTGCAATGCCTTTGAATGCAATTCCAGTGCATATTGGTGGAAGTAGTTTTGCAAATAATTTCCTCAACTACTACAACTGGGTTACAATAGATGGCTTGCGTGTGGGAGTCAATGTATTTGATTATGACAAAGACCGTGCATTGGTACGGGATGCTGCTGGTAAAAAAATTGGCAGAGAACACTGCTGGTATACCCATGCAGAGGCTGTGCAAAATGGTTTATCTATGCGAGGGATTTCCATAGATGGAGCTATGTTGCCTTTGGTAGATTTTAAGCAAGGGGCAACCCCCAGCGAAGGAGCAGCCACTCAAATTCAAGTGAACTATTCTTTTTCGGCGCAGTCGGGATTTTCGTATCAGGCAGATACTAAAAAATATCTAAAAACCAGTTATGACAATCTACCCCATATAGATGGGAATGATGGAAGCCAACTTGCTTTTGAAAATGTTCTTTTGTTGCGGTGTGAAACCTATTTGAAACCCGATGGCGTACATACAGATTTTAACCTTTCTGGTGGAAAAGGTTGGTGGATTTCTGGTGGAAAAATGCAGCCTATCCGCTGGCAAAAAAATGGTGTACAACAGCCCATAGAATTGTTTGATATGCAGGGCAATGCTATTTCCATTGCAACTGGTAAAACATATATTGGCTTTTTGAGTGGTACTGCTGGCGAAAGCCTTACTGTGGAAGGTGCTTCCCTGTTGGATGGTAGCCCAGTAGAACCACCCATAGCTTCTCCTACGGCTACCCCGGCACCATCTCCCACCCCAACACCCGCCCCCACGCCAGTTCCAACCCAAGAACCTACACCGGCTCCAACTCAAGAGCCAACTGCGGTACCGCCCACAGAAGCAACACCAGTTCCGGCGGTATAAAATTGATATAAAAAGACAGCCCCACTATAACGGTAGGGCTGTCTTTTTTTGCTGTTTTTATTCTTGTGTATTTTCCAAATAGCCAAAGGGAACAATGCGCACAGCTTCCACCAGTTGGTCACGCATCCACATGGAGGTTGTGGTTTGCAGTTGGAAACCACAGCCAGGGTCTGTCATCCATTGTTCAGGAAGTCGACGAGGAAGGGCATTTTGAGCAAGCATACTCATAATAACACCCCCATGGGTAACACATGCTGCCTGAGAAATGCCAGCTTTTATCATATATTCAAACATTTTTAGCAGGGTTTCGCTGCAACGCTTGTGAAATTCTAAAACAGGTTCTGCCCCTTGAGGGGTATATTTGTTTTGTGGGTTCATCCATTTTTGAAAGTTGGGGTCATTTTTTAGCTCTGCCATTGGTCGGCCTTCAAATTCCCCAAAATGGTTTTCACGCAAATTTTCCAAAACCAATTTTTTGCTTGTAGGAAACAGTAGTTGGGCAGTTTGTTGTGCTCGTCGCAGAGGGGAAACAAACACAGTTTCTACTGTGGGATATACAAATTGTTGAGCAAGAGAAGCAAGGTCTTCTTTGCCCTCCTGACAAAGGGGAATGTCTGTGCCACCACCAGCGTAGATTCCATCCAGATTGGCTTGTGTAATGCCATGTCGAATCAGGTATAAGGTGTAATTTTTCACCCTAAAACTCCTTTCTTAAAACAAAAATGCAAGTTTTTCTATAAAATTTTATCCCAAAATGAATTGGTTGTAAACACTATATTTGGGAATGTACATAGGAAAATAGTCTATATCTTGTTTGCAAAAAAACAAAACAACAAAAACCGCCTTACAACAGCAAAAAAGGGAAGTGTTTTGTGTATTTACAAAATGTTTTTGGTGATATATACTTTACAAGAAGTAAAAAAGATTTTGTTATAATATGCTATATATCAACAAAAAATGAAAAGGAGAACACTGCCATGGCATCGGATTTTCACCGCATTATTACCTTACTTCGTAAGGAAAGAGGAATTACTCAAAAACAAGCAGCCGCCGAATTGGGAGTTTCCCAAGCGTTGCTTTCTCACTATGAGAAGGGTATTCGAGAATGTGGATTGGATTTTGTTGTGCGAGTGGCAGACTATTACAACGTGTCCTGTGATTATCTACTAGGCCGCAGTGCCGACCGCAATGGCCTTACACTGAATATAGAAGATTTGCCAGAGGAAGAAGCTCGTGGAGATGGAAAATTCCGTGTGAGCGTTTTGCCTACCATGAACAAAAAGTTTATTTCCCATTCTCTTAATGTATTGTATGATAAACTTGCTATTTGTTCGGATAAAGGATTAGTAACAGAAGTGAGCAATTATTTGATGATTGCTGTGTATAAGATGTTCCGCTTGATTTATACCTCCAATCCCAAAAATGTGGAGAGTATGTTCCGAGTTCCTGCCGGGGCCAGTGGTGGGTATTCCAATGCAGCTATGCTGCGAGCAGAGGCAAATGTTCAGGCCATTCTTGCTGGAGAAAATACCAGTGCAGGCAACGGAATAAAAGACACCACAGCCTTTGCGATGACCACAGCCAGCCTAGACAAAGAGTATCCTGTCTATTCCAAAAGCCTTTGGAGAGTTATCAAAGAATGTGAAGAACGCATTTTGCAATAAGCAGGTAGCCAAAAGAAAAACTACATAACACAAAAAACTGCCGCTGAGAAAGCCTTCAGCGGCAGTTTTTTATTTGAACTGTGTATTTACTCAATTTCGCCAATCTCTTTGCGGCAAGCAGAGCAAATATTTCGGTCTTTGTAGAGCTTTACGTTATCGGTGCTTTTGCAGAAAATGCAGGCAGGCTCATACTTTCGCAGAATGATACTGTCGCCTTCTACATAAATTTCCAAAGAGGAATCCTTTTGGATATCTAACACTCGACGCAGCTCAATGGGCAGAACCACACGACCTAAATGGTCGATTTTTCTTACAATGCCAGTAGATTTCATAAAAGCCGCTCCTTAAATTTGAGAATGATTTTCAATGTTAGTATACCCTAGAAAAAAAAGAATGTCAATGTTTGGTAAAAAATGTCACAAAAAATACAAGAAAAAAATCCGATTTCATGATTCAGACCAAAAGCAGGCAAATTAGAGCTGTAAGAAGCCCACCTTTTTATATACTTTTGCACAGGTTTTGGCGGCAATGTGGGCGGCGCGCTGGGCACCATCTTTCAACACATCGTCCAAATAGGTTTTATCCTCCAAAATTCTTTGGTATTCCTGTTGAATGGGATGAAATACAGAGATAACGCTCTCGGCTACTGCTAGTTTAAAATCTCCATATCCTTTGCCTGTAAATTCAGACTCAATGGAAGCAAAATCCTTTCCAGTGAATACACTGTAAATGCTCATTAGATTTGTTACACCGGGTTTACTCTCATCTGCACGAACAACCCCCTCGCTGTCGGTAACAGCGCGCTTGCATTTACGGCGGATAGTATCAGGGTCATCCAACATTAAAATAAAGCTGTTTGCATTGGTGTCGGATTTGCTCATCTTTTTCTCTGGCTCTTGCAGGCTCATAATGCGAGCACCAGTTTTGGGAATATAGGGGTCAGGTACAGTAAAGGTATCGCTGTAGGCGTTGTTGAAGCGGACAGCAATGTTTCTTGCAAGTTCCAGATGTTGTTTCTGGTCTGCTCCCACAGGAACAAGGTCTGCATTGTATACCAGAATATCTGCTGCCATTAAAACCGGATAGGTGAACAAGCCAGCATTTACATTGTCGGCATGACGAGCACTTTTGTCTTTAAACTGGGTCATGCGAGAAAGCTCGCCAAATTGGGTATTGCAGGCAAGTACCCATGCCAACTCTGCATGGGCAGGTACATGGCTTTGTACAAATAAAATGCTTTTTTGGGGGTCGATGCCACAAGCCAACAGTAAGGCGGCTGCCTCACGGGTTTGACGGCGTAGGTCGGCAGGGGTTTGGCGCACTGTAATTGCGTGCATATTTGCCACCATGTACAGGCACTCGTATTCCTGCTGGAGCAATCCCCAGTTGCGCACAGCACCAATGTAATTCCCCAAAGTAAAGGTGCCTGTGGGCTGGATACCGCTGAGAATACGCTTTTTTGCAGAAACTTCCATAATTGGTTCTCCTTTGGCAAAGGTATTGAAATATAATCCTTATCATACCACACACGACATGGTTTCGCAACGGCGAAAGGATGCGGGATAAAAAGGAAAGGGACGATACATCCAAAAGGGATGCTGTTTCAGGCGAAACACCTGTTGTGCCACCTTTCGCAAGAAACTGAGTATATGCTGTAGAGGAAAGGATGTGGACAAGCCATGATGACCAAAACCGGCGTGGAAACAAAAAAAACCGGAATTTCCATAAAACCAAAAACTCCTGTTGTGGAGGGCATACTGTGGGCAGTTGTAGGAGCAATGGCCGCTTTTGGCCAACTACTCAGTGGAATGTATCCTTTTGGGGTGGCACTTGCAATGGGCTTGAATGCGCCCTATGCTTTGTTAGCAGCAGCAGGGGCAGCCGTGGGCTATGGAATTGCTTTACCGGGTATAGAAAGTCCTCGCTATTTAGGAGCACTGGCGGCTGTGGTGGCAGTGCGATTATTAGCAAAAGGAAAAGCGGAAAATAAAAATAGTGTTGTGCCGGGAATGATTGCGGGAGCAGGAACCCTAGTGGTGGTACAAATGATGCTTACCTTTGCAAAGGTAAGCACACCATCACAGATGTTGTTTTCTGCAAGTGAAGCAATTTTGTGTGTAGGTTTATCCTTGGCAGTGTGGGCTGTTTGGTCCTTTCCCCTGGGAACCCCCGGCAAAGAATTGGGCAGTTTGGTGGTGTTTGGTGCCATTACAGCAGCATTACAGCCTTTTCGATTAGGGGTGTTACAGCCTGCATGGATTTTTCCGCCGGTTTTTTTATTGGTGGAAGGCTGGCGTGCAAGGCGAAATAGAATGATGCCCGCCGCCATTGCTGCGGCAGTGGCCATTGCTGCCAGTAATCCCCAGCAAGCCTTTGCAGGTGCTTTTGTGGCACTAGGGGCGTTGGCGGCAGGGTTTCTCCCCGGAGAACGGATAGGAATGGCTTTGGTATATTTTACAGCGGGATGTCTGGGAGCAGCCGCAGCACCAGATGCCCTTTCTGCCATTGAAATGCTGGCAAGCAGTGGATTGGCTATGGTGGTTTTTGCCTTAATTCCAAGGCAGTGGATGGCGGTTCCACCCAGTCCACCAAACTTAAATCAAGGACAGTTTCAGGCAGCCATGCGGTTGTCTGCTTTGGCCTCTGCACTGGAGGCTGTGGGAGAAACAGTGCAGCAGGTAGTAGAGCGTTTACCCACTCCCGGGGAAGGGTACAACTGGGTTACAGACCGTGTAGCAGAACAAGTATGCCGCCGTTGTGGACGCTGTGGAGAGTGCTGGGGAGAGCACTTCAGTGATACAGTAGAGGGGTTATGGAAGTTAAAACCTTTTTTAGAGCAGGAAGGAAGTGTTTCAGTAAGTCAGTTGCCCCACGAACTCCGCCGGTGCCAACAGCCAGCAGCTTTGTGTGATAGCCTTGGGAGAAGCTATGCTTTGTTGCAAGGAAGAAGGGCAGCCGCAGCCCAAAGCAAAGCCATGCGAGGGGCATTGTGTGAACAGTTTGGTGCAGTGGCAGGGGCTTTGGCATCCATTGGAACCCAGTTGGGAGCAGGAGAAGCGGAAAATCAGCCAGCACAAAAACGAGTTACAGAGCTATTGTGGGATTTGGGTCTTTGCCCCGCTCGTGTAACTGTGACCAATGACCGCATGGGTAGAACACGGGTGAGTGTTCTTATAAGAAGGACAATTTTGGATTTGCAGGAGCAGGAACAAATCTCTCAAGAAATAGGCCATTGTTGCAAAACACTCTTTGAGTTGCCTCATTTGACCAATGACGGGGCATTTACTCAGATGGAATTTGCAGAAAAGGCCATGTATTCCCCAGAATGTTTTGAGTGCTCCTTATCAGCAAAGGAGGGAGAGTTTTGCGGTGACCATGCAGAGCATTTTTGTGATACACAAGGCAATTTGCATATGATTTTGTGTGATGGAATGGGTACAGGAAAGCCAGCCGCTTTGGATGGAGCATTAGCCGCCAGCTTGACGGCTCGACTAGTAGAGGCAGGCTTTGAAGGAGAACAGGCCGCCCGTTTGGTCAATGTGGCGTTGGAACTAAAAAGTGATGAGGACTCTGCGGCGGCTTTGGATATAGCAACCATTGACCTGTATACAGGACAGCTAAAATTATTTAAAGCAGGAGGTGCAGTGAGCTTTTTGGTGCGAAAAGGGCAAATTCGCCGGTTGGAAGGAAGCAGTCTACCAGTAGGAATTTTAGGCGGTGTTGTAGGGGGATGCCATCAAGTGCCTTTGTACGAAAAGGATGTGCTGGTATTGTGCAGTGATGGAGCATTAACAGCAGGAGAAGATTGGATGGAGGCACAACTATCCTCCTATTGGCCCATGGAACCAAAGGAATTGGCAGAAACTTTGGCAAAGAAGGCAGCAGCTTGCAACTCAGGGCACCCCGATGATGTAACTGTGCAGGTAATGCGAATGCAGCGAAGCAAACTATAAATAGCCATATATTTCCACACATTCTTCACCATTTCCACCCTTTGTATTCACAAATAGGACATAAAATTGTAACCGATTTGAAAAACAAATTTTTTGGTTTGCAATTTTAAAAGAAGAAAGTAAGAGGAGAAATGATGGTATGAAAGAAGGCGTACACAACTGGTTTCGTCGGCCTTTGGTGCGGAAATTGTTGGCAGCGGTGGTGGTATTGGCACTGGTTGCAGCAGGGGCAGTATGGTGGATGAATAAAAAGAATGCCCAAGCCCCTATATTAACCAACCGTATCCGAACCACAAGGCTGCAAAAAACCAGCCTGAATGAATCAGTTATTGCAGATGGAACCATTCAAAGCAGCAACACTTCTACTGTTACTACCGACCAAAAATATGCAGTAAAAGAAATTTTAGTTAATGTGGGGGATACCGTACAAGAAGGAGATGTTATTTGTATATTAGATACCACCGAATTGGAGGACAGTATAGCAAAACTACAAAATAATTTGGCAGATGAAACTGCTACTGCAAACTCTCAGGTAAACAATGCAAATACCCAACTTACCAGTGCCACCGATGACGCTCTGGCACAAGAAAGTGTATTGACAGATGCCCAAAATGCCTTGGCAGCCTTGGAAAGCAGTTGGCAAGCAGCACAAGCAGCCGTTGCGCCCTATCTGCAAAATTACGCCACGGCACAAAACGTATTGCAGCAAAGGGGTGTGACTTTAACTACCTTGCAGGCACAAGGTGCAAGCGAAGAAATCATTGCTACTGCACAAGCAGACTATGACGCAGCAAATGAAGCAGCAAAACAAAGCCAACAGCAACTGGAACAGGCAAAACAGCAGTGCAACTATGAAAGTTTGCAGCAGCAGTATCAGCAAGCACAGCAAACCTATTCCCAAGCAAGGCAACAATTGGACCAGTTAGAATCCGCAGTAGAACAGGCAGGGGAACAATTGGAAACCAGCCAGAAAAATGCAGAAAAAGCAGGGGAAAGTGATGAACTAGAACAACTCCAAAGCCAGCTAGAAAAGTGCACTCTGCGAGCAACTACCAGCGGAAAAATTACCCAAATCAATGCTACAGTAGGAAGTGCTGTAAATGGTTCGGCAGCGGTCATTCAAGATACTGGTGCCTTGGAATTGGCAATCACCATTCCAGAGTATGACATCGCAGATGTACAAGTGGGAATGCAGGTGAAAATTACCACCGATTCCACTGATAAAGAGATTGCAGGAACTCTTTCTCAAATTTCCCCTGTGGCAGGAGAAAACGGATTTGATGCGGTAGTTTCTATCGCAGATTCCACAGGGCTGTATATTGGAACAAATGCAACAGCAGAGATTGTGCAATCTACAATAGATGATGTATTTGTAGTTCCAATTGATGCTGTGGAAGAACAAGAAGATGGAAGTCAGGTCATTTATCTTGCTTCTACGGATGAAAATGGAGAACAAACCTTCTCCCCCATTCCCGTTACATTGGGCAGTCAAAATGATTACTATGTGGAGGTGAGTGGTGACCAGTTACAAGAAGGCATGGAAATTCGGGCAAGTGTTCTGGAAGAGGAACAACAAGCAAGCCAGCAAATGGAAATGATGCCCGGCGGTATGATGGGTGGCGGAATGCAGGGAGGCCGTCCCAGTGAAATGGGCTCCACAACCGTTGTAATAGGCTCTGATGAGGAGCGACCAGAAAGACCCACCAAGGGGGGAGGAGCACAAGGATGAGCACCCCCATGATTGAGATGCATGGCATTGTAAAAACCTACTTTGAGGGAAAACCAAACGCATTGGAAATTTTGCACGGCATTGATTTGGTGGTGCAACCGGGGGAGTTTGTGTCCATTGTAGGGGAAAGCGGCAGTGGAAAATCCACCTTGATGAACCTCATTGGAGCATTGGACAGACCTTCAAAAGGCAGCTATCGGCTGGATGGTGTGGATGTTTCCCACGCCTCCGACCGTCAGCTTTCGGAAATTCGCAACCGAAAAATTGGGTTTGTATTTCAGAATTTCAATTTAATTGGTCGCTCCAATGCACAGAAAAATGTGGAATTACCTCTGCTGTATGCAGGTGTGCCTGCAAGAGAGCGAAGCCGACGAGCAAAAGAATTGTTGGAACTGGTAGGCATGGGGCAGCGTAGCCGCCACAAGCCAGCAGAATTGTCTGGCGGACAAAAACAACGTGTTGCCATTGCCCGTGCTCTTGCCTGTGAGGCACCTCTATTACTTGCAGATGAGCCTACTGGTGCTTTGGATACTGCCACCAGTCGAACGGTTATGGATTTATTCCATCGCTTACATAAGGAGCAAGGCAAAACTATTGTTTTAATTACCCATAGCCCCCAACTTGCAGCAGAAACAGAACGAGTTATCACATTGATGGATGGCTGTATTGTGGGAGAGGAAAAAGGGGGTGCCTACCATGATGGATAATATCCGGTTGGCATTTGCAAGCCTTTTTGCCAACAAATTGAGAGCATTACTAACCATGCTGGGCATTATCATTGGCATTGGTGCGGTGATTGGTATTGTAACAGTGGGCGACTCTCTTACAGGTTCCATCACAGACAGCATGAACAGTATGGGGGCTTCCAACATTACTGTGAGTTTGCAGAGAAAGAGCAGTACAGACCAAGGAGCCTTGTTGTTTGGGCGTAGCAACCCAGAGGCAAAGGACTTGATAACCCCCACTATGATTGAAGAATACAAAAGTCAATTTGGCGACCAAATAGATACCATTGCACTAAGCCGGCAAATGGGAAGCGGTCAAGTGGAGGTGGAAGAAAACAGTGCCAACATCACCATAACAGGGGTAAATGGGGATTATAAAACCGTAGCAAACCCCACTATGCTCTATGGGCGATTTGTACAGGACAGCGACAACCAGAGAATGTTGGCAGTGGTCAGTGATGTGTTTGTAGAGGAGATTTTTCCGGGACAGCAAAATGTGCTAGGAGAGTCTTTTGATGTGGTAGTAAATAATGCCATTTTGCGTTTTTACATTGTAGGGGTATATGAATACCAAAGTGAAGGCATGATTAGCATGGATAATAGTGACCCTGTAACCACTGCCTACATTCCTGTTGAGGCTGCAAGAAAGCTACTGGGAGAAAGCGAAGGGTACCAGAGTTTGACTGTGGTAGGAGCCTCAGGGCAGGATAATACTGCTTTGATGGAACAGACAGAGGACTTTTTTGCCAGCTATTATACCCATAACAATTCCTACACCATTGCTGCCAGCAGCTTGGAATCTATGATGTCCACCTTGACTGAAATGCTGGATACCATAAAGTTGGCAGTGGCTGCCATTGCTGCCATTAGCTTGTTGGTAGGTGGCATCGGTGTAATGAATATTATGTTGGTGTCCATTACAGAACGAACAAGGGAAATTGGTGTGCGTAAGGCATTGGGTGCACCAAACAGTGCCATTCGGGTACAATTTATCACAGAATCGGTGGTTATCTGCTTGGCAGGTGGTGCATTGGGAATTGCCGTGGGCATTGCTTTGGGTGCATGGGGTGCCGGAATGTTAGGATATCCAGCTCGCCCCAGTATAACAGCTATTGCCATAGCCGTTGGTTTTTCTATGGCTATTGGGGTGTTCTTTGGCTATTACCCTGCCAACAAAGCGGCAAAATTAGACCCCATTGAAGCCCTGCGCTATGAATAAACAATGCCCCATGGGAACTGGGAAAGCATTGACTTTCGGTGTTGCGTGCTTTATTATAAAAAGCAAGACTGGCAGCCGGTGGGCTGGCTGAGGAACAAACCGAAAAGGGGAGCCGAAATCGAAATGAAGAACAGCGAAAAAACAATGGACCAAATTATTTCTCTGTGCAAAAACAGAGGATTTATTTATGCAGGTAGCGAAATCTATGGTGGATTGGCAAACAGTTGGGACTACGGCCCTTTGGGTGTAGAGTTTAAGAACAACGTAAAAAAAGCATGGTGGAAAAAGTTTGTGCAGGAATCTCCCTACAATGTGGGGTTGGACTCTGCCATCATCATGAACCCCGAAACTTGGGTGGCTACTGGTCATGTGGCTAGCTTTTCTGACCCATTGATGGACTGCAAGGAATGTAAGGCTCGTTTCCGTGCCGACAAACTCATTGAAGACCATGGCGGTCATGCAGAGGGAATGACCAACGAGCAAATGATGAGCTATATCCAGGAAAATGGCATTGTTTGCCCAGAGTGTGGCAAAGCAAACTTTACTGACATTCGCAAATTCAACTTGATGTTCAAAACCTTTATGGGCGTTACCGAGGATGCAAAAAGTGAGGTATATCTGCGCCCCGAAACTGCACAGGGTATCTTTGTAAACTTTGCAAATGTACAGCGCACCACTCGCCGCAAGCTGCCCTTTGGTATCTGCCAAATTGGTAAGTCTTTCCGCAATGAGATTACCCCCGGTAACTTTACCTTCCGTACCCGTGAATTTGAGCAGATGGAGTGTGAATTCTTCTGCAAGCCCGATACCGATTTAGAGTGGTTCGGTTACTGGAAAGAGTATTGCAAAAACTGGCTGCTGGATTTGGGTATGCGTCCAGAGGATATGCGTCTGCGTGACCATGAGCCAGAGGAGTTGAGCTTCTATTCTAAGGCAACTACCGACATTGAATATCTGTTCCCCTTTGGTTGGGGTGAGTTGTGGGGCATTGCTGACCGTACCGATTACGATTTAGGTCGCCATAATGACCACTCTGGCAAGGTACAGGATTATTTCGACCCTGACACCAATACCCACTATGTACCCTATGTAGTAGAGCCTTCTCTGGGTGCCGACCGTGTTGCACTGGCGTTCCTGTGTGGTGCTTACGATGAGGAAACCCTAGTAGATGACAAGGGCAAAGAGGACAAACGTGTGGTATTGCGTCTGCATCCTGCATTGGCTCCCTATAAAGCTGCTGTTTTGCCTTTGAGCAAAAAGCTGGGAGACAAAGCCACCGAGATTTGGCAGCAGTTGAGCAAAACCATGATGGTAGATTATGATGAAACTGGTTCTATCGGAAAGCGGTATCGCCGTCAGGACGAAATTGGCACACCTTTGTGCGTAACTGTAGACTTCCAAACCGTTGGAGATGAAAACAGCCCTGCGGACAACTGTGTAACTGTTCGTGACCGTGATACCATGGAGCAGGTTCGTATTCCCATCAGTGAGTTGGAAGCATATATCCAAAAGAAGATTGCATTCTAAAAAATTGCATTTTATGGCACAGGGTCCTTGTGGTATCAACGAGAGGTCTTGTGCCTGTTGCTGTATAAAAAGACAAAGAAAAGGAGAAAAAACATGAATCCAATACTAATGCAAAAATATGCAGATTTTGCTGTAAAAGTGGGTGTTAATGTACAGCCCGGTCAAAACTTAATTATCCAATGCCCTGTGGATGGAGCTGCTTTCGCTCGCGCTTGTGCAAAAGCTGGCTTTGAGGCAGGTGCAAAGCGTGTAGAGGTGCGCTACAATGATGAGCAAGTGAGCCGCCTGCAAATGGAGCACACAAAAGAAGAAGTGCTTTGTGATGTAAAGCCTTGGTTGTTGCGTAGCTATTTGGACTATGCAGAGGATGAAGGCAGCGTATGTATTTTGAACATTGTTGCCCGTGACCCTGAAATCTACAAGGGATTGGATGGAGCAAAAATTCAAAAGGCAATGCTGGCACAGCGTGGGGCGTTGAAGCCATGGCAAGAATATACTATGAACAGTTTGGTGCAGTGGTGTATTGTTGCTATGCCCACTGTAGCATGGGCAAAAAAGGTATTCCCCGGCGTTTCTGATGAAGAAGCCGTGGAAAAGCTGTGGGCTGCTATTTTTGAGGTATGCCGTGTTACCGAGGACAAGGATGTGGTAGAGGAGTGGACTGCTCATATAGAGCGTACTGCTGCCCGTCGTGACCGTATGAATGAATTGGATTTGCAGAGCGTTCGGCTACAAAGTGCCAATGGTACCGATTTGACCATCGGCTTGGCAGAAGATGCCATCTGGCAGGGAGCCAACGAGATGGCACACAATATTCAAGTGCCCTTTATTGCCAATATTCCCACTGAAGAAGTATTCTGTGCGCCCCACAAAGACAAGGTGGATGGCGTAGTAAAGAGTACCCGCCCCTATGTATACAATGGGGAAATTATTGAAAACTTTACTGTTGTATTTGAAAAAGGCAAGGTAATTTCTCACACCGCGGAAAAGGGAGAGGAACTGCTAGGCAAGCTGTTGGACAGCGACGAGGGAAGCCGCCGCATTGGTGAGATTGCGCTGGTGCCTGCCTCCAGTCCCATCCGTAAAAGTGGTGTTTTGTTCTACAATACCCTGTTTGATGAGAATGCTGCTTGTCATATTGCTTTTGGTCGTGGCTATCCTACCAACATCAAAGGCGGTACTGAAATGACCACAGAGCAACTGCTGGAAAAGGGATTGAATGACTCTGCTATTCATGAAGATGTAATGGTAGGCAGTGAGGACATGACTATCACAGGAATAACCAAAGACGGCGAAACCGTTGTATTGTTTGAAAAGGGCGAATGGGCATTTTAATTCCCTTTCAAGGCACTCAGCAAAAGTTGCGACTGGACAGACCACTGGGGGCTGATATCCTCCGCATTGGTTCCATAGGCATTGTAGGATGGTTCCATATTTGGCAGCAAAGTTGGCTTCCTGCTGGAGAGTTGGATTTTCTTCCACGTAGCGGCTATGTGTGGGTGGATATGATGATTTTGCTTTCTGCCTTCTGTCTGTTTTTGCCCTATGCAACAGATAAGATACAGGGAAAAGAGTTCCGTTTTGCAGATGGGTTTTATTTCCGTCGAGCAATACGGATTTTGCCCGCCTATTTTGTGTGTCTAGCAGGACATTTACTAGTAGCCTTGGCACAAAACGGATGGAGCAAGACTTTGGGGTTGGACTTGCTTGCCCATCTCACTTTAACCCAAACATGGTTTTTGCAAAGCTATTGGTTTACCCAACTAGGGGGAGCCTTGTGGACAGTGGCAGTACTGGCAGGGTTCTACTTGGTGTTTCCCATTGTGGCAAAAGCCATGTATACTGCACCAATCAAAACCTTTGGAGCAATGTTGGTGGTACAGATGTCTTTTACTCTTTGTACCTTGCCTTTGGAGGGAAATGAATATCGAATGATGTTCAACCGTCTACCCGCTTTTATAGGAGTGCTGGGGCTGGGTATGGTTGTTGCATTGCTCTATGCAAAACTAGCCAATCTGTTGCAACAAAAATGGCGGTGGCTGTTTTTGTTGCTCAGTGTGGTTGTGCTGGCAGGGATTTTTGCCTTGCTGAAATATAGCTTGCTGAAAAGCGACAAAACCCAGCATTGGCAGCTTGCCGGGCGGATGCCTTTGGCGTTGCTGTTTGGACTGCTGCTTTTGTTTGTATGTCTGGGATTTGGGCAGGCAAAGCGAAAGGGCTGGATTGCCTTTTTGTCTGCTATGACATACAGCTTTTATTTGTGGCACCAAAGTATTGCTGTGTGGCTGAAACAGGCTAGAATCCCCTTTTGGCAAGGGGAGGTACCTCCAAACCAACAAGGGGATTTGCCATGGATGAACCAATACAATCTTCTTTGTTGGTTGGTGGCTTTGGCTGTGGCGGCAGCCAGCCTTCTGTTGGTAGAGAAACCAATTCTTAGGCTTTTTGCGCAGAAAAGTGGCAAAAAGTAGTCATAAAAGTGGAAAAAATCGGAACAATCCGCCAGATTGCTTGCATATTTTGGTAAGCTGTGGTATAGTATATACTGTACGATAGCACTTCAATGGAAAGTGGGCCGCAAGGTCCGCTTTTCTTATTTCTCTGGGGAGGTTTGCAAATGGCAAAGGGAAAAGGCGGTCAAAATACTGTAAAGACAGTAGAGGCATTGGTACGCCCTGTAATTGAAAATATGGGGCTTTCTTTGTGGGATGTTCGCTTTGAAAAGGAAGGGCCAGATTGGTTTTTGCGTATTTTCATTGACAAAGAGGGTGGGCTGGATATGCTTTCTTGTGAGGAGGCTACCCGTGCCATTAACCCAATTATTGACAAGGCAGACCCCATTGACCAAAGCTATTTTATGGAAGTGGGAAGCCCCGGTCTTGGTCGCAAGCTGACCAGAGAAGAACACTATACCGCTTTGCAGGGGCAGAAAATTGCTGCTAGACTGATTCGCCCTGATGAACAGGGAAACCGTGAGTTGGAAGGCATTTTAAAAGGGCTGCAAGATGGAATGGTTACCTTGGAAACAGAACAGGGGGAAGTTTCTTTTGCACGCAATGCAGCCAGCTTTGTAAAGCTGTGTGACGACGAGGATTTATTCTAAGCCAGCCTGTTGCAGGGTTGTGAAACAAAAAGAAAACCAAACAATAAACAGAAAGTGTGGATGAACGGAAAAATGAATGCAGAATTTTTTGAGGCGTTGAACTTGTTGGAAAAAGAGAGGGGAATTTCTGGCGACTATTTGCTGGAAAAAATTAAAAATGCCCTCATTATTGCAGTAAAAAAAGACTATGATGTAGAGGATAGCAATGTTCAGGTGGACATTGACCCCGTAACTGCAAAATTTAGTGTGAGCTTGGTACAGGATGTAGTGGAGGAAGTAGAAAACCCCCACACTCAGATGAGCCTTGCAGAAGCACAGGAACGCCGCAAAACCTACAACATTGGCGACCGTGTAATCACTCCCTTGAAAACCAAAGAAATTGGACGCATTGCAGCCCAGACTGCTCGCCACGTAATTCGGCAGGGTATTCGAGAGGCAGAGCGCAGCCAGCTTTATGCAGATATGCAGGGCAAAACCCATGAATTGGTGACCGCTACTGTTACTCGTGTGGATGAGAAAAAAGGCATTGTGGCTTTGGATATGGGCAAGGGTGAGGCAATTCTGCCCAAAAGTGAGCAGTTGCCCAATGATGAGTTCTTTGAAGGACAACATGTGAAGGTTTACATTTCTGATGTAGCTGTAACCGAGCGTGGTCCTCGCATTTTGATTAGTCGTACCCACTCCGGCATGGTAAAACGTATGTTTGAAATGGAAGTGCCCGAAATTTTTGAGGGTACTGTAGAAATCAAAGCCATCAGCCGTGAACCCGGCATCCGCACAAAGATTGCTGTATACAGCAAAGACCCCAATGTTGACCCTGTTGGCGCATGTATTGGTACTCATGGTGCCCGTGTAAGCCACATTGTAGAGGAATTGGGTGGAGAGAAAATCGACGTTGTTCCATGGAATGAAAACCCCGAATTGTTCATTGCAGCTGCCCTTTCTCCTGCAAAGGTGGTAAAGGTGGAGGTGCTAGACCCCGAAACCCGTGCTTGCCGTGTAACTGTGCCTGACCAACAGTTGAGCCTTGCCATTGGCAATAAAGGTCAAAATGCTCGTCTGTGTGCTCGTTTGACCGGCTATAACATTGATATTCGCCCCGAAAGCGGATATTATGGCGAGGACGAAGAGGAAACAGAGCAACCCCAGCAGTAACCAGTATGTTCCTGCTGTTGCCTCATCTGTAAAGGAAAGGAAGTGCTGAAGATGCAACCTAAAAAAATCCCGGTGCGCCGTTGCAGCGGATGCGGAGAGGGAAAACCCAAAAAAGAGTTGGTTCGGATTGTTCGTACTGCTCAAGGGGAAATTAGTCTTGACCTAACCGGCAAAAAGTCCGGCAGAGGGGCGTATATATGCCCCAATGCAGAGTGTCTGACAAAGGCCCGAAAAGCAAAGCGTCTGGAGCGCAGCTTTCAATGTCCTGTGCCAGAGGAAGTATACCAGCAGTTGGAACAGCAACTAAAGCAAGGGGAGGGCAACCATGAACAATAACGGATTGCTTTCGGCACTTTCCCTTTGTCGCAAGGCTGGTGCTTTGGTAACTGGCTTTGACCCTGTGAAAGAGGCTGTCTTTTCGGGAAAGGCGGTATTGGTCTTGTTGGCTTCTGACCTTTCCCCAAAAACGGCCCTACGGGTAAAGCGATTCTGTGAAGATTTTGTAGAATGTGCAGACATGAATCTTACCATGGAGGAGCTTTCCCCCATTACTCGAAAACCAGCAGGGGTGTTTGCAGTAACAGATGACAATCTTGCAAAGCTTTGTAAAGGCAAGCTGTCGGTAAAAAAGGAGGAATATGATGGAAATTAAACATAAATTGGGCGATGTAGCCAAACAGTTGAATGTACCAAACAAGAAAATTGCAGATTTGCTGGCAGAGTTGGGCGAGCAAAATGCAAAGCATACCACCGTTTTGGGCGAAAAAGAGATGAACTATGTAATGGACCGTCTAACCGCTCAGAATAGTGAAAAGGACTTGGATGCATATTTAGGCAATGCACCAAAGCCAAAACCAAAGCCCAACGAAGTGTTGAAGCGTGCAGATGGCAGCGTGGTGGAAATTCCGCAAAAGAAACCTCGCAAAAAGCCACAGGCATCCAATTCTTCTGGTCAATCTCAACAGCCTGTTGTATTGAAACGGGAAACCGTTACTGTTACTGTAGACACCCGCAGTGTAGATGTAAACCTTGACAAGTTCAACGAGAAATACAACGATTTGGCTGCTACCCGTCAGGTGGAAAACCGCAAAAAGCCTATGCCAGCTGGTAACAAACAAAAGTTTGGCAACAAGCAGAACAAAAACCGCCAGCAGTTCCAAAAGAAAAAGGAAACCGAGGCAGAGCGTTTGCAGCGCATCCAGTTGGAAAAGGCTCGTAAGGCACAGTTGAAGGTAACCATTCCCGACGAGATTACCGTAGGCGAGTTGGCTGCTATGTTGAAGCAAACCGCAGCCAATGTTATCAAAAAGCTCATGAGCTTGGGCGTAATGGCAAACATTGGTCAGGTTATCGACTTTGATACTGCCGCCATTGTAGCCGAGGAAATGGGCGCAAAGGTAGAACGTGAAGTAAAGGTAACCATTGAGGAACGCCTGTTTGAGGTGGACGAGGACAAGGATGAGGATTTGCAGGAGCGTCCTCCCGTTGTTGTGGTTATGGGTCACGTTGACCACGGAAAAACCAGTATTTTGGACGCCATCCGCAAGAGCAACGTAACCGCAGGAGAGGCCGGCGGCATTACCCAGCACATTGGTGCATATCAGGTTACCGCTGATGGAAAACTTATCACCTTCTTAGATACCCCCGGACACGAGGCTTTCACCAGTATGCGTGCCCGTGGTGCAAACCTGACAGATATTGCTGTTTTGGTTGTTGCTGCGGATGATGGCATTATGCCTCAGACTGTAGAGTCCATCAACCATGCAAAGGCTGCCGGTGTTTCCATTATCGTTGCCATCAACAAGATGGATAAACCCACCGCTAACCCCGACCGTGTTATGGAACAACTTACCCAATATGAGTTGGTTCCTGAGGAATGGGGCGGCGATGTAATTTGTGTTCCCGTTTCTGCTTTGACTGGTAAGGGAATTAGTGATCTGTTGGAAAACATCAACTTGGTTGCTGAAGTAAAAGAGCTGAAAGCAAACCCCAACCGCCGGGCAAAGGGTGCCGTTATTGAGGCACGCCTAGACAAAGGACAGGGCACCATTGCTACCTTGTTGGTACAAAAGGGAACCCTGCGCAAGGGCGATGTTATCATTGCAGGCACTGCTGTGGGCCGTGTGCGTACCATGAAAAACGACAAGGGCGTATTTATTGAGGAGGCAGGTCCCTCTACCCCTGTAGAGATTACTGGCTTGACCGAGGTTCCCGTAGCAGGTGACCTGTTTGATGCTGTTGAAGACGAGCGTCTGGCTCGTGAATTGGCTGACCGTCGTGCAGCCGAGGCAAAAGAGCAGCAGTTCCGCAACTACCAGAAAGTAACCTTGGATAATCTGTTCAGCCAGATTGCCGAAGGCGAACGCAAACAGTTGGATATCATTGTAAAAGCAGACGTACAAGGCAGTGCTGAGGCTGTAAAACAGAGCTTGGAGAAACTGTCCAATGACGAAGTGCGTGTAAAGGTTATCCATGCCGGTGTAGGTGCTGTGAACAAGTCGGATGTAATGCTGGCAAATGCCGGTAATGCTATCATCATTGGCTTTAATGTTCGTCCTGACCCAGTGGCAAAGGAAGAAGCTGCTCAGTGTGAAGTAGAAATGCGGATGTACCGTGTAATCTATGATGCTATCAATGATGTAACCGATGCAATGAAAGGTATGTTGGCTCCCAAAATTCGAGAGGTGGAGCTGGGCCATGCAGAGGTTCGACAGGTATACAAAATCAGCAGTGTTGGTGTGGTTGCCGGCAGCTATGTACAAGGCGGAAAAATCACCCGCAATGCAAAGGTGCGTGTTGTGCGTGATGGCATTGTAATTGCAGATGATGAAATTAAGGGCTTGCGCCGCTTTAAAGACGATGTAAAAGAAGTGGCACAAGGATATGAATGTGGTATCAGCTTGGAAAAATTCAGCGATTTGAAGGAAGGCGATGTGCTGGAAGCATATATGCTGGAGGAGTATCGAGACTAAGATACCAAAATAAAAAGGAGTCAATATGGCAAACAAAAATCAGGGGCGTTTAGCTGAGGATATGAAACGGGAGGTAATCTCCATTATCTCCCACATGAAAGACCCACGCTTACAAGGTTTTTTAACCGTAATGCGGGTAGAAGTAACCCCAGACTTGGATGTGGCAAAGGTATATGTGAGCATGATGGGGCAACAGGGCAGCACTGCCGAAGCCGTGCAGGCACTGAACAAAGGTGCAGGCTATGTGCGAACCGAAATCAGCCGCAGAATGCATATTCGCAAGGCACCCAGATTTGTATTTGTGGCAGACGATGGGGCAGTGTATGCTGCCCACATCAACCAGATTTTGGCAGATATTCACAAAAAGGAGAATGCCAAGGAGGAGCAGCCCAATGAGTGAAACGCTGGACCTGACGGAGGTTCTGGGTAGGCTGTTGCGGGCAGAAAAAATTCTGCTGCTGTGCCATAAAAATCCAGATGGAGATACTTTGGGGAGTGCGGCAGCACTGTACCATGCACTAAAACGGTTGGGAAAACCAGAAGTGGCAGTGCTCTGTGCAGACCTGATTCCCCCACGGTATGACTATATGCAGATAGAACTGTTCCAAGGACAGTTTGAACCACAGTATGTAGTGGCAGTGGATGTGGCAAGTATTCAGCTATTTGGTGATTCGGTGCGAGAGTATGCCCAAAGGGTAGACCTGTGCATTGACCACCATGGTTCTAATTCTGGCTATGCAGATGCACTGTATTTGGATAGTAGTGCTTGTGCCACAGCAGAAATTATCTATCAGCTTATTTGTAAAATGGGTGTAGAAATTGATGGTGTGCTGGCAGATTGTCTATACACAGGTATTTCTACCGATACGGGGTGTTTCCTATTTGGAAATACCTCTGCCCGCAGCCATGAAATTGCAGCCCGTTTGATGGAAGCTGGTGCCCGTGTACGGGATTTGAACATGATTCTGTTTGAAACCAAAAGTCGGGCAAGGCTTGCCATTGAGAGTATCGCTTTGTCTAATCTGGAATATCATTTCCAAGACCGTTGTGCTCTTATCTATATGACGTGGGAACAAATAGAGAGCACTGGTGTAGAAACCAGTGATTTGGAAGGTTTAACCAGCTTGCCCCGTCAGATTGAAGGGGTACAGGTAGGAATTACTCTGCGGCAACAGCCTTCAGGCAGCTATAAAATTAGCGTGCGAACCCAGCCGGGTGTAGACGCTTGTGCCATTTGTACCCGTTTGGGTGGTGGTGGTCACTCTATGGCTGCCGGTTGTGAGTTGGTAGGCGGTTTGGATAATGCCAAACAAGCCATTTTAGCAGAGGTGGAGCGTGAACTATGCAGGGAATCCTGATTGTAGACAAGCCACAGGGTTGGACAAGTTTTGATGTTATTGCAAAATTGCGTGGAATGTTAGCCACTCGCAAATTGGGGCATTCCGGCACACTAGACCCCATGGCAACAGGAGTTTTGCCTGTATTTGTGGGGCAAAGTGCAAAAGCAGTGGATTTACAACTAGACCATACCAAGGCATACCGTGCAACAATCAAATTTGGGCTGAAAACAGATACAGGGGATATTACTGGTGAGGTGTTAGAAACCAGCGAAAAAATAGTTGCGCCTGAGGAATTGCAACAGGTACTGCCCAGCTTTTTGGGAGAACAAATGCAGGTTCCTCCCATGTATTCCGCTGTAAAAATCAATGGTGTACCTTTATATAAGGCTGCCCGTGAGGGAAAGACTGTAGAACGCAAGCCCCGTGCTGTGACCTTTCATTCCATCAAGTATCTGCAACAGGTGGCAGAAAATGAATACAAAATTGAGGTTGCTTGCTCCAAAGGAACCTATATTCGGGTTTTGGCGGAGGATATTGGCCAGTCTTTGGGATGTGCGGCAACCCTTTCGGCATTGCGTAGAATCCGTGCAGGGCTATGGGGCGAAGAAAATGCCGTGACCATGGAAACTTTGCAGCAGTTGCGAGATACCCAAGGCATTGCTGCCATTGAAGCCCTGCTTTTGGATACCGAAACGGTATTTACACCTTTGCCTATGATAGAAGTAAAGCAAGAAGCCTTTCGGCGGTTGCTAAGCGGTGCCCCCACCTATCGTTTTCCTGCGGCTGATGGCAGGTATCGTGTTCGGTTTGAGGAGAAATTTGTAGGGTTGGCACAGGTGCAAGAGGGCACTTTGTTGGTAGAAAAGTTGTTTTGTGAAAGAGGGTGATGCCCATGCAAAAACAAGGGAGTTCAAATGCTAATAGTGCACAAGAGTGCAGTGTAGCATTGGGCTATTTTGATGGGGTGCACATGGGACACCGAAAGGTCATCTCCCAAGCTGTGCAGTGGGCAAAACAACACCATCTTTCTTCTGCAGTATTTACCTTTGAGCTGCCCCAAGACAGTACATTGAAGGGTCAGCGGATTCTTTCTGTTACAGAAAAAAAACGCAGAATGTTTGAAATGGGGGTAGAAAAATATATTTCTCCCGCCTTCCAACAAATTCAGGAAATGAGCCCAAAGGCGTTTGTTACAGAGTACCTCAAAAACCAGTGCCATGCAAAGGCGGTATTTTGTGGGGAGAATTTCACCTTTGGCAAAGGAAAAGCAGGGAACACCACTTTGCTGCAACAGCTTTGCCAAGAAAATGAAATTGTAGTAGAAATTATTCCTTTGGCATGGGAAAATGGGCAAGCTATCTCCTCTACCCGCATTCGGCAACTGTTACAAGATGGACAGATGGAACATGCCAACCAATTGTTGGGGCAGCCATATTGTGTGGACTATCCAGTGGAACATGGTAAAGGAAATGGCAAGGTGTGGGGATTCCCCACCATTAACCAGCTATTTCCCAAAGGTAGCCTAATTCCTAAACAGGGGGTGTATGTCACCCGTGTACAGTTGCAGGATGGGAGCTGGCATGCAGGAGCCACAGGGCTGGGTAATCGCCCCACTGTCAGCGGCGAGGGGATTACTTGTGAAACTTTCTTGCCAGAATATCAAGGGGATTTGTATGGTCAGCAAGTGCGAGTAGAGTTCTGCCGCTACTTAAAGCCCACAGTGAAATTTAATTCAGTGGAAGAACTGAAACAATATGTCTTTGATGCCGCAGATGTGGCGGTAAAAGAATTTTATGCCCACCAAAAATAAAACAAAATAGAAAAAGCTCCATTTATATGCAGTGCTATACTGCAAGATAGGTGGGGCTTTTCTTTTTATTAAAATGCTGTTATTTTGCAAACCAATGTTCAACGGATTGGACAGCCAAAATAGAAAACCCGTTTGTGAAAATAGGGCAAAGTATGATAGAATGAAACAAACAAAAAAGGAAACGGTGAAATGAGATGAAAAAACTGGTGTTGGGGATTCTTGCCCATGTAGATGCAGGAAAGACCACTTTATCAGAGGGAATGCTGTATTGCAGTGGACAGCTAAAAAAACTGGGGCGAGTAGACCACCAAAATGCCTTTTTGGATACGGATGATATGGAGCGACAGCGAGGAATTACAATCTTTTCCAAACAGGCAATTTTGAAAAGCAACCAGTTGGAAATTACTTTATTGGACACACCGGGCCATGTGGATTTTTCCGGGGAAATGGAGCGCACCTTGCAGGTGCTGGACTATGCTGTGTTGGTGATTAGTGGCTGTGATGGAGTGCAAAGCCATACCCAAACCGTTTGGAAGTTGTTGCAGGAATATCATGTGCCCACATTTATCTTTGTAAATAAAATGGATATTGCAGCACAAGACAAAACAGCCATTTTAGAGCAACTAAAAAACCAGCTAGATACTGGATGTTTTTGTTTTGATGAAACCTTGTCCCAGCAGTGGGAGGAGCTTGCATTGTTGGATGAGCAAGCAATGGAGGAATATCTGGAAACAAGCCAACTAGACACAGATACCATTTGCAAGCTGATAGCAAAAAGAAAGGTATTTCCCTGTTACTTTGGAGCAGCTTTGCGGCTGGATGGTGTAGAGCAGTTTTTGGAAGGATTGGAACAGTATACACTACAGCCCCAATATCCAAATGAATTTGGGGCAAAGGTATATAAAATTTTTCGTGACACACAGGGTACACGCCTAACTTGCATGAAAATTACAGGGGGATGCTTAAAGGTAAAAACACTGTTGTCCGGTGTAAATGCCAAAGGGGAACCATGGCAAGAAAAAGCCGACCAGATTCGGTTGTATTCCGGTGGGAAATTTGTTCCCATAGAGCAAGTAGAAGCGGGAATGGTGTGTGCTGTTACAGGTTTAACCCAAACGGTGCCGGGAGATGGGCTAGGCCAGCAGGAGCACTCCCGCCCTCCTATTTTGGAACCTGTGTTAAGTTGCCGTTTGTATTTGCCAGAAGGCTGTGATGTTCATGGAGCTTTGATGAAACTGAGCCAACTGGAGGAAGAAGACCCCCAATTGCATTTGGTTTGGAATGACGCTTTGGAAGAAATTCACTTGCAAATGATGGGACAGGTGCAACTAGATGTGCTAAAAGCAAAAATATTGCAGCGGTTTGGTCTTTCTGTGGGGTTTGGGCCGGGAAGCATTCTATATCGGGAAACCATTGCAAAACCTGTCATTGGAATTGGACATTTTGAGCCATTGCGCCATTATGCAGAAGTACATTTGCTGTTAGAACCTGCCCCCCGTGGCAGTGGTGTAGTATTTTCTAGCCAGTGTTCCGAAGACCAACTGGATAAGAACTGGCAAAATTTAATTTTGACCCACTTGGCAGAAAAGGAGCACAAAGGAGTGCTTACCGGCAGCCCAATTACAGATATAAAAATTACCCTTTTGATGGGAAAGGCTCATCTAAAGCATACCGAGGGTGGAGATTTTCGGCAGGCAACCTATCGAGCAGTGCGACAAGGATTGATGCAAGCAGAAAGCATTTTGTTGGAGCCATGGTATCAATTTCGCATGGAACTACCACAGGAGCAAATAGGCCGTGGAATGGCAGATATTCAGCGGATGGGGGGAGAGTTTGAACCACCACAAACCCAACAAGATATGGCAATATTGGAGGGAATGGCTCCAGCGGCACAAATGCAGGAATATCCTTTAGAAGTAGTAAGTTACACCAGAGGAAAAGGAAAAGTTTTTTGTATGCCTGCGGGGTATCGGGAATGTGCCAACTGGCAACAGATTGTAGAACAAAAAGAATATGACAGCGAAAGAGATATAGAAAATACAGCAGATTCTGTTTTTTGTTCCCATGGTGCAGGATACAATGTGCATTGGAGTGAGGTGCCATCTCATGCGCATCTGGACAGCAGTGGATGGCTAAAGCCAACACAGGAAGAAGTGGTATTCCAGCCAAAACAAGCAAAACGACCTACCATGTCAACACAGCAAGAGGATGCAGAACTAGAAGCCATTTTCCGCCGCACTTATGGAGAAACAAAGCGAAGGGAATTGTTTCGACCAGTAGTAAACCAACAAAAGGAATATGTGTATCAAGGACAGGTACCAGAGTATCTGTTGATAGATGGGTATAATATCATTTTTGCATGGGAGGAACTAAAAGAACTTGCAAAAGAAAATTTAGAGTCTGCCCGTCAAGCCTTGGCAGATGTTCTTTGCAACTATCAAGGTTTTCGCAAGTGCAACGTAATCTTGGTATTTGATGCCTATAAAGTAGCTGGAGGCATTGGAAAAGTGTTGCACTACAACAATATTGATATTGTATACACAAAAGAGGCAGAAACAGCAGATATGTACATAGAAAAAACTACCTATCAGCTAAAAGGAAAATATCGAGTAAAGGTAGCTACCTCCGATGGGGCGGAACAGATGATTATTTTGGGTCATGGAGCGTTGCGCCTTTCGGCAGAAATGTTGAAACAAGAAATTGAGGCAACCAATCAGGAAATTCGGGACATTATTGCAAAAAGAAAGTAGACAAAGGAGGCGATAGAATGCAACTTGTAACAGTGACAGCTTTAGGGGTAGGTGGAGCCACTATGGTGGGGGCTTTGCTAGGGTTTGTGATGAAAAAAATTCCCCACAAATTTAATGATTTAGTATTAGGCTTTGCGGCAGGTGTTATGTTGGCAGCGGCTATTTTGGGTTTGGTGCTTCCCTCTTTGGAGCAAGCCGGGAGCCATGGCGTATGGACAGTAATAGCGGGAATTGGTGCCGGTGCAGTATTTTTGAATCTGTTAGATAGGTTTTTACCCCATCTTCATAATTTGGCAGGTGTGGACACAGAAAAACACCAGAATGTGCAGCAACTGAATAAAATTTTGCTGTTTGTAGCAGCCATTGCCATTCATAACCTACCAGAAGGTTTAGCGGCTGGTGTAGGCTTTGGAGGTGGAGATGTTAGCAATGCCATCACAGTGGCCACAGGAATTGCTTTGCAGAATATTCCAGAAGGTATGGTAATTATTGCGCCTATGCTAGCGGCTGGAATTAGTAAGAAAAGAACATTGCTATTAGCACTGGGTACAGGATTTGTGGAAGTCTTGGGAACTTTCTTGGGATACATGGTGGTAACCTTGTCCACTGCTATTTTGCCATTTATGCTAGCCTTTGCAGGTGGCACAATGTTGTATGTTATCAGTGATGAGATGATTCCTGAAACCCATAGTCATGGCTTTGAGAGAGAGTCTACATATGCTCTGTTGATAGGGTTTTGTTTGATGTTAGTAATGGATTTTTATATGGGATAAAACAATGGGCAGCCTTTTGAAAAAGGTTGCCCATCTTTTGTTTATCTGCATTGTTCTCGATAAGCGGAAGGAGAAATCCCCTCATGTTTTTGGAAGGATTGGGCGAAGTAACTGGCAGAACTAAAGCCCAGTGCCTGTGAAATTTGACTGATAGAACTTTCGGTAGTTTGCAGCAAAAACTTTGCCTCCTGAAATTTTCGCAATAAAAGGTAGTTAATGGGGCTGGTGCCATAGATTTTTTTAAATTTACGCACAAGGCTAAATTTATTTAAACCAATTTTTCCAGCCAAAAGGTCTAGGTTTATTTCCTTAGTAAAGTTGTCATCAATGTACTGCTTTACCCAAAAAATATTGTGGTCGGACAAAGAGGAATTATGTGCTTGTGGAAGGCTAGCAGGCTTGATGGTAAACTGGCAAAAACGATTGAGCTGAATAAGAAGAATATTCAAAATATTATAACATGCAGTGGAGTAGTCTGGCTGCTTTTGTTCCAGTTCTTGCAAAAGGGCAGAGAGAAGATTGAGAACAAACATCTGCTGTGTGGCAAAGGTGCCCTTGTAATATCCAGAGGAAGAATTGAGAAAGGTAAGTTCAATGCCAGTAATCCCCAAAATGATATACTCTAGAGGTGCCGAGGGGGTGCTGCGTTCGGCGTGTTCCACTCCCGGAGGAATGATAATAAAATCATCTGCCTTTACAGGTACAATAGCATCTCGTACCAAATAATCTCCTTTTCCTTGAATGCAAAAGGAAATTTCAAAACATTCATGAGAATGGCGGTTGCCGTTCCAATCCCTTTCAAAGCGAGAAGGTGTAACATATAAAAGTTGTACTATACCAGAATGGGAAAGATTTTGAAGGTCAAATACCTGATACATAGCAAAAAACTCCTTTCCTGCTTGCAAATATCCATAAATTGCGCACATAAACAATAACAAATAGATTATAAATATTGATTTATTTTTTATATAAATCGATATGGAAAGACTTTTGTTTATTAAAATTAAACAAAAAAAATAGAAGTATATATTACTATTTCAACAAGAAAGATTTCGAGTTGATTACAAAAATTGCAACAAAATGCATGGGTGCAAGAAATATAAACCATAGGTCAATATAACATATTTCAATTTTTCCGTCTAGAGGGTATCCTTGTATTAAGGACAACAATTCAGCAAAGTGCAAAGGGTTTACAAAAAACTATTGCTGCCAAGTGAATTGAACAAAAGTCACAAATAACTTACGATTTGAGGAAACGGAACTATGATAAAACCCACCGTTTATTATGTGAGTGACACCAAAGGTCATGATACCAACACAGGAACAACCCCAGAAAGCCCTTTAAGAACCTTGTGGGCGGTTGCAGAGAAAACCTTATCTGCTGGTGATGAAATTCGTTTAGAGTGTGGGTCGGTGTTCCAAGGGCAGGCGTTGCACCTAAGTGTTCAGGGAACTTGTGAAGCTCCCATTGTGATTGGCAGCTATGGCGATGGACCCAAGCCGGTAATTGATGCAAAGGGAACTGGAGTGTGGTTCCAAAATTACCGCACTGCGCTGGACTCTCCTTATCACGCATGGAAAGGGTATATTTCTTCCGCTGTGTTGCTGTACGATTGTGAATATATCCGTGTGGAAGGTTTGGAAATTATCAATAACCCTGTTGTATTGGGGGAAGTGTACAACCAACCAGACAAGATGAATCGTACAGGTGTTTCTGTGGTAGCACAGAACAGAGGTACATTGCACAATATTGAACTGAAAGATTTGTATATTCACGATGTAAAGGGCAATGTCTACGATAAACATCTGAATAACGGTGGAATTTATTGCTCCGCGTTGAAACCAGAAAGTTGCCATGCACCTGTTGCCCGCTATGATGGTTTGCATATTCACCACTGTGTGGTAGAAAATTGCAGCCGTTGGGGAATTGCAGCAGGTTATACATATACACACCCATTTTTCACTACTTTGGAGCTTCCTGATGAAGTGATGAAAAAGTATGGACACGAAAATGTGGTTTTGGAGCACAACTTTGTAAGCAGTATCGGAGGAGATGGAATTACTCCTATGTATTGCTTAAAGCCATTGGTACAATACAATGTTGCTCGGGATACTGCCAATGAAATCAACGACAAGGTTTATACCCTTGCAGGTGAGAAAATTGGAAAAACCGCCGCAGCTATCTGGCCATGGAAGTGCAAAGATGCTCTGTTACAATACAATGAAGCATACCACACCTGCTACAACCAAGATGGTCAGGCATGGGATGCAGATTCTGGGGATGGAACCATCTACCAATTCAACTACAGCCACAACAATGCAGGTGGATGTATCATGTTCTGTGAACCAGAGAGCGTAAACAATATTTTCCGATATAACATCAGTTTTATGGATGGTGATGGTGTAATCAATCCCGCCCATAATCCAGATGCTCATATTTATAACAATACCTTTATCATGTCTTGAGTAGTGATAAGGAAGTAAATAGGTAATTGCAGGGCGGCATAGCGTGTGGCTATGCCGTTCTGCCTTTTCTTTGCCGTTCAATCACTTGACTGTCGTTAGGAAGATTTACTTCCCCAATAAAGTTCCAAACAATCTGTACTTTCTGTCGGCGGTGGCCGCTGGACTTGTCCGGCGCATGGACTATGATTTTCTTCACAAACTCATTCACTATCGTAGGGGTTAGTTCTTTCACGCCCACATACTTGCGAATGACGGCGGCAAAGTTGTCAAAGTCTGCCTTGTCCTGCTCGAAGATATGAACAGCGTTTTGCTCTGCATAAACAAACTCCGTCAATTCTTTCTGCTCGGCTTCATACTCCGCAGACAATTTCAAAAACCGTTCGTGGCTGATTGTTCCGTTTACATCATCTTCATAAATCCGCTTGAAAATCCGGTCAAGTTCGGCTATCCGTTTCCTTGCCTGTTCCAATGCTTTCTTGCGCCGCTTCATATCCTTTTCCATTTTCTCAAAACGCTGCTCATACACCATATCGCGAAACGAAGTGATGTCGTCGATAAACATAGCGGTTACATCAAAAATCCGTTTTAGGACAATCCGTTTCAGTGTTTCCTCTCGGATATAATGAGCGGTGCAACTTCCCGTATTGCTCTTGTAACGGGAACAGCGGTAACTGTCTTGTGAGGGCGTCAAACTGCTTGCCGTACAGAAATGTAATTTACTGCCACAGTCAGCGCAGAAAATTAAGTTGGAAAACAGCCCTTGCCGTTCCGCTTGCTTGGCGGGGCGGCGTTTGCTTGCCCTTAATTCCTGCACCCGTTCAAAAAGTTTTTCATCAATGATTGCTTCATGGGTATTGCGGAAAATCCGGCGGTTTTCGGGCGTGTTCTCATACCGCTTTTTCAGTTTGTTTGACTTGGAATAGGTTTTGAAATTGACCGTATGCCCGCAGTATTCAAAACGCGCTAAAATCTTGGAAACAGAGTTTGCGTCCCATAAATACGGATTATCCGGCAAAGGCTTTCCGGCGCATTTTGCATAGTAGGATTTTACCGTCAAAACTTTTCCCTTTTGCAGTATTCTTGCAATCTGCATAGGACCTTTCCCGTCTACACACAGCGCAAAAATCTTTTTGACTACTTCGGCGGCTTCTCCGTCTACAACCCATTGTTTCGGATTGTCCTTGTCCCTCAAATATCCGTAGGGCTGCTTTCCCATATGTTCTCCAGCGTTTGCCTTTGCGGTAAGTATCGCACGGATCTTCCGGCTTGTATCGCGTGCATAGAAATCGTTGAACAGGTTGCGAAATGGGGTAAAATCGTTGTCGCCCTTGTCGCTGTCCACACCGTCGTTGATTGCAATATATCGAATATCACGCTCGGCAAAAAAACTCTCGGTGTAATAGCCGACTTTCAGATAATCGCGTCCCATGCGGGACATATCCTTGACGATAACCGTTTTGACCTTTCCCGCTTCCGCAAGCCCTATCATTTCATTCCAGCCGGGTCTATCGAAAGTTACGCCGGAAACGCCGTCGTCAATGAAAAAAGTCGGGTTAGGGAAACCGTTGTCCTCTGCATACTGCAAAAGGATTTTTTTCTGATTGACAATGCTGTTACTGTCCCCATCAAGCGCGTCCTCTTGACTTAATCGGGCATATAAAGCGGTAATGTTGTCGGGATAATTTTTCGTTGTCGTCATTGTTCATTCCTCCTGTAATGAACGCCCGACAAACAGGTTGTTATCTTCATTATAGCGGACTTCTTTTTCTTTGTCAGTAGGCGTTTTCACGGTTTCCGATTTTATGAGCCGTTTCATTTTGTCATAGAGCAGTTCAGAGCCGCCGCAAACCGTTGACACTTCATAAAGCGTGCCGCCAACTTTGTATGTAACGGTTTCATTCAGCGGATTGCCCTTTTTCGGTAGCAAATCGTTGTATTCAATTTCTCGTTTCCTTTCCATTCCTTTCCTGTCCTTTCCTTATTTTGGGTAGGGAGCAAGCACAGCAAATGAGTACCCATTTGCCGCTTGCTTCTTCCGCAGCAAGCATAGGAAAGGGGTACCCT
>CALWZC010000007.1 GCA_944385935.1 uncultured Anaerofilum sp.
AAGATCATGGTTATAATTCCAATGCTTGATATAGGTGCTGCTACAATTATAAACCAATGTGATAAAAACAGTGTTGTATTTTTTTGAGGAGCTCGTACCTTTTTTATAATTTGGATAAATAAAAAAAGCAAAAAATTTCCTGTTACATTTGTAAATAACTCGTTTGTTGTTAAACTCTTAAAAAAGAACATGGCACCTATATTAAAAATCGCACTATCTAAAATCATGGACACACTAGCCATCATAATGCTTACAAAAATTTTGGTAGGAACTCCAGCTTCGTAGAAAAAGCTAATTATAATCAATGGAATAATTGTGGAAAACAAGTTTAAATATGGGTTAGCTACTATCAAAAATGCAGCACTATTGATAATGAATAGCAGGCTAAATCCTAGCCATTCTATCCATTTTTCTTTTGCTTTTCCCAAAAATATGCGAAACAGGCAAAGATATACATAAAAATGGAACATGTTTGCACATAGGTACACCCCTGTATATAAGAACTCCAACTTTTTATTTCCCTCCCAAGAAACTGATAGAGTATTCTTGCACTGTTTTTCTAAACTGTCTGCTAATGTTTAACAGGGTGCCATCGTCCAATAAAATTTGGCCGCTATACACTTTTTTCACATGTGCCCAATTTACCAAAAAAGAACAATGTATCTGCAAAAAATCTTTGCTATCTATGGACAAAAGCAGTTCTTCCATGCTTCCATAAAAATAGCAGTTTTTCGTAGAATCCACACAGTTGATGCAGATTCTTTTTCTCATACTTTCAAAATAGATAATCTCATGGTAAGGGATTTTGTGGAACACCTTTTCAAATTTATATGTAAAGCATTGAACTTTGTTTTTACTGTGTTGAAGTGCAACATCTACATTGGAAAGGAGCTTTTGAGGGTCGATAGGTTTTACTAAAAAATTCAGTGGGCGCAGGTCGAAAAGCTGCATTGCATAGCTGGTATCAGAAGAAATAAACAGAATATCGGTATATTTTCCAGATTCTATTTTTGACAGCAATTCCCCTGTTTTCACTCCATCCCATAGCTTTAGGCGAATATCCAAAATGATGAGGTCAAAGGCATACTCATACATCTGGATGTATTCATACAGGGCTTCGCCTGATTGAAATGTCATCACCATAAATTTGTCTGATTGTGGATGTTGTTGTAGAATGCTCCGAACCACATCGATGGATTCTAGCTCATCATCACAAATTGCTATAGTAAAGCAAGTCATTGCTGATTCCCTCTCTTTATCTTGCTAAGATACATATGTGTATTATAAAATGGTTAATTCTTGATAATTATACCAGATTTCCCATCATCTAACAAATAAAAGTGCCCTGAGAGGTTCTCTCAGGGCATTTTGCTTATTGTATTTGGCTGGTGGTAATTGTGTAAGAGGTGGTTTCCAAGTTCGCTTGGAGATGTGCCCAGTGTTCACCATTTGACCAGCGCAGGGAAATTTGACTGCCTTCCCCTGCAATTTCCAGCTTGGAATCAAAGCCAAAAGCAGGATGAGAGGCACGCAATTTCAGCAATTCCAGTTGCTTTTGTACACAAGGTTGCTGCAAGCCTGTTGCAATCTGCTCCATGGTCAAGTTGGTACGGTTAATCTCCTTATGTCCACCGGGGCCGGCCTTTGCTACTGCCTCATGGTCATTTTTGCCACAGAACAAATCCAGATACCATACTTGTGGCTTTCCGGGCATGAAAAGTTGAAGGGCACGAGCCAACAGCATTTTTTGGTCATCCTCGCCCAGTGCGCTGTAGTAGGTAGCATTGACCTGATAATACATGTTTTTTGCTCCGTGTAGGTCTTTTACATATCCCCCACGGCCTACCACAGTATCAATGAGTTTTTGGATGCGTTCATCGGGAATTAGCCCCTTCAAATCCAGCAGAGGGATTCCATCATGGCAGCCCAACATATTAACCACACGGATTTTGTTGGTATACAATTCCTCTGCCCATTGCCGCAAATACTGGCTGTTTTTGCTTTCCAGTGCGTCAATTAACAAACCAGGTAGGAAGAAATCATAGGTCATGTAGCCTTGTTTTGCCACCTTATCATAGATTTTTTCCCCATAGCTGGCGTGAATTTCGGGCAGTAGCTGCAAACTATATTCATCTGCAATTTTCCGTACACGCTCCAGCAATTCCCATGTAGCTGGCTCATTCAAGAAGTTTTTTTCGCCCGGGGCTTTGGGTGCATAGGCAAAGGCATCTAGGCGCACAATGCTTGCTCCGTACTCTGCCAATGTTTTTAGAGTGTTTCTGTAAAAGTCCCATACCAGTGGCGACTGGATATTCAAATCCATCTGTCCCAAATATTCCCGATGAGATTCTAGCCACTCTGCCACTGGCTGTTTGTAGCTTTCCAGCTCTGCAAAGTCTATTTCATTTGGTGTTTTGCCTTGCTGCAATCCCTGTTCCACTAGGCTATACAGCTTTTCTGCTGTGGTGTATTGAACCTTTGCAATTTTCATCAGCTGTTGTACAGTGGGTTGCTGATAGGAAACTTTTTGGTAGAAAGTGTTCCAATAGGGCACATTTTTTCCATCAGGCATACGAACCATTAAAATGGGTAAGCCTGGTTTGCGGAAAAACATTTTGTCCAGATACTCTTTTTCTGGCTGGATATAGCCTTCCTCTGTCATGGTGCCATGGCCTTGCCAAAAGGTATTCCAGTTGATGAAAAAGTCTTTATAGGGAGAGTTCTCCCCTTTTTCGAGGATGTCCTGAAACTGGGGGCTAAGTACCGAGGCATGATTCAGAATAAAGTCCAGCTTTAAGTCAATGCCCAGTTCCCTTAGCGCATTCAGGTCTTGCTCTTTTGCAAACTGTTGGCTGAGGTTGTAATCTACTACTGAGAAACCTCTATCCAAATCGGTATTAAACAGGCTGGGCAGAATGTAAAAAGAGCCAAATACTCCACCCATTTCGGGACGCTGCAAAAACTCTACAATATCCCCTAACTTTCCCCCTATGCTGTCTGGGTAGGCGTTGAGCATGGGGGAGGCATTTGCTTGTTTCATTTTGCTGCCCTCCTTAGCTGTTTGCCATTAGGCTGCGGTATTGGCTGTAATCCAGCAGTTGGCCACTTTTTGCCACAATAATGGCTGCCTTGTGTGCTTGTGCTTCCAACATCCGTTGTTCCAGCTCCAATACCATGGTAGTAAAGGGGCTGTCTACTGCTCCATCTCGGTTGCGGCTGCGGCGGTGCTCCAATGTTTCTTGGGGGGTGCTGTTCAACAATACTGGAATATCTACCCCTTGGAAACGGTCGCTGTTGCCGTGTGTCCACTCGATAATCAATACATTTACCTTAGAGAAATCTACCTGCTCATACCACAGTTCCAATGGGGTGCGTCCCATGCGCTTTAGGAAAATGCTGTTGCTGCCATTTTTAAAGCTGCTGATAATTTGGGTCAACTCTGCAAAGTTTTGCTCCTTCTCGCTGCCCAGATATCCGGCCAGCCCTTGGCTGCCTTCTTTTTGATAGGTGGACAACCAGCCATATTCCTTGCAAAGGCTCTTGTCTGCGTCCTTTTCTTCTGCCTGCAACTGTGCGAGTTGCTGCTGAACCTCTTTGTTATACACTCCGCTGTTTACCAGACCTTGCAGCCCTGCCACACGGAATACACGCAAACGCTCGGCATCGTTTTGGCTGGGAATGCGGTGGGGATAGTTGTCGCCGCTGAGAACATAGCTGCCAATGCCTGCCTGTGAGAGATAGTATCCCAACAGGCTGGCAATCTCGCTTTTGCCTACACCACTTCCTCCGCAAACTGCCACTACTGCACGCTGGTGGGGATTTTGGGCTGTAACCTCTTTTAGGTGCTTTACTAGCTGGGGAAAGATTACCCCTGCTTTTTCTATGTGGCTTTGTCCAATTTCCACCTTATCCCCCGGCATATCTCCGTGAGGAATGCTGCTGGGGTCTGCAATTTCTGGGGCTGTCCAGTGGGTGAGGGAATCCAAACAGTTGATAATATTGCTCATATCTATACAAATACTCCTCTCTTAATAGCAAAACAGCCAATGGCTGCCGCCATGTTTTGGCAGATGATTCCATCGGCTGCTTTGCAAACTATTTCAAAAATTATTCTTTTACAAAATGAATGCAGGTGCTGGCGTAATCTCCTTGCATGGTGGGGAAGGTGTAGCCTCCATTCATCAATGCTGCACCACTATACACCTTTCCGCTGGCAATATCTTTGTATTGTGCATCCTCTTGCAGTCCACGCAAACGAACATGCATACCCCATGGATTTGCTTGGGGATTGAGCACAACCAAATTCAGCAATGCTTCTGTGCCATCTTGGGAAACAAACTGCCATGCGGTAAAATATCTATCCTCCACAGCGTTGGTCAAACGATACTGCCGCCCGTTGCTTACAATGGCACTGCGTTTGCGGTATTGCTGAATTTGCAAGCGGATTTCCTCTTTATCTTGAGGTGTCAACTGCTGCAAGTCCAATTCATAGCCAAAGGCACCAGACATGGCAACAATGCCACGGGTAGACATAGGAACAGAGCGTCCTGTTTGGTGATTGGGTACCGCAGAAACATGGCTGCCCATGGCACTATAGGGATAGCCAAAGGATGTACCATACTGAATTTGCAGTCGGTGAACAGCATCGGTATCATCACTGCACCAAATTTGTGGGCTATAATACAACATTCCAGCATCAAAGCGACCGCCGCCGCCGCTGCAACCCTCAAACAAAATTTCTGGGAATGCTTGGGTCAAACGCTCCAGTAAGTCATACAGACCCAGCATGTAGCGGTGCTTTACTTCTCCTTGTTGGTGGGCAGGCAAAGCTGCGCTGAACACATCAGTCATGTGACGGTTCATATCCCATTTTACGTACTCAATGTGGTGGTTGCTCAAAATATCGTGGATTCTCTCATAGAGGTAGTCCACTACTTCTTTGCGGGACAAGTCTAAAATCAGTTCACAGCGGCCCATGGTGGGTTTTCTGCCGGGAATCTGAAATGCCCAATCGGGATGTTGCTGGTACAATTTTGTCGGAATACAAATGGCTTCTGGCTCTACCCATAAACCAAACTTCAAACCCAACTGGTTGATTTTTTCAATAAGCTGTTGCAGGTTTCCGCCCAGTTTTTCCTCATTGACAAACCAGTCTCCTAAACCGTCGGTGTCATCATTTCGGGTACCAAACCAGCCGTCGTCCAATACCAACATTTCAATGCCCAAAGATTGGGCTTCTTTGGCAATATTGAGGAGCTTTTCTCCTGTAAAATCAAAATAAGTAGCTTCCCAGTTATTGATAAGGATGGGGCGAGGGGCATTTTTATAAGGCCCACGGCAAACATTTTTCCGCAACAACTCCTGATAACTGTTAGACAGGGTTTCCAGTCCGCTATTGCTGAAAGAGAAAATTACTTCGGGTGTCCAGAAGGTATCCCCTTCCTTCAAATTCCACAAAAAGCTGTCTGTACCAATTCCAGCAACCAAACGGGTGCTTTGCAGCTGGCTTTTTTCCAGCTCAATGGCAAAGCTGCCGGAATACACCAACATTGCACCATAGCACTCGCCGGCTGTTTCGGTGGTGCTGGGGTTTGCCAAAATTACAAAGGGGTTATGCTGGTGGCTGCTGGCTCCTCGCTGGGAGGAAATGGTTTGAATACCGTGAGGAATACGCTGCCGTTGGGGAATACGCTCCATGCAATGGCGGCCTTGGAAGTGGATAACATCCCAGTCGCCAAAGGGAAGGTCTAGGCAAGCAGAAGCCGCTTTGTGCAAGCGAATGGTGTCAGAGCTTCCATTGTGAAATACAGCACAACGGGTAATCACATCCAGCTTTTCACATACGCCATAATACAGTTGCAGTTCCAGTCCTGAAACTTCATCTTTCAGGTCAATGCGGAGGGTTTCCCACTCTCCCCCATTGTCATAGCAGGCAGGCATCCCCTGCACTGCATATTTCCCTTGGATTTTTTCATAGCCCTGATAATGGAAATCTGCGCTGCGGCTGCCATCTGCATATTCTGGCTGTACACCATTTAGGCGAAAATCTCCGCAACCATATCCGCTGTATTCTTGGGATAAGGTATCCAGAGAAAATTGACGCTGCCCTCTCAGGTCATAGGGATTGGGAGAGAAACCACAATCGGAGAAGTAACGCATATAGCGCATATCTGCCTCACCAATGGGAGCACCATAATATAGGTGCTCCAAATAGCCGTGTTCATCTGCAAAAAACTGGTAGCTACTGTTTTTGGTATGCAGTGTAAACAGTTTTTGCTGCTCATTTACATGAATTGACATAAAAAGCCATCCTTTATTTTTGAAAGATTATTTGCCGCCGGTCATGGCAACGCCTTCGATAAACTGCCGTTGGAAAATCATATACAGCACCAGCATGGGAGCCATTGCCAACAGGCTGCCTGCCATCAATACAGGGAAATTTGTAGTAAACTGACCATTCAATGTGGACAAACCAGATGCCAAAGTCATCATTGTCAGGTCTGTGTTGGCAATGAGGGGCCACATCAAATCTCCATAGGCAAATACTGCTGTAAATACAGCCAATGCTGCACTTGCTGCGGTGGTTAGAGGGAACATTACTTTTACAAAAGCCTGCCATGTATTGCAGCCATCCAAATAGGCAGCCTCCGAAATTTCATCTGGAATACCTAGGTAGGCTTGCCGTAGGAAAAAGGTTCCAAATGCACTGACTAAACCGGGGAATACCAGTGCAAAAATGGTATTGGTCAAACCCATACTTGCCAACATTTGATATTGTGGAATAATAAAAATCTGGCTGGGCAGCATCATCTGAATAAGAACAATGCCAAACAAAAGATTTTTTCCGGGAAATGCCAACTTTGCAAAGCCATATCCTGCCATGGAACTAAATACAACTGCACATATAATACGGAAGAAAATGAGCAATGCGGTATTGATATACAGGTTTGCAAAGGGCAGACTGTCCATTGCTTTTTTGAATGCGTCTAAATTCCACTGACTGGGCAAAATAGTGGGAGGAATCTGCATGGCTTCAAAATTGCTTTTAAACGCTGTGAGAACCATCCATACAAAGGGGAACAACATCAAAATTGCTCCTGCTCCCAATACAACATATGTTAAAATATTACTGCTGCTTTTTTTGATGGTCATTTGAACCTTGCACCTCCTTTATACTTCGTAGTTAACCCACTTTTTCTGTCCAATGAACTGGATGGCAGTTACCACGCCAATCAACAGAACAGTCCAGATAACAATGGCAGAAGCATAACCCTTGTTACCTGCAATAAAGCTTTCTCTATAGAACAAATACATCAAACTTTGTGCATCGGTAAGGGCTGGGTTGCTTTGGTCTACCATCATGTAAATCAAATCATACACCTTCAAGGAAGCCATCAAACGCATGATAAGTACAACGAACAAGGTGGGAGAAACCATGGGAATGGTGATGGTGAAAAATTGCTTGATGGGGCCAGCACCATCCAGACTAGCTGCTTCATAGTAGCTTTTGGAAATATTTTGGATACCCGACAATAACAAAATAGCATCGTAGCCCACAGAGCTCCAAACAGAAACCACAGCACAAGTAAACAAAACAATGCTGGGGTCGGTAATCCATTTAATCCGTGTTCCTAACAGTGAGTTGATGATACCAAACTCGGCATTAAACATCCATTTCCACACCATAGCAACCGCAGCAGGAGCCACTACCATGGGCAAAAAGTAGATAGTACGGAAAATACTTTTTCCTTTGATATTGGCATTCAGCAGAATAGCCAACAATAATGCTAAAAACACCCCTACAGGAACAGTCAGCACACAAAACCAGATGGAATTCCATGTTGCTTTCCAAAATTCTGTGCTGGCAAACATATCCATGTAATTTTGTAGTCCTACAAACTCATAAGCTCCAAAAGCTTTGGTTGCAGAAAGACTCAAACGAATGGTATCAATAAAAGGATAAATATTCAGTATTAGCAAACCAAGAATGGTTGGGCCTACCATAATGTATCCCCACATCATATTGTTGCCCCGTTGCTTGTTTTTCACAATGGCACACCTCTACTTTCTGTGGTTTATTTTGCACTGGCTTGGTCTACAATGTCTTGCATATTCTGCAAGCCTTGCTGTAGTTCTACTTGACCAGAGTAAATTTTCAAAAGCTCATCACTTACCTTTGTTTTCCATTCGGGACGAGAAGCATTGTTTACACTTTGTACACCATACTCAAACATAGGAATGCAGATGGAAACATCAATGTCATAGTCCTTGAATGCATCTACCCAAGTTTGCTCTAGACCATTATAGGCAGGAATTGCTGCACCGCTTTCGCCCTGAATGCGCTGACCTTCCTCAGAACCGAAGAATTTCAAAACATCTTTTACAACATCCATATTTTTGTTGTTTGCGGCGGTAGCATAACACAAACCGTTGGAAATGGTTGCACGTCCATCACCAGAGGCTGGGGAAGGAGCTTTTGGCAAAGCGGCTACTGCCAACTTACCATTCAATTCAGGGTTGTTTTGCAGCATAGGCAGGAAGTTCCATGTTCCTTCCAGATACATTGCACCTTGACCAGAGAGGAAAGCTGCACCGGGAGCCTGCTCGGCAAAATATGTTTGATCGGGGCACCAGTCATTCTTTTGTAGGTTGATGTAAAATTCCATTGCCTCTGCGGTGGCAGGCTGGGTAAAACCAGCTTTGGTCTTGTCATCATTCAGGATGTAGCCACCATTTTGGTATACAAAGTTCCAATAGCCCAGTTGGTCATCTGCATAAGCCATATAACCATATTTTCCGGTTGCATCATAAATGGTTTGAGAAGCAGTTACCAAATCATCCCAAGTCCAGTTTTCATCTGGATAGGCAACACCTGCTTGGTCAAACAGTTCTTTGTTGTATGCCAGACAAATAACATCCTTGTCCTTAGGCACACCATACAATTTTCCATCGCTGCCTTGTGCATTGGACAAAGAAATGTCAGAAAATTTGTCTGTTTCCACAATGTCCGAAACATCTGCCAACATGCCATTGTCTGCATATTTCAGAATCTCATTGGTGTGCATCCAGAAAATATCCGGCATTTTTTGGCTTGTTGCAGCCGCCTCCAGCTTTGTCCAGTATTCATTCCAGCTGGTTACCTGCACTTCAATTTTTACATTGGGATTTTTTGCGGTGTAGGCATCACACATGGCTTGCATTCCGTCTCGTTGACCAACATCCCAAATTTGGAAGGTCAGGTTTACTTGTCCATTGCTTCCAGTGCCGCTTTGGCCTCCGCAACCGACCATTCCCGCTGCCATCACTGCTGCCAGAGTACCTGCCGCAATTTTCTTTGTGTTTTTCATTGTGCCATCAACCTCCATTAAAATTTGTTTTTCTGTTTTTTAGAGTGAAAATTTGATACATAAAGCAAAATGCTAAATTATTAGTAAATTTGCCCAAAAGCTCACAAAGCAATTTGTATATTGTGAACATATACAAATTTCACTCTCCATTTCGCATATTTATTATAGCTTGTGCACAATAGCAAGTAAATACCATTATACTAGATTTTATATCTCATTTTTGCTAAATTATAAAAAAACACTTGAATTAATATCGCATAGAGATATATAATAAATCTATCAAAAGATTTTATGGTAAAATATAGAAAATACACCACATATCTCTACTTTTGGCAAAATAAACGATAATAGAAAGGAAATTTGTTGAAAATGTCCACAAAAAAGCTGAAATTTCATGTTTTTAGTGATGACCGCTTTGTAGACCTAAACCTGTACCAGTTTGGTTGGGAACAATGCGCGCCTTTACATTCCTATGGGCCTTATGTACGAAACCACTATCTTTTTCACTATGTAATAAGCGGACAAGGAAAATTGTATGCAAATGAAGAAGAATATTCCATCGAATCTGGTCAAGGCTTTTTAATCTCCCCCGGACAGATTACCTCCTATTGTGCAGACGAAAAAAATCCATGGAGCTATGTATGGTTGGAATTTGATGGCCTTCGTGCAAGAGAAAGTTTGACGCTGGCTGGTTTAAGTGCTACACATCCTGTATATTATTCTGCCAATAGTCAAGCTGGACTTGCCTTGCAAGAACAAATGATGCTGATTGTAGACCATGCAGATTATAGCCCCACTCGTTTGATTGGTCATGGATTTATTTTTTTAGACCAAATCATACAATCTTCCAAATTCCAAGATGTACGAACAAGTAAGCGGCTGCGTGATTTTTACATGAAGGAAGCCATGTCTTTTATTGAACAAAATTACCAGCGAGATTTTTCCATTGAGGATATTGCTACCTTTTGCGGATTAAACCGCAGTTATTTTGGCAGAATCTTTCGGGAAACCATGGGAGATAATCCCCGCACCTTTTTATTGCAATATCGCATGGCAAAGGCGGCACAGCTTTTGAAGGAAACTAAAATCCCCATTCAGGAAATTAGCCCTATGGTGGGATATCCCAATCAGCTGCATTTTTCCCGTGCATTTAAAAACTTATATGGAATTTCCCCTCGAAACTATCGCCTAACACACTTTATACAGCCACCTACAAAATAAAAAACCACCCGTCTTGCATCTTTGCCAAACGAATGGCCTTTGTATTTCTTTTTCCTGTTATTACTTTATATGCAAAAGTTGCCCATTAAACTCCCGCTTTAGCTCTTCTTTTAGCAACTCTAAAAACTGCTTTGCTGGTGGAGTAAGCCCAGTGGAAGCTCTCCACACTGCCACATCTTGATTGATACCTGCTTCCTTACATGGCTTTTGGATAAGGTCGTGGCGGTCAAGCTCTGCTTGTGGGAATGGACTAACCCACATATAACTTCCCTCCACCTTGCGCAGTAATTCAAACAAACTGCCTCGGTCATAGACATAAATCCGCCTTGTGCCACTTTTTTCGGAATTTTTATTCAGCTGAGAAAGAGGCAATTTTGGGATTTGAATATCACCATGAACAATTTGTGTGTACTGCTCTAAAGCATGGTAGGCCACTTCGGACTGTTGCGCCAAGGGGTGCTGTTTGCTCATTAGTACCATCATTGGATATTCAAAAATTACTTCACTCACTAGACGGTTTTGAGCGATAAGCTGTTGAAAATGGGACTCGTATATTTTTTGGTAACGCAAGATAGACAAATGGGAATCCCCCACCGCTGCATCTGTAAGGGCCTCGGTGGAATTGGTTTCCCGATATTGTACATCCAAAGAACGCCTTTTCTCATAGTTTGACAAAAACAATGCAAAAGCATCTGCAATATAGGTGGCACGAGGAACCGAAACCGAAAAGCGAACACAATCCGTCTGCCCCGGTTGATACAGTGCTTGTAATTCATCTACTTGACGTAAGATGTCTTTAGCATAGCGCAAAAATTGCAATCCGCTGGCAGTGGGTTCCATTCCTTTGGCAGTACGATGAAACAGCACTGTTCCTAGTTCATTTTCCAACTCTTTTATACTTTTACTAAGATTGGGCTGACCCATATATAAATTTTTTGCAGCAGCAGTAATACTACTGGTTTTTTCTATTTCTACAGCATAGCGAAGTTGTTGAAAATTCATCCTTCTCTCCTTAATAGATAAATTTGTGTTATAGTTTAGTTAAAATTTCGTTCATTATTTTATTTTTTCATGGCTTATATTCCTATTATACATTACCCGAAGCAAAAAATAAATGGTATTATTATAACAGTTTCAAGTTGTTAATGTTTTAACACATTATTGCAACTCTAACGGAATGAATCTCATTTATGGAGGCTGTTTATTATGCGCTTTACTCTTCCTCGTGATTTGTACCATGGAAAAGGCTCTTTGGATGAACTGAAAAACCTGAAAGGTAAAAAGGCCATTGTTGTTACCGGTGGCGGTAGTATGAAACGTTTTGGCTTTTTGGATAAGGTTGTATCCAACCTGAAAGAGGCTGGCATGGAAGTAGAGCTGTTTGAGGGTGTAGAGCCCGACCCCTCTGTTACCACTGTTATGAAGGGTGCCGAGGCTATGCGCAAATTCCAACCCGATTGGATTGTTGCAATCGGTGGTGGTTCTCCCATTGATGCAGCAAAAGCAATGTGGGCTTTCTATGAGTATCCTGACTGCACTTTCGAGCAGTTGATTACTCCCTTTAACTTCCCCGAGCTGCGTCAAAAAGCTCATTTCTGCGCTATTCCCTCTACCTCTGGTACCGCAACTGAGGTGACTGCATTCTCTGTTATCACCGATTATGACAAAGGTATCAAATATCCTTTGGCAGACTTCAACATCACCCCCGATGTTGCTATCGTAGACCCTGAGCTGGCAGAGAAAATGCCCAAAAAGTTGACTGCTCACACTGGTATGGATGCAATGACCCATGCTATTGAGGCTTATGTTTCCACCTTGCACTGTGATTATACTGACCCTCTGGCTTTGCAAGCTATCAAGATGATTCACAACGACCTGAAGAAATCCTTTGATGGCGATATGGAAGCTCGTGACCGTATGCACAATGCACAGTGTCTGGCTGGTATGGCATTTAGTAATGCTCTGTTGGGCATTGTACATTCTATGGCTCATAAGACTGGTGCTGCCTTCTCTGGCGACCATATTATTCATGGTGCTGCAAATGCAATGTACCTGCCTAAGGTTATCAAGTACAACTCCAAAAATGCTGAGGCTGCTGAGCGTTATGCGGAGATTGCACGTTTCATCAACTTGCCCGGCAACACTACCGAGGAGTTGGTAGATGCTCTGATTGCTGAGCTGCGTGAAATGAACCGTCAGTTGGAGATTCCTCTGGGTATCAAGAACTATGGTGCTGGCGGCGTATTGGCAGAGCAAAGCATCATTGACGAGAAGGAATTCTTGGAGAAGCTGCCCGAAGTAGCTGCAAATGCTATTGGAGACGCTTGCACTGGCTCCAATCCTCGTCAGCCCTCTCAGGAAGAGATGGAAAAACTGCTGAAGGCTTGTTATTACGATTTGGAGATTGACTTCTAAAAAAGGTTTTTTCGAGCAAGCGGAAAGGTGCTTTTGTGCCCTTTCCGCTTTTTTGTAAAAACTATTGCAGAAAGCTATAAAAAAGGGTATGATAATCTTAACTACTTTTTCGAAGGAAAGAGGTTAAAGGTATGTACAAAATTGTAGAAAAAACGCCGCTGAATCCTACTGTTACCAAAATGGTAATTGAGGCTCCTCTAGTTGCCAAAAAAGCACAAGCAGGTCAATTTATCATTGTGCGTGCAAAAGATGATTCTGAACGTATCCCTCTAACTGTTGCCGACTATGACCGTGAGGCTGGTACAGTTACCATTATCTTTCAGATTGTAGGTGGAGGCACCATGGAGCTGAACACCTTGAATGCTGGAGAATCTGTTCATGATTTTGTTGGGCCTTTGGGCAAGCCCAGTCATCTGGACGGACTGAAAAAGGTTGCTGTTGTAGGTGGCGGCGTTGGTTGTGCTATCGCCTACCCCACTGCAAAACGCCTTCATGAACTTGGCGCAGAGGTACACAGCATTGTTGGTTTCCGCAACAAAGACCTTGTTATTTTGGAAAAAGAGTTTGAAGCAGTTTCCAACAAGATGGTACTGATGACAGATGACGGAAGTTATGGTCAAAAAGGTCTTGTAACCAATGCGCTGGAGGCATTGATTCAAGAGGGCAACCAGTATGATGAGGTCATCGCCATTGGCCCGCTGATTATGATGAAATTTGTTGCACAGCTAACCAAAAAGTACAACATCAAAACCACTGTTTCCATGAACCCCATTATGATTGACGGAACTGGTATGTGTGGTGGCTGCCGTCTGACTGTTGGCGGAGAAACCAAGTTTGCTTGTGTAGATGGCCCCGACTTTGACGGTCATCTGGTAGATTTTGATGAAGCAATGCACCGTGGCACTATGTATAAAGACTTTGAGGCTCATGCACGAGAGGCCTCCTGCAACCTGCTCAATAAGGAGGTAGAATAATTATGGCTATTCAAAGAAATATGGACCCGAAAAAATGTCCTATGCCCAACCAAGACCCCATGGTTCGCAACAAAAATTTTGATGAGGTTGCACTAGGATATACTCCCGAAATGGCAGTAAGCGAAGCAAAACGCTGCTTGGGCTGCCCCAAAAAGCCCTGTCAAAGTGGTTGCCCTGTGGGAATTGATATTCCTGCTTTTATTGCAAAAGTAGCAGAGGAAGATTTTGAGGGTGCATACCAGATTTTGTCTGCCTCTAGTGCTCTGCCTGCTGTCTGTGGTCGTGTTTGCCCTCAGGAAACCCAGTGTGAGGGAAAATGTGTTCGTGGCGTAAAAGGTGAAAGTGTTGGTATTGGTCGCTTGGAACGTTTTGTCGCTGACTGGCATCGGGAACATTCCACCGAATCTATCCAGAAGCCCACCCCCAACGGCCACAAAGTTGCTATCATTGGTGCTGGCCCCTCTGGTCTGACTGCTGCCGGCGACTTGGCAAAATTGGGCTATTCTGTCACCATCTACGAGGCTTTGCATTTGGCTGGCGGCGTTTTGGTATACGGCATTCCTGAATTCCGTTTGCCCAAAGCCATTGTACAAAAAGAAATTGATGGTTTGAAAGAAATGGGCGTTTCCATTGAAACCAATATGGTAATTGGTAAAGTTTTGACCATTGACGAACTAATGGGAGAATACGGTTTTGAGGCTGTATATGTTGCAAGTGGTGCTGGCTTGCCCCGTTTTATGGGTATTCCCGGCGAAAGCCTGAAGGGTGTGTACTCTGCCAACGAGTATTTGACCCGTATCAATTTGATGAAGGCTTACAAAAAGGACAGCAAAACCCCCATTATGCACAGTAAAAAGGTAGCTGTTGTAGGTGGCGGTAATGTTGCCATGGATGCTGCTCGCTGTGCTAAGAGAATGGGAGCCGAAGAAGTATATATTGTATACCGTCGTGGCATGGAAGAGCTTCCCGCCCGTAAAGAGGAAATCGAGCATGCCGAAGAAGAGGGCATCATCTTTAAAACCCTTACCAATCCTGTTGAGGTTTTGGGCGATGCAGATGGCATGGTTTGTGGCATGAAGTGCATTGAGATGGAGCTGGGCGAACCCGATGATTCTGGCCGTCGTCGTCCCATTGAGAAACCCAATAGTGAGTTTGTTCTAGATGTAGATACCATGATTATGTCCATCGGAACCAGCCCCAACCCCCTGATTCGCTCCACTACCCCCGGTCTGGAAACCAATCGTCATGGCTGCATTGTTACCAATGGCGATGATGGTCTTACCAGTCGTGAAGGTGTATATGCTGGTGGTGATGCTGTTACTGGTGCCGCTACCGTTATTTTGGCAATGGGTGCAGGAAAACATGCTGCTAAAGCCATTGACGAGTACATCAAAAATAAAAAATAATGCTGGAATAGAGTTTGTTCTATAGTTTTCTACAAAGACGCTTATCTATAAATGTAAATATAGAATAGCTCATCCCACTGAAAAAGGTCACCTTACGGTGACCTTTTTTGTATAGAATAAAAGCCAGCTAAAATAAATCCTATTACATAGTATTCCATTGGCATTATTCAAGGGGACTTTTTGGCTTTAAAGGCAGGTTAGAAATCTTAACATTGGGATTTTCACATTGTTGCATAATAATTTCCTCCATTGTACTAATTTTTCCATTGTCACCATTTATCACAACCAATAGAGGGCCGTCCATTTCATTTCCAGACTCGCCAATTACCTTGTAGCTAACATCCCAATAGCCGTCTAAAAATTTTGATTTTACAATATTCAATAGCTGCAATGAATATTTTTCTGTTTTTACAGATTTTTCATATTGGTATGCTATTTCCTCTATATCCTTTTTATTCATAACAAAACCTATCCTAGAAAGTTCATATTTTTCACTCTATAGGATAGGCTACTTTAATCAAAAAGATGAGTAGCCTTCTCCATTGAAAAACACTTTATTTGTATATACTACTTAGCCAATTTCATAGTATTGCTTCATGCAGTCCAGCAACAAAGATGTTTTTCCACATTCTGGACAGGTAAATGTGCCATAGTGATACAAAAGCAATTTTGCTTGCTGGTTCAATCCCCACTTTTTCAAAATTCCATAATACCATGTGAAAGTGTCATCATAAGATATACCATCCCATTCTTTTGGTTGTGCAGGTTCCACCATGTTGAGAAACTCTGTATCTTCTAAAGCACCACCCTCATAACAATACTCACAATGCTCACAAGCAAAACAACACTCATTTTCAAAATTACAAGTAGACAAAAAAGCAAGCTCTTTTTCTCCTAAAATTGCCAGCATACCTATTAAAAGCTCTTGTTTGGCAACTTCATCCAGCACTTTCAATGATATAGCATATTCTTTTACAAAAGTCATTGTTATTTCTTTCACACAGGCAATGCTGTTTTTGTAATTTTCTAAAATCTCATTGTCATAGCAATCCCCATCCTTCCATACGTCCGTTGCCAAAACTGCCCCTATGGCGGAGATAAGTCGTAGTTGCCACTTAAAATCGTTTTCTTCTGCCTTCTTTTGTAACAGGCAGACCAAATATGGCAATGCCAGATACGTGGCTGGATAAAAACTCATTTGGTGCCACAAATTTTCACAGAGATTATCAAAGGCAATTTCATAATCTGACTTTTGGTCTGGGTCTAATCGTCTTAATTTTTCTTGAGGGGGAATATCTTTGCAATAGCCCATTACGATTTTAACTTCCTCTGAAACATTACCATAGGCACCCCGAAACTCGTCCCACAATTGTGAATCCAGAGGAACACATTTTATTTCCATTTTCAAAAACACCTTTCTTTGTTCCAGTTCAAGGAGTTAATCTTCTCGTTCTTCCCAAAGTTGCTCTAACAACATAAATTTAAATGGCATAGTATAGGGGCCAACGGGATTTTCTTTTAGCTGTTTATAAATTCTATTGCGACGTTCCACTTGGCTTCTGGGGTTTCCTACTCTAGAGCTCCAACTCGTATATCCTGCAAGATAATTTTCGCACAAATCCTCCCAAGAGGAAAATTCCAACTGAATTTTTCGTCCTATTTGGCAAGACCATGTACGCATTTCTTGACGGTCTATGTAATCACACAAGAAAAAGCAACCCAACAATTGTATTGCGCGACACCAATCCCACGCATAGGAAGCATGGTCTGCGCCGCTGTAACCTCCGGGGGCGGTCAGTTCTTGCACCATTCTTCTGCCATCATCCGCATTGTTAATGCTCCAATCTCTGGATAGAAGTTCTTTCATCATCTTTTGATTTTTAGGAATTTTAGGCATTCCAGCAATCAGTTTTTCATCCTCCATGGTGTATGCCCACATTGCATAGGTTGCCAGACACCATCTTTCTGTGTCATCCTTTGGCTTTGTAGAATTGGCTGTTTCATAATACTTTTTCACAAAGATTTCTGGGGGGAACCAGCCTCGTCTTACCCCTTCTCTGCGAATTATCCACAAAAATAGAGCAAAGAAAAATAGCAGTGCAATAGAAAATATTTGGCTAGAGGCACGATTTGTAGAAGGAACATTGCCAAAGTCCCCCTGCATATCAATGTAGTGAGAAAAATCTGTTAGGCTACCCTGATAGTAGGATTCATATTCCTTTTTCTCTTTTGCAGAATGTTTCCATTCCACCCATTTTCCAATGGGAAGGCGCACCTTGTATTCATCTTCAAATTCCTGTACAGCGTCTTGATTGACCAATGCTGCAACAATTTCCCCACTGGGCATAAACACCTTATAGTAGTAAGTTCCATCCAGTGGAAGGGTACTATTCAGAACTGATACTTCTACTGTAAACTCGTCCATTTTTACCATATCTGCAATGGACTGAGCCACCGGAATGTCTTCTCCTGCTTGAGAACCAATACTCCCCTCGGAAAGGTCAACCATTCCCATTTGTGCCTGATACACAACCGATTCAAGGGATATGGACAACAAAAAGGCAATAATGGCTGCTGGTATTATTGCAACAAATATAGAAACCGCCATGTTCAATGAAACTTTTCCCCGCATAAAAATTCCTCCTAGTTTATTTATACTACTTTTATTATAAATACTACGGAAAAGTATTTCAATAATACATGAAAAATTTATTTTTAAAATATCTATATTCCATTGACAAAACACAAACAACTGCCTATAATGAACATTGTTCAATATTATAACTTGTATGGGGCCAAAAGGTTCCATACGATGTTTTTATCTTATTTTGAACATTGTTCATATTGAAAGGAGAGAACTATGAAGGTACAACGAAAGAATCTTTTGTTGCTAGCCTGTCTTGTATGGACAGCAGCAGGTTTTAATATTTTTCGCATTGGCATTTTGTCCTATAAAGACCATTTATCTGTTATCAATTTGCTTTTATCTGCGGTTGTATTCGGCATTTTCCAATATTTTATTTTTGGCAAGCTGGTAAAAAAGCACACAACACGGATTATCGCTTATAAAGAAGAAAAGCAATTTTTCCTAAAGTTCTTTGATGTAAAATCCTTTATTATCATGGCCATTATGATGGGCGGCGGTATTGCTCTGCGTGCTTTCAAGATTGCTCCAGAAGTATTCATTGCAGTATTCTATTCTGGCTTGGGAGCCTCTTTACTCTTGGCAGGGATTTTATTCGGAAAAAACCGTTGGCAGGCAGAGCATTCTGCTTTTCATACAAGCACAAATTCTATTCAATAAAAAAGGAGAATTTTTATGCAAGCAATTGTAGAAACCCTATTTGATGTGGTCTACCTCACTTTGGTAATTTCTATTGGAATTACCATGATTCGCAAAAGCAAAGACAACACACAATTTCGGCTTTTTGGTATTATGGCGGTAGTGTTGGGACTGGGAGATTCCTTCCATCTAGTTCCCCGTGCTCTTGCTTTATGTACCACCGGTTTGGAAAACTATACTGTTGCTTTGGGTTTGGGCAAGTGGATTACCTCTGTAACAATGACTATTTTTTATTTGTTGCTTTACTATGTGTGGAGAAAGCGTTACAATGTGCAAGGTCAAAACCAAATTACCGCAGCCGTTTATATCCTGTGTGCTTTGCGAGTTGCCCTGTGCATGATGCCACAAAATGACTGGCTTAGTGCAACAGCTCCTCTTTCTTGGGGTATCTATCGCAATATTCCCTTTGCATTGCTGGGGCTTTTGATTATTGTGTTGTTCTATCAAAGTGCCAAAAAGAACAAGGATACCGCTTTTCGGTGGATGTGGTTGACCATTGTGCTGAGTTTTGGTTTTTATATTCCTGTGGTGCTGTGGGCAGATGTTTACCCTTTGGTTGGTATACTAATGATTCCCAAAACTTGCGCCTATGTATGGACAGTTCTCATTGGTTATAATGCTATGAAAAAAGAAATGTAAGGAATGTAAGGAATAAAATATACACAAAGAAATAGTACCTAGAGGGCAATTCCAGCTTGCTCTTCGGGTGCTGTTTCTCTTTGTGTAAAAGTAGTGCTACCATAAGCAGCCTAAAATGTTATGTAAAACCTTTGAAAATTACAATTACCATCGTTTCATATTTTTCTTAAATTTATTGATATACACAGATTTTAATTCCTCTGAGGATATACCATAGCACAAAAGAATATCATTATAGTACATAAGAACATCTGCCAATTCTTCAACCAAGTTTTTTCTTAAATGTTCATCTGTGATAGTTTTTGTTTCCCCATTCTTTTTGACGATATCAATTACTTCCCCTATTTCCCCTATCATCCAAAGTATTTTGTTTTTTCCTGTTTCTGGACAGATAGGTTCCCATTTATCCTTATATTTATCTTGTAGAATTCTTTGCATTTCTTGCATCTCGTTTATACTAAAATCAGCCATATATTTTCCTCCATCTGTTACATTTTCCTTTATTATACTATACCTATCTTGTATATCACAAAAAAGGCAGCCCAAAGGCTGCCTTTTGCTTATCCTGCTAGTTGTTTTTGTGCCACACTTTCAGCACTGTTTACCATATTTTCTGCAAAAATACCAAATCCACGGGTGGAGTCATTAACCAACACATGGGTAACAGCCCCTACTAATTTGCCATCCTGAATAATGGGGCTGCCACTCATCCCTTGGACAATTCCCCCTGTTTTTTCCAGTAGGGTTTTATCTGTAATCTTCACCACAAGGTCACGGTTGGGCTGATTTCCAGTTAGCTTTGCTTGTTCAATTTCCACTTCATAGGCGTGAGGGCCAGTGTTGTCAATGGTGGTATAAATAAAGGCTTTGCCTTTTTTTACATCTTGCTTATTTGCTACCGGGTAGGAGGTGGCCGCCGGCATTGTTCCAATAAATCCATATACTCCATTGGCTCCATTCAACTGTATATCCCCCATCACTGCCCCTGAAAAGCTACCCTGTAATTCTCCGGGACTGCCTACGGCACCTTTTTTCACTCCTGTAATTTCTACAGGAACAATCTCTCCCGAAAGCAACCCAATCTGTTGACCAGTATCGGAATCACTAATAGAATGGCCCAATCCGGCATATACATTTTTTTTAGGTTCTACAAAGGTCAAGGTGCCAATGCCTGCCGAGGAATCTCTCACCCATACACCAATGCGCCAGATTCCTTTTTCTGCGTCCATAACAGGTTGTAGACTGGTTTTATATTGAATTTGATTTCGGGCATAGGTCACAGTGATGGGCCTTCCATTGGCTTGTTCTACTGCTTGTTGCACCTGAGAATTTCCTGTGGCAGGAATCCCATCCATTTCCACCAGTACATCTCCCATGCGCAACCCTGCCTCTTTGCCGGGATTGCGCCAGCCCTCGTTTGTGTAAATATCAGAAAATCCCACCACCATAGCACCATCTGCAAACATTTTTATTCCAAAGGGAGTGCCACAAACCAACACTTGTTTTTGCTCTTCACGAACAGTATGAACCGTTTTTAGGGGAATTATCCCAAAAAGCCCCAAAGTTTGGCTTTGGCTTTCAGAGGTTTGTACCGCAGTGGCACCCTTTTCCTCCATTGGAACAAGATAAGGCATATTGGCAAAGGAAAGTTCTTGCCCCGGTTGAAGGGTCAGCGTGTCGGGAATTTCGCTGCGAATAAATAGCGTCAAGGCACAGGCTGCCGCCAATGCGCCACTAACCGCTTTCACCATACGCAACCATATTGTTTTATGCACATTGCATTCCTCCCACAATTCAAAAAAGTAGGTTCTTTCCGGCATAGTATTTGCCAGTGTGACCTATTTTATTCTTGTGGGAGGAATTTTGTAGCATGATTCTATTTTATTCTTGAGAACCCTTCGGAAAAAGTTTGCGAAGGATGGCCGCTAACACAGGGCTTGCCAGTACTCCCCCAATAACCATAGCCAAAGGCATTCCAGATACCGAAGCAGTGCCGCAAATATTTTGCAAAATTGGTAGATACACACTAGCTGCGGCGGCAGCCATGCTTGCCATAGTTGCCAACAATAAAGCAGGATTTCCACCTAGGCGGAGTCCTTTTCCACGGCATTCAAAAATATGCAGCATTTGACTAAATACAATGGTCAAAAAACAAGCACTGCGGGCAGTTTGTAGGTCTGCTCCAACATACAAGGAACCGGCATACACTGCACTGGACAAAGCACCCAGCAAAATCCCTCGCAAAAGGATGGTTTTGGTTAAACCATGAGCAAAAAGGCTTTCTTCTTTAGGGCGAGGAGGGTGGTGCATCAACCCCTTTGCAGGAGGTTCCATGCCCAAAGCAATGGCAGGTAATCCATCTGTAAGCAGGTTTACCAACAAAATTTGGATGGGCAACAGACTTACAGGTAACCCCATTAAAATTACAAATAACATTCCGGTTACTTCGCCCAAATTGCTGGTAAGAAGATAGCGAATAAAACGGCGGATATTTTGGTAGATAACTCGACCTTCTTCCACTGCCGAAACGATGGTTGCAAAGTTATCATCCAACAACACAACCCCCGCCGCTTGCCGTGTCACATCGGTTCCGCTTTTTCCCATGGCTACCCCTATATCTGCCTGACGCAGAGCCGGCGCATCGTTTACTCCGTCCCCTGTCATAGCGGTAACTTTTCCGGCGGCTTGGTATGCCTTTACAATCCGCAACTTGTGGGCAGGGGTAACACGAGCATATACAGATACCTCTTGACAGCACTGCACCAAATCTTGTTGGGACATGGCATCCAATTGTGCACCTGTCAACACTCTATCCCCTTGTTGCCAAATTCCCACCTGTGCGGCAATGGCTGCGGCGGTATCTCGGTGGTCACCTGTAATCATAACGGGGCGGATTCCTGCTTGACGACATAACGCCACAGCAGGAGCCACTTGGGGGCGGGGCGGGTCTATCAGTCCGGCAAATCCCAGCAAACAAAGTTGCTGTTCTCCCTTTTCTGGGCTGCCGGTGGTAATGGCAATCACTCGCAAGGCTTGCCCTGCCATCCATTCCAAGACCATGCGGATTTTCCCTTTGTCTGCTTGGGTAAGAGGAAGTTTCCCTTTTTCTGTCCAAATGCTGCTACAGCGGTCTAATAGAATATCAGGAGCACCTTTGCAATAAAACTTTTTCTCTCCTTGGAATTTTACCAACACGCTCATACGTTTTCGGGTGGAATCAAAGGGATTTTCGTCTATGAGCTGTACACTATTTTTAGGCAATGAAAAATGCTCTTTTGCAGCTGCCACCATTGCGGATTCTGTGGGGTTTCCATTGTCAGACAAACCGCTACACAAGGCCACTGCTTGCCAAAACTCTTTTTCTAGCAGTGTTTCTTTTCCCTTTTGGCTGGGCTGTGGAAGGAATTTATCATATATCCATACATTGCAAACCTTCATGCGGTTTTCGGTGATGGTTCCGGTTTTATCGCTACAAATTACCGAAGCACAGCCCAAAGTTTCCACGGCGTGAAGTTTTCGGATAACGGCACCACGCTTTAAGATTCTTCCAGTGCTTAGAGCCAGTACAATGGTCACAATGGCTGGTAATCCCTCTGGAATGGCTGCCACTGCCAAAGATACTCCTGTCAGGAGCATTTGCAGCAAATCTCCTCCTTGCAGCCAGCCCAAAGCTGCCACTGCCAAACAGATAACTACACAAGCGGCTGCCACCACAGTGCCCAGTTGTTTCAAACGTTGCTGCAACAGGGTAGGTGGTTCTTGTGCCTCCTGCACCAAACCAGCGATTTTGCCCATTTCCGTTTGCATACCAATTTTAGTGACAATGCCCTTTCCGTATCCTTGGGAAACGGCACATCCCATATAGAGGGAATCCCCTTCTTTTTTATGTACTGGTACACTTTCTCCGGTCAGCATGGATTCATCACAAGAAAGGTGTCTCCCCTCCAAAAGTTTGCAATCTGCTGGAATACGGTTTCCTGTGTTTAACAGTACAATATCCCCTTCCACCAGTTCTTGTGCGTCAATTTGTTGTTTTTGCCCCTCTCGAATCACCAAAGCCGCTGGTGCGCTGAGTTGTTCCAAAGCCTCTAGGGTTTTTTCGGTGCGCAGTTCCTGAAAAAAGCCCAATAGTGCATTGACCAACACAATGAGCAAAATGGTAATTGCCTCTGCGCCCTCTCCCATAAACACCGAAATAACCGTTGCAACCCCCAAAATAAGAATCATTACATCCTTAAACTGAGAAAAAAACAAGGCTGCAAGATTGGTTTTATGTCCAGATTCCAATTGATTTTTTCCTTGTTTCTGTTGCTTTTCCCACACCTGTTGTCGGGTTAGTCCTTGGTAGTTTTCCATGCCATTCCCTCCGTTTCCATACCATTGTATGAACAAAAAGGGCAAGCTATTCCTTTGAATTCACCATAAAAATTCTTCCTGTCAACAGGCTTTTTTGTTGCTGTTGCTCTTGACGAAGCTAGATGTTTTTGGTATAAAAAACTCAAAAGATTTTTTCTTCTACATATTACTCATGTAAACAACACAATCAAGATAACAGAAAGAAGGATTTATTTTTATGACCATCCGCGTTGGTATTCTTGGCTATGGCAATCTGGGCAAAGGGGTTGAATGTGCTATCAAACAAAACCCCGATATGCAGTTGACTGCTATTTTTACTCGCCGTGACCCCCCAATCTCTGCAAATTCTCACCCCCAATGTACCTGTATACAAAGCCGCTGATGCTGAGGCATACAAGGATTTGGTAGATGTTCTGATTTTGTGCGGTGGAAGTGCCACCGACCTGCCCCACCAAACCCCAGAGTTTGCCCAGTGGTTCCATGTGGTAGATAGCTTTGACACCCATGCTGCCATTCCCGAACATTTTCAAGCAGTTGACCAACAAGCCAAAGAAAACAGCAAAGTTGCTCTTATCTCTTGTGGATGGGACCCCGGTATGTTTTCCCTCAATCGTTTGTATGCCAGTGCTATTTTGCCATGTGGCACCGACTATACCTTCTGGGGCAAAGGAGTAAGCCAAGGGCACTCCGACGCCATCCGCCGCATTGAGGGGGTAAAAGATGCCCGTCAATATACCATTCCTGTGGAGGCTGCACTAGAGGCAGTTCGCAGCGGTTCGGCCCCTGCACTTACCACCCGCCAAAAGCACACCCGTGAATGCTTTGTTGTAGCGGAAGAAGGAGCCGACTTACAAAGAATCCAGCATGAAATTGTGACCATGCCCAACTATTTTGCAGATTATGACACCACTGTACACTTTATCAGCCAAGAGGAGCTAGAAAAAAATCACAGCGGCATTCCTCATGGAGGTTTTGTCATTCGTACTGGAAAAACTGGCTGGAACGAGGAACACAACCATGTGGTAGAATACAGCTTGAAGTTGGACTCTAACCCAGAGTTTACCGCTTCTGTTATTGTTGCCTATGCTCGTGCTGTCTATCGCATGGCACAAAAGCAGGATTTTGGTTGCAAAACTGTTTTTGATGTGGCTCCCGCTTTGTTGAGTCCTCTTTCTGGTGAAGAACTGCGAAAGAAAATGCTGTAATGGGGATTTTCTTTCCTATTGGAAAATCCGGTAATTTCGTTGAATTTTGCAGAAAGATGTAGTATAATGGGGGCAGTGTCCCTATGGACAGTATTATGTTGAGAGAAAAGGAAGTTGAAAATGGTTTATCAATATAAAAACACTGGTGTTTGCTCCCGTTCTACTACTGTTACCCTAAACGAAAACAATGAAATTGTGGATGTAGAGGTTGTTGGCGGATGCAACGGCAATTTAAAGGGCATTATGTCTCTGTTAAAAGGTATGAAGGCAGAAGAAGCCATCCAGCGTATGCAAGGCATTACCTGTGGCAGTCGTCCCACCTCTTGCCCTGACCAGATTGCAAAGGCTTTGCAAGAAGCACTAAACCAGTAAGATTCTCTTAAATCATAAAAAGGCAGTTACCACTTTTTTGTGGTGCTGCCTTTTTTGCTTTATGGTTCATTGATTAAACTTAGAATTTTCCAAAAAACTACCATTCACTCCAAAAATCGTGCATTTCATTACAAAAACTGGATTTTTCAAAAAATTTTATGTAGAATGTATTATATAGATTTCACAATTTATTCGCCTTTACTCCACAACTTATATACACTTATTTACAAAAGGAGGGTACTTTTATGAAAATGAAACAATACTTCAAAAGGATTTTGGTATGCACTACACTATTTGCATGTTGTGCTGCTGCCACCACCAGTGCACAAAGCAACACTGTTTCTAACTCCAATGATTTGGGTGGAGGGATAACAGGATATGCTACTTTGACCTATACAGGTACCCATGTTGTAGCAACCTCATCTTCTAAATTTAATCCTCAGGATAGTGCATGTGAAATATGGTATACCTATACCGTTGATGGAAAAACCTATACTGAATATAGCTATGTGTGCCGAGAAAACGCCCCTACATCTACAGTTGTATATCCTTTACGCACAGATGTAACCATCGTAAGTATTCGTAGTCATCACCGAGTAAAAGGTAATGATAATATCTGGGAAACAGATTTAGAAATTAAGTGATTTTGTAGAAAACAGTTTCAACAGTTTACTTTTTACAGATATTCACACCATTTTGTCCCAAGGAAAATGGCATATTCTGCTATTTTGGATAGCTTTTGCACTGATAACAGCCATAGTTGCCTATATCACACATTTTTCTTCCAAAAGGAAAACTTCCTAAAAGAAAATTTCTCTAGTATTTGCAAACAAAAAACAGGGATACTCCGACGAGAGCATCCCTGTTTTGTTTTATATTCGTGACATCCAGTTGGCTTTTTTGTAATAGTAAAAGAATGTTAAGGCACTGAGTGCCCATGTAAGAGGATAGACCCAGTAGACCATTTGAATGCTATGGGTAAGTGGAACTGTAATGCTGAGGAATGTTACACGAACCACACACCAGAATGCCATCATTACTACCATAGGCACCATTGCCTTACCGGCTCCACGCATAACCGCAGCAATGGCGTGAGAATAGGCAAGCAAGCAATAGAACAGGGCAGCCGTACGAGATTTATCAATACCAAAAGCAATAACTTCTGGTGTTGCATCAAAGGCGGCAATCATTTGGGGAGCAAAAATAAACACCACAATGCCAATCAATTCCGCCAAAACTACTGTGACCAGTATTCCAAACTTTGCCCCTTTGCGGGTGCGGTCATACTGCTTGGCTCCCAAATTTTGCCCCACAAAGGTGGTAAGTGCCATGGTAAAGCTGGTAATGGGTAAAAATCCAAACCCTTCCACCTTTGTATATGCACCATAGCCCGCCATTGCCATTTCTCCAAAGGCATTGATGTTTGATTGCACCACTACATTGGCAAAGGCAATGATGGAATTTTGGACACCAGAGGGTAAACCTATGCGGATAATTTCCTTGAGCATTTCTCCATCAAAGGCAATTCTTTTCAACTCTAGGCGGTATATCTCTTTGCTTCTCACCATTTGCAATAAACACAAAAATGCACTCACCATCTGAGAAATTACTGTTGCCAGTGCAGCTCCCCCGACACCGGTTTTTACAAATCCAATAAATACAATATCCAGTACCAAGTTGACCACGGATGACACGATAAGGTAATACAGAGGGTGGCGGCTGTCCCCCACTGCCTGCAAAATTCCCACAAAAATATTGTACATTACAAAGCCTAGAGAACCACAAAAATAAATTTGCAGATAGGCCACTGAACCGGGCATGACACTTTCTGGAGTATCCATCCACCGAAGAATTTGAGGGGATAGCAAAACCCCTACCACTGTCATTAAAATACCGGACACAATTCCCAGTGCTACTGTAGTATGTACTGCTTTGTGCAGACCCTCTCTATCCCCTGCACCAAACCGCCGAGCAACAATAACACCTGCGCCAGAGGCAATACCACTAAGAAAGCCTATCAGCATAAAAATCAAGCTGCCAGAGGAACTAACCGCCGCCAGTGCACTGCTGCCCAAAAAGTTTCCCACAATTAGAGAATCTACTGTGTTGTACATTTGCTGAAACAGGTTTCCCAACAAAATTGGCAGCGCAAAAAACACCATCTTTTTCCAAATAGAACCACTTGTCATTGGTTCGGGGGCTTTCGCCATCTTCATCCCATCCTCTCCCCAAAAGGTTTTTACAAAGTTTTAAGGCGATACCACATCCCCATCTCCTGCAATTTTTATGCTGGTGAAGAAGGGGTTTTTGTATCGCCTTAAAACAAGCTGTATTGCTATTATATCTCTTTTTTTCCTCAATCACAAGTGTTTTTTGATTTGCACTTCTCTTGCGATTCTTGGCGGAACATAGTATAATGATACTGCAATTTTTGTAGTTTTTGTTGTATTTTTGGAAGGGTGACAGGTACAGTATGGACAAAAAATATGTTATTTTTGATATGGACGGAACATTGTTGGATTCTATGCCCTTTTGGAAAAATTTGAGTGTAGAATATTTGACAGAACATGGCATTACAGAACCCATGGAACCAATCATACAGCAGGTTGGTACTATGACACTTTCCGAAGCATCGGAATTTTTTGTAAATAGATTTTCTTTGCCCCATACACCAGCGCAAATTGTGGAATTTATGACCCAAAGAATCCGTCAGCATTATCAACAGGATATTATGCTGAAAAAGAATGTGCTTTCTTACCTGAAAGAACTAAAACAACGTGGGGTGGCTATGTGTGTAGCATCTGCAACAGCCGAGGACTTGATGTTGTCCGCATTGACTCGACTGGAAATCCTCCCCTATTTCGAATTTATTCTTTCTTGTGAAACCATCAAGGTTAGCAAGCAACATCCCGATATTTATTTTATGGCTGCCCAGCGTTTGGGTGCTCAACCCCATGAAATTGCTGTATTTGAGGATGCTCGATATGCCGTAGAAACTGCAAAAAAAGCTGGATTCTATGTAGTTGGTGTAAAGGATGAAGCCGAGGCAAAAGAGTGGGATGCTATTACCAACATCGTTGATGAATGTATTGACTTTGATAAATAAATACATAAAGCTGAAAAAGGTTTGCTGTTATGGATAACATAGAGCAAACCTTTTTCGTTGTTGTTACAAATAATGATAGGGCTGTTTTCCATATCGTTTTACAAAAATTGCTGCCACTACACAGGTCAAACACTCTGCCAAGGGAATGGACAGCCAGATTCCATCCATACCAATAATTTGAGGCAAAAGCAAGATACTTCCTGTTACAAATACCAATGTTCTCAAAAAGGAAATCAATGCAGAAACTGCTCCATTGGAAAAGGCAGTAAACAACCCAGAGGCAAAAATATTAAACCCTGCAAAAAGAAAGTTCCAGATAAACAACATATACCCATGGTATGCCATATCAAAAACCACCGTGCCCGCAGGAGTGAACAAAGAAATTAGAGCATGTGCCATCAAAATAGATGCTGCCAACATAGATGCCGTAGACAAAGCAACAATTTTTATACAATGTCGGAATAGCTTTTTTAGATAATTGGTATTTCCGCTTCCATAATGATAACTAATAACAGGGGCTGCACTGCCAGAAAATCCAAGGTACACAGCTGTATATACAAATTGTGTGTAAAGCACAATGGTCATGGCTGCTACGCCGTCCTCACCTGCAAGTTTCATCATAGAGAGGTTAAACAACAATGTGGTAACACCTGCCGCCAAGTTGGAAACCATTTCGGAAGAACCATTTGTAATAGTTTTTACCAGCACCATTCCATCCCATTTGGGGCGACGATATCCGAGCATTCCCCTATCTTTCAAGAAGTAAATCAAGGGGAAAATCCCCCCTACTACACGCCCTGCCACGGTACCCCATGCAGCACCAGCCATTCCCATTTGTAGCACCACAATAAATAGAAAGTCCAAAACCAAATTCATTACTCCACTGGTAGTGGTGAGAATCAGTGCCAACTGGGATTTTCCGGCAGTAATAAAAAGGGATTGGTACATCACCTGTACCACAGTAAACATAGAGGCACCAAACAAAATATATCCATATTCCATGCAATAAGGCAACAGGCGTTCACTTGCCCCCAATAGGAGAACCAAAGGTTTAAAAAATGCCACTACAACGGCCGTGAGAATTACCCCAATTACAATGGCCGCTAAGGTAACCAAAGTAAAATTTTCTTTGGCCTCTTTTGTGTGCCCTTGCCCCAATTTTCGCCCTACAATGGCACTTGCACCTGTACCAAACATAATAGCAATGCCATAAAAAATGGTATCCAAAGGCAACATAATATTGATGGCAGAAAGTCCATCACTGCCCACATATCGAGAGATAAATACTCCATCCACCGCAGTATATAAGGAACTTACCAGCAACATAATAATGGCTGGAAAAGAAAATTGCAATAATTGCAACAATGTAAATTCGTGAGAAATTTCTCTTTTCATAGATAGATTCTCCTTGTATAAAGACCAAATTTGTTATACACTATTGTAAACTATGGTGTAACCCACGAGTCAAGGGGGACTTTTCTATGAAAAGCATTTATAAAATCAGCGAATTTGCATCCTTATGTGGTATTACAAGAGATACCCTTTTACACTATGATTCTATTGGTCTTTTAAAACCTGCCTTTGTAGCAAAAAACGGCTACCGCTATTACACTATCAGCCAATTTGGCACCTTGGATATGATATCTGTATTAAAAGCTAGTGGCACACCTCTACAACAAATCAAAGAGTATCTAGAACAAATGGATGTAGAAAAGGGTATTTCTCTATTAACCAATCAAATGAAAATTTTAGAGGAACAAGAGCGATATATCCATTTTATGCGTCAGTCCATACAGCAAACAATTTGCTCTTTGCAAGAGGGAATTCATTGCAAGTGTGGTGTTATGACCATTGAACAGTTGCCTGAACAATATTTAATTGCTACCCCTACAGGATTTTCTTCTACACCAACAGAACAGCAATTTCTTCGTGTGTTACAAGAGCATTTTGTATATTGTTCGGGGAATGGTTTTGGTGCAAGATTTCAAACAGGAGAAATTATTTTGCAGCAAAATGCAAAACAGGGCAAGTTTATAGAAAGCTATTACTTTAACCCTATTGCAGAATATTGTTCTGATAATCGTTTACGGGTAAAACCTGCCGGTACTTATGCTCTATACTATCATCAAGGAAGCTACCAGGATTTTCCTTTACCCTACCAAAAGTTTCTGGAGCAAATAGAAGAATGTGGATATATGCTTTGTGGAGATTTGTATGAAGATGATGTAATGGACTATCTTTCAGTTGCCGACCCAAACCAATATGTATTTAGGCTGTCTGCTTTGGTGGAACCAAAAAGTGACAAGTGATATTAAAATAAAAAATTATGGGCTTTGCAAAGGCTGTCACTTTCCTTTGCAAAGCCCATTTTTATCAATATTTGCTTGTATCCTGGAAGGAATCTACAGTGTTAGTTTCAAAATGGGAGGTATCTGCTACAGCATCTGCTGCTGCGTGTCTATCCTCCATGGGAATCTCTCTCAAACGGAAACTACCAACCAATTTCTTCAGCATTTCAGCTTGACCAGACAACTCCTCACTAGCAGCAGCACTTTGCTCTGCTGTTGCCGAGTTGGTTTGAACAACATTAGAAATCTGCTCAATTTCTCCGTTTACTTGAGTAATAGAATCTGCCTGTGCAACAGATGCTTTCGAAATATTCTCCATCAGGCTAACAGCACTCTTTGTGCGCTCTGCAGTATCTCGAATAGACTGGGCTGCCTCGCCCAAAATTTTAGTTCCATTATCAACAGCGGTCATGGAGTGCTCTATCAGAGTAGAGGTACTCTTAGAAGCCTCCGCACTCTTTGCAGCCAGATTTCGAACTTCATCGGCTACAACAGCAAAGCCTTTACCTGCTGCGCCAGCACGAGCAGCTTCTACAGCCGCATTCAATGCCAAAATGTTAGTCTGGAATGCGATATCCTCAATAGTCTTAATAATCCGACCAATTTCACTGGAACTGGTACTAATTTGTTCCATAGCATGAACCAACTCGTTCATTTTTTGTTCGCTTTCGTTCAGCATATGGCCTGCATCCTGTGCAGCCGCATTGGCATTTTCAGCACTTTGTGCATTTTGACGAATATCACGGCTGATTTCATCCATAGCAGCAGCCAATTCCTGTACACTGGAAGCCTGCTGTGTTGCACCTTGACTAAGAGCTTGCGCACCAGCAGCTACCTGATTGGAACCAGAAGAAACTTGGTCAGCAGCTGTACTAATTTCAAGTAGTGTATCGCTCAGACGATGGTTGATATTATGGATACTCTTGTACATGGCTTCAAAATCGCCCTTATACAATTCCCTATGACAATGTACATCAAAATCACCATGGGACATTGCTCCCAAAACTCTGTTTTCATCTTGAATCAGATTGTTCATAGACGATACAATCTCTTCAGTAGCTTTTGCCAAAATACCAGTTTCATCCTTAGAATCTACATCTGGCACTGTAGTAGTCAAATCACCTGCAGCAAGCAGCTCCAAACGATTGGCACATTCCTTAATGGGGTTAGCAATCTTCCCAGATACAAAGGCAGCTATAAAGAAAGTAATAACAACAGACAACACCAAAATTACACAAGCTGCTATAATGGTGACATATGTAGCATCCATAAAGTCCGAAATTGGTGCAGAAATTGCTACACTCCAGCTATCCGTACCCTGCAACGGGGTGTAAGCAATAATTTTGCTTTGACCATTCAAAGTGTAATTTCCCACACCAGTTTCTCCATTGCGCATTTTCGAATGAATCGCAGCTAGAGAACTATAATTAGAATCGCTTTGTGCTTTTTGCTCAATATTTTCTACTGCAACATTTTCGGTGTTAATGTCTGCAATGGTAGTACCATCTTTATCAATCATGTAAGCAACGCTGTTTTCACTCACCTGAATGGATGCCATTACACTATTTAAAAAGTCTTCATTGGGAACAAAATATACTACACCTACAGGATTCAAGCTTGTATCACCCTTGTCCCACAAAGGAGCCGCTACAATAACTGTTAATTTATTGGTTACCTTACTGATAACGGGAGTAGATACATAGGTTTCACCACTCATACATTTTTGGAAGTACTCACGGTCAGAGTAATTGTTTCCATCAAATAGACTATCTCCATTGGCATCAATTAAATTTGTACGAATCATGCCATGTCGTTCTGCCCATTGATTCATCAATTTTTCCTTTTGTGCCACAGAAACTTCTGGGTCAGAAATGTCACTGCGCACACCAAATGCTTCCGCAGCACTGATGTAAACTTCTAGTTCCTGTTCGATACGATCGGACGTAATCTGTACAGTAGAAGTTAAATTTTGCTTCAATTGTGATAGCGCATTATTATAGGTCATAAAACTGCTGGCAACTGTAAGAAGCAACAAAAATCCCGCCACCATGCCACTTAGTATGACCATAATTTTCGACCGAATGCTTTTCAATGAAACTCCTCCTCTTATGCTGTCAAGCTGACACATTTTTCAAAAAAAATAGCCAAACCCTTTACAATTTATATGATACTACAAAAAATCATAATTTCAATATTTTTTAACAATTCGTAATCTATTGCGTTATTTCTCGTAATTTTTTGGACAAAAATTGTCTATTTTTCTTGCGATTATGGATAATATTGGTCACAATTTACAGATAATTGAAGAAATTTGTCCATTTTGTGACGACAACTTTTTTCTTTTACTATGTTAACAGAAAATGAAAAAAGCAAACCTTCTCCTTCATAAAAAGGAGAAAATTTGCTTTTCCATATCAGATAAAAGTTATTGTCCAAAAACTTCCTTGGCAATATCAGCACTATGTTTTGCATCTTTTGCATAAAAATCAGCACCCATATCAGCCGCATACTCAGGGGTAAGTACTGCCCCACCAACCATAATTTTACAAGGTAATTTTTGTTGACGAATCTGAAAAATAGTTTCTTTCATACTAGGTAGAGTAGTTGTCATTAAGGCAGAAAGACCCACCAATTCCGCACCTGTTTCTTTCACTGCTTGAACTACCTTTTCTGGGGGTACATCCCTGCCTAAATCAGTAACATCATAGCCATAGTTTTCCAGAATAACTCGAACTATATTTTTCCCAATATCGTGGATATCACCTTTTACGGTAGCAATGACAATTTTTCCTCGGTTAGAGTTTCCCTCTCCTTGTTGCTCCATTGCTTTTTTCAGATATTCAAAAGCTGCTTGTGCTGCTCCTGCCGACTGAAGCAGTTGAGGTAAAAACACAGTACCCTTTTCAAATCCATTTCCCACTGCATCCAAGGCAGGAATCAAGATTGTATTTACAATTTCCAAAGGCTCTTTATTTTGTAATTCTTCTACTGCTGCCTGTGCTGCCTCTGCTTTCAATCCCTTTTCAATAGCAGCAAATAGTCCCATAGTTCCTGCTTTTGCCACTGGTGTTGTAGAAGCTGTATTGATAGAACCATAACTCTCAATGTATTGGGCAGATTGCAAGTCTTTGCAGCATAGAACCCGATAGGCTCTCATTGCAGCCATCATCGCGGCTATATTGGGATTGATAATAGCCAAATCCAAACCGGCATACAGTGCCATAGTCAAAAAGGTGGTGTTCAAGTATTCTCTGCAAGGCAAACCAAAGCTAATATTGCTAACTCCCAACACTGTACGGACACCCAATTCTTGTTTACAGCGAGAGAGTGCCTTGAGCGTTTCTAATGCGCCTTCCTGCTGTGCACTGGCTGTCAATGTCAGGCAATCAATATAAACGTCATGGGCTGGGATTCCATATTCTGCTGCCGCTTGCACAATGCGCTTTGCCACCTCTACCCTGCCCTCTGCTGTGGGGGGAATGCCATTTTCATCCAAGGCTAAACCAATAACCGCAGCACCGTACTTTTTACAGAGGGGCAAAATTGCTTTTAGAGAGGCTTCCTCTCCATTTACCGAGTTTACCAAAGCCTTACCACAATAGACACGCAAACCACGTTCTAGGGCTTTGGGATTGGTAGAATCCAACTGCAAGGGTACTTCTGTAATGGTTTGCAGAGCCTTTACGGTTTGTTCCATCATTTCTGGTTCGTCAATGTCAGGCAAACCCACATTTACATCCAGCATTTGCGCTCCTGCGTCCGTTTGCTCTACTGCTTGGGACAAGATATAGTCCATATCCTTTTGGCGCAATGCTTGCTGAAACCGTTTTTTTCCAGTGGGGTTGATGCGCTCCCCCACAGCAACCACATCTTCTGCATCTACTACAGAAATGGCACTGCACAACAAACTTCTTTTTTGGGTCTGACGGCTGGCAGGAATTTGATTTTTTAGCTCATTTGCCAAAATTGCAATATGCTGGGGTGTAGTTCCGCAGCAACCTCCAGCCGCAGAAATTCCTATAGAAAAATACGGCTGCATTTGAGCAGCAAAATCATCTGGGCTAAGATGATATTCTCCCGTTGCAGGGTCAGGCAAACCAGCATTTGCCTTTACAAAAACCTTCGTGCCTTCTGGAGCAGACTTACAAAGTCTTTCGGTAAGAGGAAGAATCTGCACAGGCCCCAAGGAGCAGTTGATTCCCAAAGCATCGGCACCCATGCCACCAATACAGGCAGCAAAAGCCTCTACACTACATCCTGTAAAGGTGCGGCCGTTTTCCTCAAAGCTCATAGACACGAATACAGGTAGAGTGCTGTTTTCCTTTACAGCAAGCAATGCTGCTCTTGCCTCTTGCAGGTCGGTCATGGTTTCAATCACAACCAAATCTGCCAAGTCTTTAGCTGCATTCACCATCCTTGCAAACTCCGAAACAGCCTCTTCAAAATCCAGTGTTCCATTGGGTTCCAGCAGTTCTCCTAAGGGCCCAATATCTAAGGCTACCTTTGCCCCATAGGGCCGAGCCTCCTCCTTTGCCAATTCCACTGCCGCAACAATTAACTGTTCCGGTTGGTATCCACTTCCTTCCAGCTTATGGGCACTGGCTCCAAAGGTATTGGCATAGATAATTTCGGCACCAGCCTCCAAATATTCGTGGTGTACTCGTCGCAAAAGTTGTGGATTTGTAATGGCCAAAAGCTCTGGTCGTTCTCCCGCTTGCAAACCCAAGGATTGTAACATGGTTCCCATGCCACCATCCAAAATCCAATATTTATTTTCTTTTAGCCACTCAGCTTTGTCCACAATATTTTCCCTCCTTGCGATATTTGCACTTTTCCCGTAACAGACAGTGGTTACAGCCTGCCAACCTTCCTTTTACCGGTTGGTTGGAAATTCCACAGATGGCAGTGATGCTTTTTCGAGGAATTAAAATCCCACCACTGTTTACTGTTAGTCCCATCTGCTTTTGGGTATCCAACATTCGCACTACATCCCGTTGGGTTTCAATGGGAAAATCTCCATAGCCCGGAGAATAGCGAATGGTCATGTATTCCCCTTGTTGCAACTGTTCTTGTACAAAGGCTTGTAACTGGTCTGCCAATTTTTCTGCCAACAGCCCTGCCGCTGCATCCACTGCATAGGACAATGCCACATCCTTTGCAATGCGCCGCAACTGCATTTCTGTTTTTGTACCAATGGTAACGGCCATCCAAACAGCATGGGTGCAATGTTTTAGATGAAGGTCAATATCCTCCCCTAATAGGGGCATTTGTCGCCACATGATTGTTCCCTGTTCATTGGTATACAGACCATCTCTTTGAAAAATCCCCCTTGGTTGGGCAGAGTCCAGCACAATTTTAGAAGCCTGTTGTGCAAGGGAAATGGTTTGGGGGTCTGGCTGTTGATGGGAAGGGTAGCCCATCCAACTACAAATTTCCTGCCAAGGCAGTTCATTGGGCAGTTGTAACTGCATACGCTCTCCCCCTTACAGCAGGTCTTGGATTCCCTCATGTACTTTTTTGGCTACTGTGGGATTGTTCATGGCATAGAGATGAATGCCATCGGTGCCGCTTTGAATTAAATCTCGGATTTGCTGGATTGCATATTCAATGCCGGCTTCAAACAAACCGTTGGGGTCATCCTGCCAGCGGGCAATCATTTTTGTAAATTGTGGGGGCAAACTAGCAGAGGAAAGTTTGATGGTTCTTTCAATCTGCCGTGTGTTTACAATGGGCATAATGCCAGCGGAAACAGGGATAGTAATATTCTTTTTCCGCATGAGGTTTAGAAAACGATAAAAATGGAGATTGTCAAAAAATAGCTGGGTAATAAGGGGGCTTACTTGGGCATTCTGTTTGTAAACAAGGTTTTCCACATCTTGCACAAGACTTGCTGCCTCTGGATGGCCCTCAGGATAACAAGCACCTGCCACACAAAAACCGCCCTGTTTCAAAATTTCCTCTGCCAAATGGCTTGCATGGGGAAACTCTTTGCTAAAGGGCAAATTAGGGTTGGCATCTCCTCTCAGAGCTAAAATATTATGAACCCCAGCAGTATGAAGCTGTGCTAGATTCTCCCGAATGGTGTTACGGTCTGCACCCACACAGGTTAAGTGTGCTAGTGCAGGAATTTCCAGTTGATTTTGAATGTATCCAGCAATTTCACAAGTGGATATTCCACCATTACTGCCACCTGCCCCATAGGTTACACTCATAAAATCTGGGTGAAGTGTGGCCATTTCTTTTAGTGTATCATAGAGCTTTTCTTTATTGGTGCTTTGCTTTGGCGGAAACACCTCAATAGAGAATACACAATCTTTTTGCTTGTACAAATGTGAAATAAACATTGTTTCCTTTTCCCCTCTCTTTTTATCAATCCTTAGCCTTGCTGTAATTGCTTTAATAAATGCTGGCTTTTTTCCCTTTCTTTTTGGGTGGCGGCAAGGTCTGTATGCCATAAGCCATCCTCTTGCAACACCACCACATCCCCTTGACGGCATTCTGGTGCCAAACAGTCTATTTCCACTACCAATGCTTGTTTATCATCTTGCAAAAGTACCGCTTTGCCTTGTTCTGTTCTATCCAAAACCGTCATAGTTACACCTCATTTATGCAGCCTTTTGCTGCCATACATTTAAACCATCTTTGTTAGGATACACTACAATACTGCCTTGTTGGTCAGTGCGGTAGATACTGCTTCCCAAAGCGGTAAGGCGTTCCAATATTTCCTTATGGGGATGACCATAAGAGTTATCCTTTCCACAGGAAATTACAGTAAGCTGAGGGCGTACCTTCGCCAGAAATTCCTCAGAATTGGAAGTTGTAGAACCATGGTGTCCAGCTTGGAAAACATCTGCCTTTAGGTCTACTTGTTGTTCCAAGGCTTGTTTCTCTACCTCCACTTCGGCATCTCCTGTAAATAGTACAGAAAAGTCTGATTGTTGGAATTTGATTACCGGCGAAAGATTGTTATAGTTGTCTGTTTTTACTCCCTCTGCCAATATCTTTAGTTCTCCGTTGCCTAACGGATAGCTTTGTCCTGCTTGCGCTGTGACAGTGGGGATTTGTTTTTGTCCAATTAAGTCGATAACACGTTGAAAAATTTTGCTGGTTGGTGTAGGTGCAAGAGAGAAATCCGGCAAAATCACCTGTTCTACCGAATAATTTTCCAGCACATCATCCATGCTGCCGATATGGTCGGCATGGGGATGAGTCATCACCAAATAGTCCAGTGTTTTTATTCCCATGCCATCTAAATATTGCAAGAGTGCTGTGCTACTGTCCAAATCTCCAGCATCAATCAAACAGGTTTCCCCATTGCTTAGAATCAGGGTGGCATCTGCTTGACCCACATCAATGAAATGCACCGATGTACCCTCTTGTAATACCTCTGTTGGAATATCGGTCACTACCTGTTGAGAAAGTCCAAATTGTCCAAACAACTCTTGTAGGGTTGGAAATCTGCCGTATTGCTCTTGGTAAGTGACCACAAAGCTAACAGCACACAGCACTACCACAAAGGCACTGACCGCAATGCTTAGTATTTCTTTCGGGCTTTTTGCTTTGCGCCTTTTTGATTTTCCCCTTGCCATTTGGCTCCTCCTTGCTTATTTTGCTTTGCATATGGTACCACCACAGGGTTGATGGGTTGTATTGTTTTTCCCTTTTTTGCATTGCGCTGTTGTTTTGTGGGTTTGGGTGGAATGTTTGCTTGCACTGGTTTTTTTCGGCTGCGCATAGCCGCTGGTGCCAACAATGGGATTAAATCCTGTCGGTGTACCTTTTCCAATGCTTCTGCCACCTTGTGGGCGTTTCGAGGCTCATAATATTGCAGCAGTGCCCGCTGCATTGCCTTTCCCTCTGGTGTTTTTTCCACAAATACCGGTTTTAAAGTATAGGGGTCTAATCCTGTGTAATACATACAGGTAGATACAGTGCCAGGGGTGGGGTAAAAATCCTGTACCTGTTCGGGGCGAATATGATTTTTATAAAGATACTCCGCCAAAATAACCGCATCTTTCAATGTGCTGCCAGGGTGGCTACTCATAAGATAGGGCACCAAATATTGCTGTTTTCCTGCCTTTTTGGTTAGTTCGTAAAATTTCTTAGAAAATTTGTTGTAAACCTCAATAGGAGGCTTGCCCATAGCCGCCAACGTGTTGGGAGCGCAGTGTTCTGGTGCCACTTTTAATTGCCCCGAAACATGGTGCTGCACCAACTCCTTGAAGAAGGTATCATCTGGGTCACGAATGAGGTAATCGTATCGAATACCACTTCGGATAAACACTTTTTTTACTTTGGGAATTTGCCGCAATCTGCGCAGGATGGACAAATATTCCTTGTGGTCTACCAACAACTTAGAACAAGCATGGGGTGCAAGGCATTTCTTGCCATTTTGGCACATTCCTTTTGTCATCTGCTCTCTGCAGCTTGGCAGCCGGAAGTTTGCTGTGGGGCCGCCCACATCATGAATATACCCCTTGAAGTTGGGCTGTGCGGCAATGCGTTCCCCCTCCGCCACAATGCTGTCTGCGCTGCGGCTGGTCACTCGGCGGCCTTGGTGCATGGTAATGGCACAGAAGTTACATCCACCATAACAACCACGGTTTTGAATGATGGAAAATTCCACCTCTTTGATGGCTGGTACTCCTCCTACAGCATCATAGCTGGGATGATAGCGGCGCATATAAGGCAAGCTATGCACATTGTCCAGCTCCTTTCGTGTAAGGGGCTTTGCAGGAGGATTTTGCACCAGATAACGTTCTTTTTGCTTTTGTACCACTATTTGTCCTGTAACGGGGTCCTGGTTATCCATTTGCAATCGGGTTGCTTTTGCATAGGCTACCTTATCTGTGCTTACTTTACTAAAACCAGCACATTCCACATAGGTTGCAGGCAGGTGGTCAAAATCAGTAAGGTAACAAGTGCCCCGAACATCAGTAATGGTTTCTACTGGTTCCCCTTCTGCCAAACGGCGAGCAATTTCTACCGTCTGGTGTTCAGACATTCCAAAGGACACCAAATCCGCTTTGGAGTCTTCGCAAATACTGGGCAATACAGTATCTAACCAATAATCATAGTGGGCAAAGCGGCGCAGGCTTGCCTCCAACCCTCCCAAAATTACGGGTACATCTGGATAGGCTTCTTTTGCCATTCGGCTATATACTGTTGCGCTGCGGTCGGGACGTTTGCCCATTACTCCACCGGGGGTATATTCATCCTCGGTACGGCGAATTTTTGCCACAGAATAGTGGGCCACCATACTATCTACATTTCCGCCACCGATAAAAAAGCCATATTTAGGCTTTCCAAACTCTTTCATGCTGTCTGCGGTGTGGTAATCTGGCTGAGAGAGGACACATACTTTCCAGCCCTCTGCTTCCAGCACACGGCTAATAATGGCTGTGCCAAAGCTGGGATGGTCTACATAGGCATCACCAGTGACAACCACAAAATCTGGTTGCTGCCATCCTCTTGCCAGCATATCCTCTTTGTCGATTGGCAAAAAGCCGCTGTTTTCATAGGTTTGTTGGCTCATTGTTTACTCCTTTCTAAAGTGTGGAGGGGATATTACAATTCTTCTGGAACAGGGTCATTTTTCATTGTCATTTCAATCCATTGTTGGCGAGTAATCAGCACTTGCCGTGGCTTTGCCCCTTGATATGGCCCAATAATTTTTAGCTGCTCCATTTCATCCATAATACGAGCAGCACGGGCATAGCCCAGTTTGCAACGACGCTGGAGCAAACTTGCCGAGGCCTGTCCTGCGTCAATGACTGCTTCCACGGCGGTTTTCAGCATGGGGTCTAATTCGCTTGAGGCATCCCCAGAGGAAGATTCTCCTTTTCTCTCCTCTGTGGCACGCTTTTCCATTTCGGCAATCATTTCCTCATCATAGTCTGTGGGGCAGTTTTGGCGGATAAACTCAATCACGCCACGAATTTCCCCAGAACTAACAAAGGTTCCCTGTACACGCACAGGCTTATTCACTCCCACGGGCATATACAGCATATCGCCGTATCCTAATAGCTTTTCTGCGCCGGCAGTATCCAAAATGGTTCGGCTATCAATTTGGCTCATCACCGAAAGAGCGATACGGCTGGGAATGTTTGCTTTAATCAAACCTGTGATAACATCTACACTGGGTCGCTGGGTTGCAATAATCAGATGCATACCTGCGGCACGGGCTTTCTGTGCAAGGCGGCAGATATAGTCTTCCACTTCCTTGCCTGCCACCATCATCAAGTCTGCCAATTCATCAATAACAATTACAATATAGGGTAATTTCTCTAGGGTTTCATCGGTCTCTGCCAAAGCATTGTATTCCTCAATGTTGGGAACTCCGCTGTCTGCTAACAGACGGTATCTTTTTTCCATTTCTGCCACAGCCGTTCCCAAAGCACCGGCAGCCTTTCGAGGCTCGGTAACCACAGGCATCAACAGGTGAGGAATGCCATTGTAGTGGGCAAACTCTACCATTTTGGGGTCAATGAGAATCATACGCAGCACTTTGGGAGAGCAACGATACAAAAAGCTGAGAATAATGGAGTTTGTACAAACAGATTTACCGGAACCAGTGGTACCAGCAATCAACAAATGGGGCATTTTTGCCAAGTTGCCCACCTGACAGTTGCCTGTAATATCTTTGCCCAAAGCAAAGGTCAAGGGAGCTTTGCTTTGGATGAAAGGCTGGGATTCTAAAATACTGCGCAGGCTAACAGTAGAACGGTTTTCATTGGGAATTTCCACGCCAACCGCAGGCTTGCCCGGAATGGGGGCCTCAATACGAACACCAGCGGTGGCAAGATTTAGGGCAATGTCATCGGAAAGACCTGTAATTTTGCTGATTTTCACTCCTGCCAAGGGCTGCAACTCATATCTTGTTACCGCTGGGCCTCTGCTAATATCCAAAATACGAGTTTTTACCCCAAAGCTATCCAAAGTATTTACCAGAATGTCAGCATTTTTGCGCATTTCCTCTTGTATACCTTGTTCGTCTGGCTCCTTTGCCTCCTTAAAGAGGTCAATGGGGGGATACTGATAATCCACCGACTTGGGCGCACTCTGCAAAAGCTCTTTTTCCTCTGGTGTTTCCTCCAAAGGCAATACCGCTTCCTTCTCCCCTGCGGTTACTGCCTTGTAAATAAGGTCGGTGAGCTGGGCTTCTGGTGTGGGTTGTTCCTGCTCCATAGGCTGCGGTGCGATTGTTTCCTCAGGTTGTACAGAAACAGTCTGTTCTGGCTGCATTGTGGTGGTCTGTTGGGGCATAACTGGGGCAAGTTCTTGTTCTTCATCAGAGAAGAAACGGTATTCATTGTTTGGCTGTGCAATGGGTTCTGTATCAAAGGGAGAAGATTGGATAGAAGCAGGAGTTTTCTGCTCTTGATATTTTTGTTCTGTTGGTGGGGGTGGATACATCCCGAAGGTTCCCCCGGGACCAATGACTACATCTCCTTGCTCATCTGCCACTTTTTGCTGTGCAATGTTGCTGGTTTCAAAGTCCTGTTCTATGATTTTATGAAACTGTTCAAATTTCTGCATTTGCTGTTGCTGTTCTGCCAGCCTTGCTTTTCGTTCCTCCAACTCTGCCCATTGCTGTTGCATTTCCATCTCTCGCTCTGCCCGCCGTACTGCCCGCTGTTCTGCCATGGCGGTAGCAGTGCGTTGGGCGTGAAATTGCACTCTATCCAGCTTGGGTGCAAAAAATGCCCAAATTTCCAAAGGTGTAATGCCTGTAAACAGCATAACACCCATTAACAATAGAACAATCACAATAATGTTTGCTACTGGTCTACCGCAAAGTGCCAAAAGAGTATAGCCGCATACTACTGACAGCAAACCTCCTCCAAAGGCTTTGTTGCCGTTTTCATAGAGGGAAACAATGGTGTCCCAAAAGCCTTGTCCTGTTTGCACTTTGGAAAATACAAGTGCTGTTCCACTGACAAACATCATCAATAAAAAAGCCTTTGCCAGCGTAATCCAAAAAGGTTGCTTTTTTGCAACCAATATAGCAAGGTATATCAGTAATGGCCCTATGCCATAGCTGCAAACGCCAAATACCCCAAACAAGGCACTGCGAAGCATTGCCCAGAATGATTCTCCCGGTATAAATGCCATGACCATTACCAATAGACCTATACCAAAAAGCAAAATACTCCAGCGAGGGTCCATATCCCCTTTGGCGTTTTTGGTTCTTTTTGCTGGTTTTTTTGTTGTAGAAGCCCTTCTTCTCTGTGCCATGGTTCCCCTTTGTCCTTTCCTTCCATTTTATCAAACAACACTGCCATTGCAAAACTTGACAAACAGCTTGACCTTTATATTCACGTTTTTTCATTTTACCACGAAAACAATGGCTTGTAAAATCTTTCTTTTTCGCAACAACCCATTAAATCAAAATATTTTTGCAAAAAAATTTATTTTTCTCCCTGTAGTCTTGTTTCCAATGAAAGAATATACTATAATATAAAGACATGCCAAACAGGCTTTATTTTTTTGATGTATCAGCCTGAACAAGGGGGCTTTTGGGGCCTTTTGTTTCACAAATTTGCCTCAAAAAGCCAAGCAAGGGAAGAGGGGTTTTATGGCAGATTATTTAAAGATGGATGCAGCCCAAAGGCAACAGGAGCTGCAAAGTTTACAAGAACAGTATCAGCAATATTTAGCAAAAGGATTGCATTTAGATATGTCCCGTGGCAAGCCTTGTACCCAACAGCTTGACCTATCTATGGATATGCTCTCCTTAAATGACTATACCGCTGCTGATGGCACTGACAGCCGAAATTATGGTGTTTTAGAAGGATTGCCAGAGGCAAGGGCATTTTTTGCGGAACTTATGGGAGTATCTCCCAGTGAAGTGATTATCGGAGGAAACTCCTCTTTAAATATGATGTTTTATCTAGTGGAATTGGGATACCGCAAAGGGTTTGCAGACAGTCCTCGTCCATGGGCAAAGGAGGACACCATCAAGTTTATCTGCCCTGTTCCCGGATATGACCGCCATTTTCGTGTAACAGAATATTTTGGATTTGAGTTGTTAAGTGTTCCTATGACACCAGAAGGCCCAGACATGGACGCTGTAGAGCAACTTTGCAAAGACCCTACTGTCAAGGGAATTTGGTGTGTGCCAGTATATTCCAATCCCGATGGCTATACCTACAGCCCAGAAACTGTTCGGCGGCTTGCCACCATGGAAACTGCTGCCCCAGATTTCAAAATCATCTGGGATGATGCCTATTGTGTACATCATCTCACCGACCATCCCCAATCTACCCCCAATATTTTGGAGGAATGTCGTGCCGCTGGTCATGAGATGCGCCCATTGATGCAATGCTCCACCAGTAAAATCACCTTCCCCGGTGCTGGTGTTGCTGCGGTTGCTGCTTGTGAAGAAAATGTACAATATATTTTACAGCACATGATGCCCATGTTGATTAGTTATGACAAAATGAATCAGCTTCGCCATGTGCGGTATCTAAAAAACAAACAAGGCGTTTTGGAGCACATGAAAAAACACCGTGCAATTTTGCAGCCAAAGTTTCAACTGATACAGCAAACTTTGGAACAGCAACTAGAACCCTGTGGAGAAATTGCATGGTGGACAAAACCTCATGGTGGTTATTTTATTAGTTTGTATTTGCAAGATGGCTGTGCAAAACGAGTTATTCAGCTATGCAAACAGGCTGGTGTTGTGCTAACTGATGCAGGAGCAGCATACCCCAAAGGAATAGACCCCAACGACCACCACATTCGCATTGCTCCCAGTTTCCCCTCTTTGGAGGAACTGGAAACTGCTTCCCTATTGCTGACTTTGTGTGTACGCATTGCAGCACTGGAAAAGTTATTAGGTGCATCTGTTTCTGCATAAACAATCTGCAAACTGCTACCGGTTGCAAAAAAGGAGGGCTACCCCGTGGAATCCTGTGGTATTTCCACAGCCTGTTTTTATCCCACCGAAACTACAAAGGCTGTGGAGTTGCTGGGCAGCATTCACCAAGGTAATGCAGAATTTTTTCTGAATACCTTTAGTGAGTTAGAGCCAGAGTATCTGTATCAGTTGAAAGAAAAAGCAGAGCTGCACCATCTTTCGGCTGTGAGTGTCCACCCATTCACCGGTTGTGTAGAACCTCTTTTGTTTTTTTCGGATTATGCCACCCGTTTGCAGGATGGAATCCTTTTGTATCGAAAGTTTTTTGAAGCCTGTAGGATTTTGCAATCTCCCCTTCTGGTATTTCATGGAGATACTCGCTATAAGCAGATTGACATGAAACTTTACGCTCAACGGTTTCACCTTTTGGCAACCATTGCCTTTGAGGAATATGGTATTATATTGGCACAGGAAAATGTGGAACGGTGCTGCTGTGGGCTACCGGAAAATATTCGTATGCTAAGAGAATACACCAATGACAAGGTACAGTTTGTATTAGACCTAAAGCAGGCCCGTCGGGCAAAAGTTTCCCCATGGGAAATGATAGAAGCAATGGGAGAGGAAAATATCTGTCATCTTCATTTAAGTGATTATTCTCCTACTTGCGATTGTTTGCCACCAGGAGAAGGAATGTTTGATTTTTCTCAATTGTGGCAATGCCTTAGAGCAAATGAACGAAATATCACCAGTGTTATCGAACTATACCATAACAATTTTGCCCATCCCCAGCAATTAAAACAAGGGGCAGTCACCATTGACCACATTGCAAAAACCATCTCCAAGGAGGAACTACATCATGAAGTGCCCATATTGCAACGGGGTGGAATCCAAAGTAATTGATTCCCGACCCACCGAGGATGGCGAGAGAATCCGCCGGCGCAGAGAATGCCTTTTTTGTGGCAGAAGATTTACCACCTATGAAGTTGTAGAAACAGTGCCTATTATTGTTATAAAAAAAGATTCCTCCCGACAGGAGTTTGACCGTCAAAAGCTGTTAGGTGGAATGTTGCGTGCTTGTGAAAAACGACCTGTGAGCTATCAAATGTTGGAAGATGCAGTAGAAAATATTGAGCAGGAACTGCGCTCAGGATTTGAACAAGAAGTGACCAGTGTACACATTGGCGAGCTAGCAATGAGGCAACTGAAACAGATTGATGAAGTTGCCTATATTCGTTTTGTGTCTGTTTATCGTGATTTCAAGGACATCAATTCCTTTATGCAGGAATTGCGGGAATTGCTCAATCAAAAGCAACAATTATAATCGATTTCTATCAGAACATCCTTCCTCTTTCCCATGAGGAAGGATGTTCTTTTTCTTTATAAATCTCACATATAAAATCATTTTCCTTAAAAACTCTTGTGATTTTTCCCAAAAAGAGGTATGATAATCACAGCATGCAGAACGAAAATATGTTCTGTTTCCCTTGCAAAAACAATCTATAAAAGGAGTGTATGAAAAAATGAAATTTGGCGTTTTTTCTGTAAGTATGCCAGAATATGATGTACCTCAGTCGGTGCAACTGCTGAAAGAGCTTGGCTATCAAGGTGTAGAGTGGAGAGTCGCCGAAATGCCAGAAAAAGAACCAGAAGAAATTGATTTCGAAAAGCGGTATTGGATTTACAACAAAAGCACCTTGGAGCTGCGTGACATTTCCAATGAAGCAGCCAAGGCAAAACAACTCTGTGATGAGGCAGGACTGGACATTTTTGGACTAACCACCTATCTTGCTGTGGGAGAACGGGAAAAACTATTGCCTGTTTTGCAGGCTGCTAAGGAAATTGGCTGTCATCAAGTGCGTGCCGGACTGGTTCCCTACGACCCAGCCAAAGCAGAGAAACCCTACCCTGAACTGTTCGCACAGCTTCGAGAGGATTTGAAAGCATTGGAATCTTCCTTGAAAGAAAATCAGGTAAAACTGGTTTTGGAAATTCATATGGATACCATGATTGCAAGCCCCAGTGCTGCCTATCGTGCTTTGGAGGGACTTGACCCCAACTACTATGGTCTAATTTTTGACCCCGGTAATATGGTAAATGAAGGCTTTGAGGAGTACCAAAAGAGTTTTGAACTTTTGGGGGATTACATCGCACACATCCACATCAAAAACGGCATTTTGGAAGCAGATGGCCGTGACGAGCTGGGTGCTCTCAAGTGGAAACGCACATGGACTCCTTTGAAAGAAGGTATGGCAGACCTCAAAAAGCTCTTTGAGATTATGCACAAAATGGGCTATGATGGAACTGTTTCCATTGAGGATTTCTCTAATCAACAGCCCACTAAAGAAAAGCTAGAATACAACATCCAATACTTGCACCAGTTGGCTGAGGCTGCAAAGCAACCAAAAGAGCAAGCATAAATCACTTATAAATGGATAAAGAAGAAAAGGGTTCCTGCACAGATTGGTGCAAGAGCCCTTTTCCTTATTTTTATCCAAACAAACCCGCCAGACCATCGGCAAATTTTTTCATAGATTCTCCAGATTCCTGCATTTTTTGGGCTGCACCATTCATCACTTCAATGGTTTCATTTAGCTTGTCCATATCCAACGCTTGGAGCTGACCTTCTAGCTGGGAAACTGCTTGGTTAAACTGTTGCATATCAATTTGTGATAGAGTTTGTGATACATTGGAAATATCCCGTGTTATTATAGAAAATGCCCCGTATATTCGTACACCGAATAATAACATAGCCACCAAAAAACAAAGCAAAAAAACAGCACATAATCTAGTTGCAAATACTTGCTGTCGAAGCAGCTCTTGCTGGGTTTCTTCCACAACAGGTTTTTCAGTCATCCAGCCTTCCTCCTGCCAAAAAATTTATTCCTTCACCTTGCTACAGCATAGCACCTCCCCCACAAAAATATAGACGATTTTTGTCAATGGTGTATGCTTTTCTTTTGTGGTATACTTGTTATGAAAATAAAATATTTCAATTTTATGTAGATTTTAGGAGATGAATACCATGGCAGGAGATTTACACACACATACAACTTTTTCTGATGGTTCCCTTTCTGCCCACAAACTGGTGCAAGCCGCCGGCAAAAAAGGACTAACCCATCTTGCAGTTTCAGACCACGACTCCATGCAATCCATTTTATTTGGTTACCAACCATCTAGTTATCCGGGGCTTTCTCTTATTCCCGCTTCGGAACTGACTGCCTTTGATGTGCAGCGAAATCGGCGGGTACACATTCTTTGCTATTACCCAGAAATCAGCCCTGCCCTAAAGGAGTTTTGTCAAACTATGGCAGACCGCCGCAATGCTGTTTGTCACCAGAGTTTACAGGAATTGCTGGAACTTTATCCCGATTTTGACCAGGAGATGGCAAAACAATTTTGCTCTGATAGTGGTGTTTTATACAAAACCCATCTCATTCGTGTATTGTATGAACTTGGCTACACCGATGGAATTTACAAAGAACTGTATAAGGAACTTTTTGGCTCCAAAGGTGGAAAAGTGCTGCACAATCCCCCTTATGAATCGGTGGAAACTGTATTAGATGTAATCAGGCAAAGTAAAGGGGTTTCCGTTCTTGCTCATCCCACTGTGTACAGTAGTATGGATTTGGCACAAGAGCTGGCGCAAAAAAAGCTGATTGATGGTGTAGAAATTTATCACCCAAGAAACAACCCACAAGACCAGCAAACTTTACAGCAACTTGCAAAGGATTACAACCTGATTATAACTGGAGGCAGTGACTTCCATGGTATGCACAGCACACGGCCTGTTCCCGTTGGTCAGTGCACCACTTCCCAAGAACAGATACAAGCCATCTACCATCTTGCACAAACAAGAAAGGGAATCTAGTAGGTAACCTATAAATTGGCAGAATTTTTGAATTTTGCAAAAAATATTGTATTTTTGCTTGATTTTGACAAAAGGTTATGCTATGATGGAACGGAAAACGCACGCATTGCTTTGTTGGGCCGGTGCCCGTAAGGGTGGCGCAACAGGATTGCAATGCGGAGGCAAACAAATTTTAGGAGGATTTTTTATTATGGCAGTAGTATCTATGAAACAGCTTCTGGAAGCTGGTGTACACTTCGGTCACCAAACCCGTCGTTGGAACCCCAAAATGGCAAAATACATCTTCACCGAGCGCAATGGTATTTATATCATTGACTTGCAGAAGACCGTAAAGAAGCTGGACGAGGCTTATAACTTTATCCGTGACCTGTCCACCGAGGGCGGCTCTGTTTTGTTTGTTGGTACCAAAAAGCAGGCTCAAGAGTCCATCCGTGAAGAGGCTGAGCGTTGCGGTATGCACTTTGTAAACGCTCGTTGGTTGGGCGGTATGCTGACCAACTTCCGCACCATCCGTCATCGTATTGACCGCATGGAGCAGCTGAAGAAAATGCGTGAGGATGGCACTTTCGACCTGTTGCCCAAGAAGGAAGTTGTAAAGCTGGAGCTGGAAATTGAGAAGTTGGAGAAGTTCCTGGGCGGTGTAAAGGATATGAACCAGTTGCCCAAGGCTTTGTTCATTGTTGACCCACGCAAGGAGCGCATTGCTGTTTCCGAGGCTCGCAAGCTGAACATTCCCATCGTTGCTATTGTTGATACCAACTGTGACCCCGATGAGATTGACTATGTAATTCCCGGCAACGACGACGCTATCCGTGCTGTAAAGCTGATTGCTGGTGCTATGGCAGACGCTATTCTGGAGGGTCGTCAGGGCGAGCAGACTGAAGCTCCTGTTGAGGAAGCTGCTGAGGCTTAATCTGCGCCAAAATCCAAATATAAAAAAGGGAGTTCAAGAATTATGGCAAACTTTAGTGCTCAAGATGTTAAGAACCTGCGTGAGCAAACCGGCTGCGGCATGATGGATTGCAAAAAGGCTCTGACCGAGTCTAACGGCGATTTTGATAAGGCTGTAGAGTTCCTGCGTGAGAAGGGACTGGCTGCTGCTGCAAAGAAGGCAAGCCGTGTTGCTGCTGAGGGTATGGTTTATGCTTTGGCTGACAACACCAAGAAGGTTGGCGTTGTTCTGGAAGTAAACGCAGAAACCGACTTTGTTGCAAAGAACGATATGTTCAAAGAGTTTGTTCAGGGTGTTGCATCTGTTATCATGGAGCAAAATCCTGCTGATGTAGATGCTTTGTTGGCTTGCAACATGGGCGACAAGACTGTTGACGCTGAGCTGAAAGAGAAGATTCTGGTTATTGGCGAAAACATCAAGATTCGTCGTTTCTCTCGATACGAGGGCCCCTGTGCTGCTTACATCCACGCAGGTGGTACCCATGCTGTTTTGCTGGGCTTTAAGACCAGTGATGAAATTGCAGCAAATCCTGCTTTTGAGGCTTGTGGTCGTGATGTTTGCATGCAGATTGCTGCTGTAAACCCCTCTTTTGTTCGTGAGAGCGAAGTTCCTGCTGAGGTAATTGAGAAAGAGAAAGAGATTCTCATGGCTCAGATTGAAAGCGACCCCAAAAACGCAAACAAGCCTGCACAGGTAAAAGAAAAAATGATTACCGGCAAGATTGGCAAGTACTACAAAGAGAACTGCTTGGTTGACCAAGAGTTCGTAAAAGACCCCGACATCACCGTTGGTCAGTATGTTGCTAATGTTGCTAAAGAGCTGGGCGGCGACATTGAAATTGTTTCCTTTGTTCGTTACGAGAAGGGCGAAGGCATCGAGAAGCGTGAAGATGACTTTGCTTCCGAAGTAGCAAGCATGGTAAAATAATTTGCTTTTCTTTCCAAGAGCATTGTTCAGAAATGGGCAGTGCTCTTTTTTACAGCAAAATAAAAAGAGGGGGAACCACACCTTTTTGGGTATGGCTCTCCCCTTTTTTGTAATTTTTTTAAACTTATAGTTCTAAACTCCAATTGATTTCTTCCGAACCTGCTTGCTTTAGCAGTTCATTGGCCTGACTAAAAGGTTTAGAACCAAAGAATCCCCTACTTGCTGATAGTGGGCTGGGATGTACACTCTTAATAACAAACCGATTAGAGCCAGAAGAAATGATTGTACTTTCGTATGCTTGCGCTGGCTTACCCCACAGAATTGCCACAATGGGCTGGTTAGAGCAGTGCAACACATATTCAATGGCTGCCTTTGTAAAGGTTTCCCAGCCTTTTTTTGCGTGAGAAGCTGGCTCTTTTTGCCGAACGGTTAGCACGGTATTCAACAAAAACACGCCCTGTTCTACCCAACAGGACAAGTCTGTTTTCTTGTGTGTGCCACCAATATCACTTTCCAGTTCTTTTTGGATATTTTTTAAAGAAGGGGGTGCGGTTACACCCACACGAACCGAAAAAGAAAGCCCCATTGCCTGATTAGGCCCATGGTAGGGGTCTTGTCCCAAAATAATGGCTTTCACCTTAGAAGGTGCAATCTTAAAAGCTGAAAATAAATCCTCTTGTGGAGGATAAACTGTTTGAGATTGATATTCCTCTGTTACAAAATCATCCAGTTTTTGGAAATATTCTTTTGCCATTTCTTCTTCAAAAAATGGCTTCCATTCTACATATTCTGGTTGCTGGGAAATTTTTTGTAGCTGTGTTGTTAACACACCCATATTTTTGACACCTCCAAGAAATTGATTGTATAGATTGATTATACCTATAATTTTCATGAGTGTCAATTTTTGTAAACAAAAAAGGCAAAGCCTTTATTTTAAGACTTTGCCTTTCTTATTCCAAGAGAAAGTAGTTAAAAATTACTTAAAGTAACGATTCAGCAGACCATGCATGCCACGGCCATGACGAGCCTCGTCCTTAGCCATCTCATGAACAGTGTCATGAATTGCATCCAAGTTCAGCTTCTTAGCCAAAGCAGCCAGCTCCATCTTGCCAGCGCAAGCACCATTCTCTGCGTCTACACGCATTTGCAGGTTCTTCTGGGTGGAATCGGTTACAACCTCGCCCAACAGCTCAGCAAACTTAGCTGCATGCTCAGCCTCTTCAAAAGCATAACGCTTCCAAGCCTCAGCAATCTCAGGATAACCCTCACGGTCAGCTACACGGCTCATAGCCAAGTACATACCAACTTCGCAGCACTCGCCGGTGAAGTTCTGGCGCAGACCCTCAATAATCTCAGCAGGAGCATCTTTAGCAATACCAACTACATGCTCGGTAGCATAGCTCATGCCTTCCTCCATTTTGTTGAACTTATCAGCGGGTGCCTTGCACAGTGGGCACTGCTCGGGAGCAGTCTCACCTTCATGTACATAACCACAAACACTACATACCCATTTAGCCATAATTTTCTTTCCTCCAATTTTAATCAATTTTCACTTGCTTTAAACAAGTTTTTGTTGTTTTCGCTGTCCTTATTATAGCCACTCCAAAAACAAAAGTCAATACTTTTAATATAAATTCTTTAAAAAAAATTTGTATCAATTATATTAGCACCTATTAAATTCTTTTTAGTGCTGGCAATACTGCATCCAACAGTAAACTATTTACTCCTCCAACAATTAGTCCAGCAATCATCAATACTGGTGCATACCCCATTGCCAAACTACTGCCCAGCAAAATTGAAGCTGCTATCAACTGGCCAATATTATGAGCAATAGCACCACTAGAGGAAAGAACAAAGTTGGTAGGTTTTGCAAACCGAAGCAATCCAGCCATAACCACCAGTGAAAGCAGTCCTCCACACAAAGAAACCATTCCTGCTACAGCCCCTCTGGTAATACCGCCAAATAATGCCTTTAATACAACCAATCCCAATCCCTGCCGAACATTCAAATAGAGCAAAGTATACATAACCACTACATTGGCCAAACCCAATTTAATGCCCGGTGCCAAACCGAAAAAGGGCACTAATGCAGATTCCAGCCAACTTAGTACCAAGCACAACGCCAACAGCATTCCTGTCCATGCCACTGTATGAGATTTTTTTAATTTCATCCTTCTCTCCTTTTTCTCATTCATCGCACCATTCATTATACTATTTGTGCACTTTTTCGTCTACCGTTGTACCATGCTTTTCCAGCCACTTCCCTACTATCTGCATAAACTTAACAAATATGAAAGGGGCAATATGTATATTTTGTTAATTTCAGGAAATACTTCTTGAAAAGCAATGCTTTTTATTGTAACATAGAACCTATAGAATTTGGGCTAATAAAGGAGCGTTAAAGACAATGAAAAAAGTGTTTAGTCTGTTGTGTGTTGCTTGCTTGGCTTTGATGATGGTTGCCTGCGGTGGTTCATCCAACAAAGAGTATAATGTAGCAGATGTTCTGGCTGCTTTAGACAAGGCAAATCCCCTTGCCGACAGCCGTTCTGTTACAGAAGATGATGTAAATTTGAGCATGAATCTCTCCTCGGATATGTATGAGGAATTTGCTGGTTCCATTGGCAGTGATGAAATTACTGGTGCAATGAATTTGGTAATCAAGGCAGCAGATGGCAAGGCTGAAGATGTAAAAAAAGCACTGGAAACCTATCGTTCTAACTTGATTAGTGTTCGTGAGTCCTATGCACCAGATGCCGCTGCAGTTTTGAAGGATGGTCGTATTGAAGCCAAAGGCAACTATGTAGTGCTTTCTTTGGGTGCAAGCTCTGATGTATACCCCGCAGTGGACACTGCTATTTCTGACACCTTCAAATAAGACACTTTGGTAAGTTTTTGCAAAAATACTAGAGCAGGTCCGTGGGGATAACGAACCTGCTCCTTTTTTCGCAAAAGGAGGAATTTTCGCGTGATTTTTAGTACCATTCTATTTTTGTTTCGGTTTTTGCCCATCACTTTGGGTTTATATTATCTCAGCCCTCCAAAGCTAAAGAATTTTTCTCTATTTATCTGTAGCTTGGTGTTTTACTCTTGGGGAGAGGTTCGCTTTTTCCCCATTATGTTGGTTCTCATTTTAATCAACTACATTTGTGGGCTTTGCATGGAAAAATTTGACCAAAGCCCAAAAGCCCGAAAGGTATTTTTAATCCTTTCTATTGTGGGCAGTCTTTCTATGTTGTTAGTGTTCAAATATACCAACTTTATTGTGGACACCATCAATGCAATTTCCGGCTTAGGGCTTCCCCATTTGGAAGGTGTAAGCGTTCTCCCTCTGGGAATTAGTTTCTATACCTTCCAAACTATGAGTTACTCTATCGACGTATATCGCAGAGAGGTGGAAACAGAGCACAATATCATTGACTTTGGTGCTTATGTGGTAATGTTCCCCCAGTTGATTGCTGGCCCTATTGTAAAATATCGGGATGTTTCAGAACAGCTTCATGTATACAAAAACCGCTACAATTTAAAGCAAATTGAAGACGGCATTGCACTCTTTATCTTTGGTCTTGCAAAAAAAGTTTTGCTGGCTGACACCATCAGTGCTTTATGGCATGATATTATTGGTAACTACGACAGTACAGGCATTACCAGTATGGGTAGTGTAGGCTTAGCAAATGCCTCCTCTGGCTTGGTATGGCTGGGATTGATTGCCTATAGCTTCCAGCTTTACTTTGACTTTTCCGGCTATTCTATGATGGGCATCGGTATGGGTAAAATGTTAGGCTTTGATTTTCCTGACAACTTCAACCTACCCTACATTGCCAATAGTATCACTGATTTCTGGCGGCGTTGGCACATGACCCTTTCTGGTTGGTTCCGTGAATATGTCTACATTCCTTTGGGCGGAAACCGCCGAGGGCTAAAGCGTCAAATTTTCAACATGTTTGTGGTTTGGTGCTTAACTGGTATTTGGCATGGAGCTAACTGGAACTTTATCCTGTGGGGATTATACTACTTTATATTACTTGCAGTAGAAAAAATATTCTTGCTGAAGTACCTGAAAAACTCAAAAGTTTGGTGCCATATTTACACCCTTTTCTTTGTTTTAATTGGTTGGGCGTTGTTTGTAGGCAACGAGCAAGGTGTAGGACTTTCCTTGCTGTTTCAAAAAATGTTTAATTTTTCTGGCGGCGTTTCCCCCATTTATTTCCTGCGAAATTATGGTGTGTTGTTGGTTGTTTCTACTCTATGCTGTACACCTGTCCCCCAAAAACTTTGGGATGGCATTAAAAAGAATACCTTTTTAAAGATTGCCACCCTAGGTCTTTTGTTTATTCTAAGTGTAGCATATATTGTTGGTTCCTCCAACAGCCCATTCTTGTACTTTAACTTCTAAATGGAGGTGGTATCTGTGAAAAAATCCCCTAATATTCTTCAAAAATTAAAATCCGCCCCATTGGCTATCTGCTTTTTTGCCTTCCTGTTTGCATTTATGATTTTGGACATGAGCTGGCCCAAACGGGAACGGTCAGAGCTGGAAAACCGTACTTTGGAGCAGATTCCTGATTTTAGTTGGACTTCCCTGTTCAAAAATGAGTGGACGAAAAAATATGACAGCTATGTAAAAGACCAAGTGGTATTTCGTGACCAGTGGATTGACCTTCGTGGCAGAGTGGAATACTTGCAAGCAAAAACCGAAAATAATGAAATTATTTTTGGCAATAGCCCCAACGGAACCATGATGTTTACAAAGTTTTATTCTCTGGGCAAAAACGAATCCACCTACCTTGCCAATGCTAAAGCTGTAGAACAATTTGCACAGCGGCACAGTGGTAAAGTGAGCTTCTTGCTGTCTCCTTCTGCCTCAGTGGTGTATAAAGATAACCTTCCCATAGGGGTGCCCTTAGCGGATGAAAACAGCTATCTGGATGAAATTTTCTCCATTACACAATCTTCCGCCCAAAATATTGACCTACGACAAGTATTTGACCAGCACAAGGACGAATATATTTTCTACCGCACCGACCACCACTGGACAACCTATGGAGCTTATTTGGCATACGAGGAATTTTGTCGGCTGCAAGGGCTTACACCCTTTGACCTGTCTGCTCATCAGGCTGTGGAAATTCCAGATTTTTATGGTACCAGCTATTCTCGTTCTCGCCTATGGAACACTGTACCAGATGTTCTCACCTACTACCCCCTTGACAACCCCATGACCATTGAGGTTACAGGAGAATTGAAAGACACTAGTTCTTTCAATGGGGATATATACAATACCAGTGCATTGACCACAAGGGACAAATATTCTGCCTTTTTGTGGGGCAACAATGGATACTCTACCATTGAAGGAAATGGAACTGGCAGTATTTTGGTAGTAAAGGACAGCTACGGAAACTCCTTTGCTCCCTTCCTTACAGCCAACTATGAAAAAATAGGAATCATCGACCTGCGCTATTGGCCCTCCAACTTGGAGGAATTGGCAGAAGAATATGACCACATTCTTATCCTGCACAACTTCCAGAGCTTCTACCAAGACAACGGAATCCGAAAGCTAAACCTAAATATCAACAACTAAAAAAATGCAGCCTTCCTTGTTTTAATGGAAGGCTGCTTGCTTTTTATGGTGTATTCTGTTTTTCAATGTGGAACACTTTGCGCAAAATTCCGGCCAAAAATTTTGGACTTTTTACTACAACAATTTGCATAATTACGCCCCCTTTGGTTTGGGTATCTTCTTGCTATACTATATGAGCAAATTTGAAAAAGTGTTCCCCCTATTGCAAAATTTTTCTTTACCAGCTCAAACATTGACCCTCTGGAAGTTCTGAGGTAAACACCAAAGTCTTTCCATATCCGTAGTATTCCCCCGCTTGCAGCATATCCACTGCACTGATAAGCTCTTGATGACACAAAAGGATAACCACTTCTTTGCCATCCTTCTGGATGCGCACAGCTTGTGCTTGTTGCTCTGTTAGTTGCTCTCCACTGATAATCTTGCTAACTGGAATTTTTTCTGCTGTGATAGTATGCTCTTTGCCATCACAATCCATGGACAGCAAATGCAGCATGGTGGAAAAGCCCTCTTGTTGGGTGGATGTGGTCAAAACATCGCCCTCTTGCAAGTCGTTGTAATCTCTGGAATAGGGAGCCTTGTGCAAGGTTTGTGTGGTATTGTGGTCTAAAGCCATCAAAACAGCTTCTGCCCGCTTTCCTTTCCAGTGGACAGTATGACCGCTTAGTGTGGTCTGTCCTTCGCCAAAGTGGAAATTGGCTTCATATTGGTGGGTATCATTGTTTTGGGTGTCAAAGCGGTCACAAATCAAGGCCACGTTCCATTCCTTTAGATAGACCACTTTTCGGCTTGCCAACACCCCTTGGTCAAGGTAGCCCAAATGTGCCCCTTCTACTGCATCTGCCATGACAGTGAAGCTATGTTGTCCTTTCATGGGAACAGCCATTTTGGTATATGCCCATGTATCTGCACAGATGGTAAAGTTCTGGTTATCTACACGGGTGGTATTGTGTGCTGCCGGCTCTTTAAGCTGTTTGCGGACAGCATTATCTACATAGGTATAACGACCAGAATCAATTAGCACATCTTCTCCGCCAATGCCTGCGTCAATGTGTAGTTGGTCTGCATGACCATGGCCAGAACCCATACAGCCACAATGAAAATGCAAGTATCCACTATCCTCTGTAAAGTTGCTACGCAAGAGATAGTTTCCACTATCTACAAGGGCAGAAGAAGCCATACCTTCTGCACAGCCTGCAATCTCCTGATACTGTTGCAGCTTTTCGGGGCCAAAATCCCAGTAATTTTCCTCCAAAAAGTCTTTGCCTGCGGCTGTCTTTAGTTGACAATCCTCAAATAGCAAGGCACCCTGTACCAAAATATCCCTTGCATTGGTGTCATCGGAATCGGATTGGCACAATAGACGGCCATCTGGTGTCACCCATGCAGTCAATGCCTGACACATTTGCAGAATATTCTGCTCAAAGCGACGGGGCACAGAAATGGTATTCTGTCGGGCAATTTGTAGGGTATCAATGGCAGCATGCAGCACCTCACAATGATACATGGGGCTTTGTTCCCATTGGCTGCCATCTGCCATTACAGAACGGTGAATATTCAAGTCCAGCCGCTTGAGAGCCAGTTGAATCCATTCCTCCTTGGAGAAGTACACACCCAGCAAAAACAACCCGTGGTCTTGCAGTGTACCCCAATTGGACAGCTCATGAAAATGGTTATATTTTCGGGTGAGATATTCTCCATGCACCAATAGGGTTTGGTTAATTTTCTCCCGCAAGGCTGGTGTTACCACTAGGCTATCTTCAAACAGCTTCAGGGCACGCAGCCAATACTCACAGCGCAGCCCTGCTTCCAAGCTACGCCATGTATCCTCCTCGCTTTGTGGGGTAAGAGGTACACGGTCTATCCAGTCCTCAATGAGTTCTGCATACTTACGGGCATATTTTTCCTCTTTGGTATATTGCCATGCTTTGCCCAAGTTTACAAAGCAAGTATGGCGGTTCATTGCATACAGCCACTCAGGGTCCCCTGCCGGAATACAGTCCCATTGTATATCTGTCACCTGCTGTCCAAAGTCTACTGGCTGATTGGTTCGCTCCATTTCCCAATGGTCACGAAATAGAAAGCGATGTTGGCACACATCCTCTGCAATAGAGATACTCCGCTGGGTATCTTGTGGACAGTTCTCCAAGCATGCCTTTGCTGCTGTTGCCACATCTTCACACCAAAAATGTTTTAGCATAATTTTTCCTCCTACAAATATTTTCGGATTCCTTGCTTTTATTGTAACAGGGGAAATATCTTTTTTCAATTTGCTGTTTTTGCCTTTTATGGTGTTTTATTGATACGGTTGCTTTTATTTTGTTGCAAAAAAACTTCCTACATATAGTATATTTTTTACCAAATCTGGGCGGAAGGCTTTATCCTCTGGGCGAATGCTTTCAATGCAGCAGGTTGGATTTTTTCGTCGGGCAGTGGCATGAAGAATTTTCCCCTCTCCTAAATACATCGCCATGTGTCCCGGAAAGTACAGCACATCACCGGGTTTTGCCAATTCTACAGGGATAGGGCTTAGACCAAAGCCATCCTTTAGGGTAGCATCTCGATAAATGACAATTCCATTTAGTAGATATACCATAGAAATTAATCCAGAGCAATCAATACCCAAAGGGGTTTTTCCTCCCCATAAATAACTGGTTCCAAGATAGGAAAAAGCCCACCGGCAAAGGTTCCCACGAAGGTCTGCTTCTGGTAGTTTTTCTGGGCAAGATATACAAGGAGCTAAACAAGCACTCATTGTCCAGCCGTTTTTTCCATTGGGAAGCTGTACTTGTGTCCATCCATCCTGCTCATCCAACGGAATCAATCTACCTCCACGGGGTACAGTGGCAAGTATTTCTCCTTGTACTTGTGGTTGTGATAGCACCGAAAGGCTGGGGGTAGAAACAAATACTTGTGCTTTCTTCCATTGGTCTATGTTCTGTTGGCACAGGGATTTTTGAGGCATCCAACCTTCATACCCATAAAATGTTTTTACCTGTGCAAATTCTCCTTTGCATTGCTGAACTTCTACCGTCATTCCAAACAGCACTTGGTCTATTAGGGTGCCCTTTTGGGGTTGCTGATAGAGTGGAGCCGCAAAATCTTGGATAATTGCTTGCATAGATTCTCTCCCCTTTCTTTTTTAAAAAACAGCTATCACAAAGGATACTGCTTTTCTATGATTTATAGATATGCACAATTTTTCTATTTTATAGATGTGAATATTGCATAATGGAAGAAGGTTTTTCACTTGACAAAATTCCCTTATCTGTGCTACTATCGTTATGTTTTGAAAAACACAACGAATTTTGGAGGAATTTGTATTATGATGAAAAAAGCAAGTGCGCTTTTAGCCGTTTGTGTGCTTTTAGCTGGTTTGTGGGGTTGCTCTCCCTCTCAAAGCAGTAGTTCCCAATCCACAAGCAGTTCTCAATCAGAAAGCTCTTCTCAGACAGAAAGCAGTTCTGCAAGCCAATCCCAGAGCAGTTCTGAGGCAACTTTTCCTGTTACCATTACTGACGCAGCAGGCCGAGAAGTAACCATTGAAAAAGAGCCTGAAACCTTGGTAAGTGGGTATTACATCACCAGTTCTATGTTGATGGCATTGGGCCAGACAGAGAAATTGGTAGGCATTGAAGCCAAGGCAGACACTCGCCCCATTTATAGCCTTGCTGCCCCCACTTTGTTGGAGCTGCCCAATGTAGGCACTGCAAAAGAATTTGATTTAGAGGGCTGTGCTGCGTTGAAACCTGACCTTGCTATCTTGCCTGTAAAGTTGAAGGATAGCGCAGAAGATTTGGAGGAATTGGGTATCCCTTCCATTGTGGTATCTCCCGAAAATTTGGAGCAACTTGCGGATACCTTAACCATGCTGGGACAGGCTACCGGAAGCAGTGAACGAGCAGAGAAAATTTTGAACTTCACCAAAGAAAAGCAAGAATTTTTGCAAACCTCTTTCCAAGATGTTGAAAAGCCATCTGTATATCTGGCTGGCAATAGCAGCTTTTTGAACACTGCTGGAGCAAAAATGTATCAAAACACCTTGATTGAACTGGGTGGCGGTGTCAATGTTGCTGCGGAATTGGAAGACACCTACTGGAGCGAAATTTCTTATGAACAGCTTTTAGCATGGAATCCCTCTGTGATTGTTATTGCACCAGAGGCTTCCTACACCAAAGAAGAACTTATGCAAGACGCCCAACTAAGCCAGTTGGATGCTGTAAAAAATGGCAAGGTATATCAAATGCCTTCCTCCATTGAGGCATGGGATTCCCCTGTTCCCAGTGCGATTTTGGGCAGCTTGTGGATGGCAAGTGTTCTCCATGAGGATGTATACACCTCAGAGCAATTCCAACAAGATGCTACCAGCTTTTATAGCGAATTTTACGGCTTTACTCCCACTTCTGCCATGCTAAGTGGTGAATAAAATGAGACCCTCTGTTTCTCACAAATATTTGTTTTTGGCAGCCCTAATTTTTATTGGGGCTGCTTTTGGCATTTCCTTGATGGTGGGTAGATACCCCTTGCAGTGGGAAAAAATTTTTTCTGAACCTATGGAAAACCGTGTATTTTTTGTGCTGCGGTTGCCCCGCACCCTGATGGCTCTTACCACAGGTGTTGCCCTTGGTGTGGCTGGAAGTTTATTTCAACGGGTATTCCAAAACCCCTTGGCATCCCCAGATATGATTGGTGTTGCCTCTGGTTCCTCTGTGGGGGCTGCGGTTGCTATTTTATTTTTTGGTGGTGCTGGCATTACTGTGGTTGCTTGCTCTTTTGTGGGAGGATTGTTGGCTGTGGTTTGCTGTTTGGTGTTGGCATCGATTTCGGGAAAAAGCAATCTTTCCAGTGTGGTATTATCAGGAATTGCCGTAAATGCTTTGACACGAGCCCTACTGATGTTTTTAAAGCTCACAGCCGACCCAGAGAAACAATTAGCCGCCATTGAATTTTGGACAATGGGCAGCTTTGCCGATGTAACCGCAGACAAATTTGCCGCCTCTGTACCCTTTGTTGTGATTGCTCTTGTTATCATTTGTTTGCTGCACCGTCCCATTCTCATGTTGCACCTGCACCAAGAGGATGCCCAAATGCTAGGGGTTCCTGTGGCAGTCCTCCGGTGGGAAGTGCTGTTTTTGGCTACCTTGCTTACAGGTGCTGTGGTAAGTATGGTGGGGTTGATTTCATTTATTGGCTTGTTGGCTCCCCATATTGCAGGATTATTGTTAAAAACCAGTCGTTTTCGGCAGATAGTTTTTTCCAGTTTGGTGGGTGGCGGTCTACTGTTGACAGCGGATATTTTGGCGCGCAGCATTGCACAAGGAGAATTGCCTGTAAGCATTATTACATCCTTTGTAGGGGCACCCTTTTTATTTTTGGTGTTATGCAGAAAAGGGGGATTCCATGACTGAACTACAACTGGAAAATCTAAGCTGTCAATATCAAAATTTCTATGCTGTAAAAGGAGTCAATCTCCATATAAAAGGCAGTGGTGTATATGGAATTTTGGGGGCAAATGGTTGCGGAAAGTCTACTTTGCTTCGTGCAATTTGTGGACTTCAACCTTTTACAGGAACCTGTTTGGTCAATGGGAAAAGTATCTCCCAGCTTTCTAGCAAAAAGAAAGGACAAACCATCGCCTATTTAGGGCAAAACACCACTGCAAACCTGCATTTGCCTTCCATTGAAGTGGTAGCTATGGGATTTTATCCTTTTCTTGCACCCTTTGAAAAACCATCTGCAAAACAATATCAACAGGCCCAAGCCGCTTTGGAAAGTTTAGGTATTGGACAGTTGGCACAACAGGACTTTTTAACCCTTAGTGGTGGGCAACAACAGCTTGTATTTTTTGCCCGAACCTTAGCACGCTCTGCCCACCTGTTGATATTGGATGAAGCAGATAGTGCAGTGGATTTCCAAAACCATCACAAAATGATGGCACAGCTTCGGCATCATGTGCAAAAACACCAATCCATTGCCCTATTTTGCACCCATCAGCCGGACATCGCCTTACAATATGCTGACCATCTGCTTATTATGCAGAAAGGAAAAATTCTGCATCAGTTGGAAATTTCTCAGTGTTCTGATAGAATGATAGAATCTGCATTGCAGGACATTTACAGCCACATCCGATTGGCGAAACAGTGGGGACAATATTTGGTGGGTTGGAGGGATACGGATGAATCTGAAGATGAACATTTCCTTTTGGAATGATGAAGGGCGTTTTTTTGGGCCCGGCCCATATCGCCTATTGAAGGGAATTGAATCTGTGGGCAGTTTGCGAGCAGCCGCCAAAGAGATGGAACTATCTTATAGCAAGGCACTTTCTATGGTGCAGAGGGCAGAAAGTGCCCTTGGATTTGCATTGATACAGCGAAAAATTGGAGGAAAGCATGGAGGCGGTAGCTGCCTCACTGCCAAAGCATTGGAGTTGATGGATTGCTATGAACAATATATACAGGCCTGCAACCAACAAGCTGAAAGACTATACGATGTCTACTTTGAAAAATTCCAACAAGAAGAGCCTACTTTTAACCGGCAGCCGAGGAATTGGGAAAAGCACTCTATTTGACCAGTTGATACAAGAACTATCTGTGCCTGTTCTGCGCTCTTTTTTAGTGCGTGATACAGAAGGTCAGCCCTCCAAAGTGGGGATGCAACCTCCTGAAAATGGATTTTGCTTTGTGGCTGCTCGTCGGGGAAATCCTAGAATGGAGCCTTGCAAGTGGGCATTTGAGCAGTTAGCTGTATCCTCTGTACACCAGCTAAAAAGTTGTTCTTCCCCATGGGTTGGTATTGATGAAATTGGCTATTTGGAAGAGTTTGTGCCCTGTTTCCAGCAAGCTATTTTACAGCTTTTTGAAAATAAGCGTGTTATTGCTGTGTTGCGAAAGGAATACACCCCTTTTTTGCAACAGCTTTTTTCTCGACCAGATTGCCTTGTGGTAGATTTGGATATTCTCATCCAGTCATAAAAGATTGTATAGTGTTTGCTTCCACCTTTGGTTTACTTTTATCGGCAGAATGAATTTACAAAACAAAAAATATTATTTTTATAAAGAAAATATTGTTTTTATCTTTCAATAATAAACCTGTCCTTGCTATTGAAAAAATCTATCTTGTTTGTATTTCTGCAAATTTCTAATTTTTTAACCTACTTGCGTCATTGTTGTGGGAACGGGGGTTTGCATTTTTGCGCCAAATAGTATAGTATAATAATTAGTAAAACTATAAGAAAGAAAGGGGTTTTCACATGAATGTTTTGTTGGAAAAGTTCATCTTGAAGCCTGAGCTGGAGTTGATTCTCAACAACAGCCCAAGCGTGGTAATACCTGAATCGAAAGAAATGCTTTTTAAGCTCATTTTTGGCAATGCTGCCACTGGTAGCATTGATGTGGTGTATGATGTAGATGGAAAACCAGTGAAGGAGGCAAGTGTTGCCCGCTGCAAAAATGGCGCAGTAGTAAACTTTACTGAGGACTATATGCGTCGTCGTGACCCTGATTGTATGCGCATTTCTGACGACAAACCCACTGACAAACCCCGCTTTAAAGACGTATATGGCTATGAGTTTGACTCTTTGCAGAAAGACACATACAAATGGCTGGCAAAACAGGAATTGATTCTAGTTCCCTTTATGGCTGGCGGCCATGATTATGGCTATCCTGCTTTGCTTGTTTGCCCACGAAATGCAGCCTTTTTTGCTTTTGCTTTGTCCTTGTTGCAGGCTTTTGTAAATGCAAAGACTGTAGAAAACTTTAAGCCTCGTGCCATTGTTTATGTGGCTCCCCCTTTCCGTCACACTCACTTCAATGGCCGACAAGTATGCGTTCATAATCGTTTGGATGATTGCCACGAAATTTATGCGTACAACCTGTACCCCGGCCCCTCTGCCAAAAAGGGAATTTACAGTGTACTGCTGGACATTGGCGAACAAGAAGACTGGGTTACTGCTCACGCCTCTGCTGCAAGAATCATTACCCCCTATGAAAATGAAATGGTAATGATGCACGAAGGCGCATCTGGTGGCGGAAAAAGCGAATTGTTGCAGGATGTACATCGTGTTTCGGATGGTCGTGTTTTGTTGGGAGTACATAGGGAAACTGGGGAGCATCACTACCTAAGCATGAGCGACACCTGTACCATTCACCCTGTTACTGATGATATGGCAATCTGTCATCCTTCTTTCCAAAGCAAAAGCGGAAAGTTGGCTTTGTACGATGGTGAGGATGGTTGGTTCTTGCGTGTAGATGGCATTACTGCCTATGGCACCGACCCCATGTACGAGCGTATTACCATTCATAGCAAAGAACCGTTGGTATTCTTTAACATCGAAGGTGTACCCGATTCTACCTGCTTGGTATGGGAGCACACATTGGATTCCAATGGAAAGCCCTGCCCCAACCCTCGTGTTATTGTTCCTCGTCAACAGGTCGACAATATTGTTACTAGCCCTGTAGAGGTAGATGTACGGAGTTTTGGCGTTCGTATGCCTCCCACGACTGCTGCTCACCCTGACTATGGCATTATGGGTTTAATGCACATTATTCCCCCCGCTTTGGCATGGTTGTGGCGTTTGGTTGCTCCCCGTGGATTTAACAATCCCAGCATCAGCGGCAATTCTCTTTTGGCAAGTGAGGGCGTTGGCTCCTACTGGCCTTTTGCTACTGGTCAAAAGGTAAAGCAAGCAAACTTATTGCTGGAGCAAATTTTGAGCTGTCCCAATACCCACTATGTTCTAATTCCCAATCAGCACATTGGTGTGTTTAATATCGGTTTTTCTGCTGAGTGGATTGCTCGTGAATATTTGGCCCGCCGTGGTGGTGTTAACATGAAAATGGACCGCCTCACTCCTGCCCGCTGTGCTTTGATGGGCTATGCTCTCAACGAAATGAAAGTAGACGGTCAAAGCATTCCTTCCAAGTTCCTAATGCCTGAAAAACAGGAAACTTTGGGCAATGCTGGATATGACAAGGGTGCTAAGATTTTGTATGATTTCTTTGCAAAAGAGCTGGAAGAGTACGATTGTGAAGAATTGCATCCTGTGGGCAAACAAATTTTGGATTGCTTCCGCAAAAAAGGCTCTATTGAAGAGTACTGCAAGATTACTCCCCTTGCTTTGAATCGCTGATAGTGTATGGTTATGCCGCCAATGGTTTTGCTGTTGGCGGCTTTTTTAAAGCTGATTAAAAAACAAAAAAGCACATCATCCTACTACCTTTGGGGCAAAAGGATGTGTGCTATGTTTTGGTATAGATTTTTTATGCCGTTTGATTGCTTTTCTTCTCTAAACGCATTTTATCGGCAATCATAGCAATAAATTCGGAGTTTGTGGGTTTTCCACGCAGGTTATGAATGGTATACCCAAAATAGCTATTGAGGATGTCTACATCTCCTCTATCCCAAGCTACCTCAATGGCATGGCGGATGGCTCGTTCCACACGAGAAGGAGTTGTGGCGTTTTCTTTGGCAATTTCGGGATATAGGCGTTTTGTCACTGCATTGATATATTCTGGCTCAGTGGTAGTAAGTAAAATTGCATCTCTCAAAAACTGATAGCCTTTGATATGTGCGGGAACTCCAATTTGATGGAGAATCTCAGTGACCTGCATTTCTTCGCTTACAGCTTTTACAGGCTTTGCGGCAGCTGCAAGCATTCCCACCAAACGTTGTACCAAAACTTCTGGATGGAAGGGCTTTACAAAATAGAAAGAGAATCCTGCATCCATAAGCTGTTGTTCCATTGCGCTGCTTTGGAATCCGCCCATGGCAAAAAACAAAATACCTGTCAAACCTGCTGCCTCACATCTTTGTTTGATGGCAATGGCATCCAATTCTGGCAAAAAGGCTTCTAGTAATACAGCTTTGGGGCGTTTTTCTAAAATTGCTTTCAAAGCAGCCTCTCCACTTCTTTCACAAACAGTGACATGTATCCCACGCTTTGCGAGGCTTTGGATACATTGTTCACTTTGTTCAGTGGGAGTCATAATAAATTCGATGCTTTCCATGTTTTTAGTCCTCCTGTTGTGCGTTTCCCTTAACAGCACTGATTTTACCATATATTTCCAATTCTTGCAACAGAAATGGAAATATTTCCCATAATCAAGGAATAATTATCCAGTTTTTTGGAGATTCTTAAACTTTACCCTGTGTTTTTCATGAAATATTACCATGGTTTTCCCCAAGGATTTATACAGTATTCTGTCTTTTCGGACAAGTTTTCCACAAATGCCTGTTTTTTCATTGTCCTTTCGTTGGGTTGCTGTATGATTTTTTTGTAATACCAGATAAATTGCAGCTCCTAGCATATTCTGAAAATATTGTGTTGCTATTGGGGGAAATAAAAACTACTTTCAAAGAAAACAAGCTGTATTTAATGGCTTTAGAAAAGAGGAAACTATGAATCAAACACTATACAATACCTATGTGCAAATTTTAAAAGATGAATTGCTCGTTGCAATGGGATGTACCGAACCCATTGCAGTGGCTTATGCTGCTGCCATCGCTCGCAATGCCTTGAACAAGCTCCCTGACCGTGTGGTAATAGAAGCAAGCCGAAACATCATTAAAAATGTAAAAAGTGTAGTGGTTCCTCACACAGGAGGACTGAGAGGATTGGAGGCAGCTTGTGCAGCAGGATTGATAGCAGGAGATGCCACCCAGCAACTGGAGGTAATTTCTCATGTCACCCAAGAGCAAATCCAACAGATTCGTGAATATTTGCAACAGGTTCCCATCTCGGTGGAGTTTTCCCAATCTGACCATATTTTTGACCTAACAATTACTATATATCATGGTAAGCATTCTGCTTGTGTTCGGATTGTGGATTACCATACAAATGTAGTTTCTGTAAAGCACAATGGACAATCTCTGATGTCCAAAGAAATTACAGGCAAAAGCCGAGATTCTATGGCAGATAAATCCTTGTTAACAGTAAAAGACATTATTGAATTTGCTGACACTGTGAAAATAGAAGATGTGGAAGCTGTTTTAAAACAACAGATTTCCTACAATATGGCTATTGCAGAGGAAGGGATTCGTCATGGCTATGGTGCTAATATCGGAAAGGTACTATTACACACATACGGTGAAAAAGATGTAAAAATCCGCGCAAAGGCTTTTGCTGCTGCTGGTTCAGATGCTCGAATGAATGGTTGCGAATTGCCTGTAGTAATTAACTCTGGAAGTGGCAACCAAGGTATTACCGCCTCTGTTCCTGTAATTATCTATGGGCAAGAGTTGGCTGTATCGCAGGAAACATTATACCGTGCCCTCGTTGTTTCAAATCTCTGTACTTTACACATCAAAGAGGGCATCGGTCGGCTGTCTGCCTATTGCGGGGCCGTGGGTGCCGGATGTGGGGCCGGAGCTGGCATTGCTTACCTCCACGGTGGACGCTATGAGGAGATTGCACACACATTGGTCAATAGCCTTGCTATCATCTCTGGCACTATTTGCGATGGTGCGAAGGCATCTTGTGCTGCAAAAATTGCTTGTGCTGTGGAAGCTGGCATTTTGGGATATTTTATGTACAAGGATGGACAACAGTTTGTCAATGGAGATGGTATTGTAAAGAAAGATGTGGAAGAAACAATCCGCTGTGTTGGTATTCTCGCCTCTCAAGGAATGCAGGAAACAGATAAAGAAATTGTTAAGCTGATGATTCAAAATAGTTTTTTGTGTGACTAAAGCATATATATTTTTTTGAAAAAACTGTTGACAAACAGCTTTTCTCGTGGTAATATGACATCAGTTAGTTGATACTAACCAACGCCCAACAAAAGCTTGGGCGTTCATCATTCTCAAAAAGTTAGTTTAAACTAACCAAAAAGAAGGAGGTATTTCTTTTGTCTGTACTTTTTGAACAACAACTTGCAAACCATTGTGCACCAGCCTTGACGGGTATCAAAGCATCCAATCTGGTTAGTTGCCAAAAGAAAGACTTTCCCTCTTTTCAAGCCACCTTGTGGGAATATCAACAAGCTCTTTCTTCTACTGATATCCGTTTTTGTGTGCTTTGCGAATGTAGCCAACGATATCTATTGTTAGTGTATCGGGAAAAACATTTGGCAAAACAACTTTTTCAACCAGAGGTTCAGCAGCTTTTGCTGCAAGATGGGTACCCTTTGTGCAAAGATGTACAATGTCTACTTCAGCATTTGTCCTTCCGCTTTTCTCAAAGTGCTGACTTCCCCCATGAAATTGGGCTTTTCCTTGGCTATCCTGTGGAAGATGTTATTGGTTTCCAAACCCACAAAGGAAAGGATTTTCAGCTTTGTGGATACTGGAAAGTATACAACAATCCAGAACATGCACAACATCTTTTCCATCGTTTTGACCAGTGTCGTAATGCTTTATGTCGCCGTGTACAGCAAGGGCATTCTATTATCAAAATGTTTGCTGTTGCATAGCGAGTTTTTATAAAATTACAAAAAGGAGTTTAATTACTATGAAACGTCTTACTATTATTTATTGGTCTGCTACCGGAAATACTGAACTGATGGCCTCTGCCATTGCAGAAGGAGCCAAAAACGCAGGGGCCGAGGTAAACATTCTGCCTGTGGCAGCCGCTTCTGCGGAAGATGCTCTTTCCGCTGACCTTCTTGCTTTGGGCTGCCCTGCCATGGGTGCCGAGGTATTGGAAGAAAGCGAGTTTGAACCCTTCTTTGCTGGGTTAGAATCCTCCCTTTCTGGCAAGAAAGTGGCTTTGTTTGGCTCTTACGATTGGGGTGACGGCCAGTGGATGCGTGATTGGCAAGACCGTGTAGTGGCTGCTGGTGCTGTATTGTATAACAATGAAGGTTTGATTGTAAACAATACCCCCGATGAGGACGGTTTGAAAGAATGCCGTGACTTTGGCGCAGGATTTGCCGCACTATAATTTTCTTTTGCTTTTCCCCTACTGTGTTTTCTTTCTCCTTTCAATTTTGGTTGATTTTCGCTCTTTCAACAGATACTAAAACCAGTGGGGTTACCACAAAAAAGCCTGAGGGATTCAGTACCCTTGGGCTTTTTTGTAGTATAAAACACAAGCGACCCGCTTTTTAGGCGGGCCGCTTGTGCTTTGGGGGATAAAAGAGATTTATGAGAAAGGAAATAGCGAAATTTAACGTTCCGGAATCAGTAATCCATAGGTTCCATCGGCACGGCGATAGACTACATTTACCTCGTCGGTTTCTGCATCACGGAACAGGAAGAAACTATGACCTAGCAGGTTCATTTCCAAAATAGCCTCTTCTACTGTAGATGGCTTTACATGGAAACGCTTTTCACGGATAACATCATATTTCTCTTCCTCTGGTGGTTCGGCATAGGTTTCTGTAAATGCTGGCCGGCACAGCTTGGTGTTTAGCCGTTTGCGGTTTTTCACAATTCGACGACCCAGAACATCTACTGCCTCATCCAGTGCATCCTCCATGCGGGGCTGTACACGCTCTGCACGAACAGAAACACCTTTGTCACGCACAGTAATTTCTACTGTTTGCCGGTCTTTTTCTACGGTGACTGTCACCTGAGCTTGGGCATCCTCAGAAAAGAATTTGTCCAGCTTTGCCAGTGCAGCTTCTGTCCTCTCGATGAAAGCAGGTTTTAAGGTAACTTTTCTGCCTGTATACGTGATTTTCATATCTGTGCCCCCTTATTGGAGAAAATAAGAAAAGCAACCACATTTTGTATTCTATTGCTATGTTTTTGCCTTTCTGTTGATTTAATTATAACAGATTGCACAATAAAAACCAGTATCAATTTACACAAAAATTGATTGTTTTTTTGTCGCTTCTGTTTTTCTATCGTTATATCGCTATTTTAATAAAACAAAATCTTTTTTGAGCATTAACAGCTTTTTCTGTTACATCGCACAGCTTTTACAATGGTTTGCCGCAGCTTTTGCAATGCTTTTTTCTTTACCTTTTGTCCATTTATAGGTATACTTGTTAACAGAATATTTTTCAACCAATATCTTCCTATATCCAGAAAAAACAGCAAGGAGTACCTTTTCTTATGTCCCCTGTATTGACTCGAACATTTTTGTATATTATTGTGCTGCTTATGGGTTATGTGGGAAAGCGCACCAATCTATTCCGTACTTCCGACAGCCGCTTTTTATCCTCTCTTATTTTGTACATTACCCTTCCTTGTGCAGTGGTCAATGGGTTCCAAGGCGTGACCCTTTCTCCCGCTTTGGTGGCAAGTTTTGGTATTGGTCTTGCTGCCAACCTCATCTTATTATTAACTGGTTTATTATTATCTGCCAAACAAAGCCCCAAGCAAAGAGCTTTTTTTGCACTAAATCTTTCTTCCTACAATGTGGGCAATTTTGCAATGCCTTTTTTAACAGGTATGCTTGCGGCAGATGGCTTTGCTGCTTTGTGTATGTTTGATATTGCAGTGGCAATGATGACCTATGGTGTAAATGTGGCTGTGGCAGATGGAATTATGGGCAGTGGCAAAGCCTTTTCCCTCAAGCCCATGTTTCGAAAAATTTTTACCACTCCCACCTTTCTCACTTATATCCTGTTAATTGTTTTGTCTCTCCTTCATATTTCTTTGCCCTCTATGGTATTGGAGGTAACCGCTTTGGCGGGAGGTGCCAACGGATTTTTGGCTATGTTGAGCATTGGTATTTTGTTTGATATTCGATTGCCAAAAACTGGGGCAAAAGACCTTTTTCTATTGTTGATTACTCGCTATGGTCTAAAATTCTGTATGGCATTTTGTGTATTTTTACTGCCTTTGCCAGCGGCGGTAAAACAAGGACTTATGGTGGTTTTGGTGGCACCTATTGCAAGTTCCGCCCCTCTCCTCACCGAAAATGCTGGTGCAGACGGGCAACTTTCTGCCATTGCCAATTCCATCAGTATTCCCCTTTCTATTGTTGCTATGAGTTTTATGCTATCCATTTCTGGATAAAGCTGTAATATCTATAGCGGCTGTGATTTTTCCAAACAGGAAAGACCACAGCCGCTATTTTTTATCTATTTTCCATTTCTTTTTTCAGATTGGTGTATTCTGATTTTACAGTTCTGTAAAGTTCCAGCCCTTTTTTCTGCCCATATTTTGCAATCAATTTTCTATAAAATTCCTGCTTCCCTTGGCTTTTTGCCAAAATTTCCAGAATGTCTTCTCTTTCCTGTTTGTCTTGTGCTGGTTTTTTGGGTGGTTGTTCTGATGTTTTGGTTTGGGGCTGTTTTTGCTTTTTGGGTTTTGGCTGGGCTTCTACTTTAGCTGTTTTTCCTTGCTTTTCTACTATAGCTTCCTTTTCTTGTTGCTCATCTTCGTTTTGTTCCAATGTTACAGGCTGTGATACTTCTTCTATCACAGGAGTTGGATGAACAACTACAATTTCAGGGGTGGACACTGGCTCCAACTGGGGTACTTGCTCTGATTCCAACAATCTGCTATGGGCAAGGCAATTTTCCAGTGTTCCACGACGGTATACAATACACTGGGTTTCTACAAAACCACTTGTCCAAAAATCCCGCAAAACATCAAAGCCGCCATCATTACTAACAATGTATAGATGGCTATATTCTCCAGTTCCTAGCAAATATCCCAACAGGCTTGATAACTGAAAATCCAGCGAGTTTTTTCCACCTCTGCGAATCTGGTAATAGTCTACACAGGCCGGACTTTCCATGATTTTCTGGTGCATTTCAAAACTAATGGTATTGGAATTTGCACTATAAAGAATAATGACCTCATCAGCAGTGGTAAGGTGTTCTAAACCCGCTAAACCAGCGGATTTTACATTTTCAAAGTCAATCAAAAAAGCACGTTTCATCTTTTCTCTCCTTTCAAACTGCTCAACAAATTTGTTTACAGATAACAAAACCGATTCATCCCTTGTTTGAGATGAATCGGCTATATAGTATTTATCTCCCCAATGGCTGCATTACATATCAGTGGTAACAGCAACTGCACCATAGTTGCGCACATTCAGCACATAACAAGCACCCTCGCCAAATACCTTTTCAATCTGGGTTTTGTAGGTTTCCAACATAGAGAAAGGAACAAAGGCTTGAATGGTTCCGGCAAAGCCGCCACCCTGCAAACGCCATGCGCCTTTTCCTTCCAAAATATGCTGAGAAACTGCTACACCCAAAGCTACTCCCTGCTCTTTGGGAGATTTGATGCTGTAGGCATTCTGGTTATACTCAAAGCTAGAATGTCCACCTTGGATAATGTGTGCCAAAAAGTCTGCAAAACGGTCTTGCTCTACAGCGGTATACAGCTCTTTTGCACGGCGGCACTCTGCAAAGAAGTGCATTGCACGCAGGCAAGCACGGTCACCAAGCTGTTCCCGTAAAGCTGCCAAATTGTCAAATACTTGCTCCTCAGATACCTCACGCAAAACCTTTTTGCCAAAGAATGCAGCTACCTGCTCCATTTCGCTGCGAATAGCTGCATAGTCGTCGGTCAAATCTGCATGGCTGCCTTTTGTGTCGGTAATGCATAATGCAAAGCCATGCTTTTCCAAATCAAAAGCAATTTTGTTTACAATGGGCTGTGTGGGGTCTGCAAAATCAATGGTAATTGCTCCACCCACTGCGCAAGCAGTTTGATCCATCAGGCCGCAAGGCTTACCAAAGAATACATTTTCCGCATACTGGCTGATTTTTGCAATCTCTACTTGGTCAATATTGCTATTACCATATTCCCCTACAAAAATAGCACCGATAACAACCTCAAAGGCCGCAGAACTGGACAGACCTGAACCACTCAACACGGAGCTGGTACTATAGCCGTCAAAGCCGCCAACTTTGCCACCCTTTTGCAGAATGCCAGCAGCAACACCACGAATCAGTCCATTACTGCTGCCCATTTCCTGTTGTTGGGGTTCCATTACAGACAAATCCACCTCAAAAGGCTTATCAAAACCTTCCGATTTCAGCCGAACAACATTGTCATCATTGCGGCTTACTACTGCAATAATATCCAAATCCACAGCGGCTGCCATTACCACACCATTGTTGTGGTCTACATGGTTTCCACCAATTTCAGTGCGGCCGGGGGCAGAATACAAGGCAACTTCCCGTTCTGTGCCATATTCTTTGGCAAAACTCTCCAAAGCCTTTATGTATCGCTGTTTTTGTGCTTCCAGTTGCCCAGAGCCATACAACTTGGTAAAGGATGTGTCATACTCACCAGCAATAATTTTTTCCATCAGTTGTGTTACATTTGCCATACTGAAAAAATCCTTTCTCTATTTTATCCAAGGCGGCAAAGCAGAGCTCCCGCCCATTTATCATTTCCTATTCTCATTATAAAGAATATTCTGGCTTTGTAAACAGGCTTTTTTCACATCAACATGGACTTTTGTTGACGGTTTTGCTATAATGTCTTTATCAAAAGCCATTCCAGCCATTCCTTTTGTTCGAGGTGATTTTTCTTGTCCAATTTATACAAACAATCCTTTAAACAAAATTATACAGAAAATGTTTCTTTGTCTATCTTTAATTGTGGCATTCAGCGGTGTGAAGGGGGATATACATGGGGCCCCGGTATTCGTGACCACTATCTAATTCACATGATTTTAAAAGGAAAGGGCAGCTATTGTGTATCTGGCAAAGAATACACCCTAAAACAAGGAGATTTGTTTCTTGCCAAACCCAACCAGCTGATTACCTATACTGCCGACCAAAACGACCCTTGGGAATATGCTTGGGTTGGTTTTAATGGTGCTTGTGCCAATCGGTTGGTTTCTCAGCTTCCCTTTTGGGAAAATGCACCTGTTCATCACTGCGCCAATTTTGACAAGGTAAGTTTTGAACTGTTGCAGATTTTTGAAAACAGAGGTTCTTCCTCGGTGAATGAAACCGCTATGATTGGTCACCTATACCTGTTTATTGCCCATTTAACCCAAGAGGCATTGGCACAAAATCCTCGCAACAACACCTCCAGTGCACAATACGTTCATGGAGCCATCAAATTTATTCAATTTAACTATTTCCATGACATTAGTATTGATGACATCGCCAAGGCTGTGGGGGTAAGCCGCAGCCACCTATATCGGGTGTTTATGAGCAATGTGGGGCAATCCCCCATTGATTACCTTACCAGTTATCGCATCTCAGAGGCCTGCTCTCTGCTGAAAAATTCCCAGCTTTCCATTGCAGAAATTGCTGTCAGTGTAGGCTTTTTTGACCAGTTTTATTTTTCTCGTGTGTTTAAAAAAGCAAAGGGGATTCCTCCCAGCAAATACCTTGCTAGCTTAGAAAGTTCTTCCACATAATACAGAAAAATAGGAGGACAAACCATTTTGGTGCAAAATATTTATGACCATCCCGATTTTTTTGAGGGATATAAGCATCTACGAGAGAATGCCTCCTCTGCCAACCGATTGATAGAACAACCTGCATTGTTTGCGCTGCTTCCCGACCTATCCAACAAAACAGTGTTGGATTTGGGCTGTGGCTGGGGAGAAAATTGCAAGGAATTTGTCTCCCGTGGGGCAAAGAAAATCGTTGGCATTGATTGTTCTCAGAATATGCTGGAGATGGCAAAAAAAGAAAACCCTTTTGATAGTGTGGAGTTTTTTCGGTTGCCTATGGAATATGTTGTGGCTCTCCCCTATCACTTTGATGTTGTAGTCAGCTCTTTGGCTGTGCATTATGTGGAAGATTTTTCCCGATTGGCAAAGGATATTTTTCAGCTTTTGCAGCCCGGAGGTATCTTTCTTTTCTCCCAAGAACATCCCTTGACCACTGCCATTTTGGACAAAAATCCCTGTTGGGAACAAAATAATTCTCAGGAGGTTATTGGATATCGTCTATCTGGATATGGCATGACTGGGGAAAGAAAGGTAGATTGGTTGGTAGATGATGTAGTAAAATATCATCGTTCCTTTTCAGATATTTTCTCCGCACTGTTGGAAGCTGGTTTTTCTATACAAGCTGTAAAAGAACCCCTTCCTTCACAACAGATTATAGAACAGTATCCAAGGTATCAAAAATGCTTTCATAAACCAGATTTTCTTTTAATAAAATGTCAAAAACCCTTTTAACTGCCAAAAAAGAGGTCATGCTGTCTAGGCAAGACCTCTTATATTTTAGCCTTTTGCCTCTGAATGGTTTTCCAACAAGGCTTTTTCAACGCTCCAATAGAATGCGTTTTCCCCAAGTAAATCTGTGATTCCTGCCCTAGAAAGCATACTCATGGATGCTGGGGGCAAACCACAAATCATGATGGTAACACCCTTTTCCTTAAGCTGGCGCAAAATAGGCAACAATGTTTGAACTGCTGACACATCAATGGAGGATACTCCTCGCATGGAAAGAAGCATTGTGTCACAGTCGGCTACTTTTTCGGGCAACTCCTCCAGTACATTGGTATTGGCAAACAGCAATGGCCCTGTGATATATGCCACCATTGCATTTTTATAACGCTCTTTCAAGGTGTCATCATCACAGCCCAGTCTACCCATGTCCACACGCTCATAGTTAATTTCCAGCTTGCTCAGTTTGGCAAGCATGAGCACCAAAGATAGACCAACGCCCACAATAATCGCCACTGTCAAATCAAACAAAATTGTGAAAATCATTGTGACAACAAACTTGGAGATAGCTCCCTTGAACTTGTGGGAGAAGATATACTTGATAGCTTCCCATTCGTTCATTCTCCATGCTGTCACCATAAGCACACCAGCAAGACCGGCAAGGGGAACATACTGGATAACTGGGGCAAGAACAAACATCATAATTAGCAGACCAACCGCATGGAACACACCGGTTAGACGAGTGACAGCACCAGACTTCACTGCAACAGATGTGCGAGCAAGTGCAGCAGTGGCAGGGATTCCGCCAAAGAATGGTAAAACAATATTTCCCACGCCTTGGGCAAACAATTCTTGGTCATTGTTTAATTTCACCCCTGTGGCACGTCCGGCAGAAGCTCCACACAACAGGCTTTCCAGCATATTCAGAATGGCAATGGAAAAGGCTGGTGCAATTAAAGCTGGCACTTTGGAAAAGTCAAATCCCGAAAGGCTCAATCTGTCCTCTAAAAATAGGCTTTGTGGAATTTTGCCAACGGTTGCAATGTCCAACTTCAAGCCCATAGTCAAAGCAGTTGTTACAACAATGGCTATCAACGAGGCAGGTACAATAGCATTCCACTTTTTGGGGAATACCACCATCAACACTACCACAAACACCGCAATTAAAACAGTAGGTAAATCTGGTGTAAATCCCAGCTCTTTGTAGCTAAAAAGTTTTTCAACTGCGGTGGCACCTTCCGAATGGGTACCAAAAAAATTATCAATCTGGCCCAATGCAATGACAACTGCAATACCAGAGGTAAAACCAGTGATTACAGGAGATGGCACAAAGGAGGTCAACTCTCCTAAGTGCAAAATACCAGCAATCACCAAAATGACACCACTCATCAGTCCGGCAATAAACACACCTTGCAGTCCATACCCTGCAACCAGCGAGCCCAAAATAGCTGCCATAGCACCTGTGGGGCCTGAAATTTGATAATAGCCACCAGTGAGCATTGAAATAACAATACCTGCAATAATCGCCGTCACAAGACCCGTAGCGGCAGTGGCACCTGCAGACACACCAAAAGCAAGAGCCAATGGCAGCGCAACAGCCGCAACTGTAACACCTGCCATCAAGTCTTTGGAAAGTTTTTGGGCATTATATCCCTTGAACTCCAAAGAAAGAGCATTGAAAAAGTTTTTTACCATGCTATCCCCTTATTTCAAAAGCTTTCTGAAAATGCAAATTTGACCTTTTGGCAGACAAAAGTTTTTGTTTTCCGCTGTATCTTCCAAATAGCTTTTATCATGTATCAAACCTATACTTTCAGATACGCCTGTAGTCTTATAAAATTGTAGCACTTTTTCAATGTGAAGCAAATATAAATAAAACATGTGGGTATATGGATATCTTAATATAGAGAACAAAACCACAAAGAGGGCATACAAAGGTATGCCCTCTTTGGTTATAGTGTTGCTGCCATCACCGCTTTGATGGTGTGCATCCGGTTTTCTGCCTCATCAAATACTACAGACTGTTGGCTTTCAAATACATCGTTGGTTACTTCCAACCCATCCAAAGCAAATTTTTCTCCAATTTCCTTACCAATGGTGGTTTTATGGTCGTGGAATGCTGGCAAACAGTGCATAAAAATGGCGGTGGGTTTGGCTTGCTTCATTACATTTGCATTTACCTGATAGGGAAGTAATGCCTCAATCCGCTGTTTCCATACTTGGGCAGGCTCTCCCATAGATACCCAAATATCGGTATAAATCACATCAGCATCTTTTACGGCCTTTTCTACGGATTCTTCAAAATGAAGGGTTGCACCAGTTTCTTTTGCAATTTCTTGGCATTGGTCAATCAACTGTTGGTTGGGGAAAAACTCTTTAGGGGCACAGGCAGTAAAATCCATGCCCATTTTTGCACAACCAACCATAAGGGAATTTCCCATATTAAAGCGGGCATCTCCCATGTATACAAACTTTATGCCCTTTAGGGTTCCCAGCTTTTCTTTAATGGTCAAAAAATCTGCCAAAATTTGGGTTGGATGGAATTCATCTGTTAGTCCATTCCATACAGGAACACCAGCATAGGCGGCCAGTTCTTCTACGGTATCCTGTGCAAATCCACGGTACTCAATGCCGTCATACATTCTGCCCAATACACGGGCGGTGTCTGCAATGCTTTCTTTTGCGCCCATTTGAGAGGCTGAGGGGTCTAAGTAGGTTGCATTCATTCCCAAATCTGCCGCTGCCACCTCAAAGGCACAGCGGGTGCGGGTACTGGTTTTTTCAAACAGTAGTACAATATTTTTCCCTTTGCAGAGAGGATGAGCAATTCCCTGCTTTTTTTGCTGTTTCAGCTCTGCTGCAAAGTCAATCAAACCTTGGATTTCTTCTGGTGTAAAATCCAGCAACTTCAAAAAACTTTTTCCCTTTAAATTCATGGTACTTTCCCCTCTCTCAATCCTCTTGTTTGGCACAAACTGTTTTTAGCACCTGTAGACCTTGCACCAAATGACGGATAGAAATGCTCAGTGGTGGAAGCAAACGAATTTTATTTTTGGCTTTTAGAACCAATACTCCCTTTTGCATACATTCTTCCACAATTTTGGAAGCATCTCTTTGGGTTTCTACCCCCACCATCATGCCCAAACCGCTTACTGAAAGAATCCCCCTTGCACCGGTGAGCATTTCCGCAATCAATTTTGACTTTTCTTCCACCTGCTGCAAAAATGTTTCATCCAATCGCTGCAACACATTGATAGCACCTGCACAACAAATGGGATTGCCTCCAAAGGTAGAACCATGGTCACCGGGTTGGTATACGTTGGCTGTTTTTTCATCAAACAAGGTTGCCCCCAATGGCAAGCCCCCAGCCAACCCTTTGGCGGTAGTGATGATATTGGGATGGATTCCGCTGTGCATATAGCCATAGAGCTTTCCGGTGCGACCGTTGCCGCATTGCACCTCGTCCACAATCAGCAATGCTCCATGCTTTTTGGCAAGCTGCTCCACCTGTTGCAGATAGGCGAAATCCAAGGCTTTTACACCGCCTTCCCCTTGTACTGGCTCCAACAGGATAGCTGCACAGGGATTTTCCTCTAAAAGCTGTTCCATCTGGGCAATATCCTCTGGTTCAGCATACAAAAAGCCCGGTGTAAGGGGCTGGAATTGACTATGAAATACCTCTTGCCCTGTGGCTGCCAAGGTGGTAATGGTTCTGCCATGGAAACTTCCTGCAAGGGTGATAATATTGGTGTATTCTTTGCCTAGGGTTTGGGCGGCATATTTGCGGGCAGCTTTGATGGCACATTCATTTGCCTCTGCCCCAGAATTGGAGAAAAACACCTTTTTCATGCCTGTGCGCTCACACAACATTTTTGCCAGTTGTGGTGCCGGCTGGGTGTAGTACAAGTTGGATGTGTGGGATAGCTTTTGCATCTGTTGGCATACCGCTTCTATCCATTGGGAATCTGCTGCCCCAAAGGTATTGACAGCAATTCCACTTCCCAAATCAATATAGCGGTTTCCTTGGTCATCCTTCAAAATAGAGCCTTTTCCCTCTACCAAAGTGATGGGGAAACGAGAGTATGTATGTGCAATATAACTTTCATCCCATTGTTGTGTTTGTGTCATGGTGTTTTTTCTCCTTTGATAAACATAGTGCCTATGCCCTCATCGGTAAGGGTTTCCATTAAAATGCCGTGAGAAATTCTCCCATCAATGATAAATACCCGATTGACACCCCATTGAATGGCATTGATGCAACATTCCACTTTGGGAATCATTCCTCCTGCTACGATGCCACTTTCTATAAGCTGTTGGGCTTCCTCAATGGTAATTTCTCCAATGAGGGTATTGGGGTCATCCTTATCCCGCAAAATGCCGGAAATATCTGTCATGGAAATCAGGCTTTCTGCCTGTAATTCACCTGCAATGCGGGCGGCAGCCGTATCTGCGTTGATATTGTACAGATTGCCCTGTGGGTCACAGCCCACAGTAGAGATAACCGGAATATAGCCCTTCTCTAGTAAGTCCAAAATAGGTTGGGTATTGATGGAGGTTACCTCTCCCACAAAGCCAAGACGTGGGTCTTTGGGTTGTGCTTGAATCATGTGACCATCTACCCCAGAAATTCCGATGGCTTTTCCTCCTCGTACCTGCAACAGGTTTACAAGGTTTTTGCTGATTTTTCCAGCCAGAACCATCTGAACCACCTGTGCAGTTTCCTCGTCTGTCACACGCAGTCCATCCACAAATTGGGTTTCTTTTCCCATTTTGTCCAGAAGGCTTGTAATCTCTGGGCCTCCTCCGTGTACCAGTACCACTTGAATACCAACCTGCCACATCAGCACAATATCCCGCATGACAGAATCCTTTAGTTTTTCGCTGAGCATGGCATTTCCGCCATATTTTACCACAACAATTTTTCCGCTGTATTGTTGAATGTAGGGCAATGCGTGTACCAAAATCCTTGCCCTGTCTGCATTGCAGATTTTCATTGCATATACTCCCCCATCAAGTTCTGTAGTCCCCATTGATTTTTACATATTCATAGGTCAAGTCACAGCCCCATGCAGTGGCAGAGCACACCCCGCTTTGCAGTTCCACCAAAATTTCAATTTCCTCTTGAGATAGAATTTCCTTTGCTAATTCCTCGCTAAAGTCAATCCCTGCACCATTTTTGCAAACATCAATTTTGCCTGCTTTGGATTGGAATGCCACATTGATTTTTTGCACATCCACAGGAGCTTTGCTATATCCAATGGCACACAGCACACGGCCCCAGTTGGCATCTGCCCCAAACATAGCAGCCTTGAGCAAAGAGGAGCAAACCACACTTTTTGCCACGGTCTTGGCAATATTACAATCTGCCGCCCCTGTGACCTTACATTCCAGCAGCTTGGTGGCTCCTTCTCCATCTGCGGCAATGGAACGGCACAGGTGCACTGTTACGGTGTTTAGGGCTTTCATAAATGTTTGGAAATCCTCGCCTTTTTCGCAAATTTCCTCGTTGCCTGCCATACCATTTGCCAATACAGTTACCATATCATTGGTAGAGGTATCTCCATCTACGCTAAGCATATTGAAGGTTTCTTTTACATCCCCAGACAAAGCCTGTTGCAGCATGGCAGGGCTGATGGCACAGTCTGTAGTGATGAATACCAGCATGGTTGCCATATCTGGGTGAATCATTCCAGAACCTTTGGCAATGCCTCCCAAGCGGCAAACCTTTCCCCCAATGGTAAATTCTACCGCTACCTCTTTGCGTTTGGTATCGGTGGTCATAATGGCATCGGCTGCGGAATGACTATCCTCACCCAAATTTTTTACCAAGGAAGGGATTCCTTGTGCAATGGGCTCTATCTCCAAGGGCTTGCCAATGACCCCAGTAGAAGCAATAACAATATCTTTTTCGGAAATTTGAAGTGCCTCAGCGGTTAATTGGCTCATTTGCTGGGCAATTTCCACGCCATTTGCATTGCAGGTGTTAGCATTTCCACTGTTGCAAATAATGGCTTGTGCCATTCCATCTTGTAGGTGCTGCTTTGTTACCAGAATAGGGGCACCCTTTACAGCATTTACTGTATATACAGCAGCAGCGGCGGCGGGCTTTTGGCTGAAAATCAGTGCCAAATCCTTTTTATCCTTATTTTTGCGAATACCGCAATGAACACCACTTGCCAAAAATCCTTTGGCAGCACATACGCCGCCTTCTATGAGTTTCATCTCTTCCATCTCTATCCATTCTCCCCAAACTCTATGTTATAGCTGTAAACCGGCGGTTTGCTCCATGCCCAATGCAAGGTTTAGGCATTCCACAGCTCCGCCGCTTGCTCCTTTTCCCAAATTATCATAGCGAGCCACCAGCAAAATTCTTTCCTGATTGCCACAAACAGTAATTTGCATGGTATCTTTTCCAGAAAATGCCATTGCGGACAAAAAGCCTTCTTCTTGGTCATCCTCCACCAACTTTATAACCTCATCGGTATAATGGTTGGCATAGGTGTGACAAATTTCTTTGATATCCCCTTTGTTTAATTGGCTGCGGTGCAACTGTACAACAACTTCCATACCGCTATAAAAATCCCCCACAATGGGACTAAATAGTGGCAACTGCTGCAACTGGGTAAAGGCTTGCATTTCCTTTAAATGCTTGTGTTGCTGGGACAGTCCATACATCCTAGGAGCATCCAGCAAAATGCTTCTATCAGCATGCTGGTACTGGGCAATCATGGATTTTCCTCCTCCACTGTAACCAGTGAGAGAAAAGCAGCAAAGGGGCTGGTCTTTGGCTATGATTCCCTGTTGTACCAAAGGTTGCACCAAAGCGATAAATCCGCAGGCATGGCAGCCGGGTACAGCAATTTGTTTTGCCTGCTGGATGGCCTTCTTTTGCTCTTTGCTCAGTTGGGGCAATCCATATACCCATCCTTGTGCAGTGCGGTGGGCGGTGGAGGTGTCCAACAACACACCTTTGCAGCCCTTGAACAACTCCGCAGCTTCTATTGCTGCTTGGTCGGGTAAACACAGTACCACTGCATCTGCCTGTTCCATTGCCTTTCGGCGGTAGTGGGGATTTTTTCTGTGTTCTGGTTCAATCTCTATCAAAGAGATGTCCTCCCGTTGCTGTAACCGCTGTTGTAACCGTAAGCCGGTTGTGCCAGCACTTCCATCAATAAAAACCTGTTTCATGCCTTCAAAAACTCCTCTACCTGTGCAATTTGCTGTTGCACCGAACTGCTGCCTGTTCCCCCTTGGGAAATCCGCTTTTCCACACATTGTTTTAGGTCGATAGCATTATACAAATCCTGCTCAAAAAGGGAGCTTTGCTTTTGGTATTCTTCATAGGGCAGTTGCTCCAATACGGTGTTATTTTGAATACAATATGCTACAAGCTGCCCTACCAGTTTGTAGGCACTGCGGAAAGGCAATCCTTTTCCCACCAGATAATCTGCCAAGTCCGTGGCATTGATAAACCCCTTTTGGGCAGCAGCATACATGGCTTGTTTTTGTGTTTTCATGGTGTCAATCATGGGGATAAACACCTTCAAGCATTGTTTTACAGTATCAACCCCATCAAAAATTGCTTCTTTGTCCTCTTGCATATCTTTGTTGTAGGCTAAGGGCAATCCCTTGAGCATGGTCAAGGTGGCAATGAGGTTTCCGTATACTCTGCCGGTTTTTCCCCGCACCAATTCCGCCATATCGGGATTTTTCTTTTGTGGCATAATGCTGGAGCCGGTGGTATAGCTGTCATCCAGTTCCACAAAGCGGAATTCCCAAGAGCACCACAAGATAATTTCTTCCGAAAACCGGGACAGGTGCATCATAATAACCGACAGTGCAGAGAGAATTTCCACACAAAAATCCCGGTCCGAAACACCATCTATACTGTTGGAGGTAATGCCATCAAAGCCCAATGCTTGCGCCACCATACTGCGGTTGGTAGGGTAAGTAGTACCTGCTAGGGCACAGCTTCCCAATGGGCTGAAATTCATCCGTTTTGACGCATCCTGCAACCGCTGGATATCTCTCTGAAACATGGCGATATATGCCAGTAAATGCTGGGCGAAGGTGATGGGCTGGGCACGCTGCAAGTGGGTGTATCCCGGCAAAATGGCATCTATGTTCTCCTTTGCCTGTTTCAAAACCACCCGTATCAAATCTTTCAAAAGACCTTCAATGGCTTTACATTCCTCTCTTAGATACATTCTCAAATCCAGAGCCACTTGGTCATTTCGGCTGCGGGCTGTGTGCAATTTCTTTCCGGTGTCCCCAATGCGTTTGGTCAACTCTGCTTCTACAAACATGTGAATGTCCTCGGCAGTCATGTCCAACTGCAAAGCTCCGCTGTTGATGTCCTGCAAAATGCCTTCCAGCCCTTTGGTAATTTCCTCTGCATCCTCTGGTGAGAGAATGCCACAGGCTGCCAACATGGCTGCATGAGCCATAGAGCCTGTAATATCCTGCTGGTACATTCTGCAATCCACACCAATGGAAGAATTAAAGTCATCTGCAATTTTGTCTGCCTGCTTTGCAAACCGTCCTGCCCACAGCTTTTCCATACCCTTTTCTCCTTTTTGCTATGGGGTGCCCTTTCCCCCAAGCACCCCAATTCCACTTTCTCTTTCCCTTTTCTATGCAAAAAAGCCCTTTTATGCCTTTTGTTTTGCGTCTACCTTTGCTTGTACCTGAATGGGCAAGCCAAACAGATTGATAAATCCGGCTGCGTCTGCCTGATGGTATACTTCATCCTCCTCAAAGGTTGCAATCTCTGGGTCATACAAAGAATATTTGCTCCAGATTCCTGCGGGAATGATGTTGCCTTTGTAAAGTTTCAGCTTTACAGTGCCGGTGCAATTTTCCATAAGTACATCCACGAAAGCAGACAGTGCTTTCCGCAAGGGGGTATACCATTGGCCGTTATAGACCAAATCCGCAAAAGAAATTGCCAATTCCTGCTTTTTATGTGCTGCATATTTATCCAAACACAGGCTTTCCAAAAGCTGCATAGCCTTGTATAAAATTGCACCTCCGGGAGTTTCATATACACCACGGCATTTCATACCAACTAACCGATTTTCCACAATGTCCAAAAGACCAATTCCATTGGCACCGCCCAACTGGTTGAGCTTCAGAATAATCTCTTTTGCAGTCATGGAAACACCATCCAATGCCACAGGAACACCTTTTTCAAAGTCCAATGTCAGATAGGTGGGCTTGTCTGGTGCCTGCAAGGGAGAAACCCCCAGTTCTAAAAAGCCTTCTTTTTCATAGGTGGGTTCATTGGCAGGGTCTTCCAAATCCAGCCCTTCATGGCTTAGGTGCCAAAGATTTTTGTCTTTGGAATAATTGGTTTCTCTGGTAATTTTTAAAGGAATGTTGTGGGCGATTGCATAATCAATTTCTTGGTCCCTAGATTTGATATCCCACTCTCTCCATGGGGCAATGATGGGCATATCCGGGGCAAAAGCCTTGATTGCCAGTTCAAAGCGTACTTGGTCATTTCCTTTACCAGTGCAGCCATGGCAAATTGCATCTGCACCCTCTTGTTTTGCAATTTCCACCAACCGCTTTGCAATGAGAGGGCGGGCAAAACTGGTTCCCAACATATAGCCCTCATACATAGCCCCTGCCTTTACAGTGGGGATGATAAATTCATCTACAAATTCATCGGTCAGGTCTTCAATATAGAGTTTGCTGGCTCCGGTTTTCAGTGCTTTCTCCTCCAAGCCGTCCAACTCGGTTCCCTGTCCCACGTCACCAGAAACAGCAATGACCTCGCAGTTATTGTAGTTTTCCTTTAGCCATGGAATAATAATGGAAGTATCCAATCCGCCGGAATATGCCAACACTACTTTTTTGATATTTTCTTTATTCATCATACTATCCCCTTACTTGTGTATCTACTTTGTAACTATATGCAAAATTTGTAACTTCTCTTGCATAAATATTAAACTATAATGAATATTTTTGCAAGTAATTTTTGCAATTTATTTAATATTTATGCACCTTTACAAAAAACCACCTTTTTCCAAAAGGCTTTTACTGCACTTTTGCATGTTATTTTGTCTATCCTCTCTGTTACACCGTCCATATTTGACTTTTTCTAAAAAATATGCTATAATTTATCAGCAATAGAGTGTGTTTATGTAGAGAATTGCTAGTGTAGCACAGTCGGTAGTGCAGCTGATTCGTAATCAGCAGGTCGCGTGTTCAAGTCACGTCACTAGCTCCAACAGCCCTGTAAATATGATTTACGGGGCTGTTTTTTATGCATAAAAAAGCACCAAAAAGAAAGGTGATTCTTCCTTCTTGGTGCTTTTTTAGTTTTTACACAACAATTTTTACCTGACTTCCACCGGCCCTATCTTTGGTGACAACAATTTGTTTATCAATTTTTTGCTTTAGTTCTGCCACATGAGATATAATGCCCACCAGACGGTTTCCCTCGGTTAGTCCGGCAAGGACTTGAATGGCTTGTTGGAGGGATTCTTCATCCAAAGAACCAAAGCCCTCATCTACAAACATAGTATCCAAACGGATACCACCAGCAGCAGACTGCACTTCGTCGGCAAGCCCCAAAGCCAAAGAAAGAGAAGCCTTGAAAGATTCTCCACCGGAAAGAGATTTTACACTGCGTTTGGAACCATTGTAATGGTCAATGACATCCAGCTCCAATCCGCTTTGGCTGCGGTTGTTTTCTGCTTCCTCTCTCCGCTGAAGCTCATATTGTCCGCCGGACATTGCCAAAAAGCGAAGGTTTGCCCGTCGGACAATGCGGTCAAAAAAGGTCATCTGGATATAGGTTTCCAGAGATATTTTTTCTTTGCCGGAAAGGTTGCCATTGGCTGTGTTGGAGAGGGTGCGCATCCAAGTATATTTTTCCTCCAACTCCTTTAGATTTTCCGATTTTTGGAGAATATTTTTTAAAGCGGTTTCGTTGGTTGTAATATGAGTATGAACCTTTTTCTGTGCTTCATCTATCAACAGGCGTTGTTGCTCTAGGGCTTGTGCATGGGCATTTTCAGCTTGCACATCAATTTCCTTGCTGGCTGTCAACAGCTTGTCCAACTCCTGAATGGTGGCCTCTATTTTTGCCAATTCTGTGTGATGCACGGTTGCAGCATCTTCTGCCTGTTTTCGTGCATCCGAAATTCCTTTTATTCTCTCGCTCAATACTGCTATTTGTCGCTGTGCTTCACTGGCACTGGTGTAGTGCAGTTGCCTTTGTAGGGCTTGTATTTGTTCTGCAACTTGCTCTTTACGAATTTGCTCTCCAGTAAGTTCTGTCTGTACTGCAGAAAGGTTCTGTTCCAGTTCTTTGCACTGCTGTTCCTGCTGGGGAAGGAAACCTTCCAACTGCTCTTTTCTGCCTATTTGCACTTCTAGCTTTTCCAGTTGCTTTGCCATTTGTTCCATTGCGGATTCTATCTCCTGCAACTGACTTACAATATAAGGGGGAATTTCCTTCCATGTAAAGCCGTTCAAATGCTCCTGTATCTGGCAACGAATTTTTTCCTCTGCTTGGGCTCGTTGATTTTGCAATGTAGTACAGGTAGCTTCTGCCTGAGAAATCTCCTTGTTTAATTGTTCCTGTTGCTGTGTGGTGTTGGCTATGGTAGCCTCCAACCTTTCCAACTGTTGCGCCAATTCTTTTCTATGTTTTATCTGAATTTCCACAGTTTGCAACTGCTGATATAGTTCGGTTAGAGTGACTTTCAATTGTTCTTTTAAGGAAAGAATCTGTTTGTCTGCCATGACAAGGGAGGGAGAGTCTACATATAGGCCCATCTGAGATAGTAGCTGTTGTTCTCTCTGTTCCAAAGCGGCTTTTTCTTTGCCTGCGTTGACACTTGCCTGTTGCGCCTTCTGTTGGGCAGTTTCAAATTCTGCCTTTGCCCTATCCAGTTCCAATTTGGTGGGTACGCCTTGGGGGATTTCTGCCAAATGGGGATGGTGGCAGGAACCACAAACTGGACAGGGTGTTCCCTCTTGTATGGTCTGTGCCAATACACCTGCTTGCCCATCCAAAAAGGCTTTGTTTTTTTGCCGGTACTGCTCTCCTTGTTGTTCTGCTTGCTGTTGTGCTTGTTGATAGGTTTGCTGGGCAATTTCTGTTTTTGTTTTTGCTTGGGAATACTCTTGCAAAAGGGCAACGATTCCATTTAGCCCATTTTCATGTTCTTTGGTACGTTCTATATGATGGAGCAGCTTTTGTTTTTCTGTTTCCAATCCTTCCCCTTTCGCCCACTGTTCTTGGTTGGCTTTTAAGGTTTCTTTTTGTTGCAGTAAAGCATTGGAAAGTGCTTGTTGCTGGCAGTTTAGTTCTTGGCAATGTTCCTCTGTTTGTTGCAGATATGTTTTGTAGTTTCGCCATTCCTGTATGTCTTTTTTCAGAGAGAGAAGTATTCCCTTTCGGCTCTCTTGCTGTGCCTGTTCCCGAAGGATTCGTTCCTTTTCCACTTCAACTCCAGCCAAAGCCGCCAGTTCTTGTTTCCATTGTTCTATTTCTGCCGCTTTGCTTTTTTCTGCTTGGATTTGCTGATTTTGTTCGTATTGGAGTTGTTGTATATTATGTTCTATATCCTGTAAGTTCTTTTGCTGATTGGTCAACTCTTGATACCGAGGCAATTCCGTTTCTAAAGCTGCCAACTCCTTAGCAAGTGCCTCTTGCTGGGGAATTTTTTCCTGTTGGGCTTTCAAGTTTTGTTGGATTGTTTCAGATTGCAGTAATAAGGCTTGCCGGTTTTCATGGGCTTGTTTCCGTTTTTGTTGGGTTTTTTCCAATTCTTCCGCCTTTGCCAATCGGGAAACAGCAAGTTTTACTTGTTCATCCAATTCTATCCACTGTTGATGATACTTCTCATAAAGCTGTTTATCCTGTTCAATGAGAGTTTCTATCAGCTCCACTGTATCTTGGAAGGGCAGTTCTCCCCCTTTTGCTTGTTCCAGTGTTTCGATGAAAGGACTATCTTCCCTGCACAAAATCCCTTGGATATATTGCTGAACACTGACACGGGCTGTTTCGCACTGTCTTTGCAGTTGTATGGCTTCATTTTTCAACTTCTCTTGCAATACCATATAATATCGTGTTTTAAAAATTTCACGAAAAATCTCTTGCCGGCTTTTTGTATCTGCCAACAGAAGTTTTAAAAAATCCCCTTGTGCAATCATGGCAATCTGGGCAAATTGGGTATAATTTAAGCCAATAATATTCACAACAGCATCATTGACTTCCTTTTCCTTTGTAATCAATCTGCCATCGGGCATTTGCAATTCTGCTTCTGCCTTTTGGGTAGTAACGCCACTGCCCCGTTTGGAGGGGCGTTCATATTTGGGGTTTCTGCGAATGGTGTAAACATTTCCTCCATAAGAAAAGACCAATTCCACACGGGTGGGAATTTCCGGCTGGGCATATTTTGAGCGAAACATAGAAGGGTCGCGGTTTTCTCCGCTGGGTTGTCCATAGAGGGCATAGGTAATGGCGTCAAAAATAGTGGTTTTTCCTGCTCCTGTATCTCCGGTAATAAGATACAAACCCTGCTGCCCCAATTTCTGCAAATCAATCACTGCTTCTGCGGCATAGGGGCCAAAAGCAGACACCGTTAATTTCAGTGGTCGCATTCTTCATCCTCCCAAATAGATTCTATCAAATCCTGTACAAAGGTCTGTTGTATTTCCTTCATTGGCTGTCCATTCTGTTTTTGGTAAAATTCTTGCAACAACTCCAAGGGAGATTTTTGCTGTATGTCCTGTGCTGCTTCTAACAAAGTTTCGCATTGTGTGCGCTTGTTGTCATAGTCCAATTTCATCAAATTGGGGTAGATTACTCGCAGTTTGGCTACAGCATCAGGGATATCATCTTCATCTGTCAGAGTAATGTGTACATAGTCCTTTTGATAGCTTGTGCCTTGGTAAAAGCTGCGAAGGGTAAGGCTTTCATAGCTGCCTCGCAGTTCTACCAAATCTCGCAAAGGAACCAATGGTACAGTATGTAAAAAAATGTTGCCTTTTTCTTTTAACTCCACTACTGTTACAGATTTTTGATGGTTTGCTTCTGAGAAAGAATATTTTAAGGGAGTGCCGCAATAGCGCACCGTTTCCCTTCCCACCTGTTGAGGGCCATGGATATGACCAAGGGCAACATAATCGAAAGTATCAAACACAGCTACATCCACATTATCTGAGCCACCTACGGATATTTCTTCGGAATCGCAGCGGGCAGCCCCCGTGACAAATTGGTGTGTTACCAATACATTGCGGCTTGTGGCATCCACCTCCATTGCACCAATGGCAGTGGCAAGGGCATTGGTATAGCCGGATATTTCCTCCTCTGGAAAAAAGCGGCGCACATGGGCAGGCTTTACAAAAGGCAGCAGGTAGAAATTCACCTCTCCATATTCATCGGTGAGGGGAATGGGTGCTACTGTGCCATGGTACACCGGTGCCAAATGAATGCCGCTTTGTTCCATTAGACGTCCACCAAAGGCAATGCGTTCGGGGGAATCATGGTTGCCGCTAATCATAAAAACTTGCAATTTTCGCTTTGATAACTCTACTAAAAAATCATCCAAAAGAGCTACCGCCTCCGCAGGTGGTACCGGCTTGTCATATACATCACCAGCAATCAGCACCCCTTGTGGCTGTTCTGCATCTATCACCTTTAAAATTTCCGTCAAAATATATTGTTGGTCTTGCAGCATGGAAAATTCATTTACACGCTTGCCTAAATGTAGGTCGGAAATATGAATCAATTTCACACAATCGCCCCTTTTTCCACAAAAAATTTCCTATGCTACAATTATATAGCAGCCTATCTATCCATGCAAGCAAAGCCCAGCAAGAAGGATATGCCACAATAAATATGGCTTTTTATGTTGTTTTTCTGTACTCCTTTGGACTATTGCCCACAACCTTTTTGAATGAGGAGGAAAAATAGTTTGTATTTTCAAATCCACAAATAGCCGCAATAGTATTTATGGGTAAATCACTGGTTTGCAACAATTTTTTTGCTTGTTCAATGCGCAATTTTACCACATAGGCTTTCACACTGTGGCCTGTATTTTTCTTGAACAAATGAGAAACCGTAGAAGTTGAACACGAACAAGCATGTGCAATATCGTTGATAGAAATATTTTGCATAAAATTTAATTGCACATAGGCAAAAATGGAATGAAACAAACTGCTACCATACTCCATTGTTTCCTTGTCATAGAGATACATTTGTAACATATTTAGCATATGGCAAAGGGGGTCTAATAATAACAGAGAGCCACTGCTCATCCTCTGGTGTCTGTTTCAAATTCTCTGTATAAATTTTTTCCATATTTTCTCTATTCAAGGAAAATTCATGTGCCACAGATTTGATTGTATCTTTCGCCTTTCTTTGGTCAATCCCATAGCCGCTTACGCTTACAAAAACACTATCATTGGCAAAATAAACATATTCTTCCACTCCTGCATAGCACATGCCAAACAGACCCCCTTTTTTACAGTGTGCAAAAACCTTTCTTTGCTTTTTGATACATTTGTTCCATGCCTCAGAACTGGTTTTGACATAGGTACAAAAAGGATTTTGATGGATGTTGTGTTCAAGAATTCCGCTGATACCCTTGCCATGGACTGTTACATATAAACCTAAACTATTTAGGTATGCAATATAGTTGTTGATGTCCAGAACCAATTTATTTTTCATAAAATTCCCCCTCCTTTTCTTTCATAGTCTGCCATTGCACAAATACTATAACACAATTTTTGCAGTTTTTTAAATAAGATTTGCTTAAATATTGAATGTTTTTATTTTAGCTTTATTCTATAATTTAGCTACCAAAAGGAATGGGAGGAAATTCAAGTGGTCAAACAGTTTACAGAAAATACCGATGTTTTAGTATTAGGAAGTGGCCCATCTGGATTTGCTGCGGCATACAGTGCTGCAAAAAATGGGGCCAAGGTAATTCTTGTGGAGCAAAATTGAGAAATTGGTGGCATATCTACTTCTGGGCTTATGAGCCACTGGACTGGCACATGTGGAAGCCCCCTCTATCACGAAATTTTAAGGCGCAGCGCAGAGCAAAACGAGGGAGAACAAAAAGGCAAAATTACACCATTTATCAACCCCGAAAATTTAAAAACCCTCTATTTGGAAATGCTTTCGGAAGTGGGCTGTAAGATTATGCTTTACACCTTTGCCGAAGATGCCATCTGTGAGGGAGATACTGTTTTAGGGGCTTGTGTAATTAACAAATCCGGTCGCACCCAAATTTATGCCAAAACCGTGATTGATGCCACTGGTGATGGTGACATCGCCACTGCTTCTGGTGCCGAATTTGTTTTAGGTAGAGAAACAGACAACAAAATGCAGCCCGTTACCATGATGTTTAAAGTTGGTGGAGTAGATTACAGCAGAGCAGTATTTTTAGAAAGTTTTGAAAGTACCTACCAAACACCACAAGGAGAACTACAAGCACTGGCATCACAGCATATTTCCCACCCTGCGGGACATATTCGGAAATTATAGCCTATTTGAGAAAATTTGTTCCCGGATATGAGTCTTGTTTTATTATAGATTCTGCTTCTCTTATTGGTGTTCGAGAAACAAGACATTTTAAAGGGAAATACACCATTACCAAGGAAGATATATTAGAGGCAAAAGTATTTGATGATTATGTTGTAAAGGATGCCTATTTTAATTTTGACATTCACAACATTACTGGTGCTAGCCTTGATAAAACTGGTGTACAGCAAAAATTCCTCCAAGCAAAAGGTTATACCATTCCCTACCGCTGTTTATTGCCGGATACAAAGAAAAATTTGCTTTTCTGTGGTAGAAATATTTCAGGCACACACGTTGCCCATTCCAATTATAGAGCCATGCCCATCTGTGTTGGCATTGGAGAGGCTGCCGGTGTAGCTGCCTCCATCGCCTCCAAGCGTAGTATTCCCCTAGAAGAAGTGGAAACTGCGGAGATACGGCAAATCATTGGTATATAAATAGAATTAGCAAACAGGGCAGATGTGGAGTACATCTGCCCTGTTTCATTGAACTTTTAATGCTTATCAATAACTTTGTATGATTTTAATTTTTTGTAGGTCTTTCGCCTCTGGTTCCATTGGCTCCAGGCTGTCCATGAATCATTGTGCTGGTACCAGTAATCACTTCTTCTAGTGTAATTTCTGTTTGGAAGGTTCCTGCTGTTACAGTATATGTGTTACCCATAGCAAGGTCTGGGCAGCTAAATAGCAACGAGGAAAACTGTTTTGCTGCATTGTATGTTAGAAGTGTATTGCCTTGCTTATCAGAGATAGAAACTGTACTTTCTGCCGGTTGCACCTCTACACTGAGTAATACAGCACATTGAGTAGATTCTGTGCTAAAATTTTGCACCATACCATCTACACCAGTTCCCAACAGCATTCCCCCTGTAATAGTGGCAGTTCCATCATAATCCAATGGGGTATCTGCTCCTTGTGCTACACTGGACACAAACACAGTTCCACCACTTATAGAGATATTTCCATTGGAATCTAAACCATCCCCACCTGCATCCATAGTAATGGTTCCACCTGTGATAGTAATACTAATATCATCTTTATTGGATACTGTATCACTGGCGGCATTGATTGCATCGTCAGTAGCAAATAGGTCAATGACTCCACCATTGATAGTTACGTTTTGAGCTTCTAAACCTTCAAAACAAGTTTCAATATTAATGGTTCCATTTTCTATTACAACGCTTTTATCCCCATGAAAGGCTTTTCCTCCAGAACTTATTTGTGCTGTACCATCATGGTATGCCACATTTCCATTGGAATGGAATCCATCATCTGCACAATCCAAAGTAAAAGTGCCACCTGTCACGATAAGGTCTGTTCCTGCTTTCAAGCCTTTGGTACTGGGTGTAGTATCATCTGTGGTGGTTTCTGTGGAACTTTGGGTTGTGGTTGTGTCTGTTTGTGGTTGCTGTTGCATATTTTCTGGCGGTGTCATAGCTTGGTCGCCTTCTGGTGGTTGCATTCCTTCTGGCGGGGTCATTCCATCTCCGGTTGCTCCTTCAGGGGGTTCCATCCATTCCGGTGGTGTCATGGTTTCGGAACCCTCTGGCAACTGCGGAGGCTGCTGATTTCCCATTGGCCCCTTCATTCCACCACCCATACCAGTGGGCATTTCCATTGTGTTGGTATGGACTTCTCCATTTGCAGAACCACCACCAGTTACAATCTCATAGGTTCCACCATCCACTGTTAGAAAATTGCTGGCACTGACTCCATCCCCTTGGCAATTCATTGTATAACTGCCACCTTTGAGATAAATATATCCTTTTTCTGTATCTTCTTGATTATCGCTTTGAATACCATCTTTCCCTGTGGTCAATGTAAACGAGCCATCTGCAACAGCAACAGAGTCTTTGCCAGATAGTCCATGGCCTGCAACAGAGATTTCATAGGTTCCACTGGTAATAGTAAGAGAATCTTTGCTCACCACACCATGTTCCACATCGGCAGAAATTTGGAGAGTTCCTGTTCCATTTAATGTAATATCCGATTTTGCAAAGATAACACCATCAATATTGTTGTCATCAATATTTTCATAGCTACCACCATTTTTAAGAACGTTTACCGAGTTTTCTGCTGTGGTGATAAAAACTTTGTCTGCTGAGGGGATATAAATAGCCGCTGAAGTGGGACTTGTAATTGTTACACCGTCTAGTACAAGTTGTACCTTTTCTGTATCTGATACATTCACTACCACCATACCACTGTCAAGTGTTCCCGACAGGATATAGGTTCCCTCTGCCCCAATGGTTACAACTCCATTATCAACTGTAACTGCACTGGAATCGCTTTCAGCACTTGTGCCTGTAAAGGTAATATGACCAGCGGATTCTTCTTCATAGCCAATCTCATAATCTCGATTGCTAAATAAGCTTGTATAATCTATAGTTACCAAACTAGAATTTGCTGTGTTATTTGTTGTCTCCTCTGTTTTTGCCATGCTACAGCCTGCACACAAAACCGCCAAGGATAATAGTGCTGCATAAACTTGTTTCTTTTTCACAACAGTTCTCTCCTTATAGTTCTCCAATAGTTGTTTCCTGTTTTGAAACAGTAATTTCCAAGTTCCCATTGCGGCAACGAAGCTGGTCAATAAATTGTTTTTCTGTTTCTGCTTTACGCAATTTTAAGTGATAGGTTAAACGAAACAAACTACCCATATTGGTGGTTTTCACCTCTGCCAGTTCATAATCTGTTGCATATTGGTGAAGTAAATCGTCAAATACACCTGTATAGTCAAGGTCTTCTGGAATGGTAATGTGAAGTGTTTTATAAAGGGCATTCTTTTTTCCAGCACCAAAGTCTATTACATTATAAAGTGCCAGCACGCCACCCAGTAAAATGGCAATTACAAATGCATAACTAATGTAACCCATTCCAATGACAAGGCCCGTTCCCATGGCAAGGAAAATGGCTCCAATCTCTCTGGCTGAACCGGCAACCGAACGAAATCGAACCAGACTAAATGCACCCGCCACAGCAACACCTGCCCCTACGTTGCCGTTAACCATCATAATTACTACACAAACTATGGCTGGAAGCAAGGCCATAGTTGCCACAAAACTTTTGGTGTATCGGCTGTGTACCATATATGCAAAAGCTAAAATTAAACCAATTGCCAATGCACTGCCAATACACAATAAAAAATCTGTTAGTGTAACCACTTGTGTCATCTCTGTATCAAATATCCCGCGGAAGATATTAGGCATATTTCTTTTCCCCTTTCTTCTGTTTCATCATCATGTGCTGGTAGGCAGTTCCATATTTAGAAAAAGAGGTTTTGTAAATCCCCTGCTCTGTAAGAATCTTTGTCATCCACAAAGGAATTCCACCCGATGTTTTTATTTCCATCAAAGTATAACCATCTTCCAAAATGGGAGTACCATACACATCGCTGCACAAAGATAATTCTTGCTGACGATAGAGAATATTTTCATCAAAGGTAACCCGAAAATCGCTACCATCCAGGGAATAAAACGCCTGTCGCTCATAGCTGAGGAATACCATCGGAACAAGTGATTTATAATAGCTTCTAAAGTATTGTATTTCATTGCCTATTTGGGAACAAACAGGCAATGGCGTGTTATTGAAAAAGGCGTTAGATACTTGATACTCTGGTAGACTTAAACGCCGTTTGTATACAACAGATTTATACTTTTTCTTTAGTTCTACAAAAACTGGTTGCTCTGCTGTTACCTGCTGATAGCTGCGTACTCGAAGTTTTTCTTTATAAGCTGGTTTTTCCAGAGAATGGCGAATCAGGCGAAAGTTCTTGGTATCATAGTAGATATTGCGAATTGTGGCCCGGCCATATTTATCCAACTTCATAAACTGTGCCATTGCTTGTAGGACAGCCTGTTTTTGCTCTGCTGTTAGTAGATATTTTATTTCATAACGTTCAAATGTTGTTTGTGCTGCCATGATATATGCCTCCTTGGTTAGAAATTTTTAAGCACAGGTATAGTATAAATAACCTACCTTAACTAAACTTAAAAAACTGCCAAAGATTTATTTTTCTTTTATAAACAAAAGCACCTGTAATTCAGCTTTGTTTCTGAATACAGGTGCTTTTTCTATAGTCGTGCTTGTGGAAGTGTAAGGGAGATGGTAAGAGAGCTTTCGTCGGTTGTGTATGCGGTAATCTTTCCTTTGTGGGCTGTAACAATGGTCTGTGCAATTGATAAGCCCAAACCATAACCACCCGTCTGGGAATTTCGAGAATCATCTGTACGATAGAACCTATCAAATAGCCTGCTGATTTGCTCTTTGTTCAGGGTTTCACTTGGATTGCTCACCAAAAGTTTTAGCTGATTTTTTTGAGTTGCTAGTTCACAGGTAACTACTCCTTGAGAGGGCATATATTTTAAAGCATTATCCAGCAAAATAGTCAACAGCTTCTGGATGGATTTTTTGTCACCACACAAGAACAAATTTGGCTGAATGTTAGACGAAATTTGTTTGTTTTGCATCTTTGCTACGCCATCAAAACTTTGAATTGTAGATGTTAACAGCTCCGATAGACAAAACACTTCCATTTGGGCAGGTCGTTCCTCCTCCATCCGAGAGAGGAAAATCAATTCACAGGTTCTTTCACAAAGACCACAATGTGTGCAAGCTGGCTCGTCACGTTGAATCCTATAAAATCTCTTTCCAGAAACTAAGGTAAATAAAGCACCCAATGGGCAAAAATACCTACAGAAAAATCTTTCTATAAAAACAGAACCAATGAAAAACACCAATAAGAGAACAAAGCCCCCTGTAAAGATTGCAGCAGACATGACCGAAAGGTTTCCAGATGTTAGCATACCAAATATTCCCCATGGACTTAGAGAAGCATCCATAGGTATCGCCATTATCCATAAGGCAACTGCAATAAAGGCAACAACCACATATTTTAGATACTGAAGAACCCTGTCAATGTTCGCTGGAACAGTGATTCTTTTGTGGGGAAATTTTTTAGAAATCCAGAAGAAAAGTTCCTGCAATGAGCCAAATGAGCAAAGATACCCACAGAAAAAACGCCCCCATATAGCAGTTACAAAAAATACGACTGCAATAGTAATCAACTGTGCAGCCAAAGATTCAAAAGAAAACTCGCCATTTGTTAACGCGGTTACCACATTTCCCAAAGCATTAAGCACTGTAATAAATAGTTCGGGAAATACAAAAAAGCAACAAGTTGAATTACATGGCGAATAATTTGCATAGCTAAGGGATATTTTACCTTCATAAAAGCGGCCTCCTTAAAAATACATTATTGACCCATAAAAAGAAATTTGTTCCTGTAATTCTGGTGTAACTTGCACACTGCCATTGTCAGTAACAAAAACGGCAGAAATTCCATGTTTGTGTAAAATTGGTATTCCATCCTCTTGACCAAGACAACAAATTCCTGTTGCCAGCACGTCAAGTGTCACTGCTTTATCACCAATGAGTGATATAGAAAGTAAACCAGAGCAAGATGGTTTTCCTGTCTGTGGGTCAATAATGTGATGGAATCGCTTTCCCTGATGAAAAAAACACTGCTCATAAGAACCGCTGGTGACAATCGCTTTATCTTTCAGAGCAATGCTTACCATTGTAGTTCCTGTTTTCTGAAATGGGTTTTGGATTCCAATTTTTTGCATTTTTCCCATAGCAATTACAGTTCCCCCAAAATTGATTTGTGCATCTTCAATGCCCTGTTCTTGCAATATAGACCGAGCTTTATCAGCAGCATACCCTTTGACAATCCCCCCTAAATCCAACTTCACTCCTTTTTTGTGCAGAAAAGCAGTGCCATGAACCTTGTCGAGTTCCAGATTTTTTATGCCACATTGTGTTTGGCAATATTTTATTTCCTCTTCGGTTGGCAAAGTACCAGAACGAATGGCATTTTTCCAAAGTTCACTTATAGAGCCTACTGTTACATCAAATTTTCCCTTTGTTTCTTTGGCATACTCTAAGGCAAGGGACAACAAATAAAAGGTGTCTTCGCTAACCGCAACTGGATGGATTCCCGCATTTTGGTTGATTTTGTAAATTTCACTATCTGGACTAAAAAAAGAAAAGCAATTGTGCATTTCTAAAATAGTTTGCTTTATTTTATCCAATATAGATGAATTACAACCACCAAATAGTGTAACTGTATTGATAGTTCCAAATGCCGGAAAAATCTTTTTTATCACATGCGTGCACCTCCTGCATTATGTTGAAATAGCAAGATTAATTATAGATAGCCTACTTTAAATATACTTAAAGGCTCTATATAATTTTAAGCAACAAAAAACACCTAATTTGATTCTAATCTTTCAAATCAGGCGTTTTCATTTATTTTATATTTATAAAAGGGTGACTATTTATAGAATTTCATAAACCATACTGCACACTAATTTTGAAATAGTTGATAGTGCTGTTTCATGTGGTTTGATTTTATTTCTTTACACTTACACACGGGAAAGCTGCACGATGGTTTCTATATGCTTTGTTCTTGGGAATAGGTCTGCTGCTTGAATTTTCTGGGCAACATATCCTTTTCCACACAAAATTGCCACATCTCTTGCGGCTGTGGCTGGATTACAGCTAATCATGACGATTCTTTCTGGTGCCATTTCCACAACAGCATTGAGGGTAGCTTCATCACAGCCTTTTCGGGGTGGGTCTAGCACAATCACACTGGGTTGCAGCCCTTCTTTTGCCAGTTGTGTGGCGGCTGTTCCGGCATCTGCACACAAAAAGCGCACATTCTCCGCATTCATGGCTTTTGCATTGTTCCATGCGCTTTCCACAGCCTCTGGAATGACCTCCACTCCAATCAACTGCTTGCATTGGTGATACATAGAAAGTCCGATGGTACCCATACCACAATACAAATCCAACAAAACATCTGTTGGTTTTAGTTGTGCAAAATCAGCAGCAACATGGTACAACTGCTCGGCTGCCGGTGTGTTGACTTGGTAAAAACTCAAGGGGCCAATCTGCACGGGAACCTCACACATATTGTCTTGTATGTACTCTTTCCCCACCAAACAAACAGACTTTGTACCAGTAATTACATTGGTTTTTTGCTGGTTGATATTCAACACAATGGAGCAAACTTCAGGAAATTTTTGCTGAATGCCTGCACAAAACTTTGAGCCACTGGGCAGATTTGTTCCATTGATAACCAAACACAGCAACACCTGCCCACTGTGATACCCTTGGCGCAAATAAATATGCCGTACCAACCCTTTATGGGTCTGCTCGTTGTAGGCTGGAATGTGGTATTTCTCCATCAACACACAGCAATATTGTGCAATCTCATTCAACAAGGTTGGCTGCAACAGGCAGTTCTGGGCTGCAACCAACCTGTGGCTTCGAGGTGCAAAAAAGCCAATTTGTGGTTTCCCTTGAGAATCTTCCTGCACAGGAAATTGCACTTTATTTCGGTAATGCTCTGTTTGGGGAGAGGGCAAAATAGGGAGCATTTCAGCAGTTATTTTTCCAATACGGGCAAAACAGTCTGCAACCATCTGTTGCTTTTGGCGCAATTCTTCCTCATAGGTAATGTGTCGCAGCTGGCAGCCTCCACAACTGCGATAGACAGGGCAATCCTGCTCTATCCGACAAGCTGCCGGCTCTAGCACCTGCCGCAAAATTCCGTAGGCATATTGTTTTGCAACCTTTGCTATTTGCACCTGTACCCTTTCACCGGGGGCAGTGAGAGGAACAAAAATTGCCTGCCCTTGGTATCTGCCCACACCATTGCCCTCGGATGTGATTCCCTCTATAAAAAGTTCAACCATTTGATTTTTTGTTACAGACATACCATTCTCCTTGCCGTAATGGCATTATTTTTCTTTTCCTGCGGTAACTAAAGTTTGTCGAAATTCATCCAGATATAAATCTGTATCTAAAGTAACATGCCGGCCATTCAGCAGATTATCCACAAACAGCACTGCATATTCTGTTGCCTCATCTCTGGCAAACCAAACAGGGGCGTGTATTCCCTTTTCCTCCAAGGATTTTGCTTCGGCTTCGCTCCATGCCACACAAGCAACATAAATATTTTGCTCCAACAATAAAGGTGCTGCACCCTCTGCGGTGGCAGAATCGGAACAAAGCACCGCTTCTGGTGTGGGGTAGCTCACAGGGGCTGTGTCCACAATTTCCCCAGACTGGCTGGCAGAGTCTGCCCCTATTATGCTTACACCAAGCAAATTTTGTGCCATGGCATATCCGGCATCAACTCCACAGGCTGTAAACTGTGAAAAAATCTCGTTGGAGAAAACCCCCATATCTGCACAGCTTTGCAAGCAATATTGATAATGTAGCTCTCCTGCACCTGTATTATCTCCACCAAACCAAGCATATTGAAGGAGGCTATCGCCGTTGGTATCTGGAATAATGCCATCTTTAAAATCCTGTGCAACCGCTTTGCCCATTACCTCACCTGTTTGTTCGCACAGCATTCCAATATACCAGCACTTATCATAGCTTTCCATGGTTTCTTGTGTGGGTTTTGCTCCTGAAAAAATCAAGGGAACCCCTTTCTCTTTGCACAGTGCAATCAGGTCATCTGCTGTACCAGCATCGGGCAAACTTACCAAAATCGCCTTAGCATCATCCAACAGCAAATTTTGTGCATATTCCAGCACCTGTTGCTTGTTTTCGGCAAAGCAAGAAATAAGAGAAACTTCGGGATTGTTTGCAGCGAACTGGGTTTCGGCATATCCTGCATCAAAAGCAGACCCCCCCAACACCCATGGACACTCTATAATGCCCACAGTGACACTTTTGTTACTGCTGGAACTTGGCACAGGAGAACTTTCCAATTCCATTGGAACTTTTTCCTCTGTAGAACTACTGCTGGCGGTTCCACAAGCTGTCATAAACATCATTGCTGCTATAATTACAGATAAGGATTTTTTCATATACCCTCCTTTGTTGGCTATCAAGTTATTTCTACCATAGTGTGGGTTCTTTTCCCACAGGGCAAACAGAGAGAGGAACACACATTGTCCCTCCCTCTTGCTATTCACATCTTGTTTAAGGCTATCCTTGCACAGACTGGGTAAATTCCAAGTTGTCAAAGGTTCCTGCCTCTTGTGTTGTGCTTTCTCGTGGATAATACTCCAATTTTACCTTGTCGCCTTCTTTGGTCAAAGCAAGTTCATCGGACAAGCTGCCTTGAATGCTGAACAACATATCACTGTGTTCATTTAGAACCAGATAATATACAGTGCCTGCACTGGAATATTCGCTGCCGATTCGTGCCACTGTTCCAGTAATGGTTTCCATCTCTCCATTGGTATTGCCCACAGACTGACCACCTGTAGACAACCGCAATGCTTTTTCATATTTCAGGCGAGCTTCTGAGCTGGTTTCCCCTACACCTACGGTTTGATAATCCTGCACTGAAACATAGGCATATTGTTTAATCAAGCCTTCTTCATCTTTCAGTGTCATAAAGTAGGTGGGTTCACTGTTCAAGTTGATAATCAAAGGAAAGGCTGCTGTATAGCCAAACTGTTGTACCTCTCCCTCTGCGGAACGCTGGGCAGCGGTTTCGGTTGCACCACTAATGCGGTACATATGGGGCTCTTTGGTAACCATATCTACCATAACAAAACCAATGGCACTTTGGTCGCCGCCTACGCTGGTTAGGCCTGTAAACAAGTAACAGTTTCCATCATTATAAATGATGGTTTCTCCTTCCGAGGTGCGGAATTTGTCCTTGTCACTAAAATTTAAGTATCCATGGACATATTCACCTTTGTTGTTTAGCTGTGTCATGATGAAATCTTCTGGTTGCACACGGTCTACCCACTCAGGCAGGTTTTCGATGGTGTATACATTGCTCTTTCCGGTGGCGCAATCCATAACCACAGCCCCTGTTGCCTCTGGCAAAGAGAAACCACGGGTATTTTTATATGTGGTGATAACCCAGTAGGGAGTTCCATTGTCATCCAACTCAAAGCTGGGGTCGGTAATGCCTGTGAATGGTGCCGCAGTAAATCTTGCCCAAAAGTTTAAATCTTGCCATAGATATGCGCCCGGCTGGTATTTAATTTTGTATCCATCCACATATTGCACATCTTGGGGATTGGTGGCAGAAACGGTGATATAGCCGGGGGTTCCTTGCAAATTGGTCAGCCATTTAAACAGCCCCGAATGATAGGTTGGCACTGCCCAAAGGAGTTGACCATTTACCTGTTGCAGTGTTGGTTCTCCCAATACCACTTGGCTGCCCAAACTAGGTTTTTCTCCCAGTTTTTTGTCTGCCAATTTTTGTGCCATACTCTTGTCTACAATGGGAAGTTGGCTAATATTGACGGTATCAAAATCCGTTGCAAAATCCATTTCTGTCAATTCCGGCATCTGGTCACGGAATGCGTTCACATGGAACAGCACAGAGGAACCTACCAGTACCATAAAATATCCACTCCAAAGAATACCCAGCAATACCACTGGCCAACGTTTGGCATTTGCTTTTTTCACAAAGGTTACAGAGGGCTGTCTGGAATTGTTCAGCACAACCAGTTTTCCCATACGGTCTAGGGTGAAAATCAGAACCAAAGCCGACACCAACACACAATAGGCAAAGGCTGATTCTGGGTATAAAGGATTTAAGTTCATAGAGTTGACTAAGGCATACAGCACAAAGACAACCAATGCAGCAACAACTGCCAATGGTTTCCACTTTTTCATGAAATTCTCCTTTTTCATGTGGTTTGCAATCCACAGGTTTGCTGCCTTTCCGACAGCTCTTTTCCATTATATCCAATTTCACATTTAAAATCTACACCAATGCCACTGCTATTAAAATTGGGATAGGCTGCTATGATTTATTTGGGGCTTTGTTCTGTTGCTGTCGAATTTGTTGGGCTGTTTTTTCTCCAACTCCCGGCAAAGCACACAACCTCCAAATTGGTGCATTGGTAGTATCAATGTTTGTTCCGGCAATTTCCACTGCATTGATATTATACTTTGCAAAAGGGCCTTGTAGCGGGATGGCATATCCAAATGTTAAAACTACTATGGCAGTTATGCCAAGAATACAGGCTACAAAAGCACGCTTAGTATTTTTATTTTTCATAAATTTTCCCTTGATTTTCTCTAAAAGATATATTATGATAGTTCCAATTTTTTATGTTTTTCTGCCAAAAGGAGTTTCTATGGATTTTGAATTTTTGTGTCGTGTTCCACTATTTCGGGGTTGTAGTTACCAACAAATACAAGAAATTTATCAATGTTTTCAAGGTGTATGCCGTACCTTTTCCAAGGGGGAAACTATTTTCCATGCAGGACAAAAGGTTTCCTCTTTGGGAATTGTGCTCTCTGGCAGTGTTACCATTGAAAGCATTGACGTGTGGGGCAATCGCACCATTTTAGACCACATAGAAGCAGGAAACGTTTTTGCAGAAACCTATGCTTGCCTGCCACATCAACCTATGTTAGTAAATGCTGTAGCTGCACAAAACTGTGAAATTTTGCTTTTGCCAGTGGAAAAACTACTACATCCTTGCAAACAAAATTGTGGTGCTCATGGGGTGCTTATTGGAAACCTTTTGGCTATTTCCTCGCAAAAAAATTTGCACCTTTCCCGTCGAATGTTCCACACTCGTTCTAAGTTGCTTCGTGACAGAGTTATTTCCTATTTGTCTTTTCAGTCCATCCAGCAAAACAGCCTTGCCTTTTCCATTCCCTTCAATCGCCAACAGTTGGCCGACTATCTAGGTGTTGACCGCAGTGCTCTCTCCAACGAACTAAGCAAAATGCAAAAAGAAGGATTGATTACTGTACAAAAAAACAACTTTGTTCTTCATCCCTCTCTTGTGGAGGGTAACTCCTAGGAATTGTTTGACAGATTATTGTGAATGCGGTGGCGGAGTTGCTGCATTTTTACATCTGTTTGTGCAATTACATCGGCACATTCTTTCAGCTCTTGGGCAATTTGTGCTGTATCCACAGAGTCATTTTTATATTTCAGTTGATGCTCTAAACTTGCCCAAAAATCCATTGCCACTGTGCGAATTTGTACCTCTACCCGCATTGGTTGCTTATAGCGAGAGAAAAATACAGGCACTTCCAAAATAATGTGGTAGCTGCGGTATCCGTTGGGCTTTGGGGATTGAATATAGTCTTTAATGGCCAACACCTTGATGTCATCCTGTGCTATTAGCATTTCTGCTACCTGATAGATGTCCTCAATAAAAGGGCAGATAACCCGAATGCCTGCCACATCATTCAAATTTTCAAAGACCGATTCCACTGTGATGGGCTTTCCCATTTTGCGCAACTTTTGTGCAATGCTTATGGGTCTTTTAATGCGGGACTGAATGCTTTCGATGGGATTTTCTTCCCCTTTAAAGGAAAGCTCATCATTTAAAATTTCTAGCTTTGTTTTTACTTCTCGAATGGCAGAATTATACTTCATCATCAATTGGTTAAACTGAGTAATTCTATCCAAAAATACTTCATCATCTTCCCCGAAAAAATCTCGCATTAGTTCTGTTTTATTTGCCTTTTGTGTTTTTTCCAAAGTATTCACCTACTTTTTGCAAAATTTGTCAAATTTTATCCTTCAAAAAAACCTCCCGTTTTGTACAGGAGGTTTTCTTTTGTATCAAAAATCAATCCAAAAAGTCACGGAGCTTTTTGCTGCGGCTGGGATGGCGCAGCTTGCGCAAAGCCTTTGCTTCAATTTGGCGAATACGCTCACGGGTAACCTGAAATTCCTTGCCCACTTCTTCCAATGTGCGGGGGCGTCCATCCTCCAAACCAAAGCGCAAACGCAGCACCTTCTCTTCACGGGGAGTCAAACTTTTTAGCACACCAGAAAGCTGTTCTTTCAGCAAAGTGTGGCTGGCTGCCTCAGCGGGAACAGGTGCATCATCATCGGGGATAAAGTCGCCCAGATGGCTGTCCTCCTCCTCACCAATGGGAGTTTCCAAACTAACAGGTTCCTGTGCCACACGCATAATCTCTCGCACCTTATCCACTGGCATTTCCAGAGCGTCAGCAATCTCGTCGGCACTGGGCTCATGGCCATTCTGGTGCAGCAACTGGCTGGAAACCTTTTTCACCTTGTTGATGGTTTCTACCATGTGTACAGGAATACGGATGGTACGGGCTTGGTCGGCAATGGCACGGGTAATTGCTTGACGAATCCACCATGTAGCATAGGTGGAGAATTTAAAGCCCTTTGTATGGTCAAATTTTTCTACCGCTTTAATCAAGCCTAGATTTCCTTCTTGAATCAAGTCCAAAAACTGCATTCCACGGCCCACATACCGCTTTGCAATGGAAACAACCAAACGGAGGTTGGCCTCACTCAAACGCTGCTTTGCTCGCTCTCCTCGATAGCCTCCATCTTGAATATCCAGTGCTAGCTGTCGCTCCTCGTCGGGAGTGAGCAGAGGAACACGGCCAATTTCTTTCAGGTATACCTTTACAGGGTCATCAATGGCCACACCCTCTGCGGACAAAGCAGATTCCAACAGGTCTACAGAATCCTCGGTCAGGGTAAAATCCTCCACTTCGGGGTCTGGCTCATCTACAATTTCAATGTTGTGGCTATCCAAAGTTTCATATAGCTTGTCTACCTGATCCACATCAAAGTTGATTTCTTCCAAAGCATCGTTGATTTCCTTGGTGGTCAATCTTCCGTTGCGCTTTCCGGTTTCAATGAGTTCTCGAATGGTATTGCGTTTTTCTGCCATAAGTATGCTCCTTTTTATTCATCCCCCGAAAAATCGGTAGGTTTCTTTTGTTGTTTTAATTTTTGCAAATAGGCCGCCAACTGGTCTGGTTCCATTTTGGCTGCTTCTTTGCTTTGGTGTTTTGCCCCTTGTATTCGGCTAAGATATAGTTGAATATCACCCGGCGTAAATTGGATTTCATAGTTCTGCGCCAGCACCCGGCTAAGCTGTGCCATAACTTCATCGGAGAGCTCTCCTGAAAGTGTAGCAAGTTCAAAGGAAAGTTGTTCTTTGTTGCGCTGCAAAATCAGGGAATAGGTCTGCCGCATTTCTGGCAAAATCAATTCTTCTGGCCGCAAGTTTCCTTTGACTTGTTCCAACAGTTCCGGCTGTTTCAACAAAGCACCAATAAGCTGTTGTTCTGCGTTGGCAGCTCCCAATGCCTGATTGCCACTAACGCCCAAAGGCAGCCGGATGGAGTTGATTCCCTCTTTCAGCAAATCCTGCTGTATTTGCCGCTGTCTGCGTTTGCTGTAATTCTTTGCTACAGTTTCCAGTTGTTGCAAAATACGTTGTTTTTCTACACCTGTTTCCTGTGCCAAACGCCCTGCATACACGTCTTGTTCTGTGGGGGTTGCCTGCTGTGCTAGAATCTCTATACAGTCTTTTAGATAGTTCAACAGCCCATCTGGAACAGTAATATCATACTGTTCTTTCACCTTGGCCATTTTGTATTCCAAAGCATTGCCTGCCCCATCCAGCAAATGCCGGAAGGCATCGGCTCCCCTTCGCTTGATAAATTCGTCGGGGTCTTTGGCTGCGGGCAAGGTGAGCACTGTTACCTTTACTGTAGAGTTAGAAAACAACTCCATGGCGCGGGCAGTGGCCTTTTGCCCTGCTTCGTCGCCATCATAACACAATACGACTTCATCGGCATAATCGCTTATGATGCGCACCTGTTCAGGAGTTAAGGCAGTGCCACAGGCTGCCACAGCGGTATCAAATCCAGCTTGGTGCAAGCTGATAACATCTAAATATCCTTCACAAAGAATATACCTGCGTGAGGTAGATTTTTTAGCAATATTCAAGCCGAATATAGTATGGCTTTTTTTATAGATAAGGGTTTCGGGGCTATTGATATACTTGGGCTTTTCATCGCCCAAATTTCTGCCACCAAAGGCAATGACATTCCCTCGTACATCAAAAATGGGAATCATCACTCGGTTGCGGAACACATCATACAGATTGCCCTTTTCGCTTTTTTTGACAATACCAGAAGCCAGCATTTCCTCTTGTGTATATCCTTTCTTCTTTAGGTAGGAAAGGCTTTCCCCAAAGCTATCTGGTGCATATCCCAAACCAAACCGCCGGATGGTAGCATCAGAAAGGCCCCGTCCCCTCCAATACTTCCGAGCTGCAATACCTACTTCTCCATTCATGCAAGCAAAGTAAAAACGAGCTACATCACGGTTTAATGCCAATACCCGACTACGCAGGGTTCCTTGTGCATCGTCCTCCTCTGGCAGTTTCATTCCTGCACGAGAGGCAAGCATTTTTACCGATTCCACATAATCCAGATTGTTAATTTTCTTCACAAAGGTGATGGCATCTCCCCCGACACCACAGCCAAAACAATAAAAACTCTGGCTATCTGGATAGACCACAAAGGAAGGTGTCTTTTCCGAATGAAAAGGGCACAGCCCTTTGTAGGTGCGGCCTGCTCGTTTTAAAGGGGTGTAGGTTCCAATCAACTCTTCGATATTGGTTCGGGCAATCAATTCCTGCAAATATACATGTGATATCATATACTACACCTCCCTTTTTTCTACTATAAAATACTCCACTTTTGCGGTACAAAAAGTTGCTCGTATGTGCGAACAGCATAGACATCGGTCATACCTGCAACATAGTCGCAAACAGCTCTCTCTTTTCCTTCTTTTTCTAAAATTTGGCCATATTCCCATGGAAGTTCTTGGGGATGTTCCAGAAAATACTGATACAGTTCTTCTACTACCTTGCCAACCTTTTTTTCTTCTTTTTTGGCATAGGGATTTTCATATACATTCTTGTACATAAAACGGTGCAGTTCTAAATACTGTTCCATTATTCTATCCGAAAGACCAATACGCTCCGGCCCTTGCTCCACCATATCCAAAATAAGTGTGCTGATACGGGCAGACTTTGTACTTCCTAGCACTTGCAATACTTTGGGTGGAAGCTGAGCCGGATGAAGTACCCCAGCCCGTACAGCGTCCTCTATATCATGATTCATATAAGCGATACGGTCGGCATACTGTACTACCCAACCTTCCTGTGTAGAAGGAGTATTCCCTCGCTTGTGGTTCAAAATTCCATCCAAAACCTCTGCGGTAAGATTCAAGCCCTTTCCGCTTTTCTCCAATTTTTGCACTACACGAATACTCTGCTGATAGTGGCGAAAACCACCATCAACCAAACCATTCAGGGCACGTTCTCCTGCATGGCCAAAAGGCGTATGACCCAAATCATGGCCCAAGGCAATGGCCTCGGTTAAATCTTCGTTCAACTGTAACCCACGGGCAATGGTTCGGGCAATTTGCGATACTTCCAATGTATGGGTTAGACGAGTGCGATAATGGTCACCCTCTGGGGAGAGAAATACCTGTGTTTTCTGTTTTAGGCGGCGAAAAGCCTTGCAATGTACAATTCTATCTCTATCCCTCTGAAAACAAGTACGCAGAGGACACTCCTCTTCTGGCTGCTGCCTTCCTTTGCTTTGGCAGCTTTGGGCTGCATAAGGGCTTAGTGCTTGTTGCTCCAGTTGCTGTGTCCGTTCTCTAACAGTCATTTCATCCCCTCCTTTGTGCAACTATAACCAAAAATACGTTATATGTATTATATACGACACAAAAAAGGAAAAACCTTCTCAAAATATAAAAATTTATTTTTCTTTTTTAGAAGGGCAGGTAGAATGGTGCTGAAATCTGTGGTTGCACTCCTCTAGTTAGTTCTTGCAAGGCAATTGCTAAAGGTGCTTCTTCCCCTGCTGGCAAAATTCCTTTTAGGGCAACTTTGTCGGAGAATACAGGTTCCTCCAGTTGTGCCCCTGCTCCCTGAAACAAAAGCACTGCCCTTTCATAAAGCGAATAATCTACCGTTATCTCCACAGAAACACAACTGCGAACGGTGACAATTTTTGCCTGTTGCAAGGCTGCTGTTGCGCTGGCCGTGTAGGCACGTACCAAGCCGCCAGTTCCCAGCAACGTTCCCCCAAAATAGCGGGTTACAACTATAATGCAATCTGTGATAGCACTATGTTGGATTGCCTCCAGCACAGGCAAACCTGCTGTTTTGGCAGGTTCTCCATCATCCGAGTAGCGAACACGGTTTCCCTCTCGCAACACATAGGCATACACGTTGTGTCTTGCTGTACGATGTTGCGCCCGAATATTTGCTAAAAAATCCAGTGCAGCTTGTTCGTTATCTACAAAGGAGGCATTTGCAATAAATCGGCTACGTTTTTCCTCAATTTCTGCGGTTGCGGTTCCTTGTATGGTGGTATAATCCTCCATTTTGTTCCCTCCCCCACTTTTTGTATATTATCTAAGCAAACAGAAAAACTGCTGCATAAACTCTATAGACACGGAAAAAGACCCGAAAGCCTATTTGCTCTCAGGTCTTTGTTTTGTGCATTTCCAATCTTCTGACGGAAAAATTTCCAATTACAGACCGAAACGCTTCTTGAAGCGGTCTACACGTCCGCCAGTGTCAACCAACTTCTGCTTACCGGTGTAGAAAGGATGGCACTTAGAGCAAACTTCTACATGAATCTCCGGCTTGCTAGAACGAGTCTTGATTACCTCACCGCAAGCGCAGGTGATGGTGCTCTCCACATAGTTGGGATGAATACCCTGTTTCATTGTGTTCACCTCATTTCTGGTTTATGACTGTGGGGCCATGTGTTTTGGCATGCGCCCATCACAACCTTCAATATCAGCTACCAGCGCAGGCAATTCTGCCAACGGAGCAGCCTTGGGAACGATTGCTGATATATTCTAGCATAAAGCAGACCATTTTGTCAATGGATTTTTGATAAAACATAAAAGCAGCCCCCTTTTTCAAGGGAGCTGCTTTTTTTATTTAGCCACAAATATTACTTTTGGTCATCTTTTCCTTTGGGGCCAAATTTTACATATGCCACAGAACCACCTACAACCAGACAGATTGTCAGTGCAATGGCTGCTATTGTACCGGTGTTGCTATCACCAGTTTGGGGAGTAGTAACCACTGGTACGGGAGTGGGGGCAGGTTGTTGGGGATTGCTGGGGTTGGGTGTGGCAGTGGGCACAGGAGTGGGAGTAGGTACGGGAGTGGGAACAGTCTCACTCTTTTCTGCCCAGCTTACCATTACAGGAGACATGCTATACAAAGTAAAGCGCAATCCTGTGTCTGTTGCTTGAGCAGAAATTGTTTCCATATCTCCTGCTTTGTGACCATTTCCATCTTGCTCAAACATATGAGTTACCACAAAGTTGTGGGTGTCTTTGTCAACACCAGTGCCAAAGTCGCTATAGGGCAACTCTACCAGAACACCATCTTTGGGGAAGTTCTCAGCAGTAACCTCTACACGGCTTCCATCGGGCAGAACTTGGAACAAGGTCAAATCAAAGAGCTTGGAAGTATTATTTGTCAAACTTTGGATGGTTTTCTTTGCTTGCTCCAGCATCTTATTAAAAATGTCTGTTACACTGGCAAATACATTTTTGAGGCTTTCGGGAACCTTATCCATCTCGCCCTTCTGCAACTCATAGCTAGATTGTCCCTGCTCTGCTTTTTCCAGTGCGTCCACGGCAGTTTTCAAGCCAGTGTAAGCATCTGCAATCTGCTGAGAAGTTGCATTTTCGTCTGCCAAAACAGATTTTGCAGTTTCCAATGCCTTTACCAAAGCACTCCAGCTTTCGGCTGTGTAATCCTTTTCGTTCAGTGCTTCTACCTGAGCAACCAAATCTTCCAACATGGTTTTATCAGGCTCGCCAAATTCTACCTGAACATTTGTATCTTCCATTACACGAGGCAAAGAATGGTATTGCCATTAGGAACAGGAATGGAAACGCCATTGACCACAACACTCTTTACTAAAGTGCTGGAATCATTGGGTTTCAGCACAATTTGTGCATCCTGACCCATGGTTACCTGCTCTTGCTTTACCTCTACGGTTCCGTTTCCGGTAGCAGTTGCAGTGATTGCTTGTTTTGCACCTTGAGAGTTTTCGTCAATCTGTACAGCCAGATTATCCAAAATCAAAGTGCCATTGGTGCGGTTAATGCGAAGCTGTACCTTACCAGTATCGCCTGTGGTAAAGCTCAACTCTGCCTTGGGAGCGTTTGCGCCTTGACCCATACCGGTAGCTGGCAAAGCAACTTCCCCTAGCTTAGTTTCACCTTCCCATGCAGACAGGGTATATCCACCGCCATTGCTTACCATATAGTTTACACTTACAGTGCACTTGGTATTTTCAGGGAAACGCAATGTGGAAGGAACAGTCTGTGCCATGTTCTGGCTCTTGCCTTCCATGTTCAAAATCTTCAAGGAGTAACGGCCATCAATTACATCATCGGTAAAGTCGCTAGACTCAGACATATGGTTGGGGCCACTGATGAAGTTTTCAAACACGCCAATCTTGGTGTTGTACTCACCTGCATTGGCAACCAATGTCTTAAAGTCTTCCTCGCCGCCAGCCTGTGGGTTAATATCACCAAAACTGGGGTGTGCAGAGTCATGTCCTTGGCTTTGGTAACCCTTGAACACTACCATCTGGGGGAAGTCATCCAAACCAAGGCTCATTTTCTTCACTTGGTCTAAGGTGTTGAGGAAGGGATATTATACACCACTTGCCTCGTTTACCGCAATGGATGTAAAGGAATTGGTAATATCACGGTTGGTGTAATACTCTGTGGGAATATCATCACGCAAAGCGATAGCACCGTCTTGGTAGTCTACCTTATCATCTTTGTTTCGGTCAAGGGTGATACTTACTTTTGCCCAGTTTCCATCCTTAATTACATCGTTGTCCAAGCCACGAACAATAAACTCATTGGGCCACAATCCAGTAATGGTTTCATCGCCATTGTCCATAGTATGGAATACAATTTCACTGCGAGACTTATAAGAACCACTGTTTACAGTACCAGCAATTTTGCTAGTGTTCAGCACTGCCAAGGAGGTATACTGATGGCTTGCCTGTGCTTCACGGGTGGTCAAGTCATATTTTCCATCCTGATTGAAGTTGTTTTCTGCCAAGAAAGCACCTTCATCTTTGCTTGAAACAGACACCAAACTTTGGTTGGGGAAGTTTACTGTGTGAATGTTTTCGCTGAGGTTGGTCAGTTGCAACTCTACAACATTTCCTGTCACAGTAAATTCCACATTCATGCTAAATAGCTCTTTCACGGGAGCATTGTTCTCCCCTGCCTTGCCGGTAGCATCTACTGTACCAGTGATGGTGTACACAGCTTTGTTTCCTTCAACATTGGAGGTTACTTTTGCATCGGTTACACGAGTATTGTTGATTTCCAACTCACGGTAGCCAATCTGCTGGCCCTGCATAGTTTCTCCGCCCAGCTCGTAGCGCAATACACGGGGGAAGTCCTTATCCAGTATCACCTTCATGGCGTTGTCGCCAGTGGATGCAATGCTAGTTTCTGTAACAATATCATCCTCTGCCAAAGACTGAAGGTTGTTGGCAGTGCGATAGGACAAACTATACAGGCTTGCACCAGCGTTCTGATTATAGCGAACACCGGGCTTACCACTGCCACCGGGCAAACCGGGAACAGTCAATTGTGCAATCTCTGCACCATCTACCCATACAGTTACAGTGTCATCCACTACTCTTGCCTGAACGGTATAGGGCTTTGCACGATATCGGGAGTGAGCAAAACTGCATTGAAGTAGCCATTGACTACATTGTCCAGTTTTAGTTTGCCCATACTGTCACCGCTGCCATATCCCCAAACACGAGCACCCAGCTGACCCTCTTTCTGGGTAATGCCTTCTACTCTCTGCTTTGCTTCGGTAACATTTCCGGTGGTTTTGTTGGTAAGTTTTACAGTTACAGAATCCCCTACATATTCAATACGAATATGATACGGAGTTCCCTTTTGCAGAGCTTCCAAGCCAGCAATTGCCTGTTCACCGCCACTGCCTTTTGTAATCTTCCATGTACCACCCACATCATACAACAAACCAGCAGTATCATCTACACTGTTGTAACGGAAGAACAGACCAACACGGCCTTCGCCCATATTGGTGATATCTGCCTCAATAAAACCATTGGCAATGCGGGGAGAACGAGTATCAGCAAAAATAGTTTTGCCATCTCCTGCACCATCTGGGCCAGCAGCAAGGATTGCATATCCATTTTCACCCTCACCATCGGTAAAGGTCAAGCCATTTGTATTGGCATCATTGGTCTGTTGGCTCCAACCGCCTCGTTTCATCTCGTCGGTGAAGGTTACCATGTAGTTTCCATGCTCGTCCTGCTCTAGGTCAGGAATCTGGTTATAGCTCAAGGAGGAAACTTTCAACTTTGCGTAGTTTCCAGCATAACCCCATGTGCGAATGCCCAACTGGCCGGCTTCTGGTAGGTCTGCCAAGAATGCTTTATTGTAAACAGTCTTATCATTCAAAGAAACCTGTAAATTTTCACCACTAAAGGTAATTTTCATGGTAACACCCTTTTGGGGAGATACACCCTCTACAGGATAGGTTTCGGTAGTTTCTTTGCCATTTACTACTTTTTTACCTGCCATGTGCCAAGGTCTTGCACTACAGCAGCATAGTTGTTTTTGTCCTGGTAACGGAATACAATACCTGCTCGACCAGCAAAGTTATAGGTTAAGTTTGCAACAATCTCACCATTTTTTAAAGCAGGAGAAGTAGAGTCCACAGCAAGTGCATAAGCGGGATTATTGGACTCATTTCCATCGGCTGTTTCAAAAGACAGAGAACTTCCGTCGGTGGTTACATTCATAGAACCAATGGTAACATTCCATCCCTCGGTTTTAAACAAATCGGGGGTATAGCTTGCCAGTCCATCGCTGAGCATAATTTCGTTGACAAAATTGTTTACTTCGCTGGAAGAGCTGTTTTCCTCGCTGGAAGAGCTACTTCCTTCGCTGGAAGAACTGCTCTCTTGGCTAGAAGAAGAGCTGCTTTGTACAGAGTCGCTTTGTGTAGTTTCTGTGCTGGATGCTTGTGCAGCCAATACATTTGTGTTTATCTATTTTTTAGAGATTTTATATAAAAATACACCTTTAAATTTAGAGATAATTTTGAAATAAATTGTAACCTATTTTCATTTTATGTTGACCGTTATTTTATTGGTATGCTATTCTCTATATCAGAGGTGATTTTGTGACTACAAAAGAGATTCTCCTAGACTTTTTGGAAAGAAATCAAGGCAAATATATATCTGGGCAAGAAATCGCTGAACAATTACAGCTATCAAGGACTTCTGTATGGAAGGCTGTAAAAGCACTGCAGCAGCAAGGATATCCTATTCAAGCAGTTTCCAACAAGGGCTATTGCCTGTTGGAAGAATCTGATATTTTTTCTGTACAAGGTGTGCAACGGTATCTTTCCCCATTATGTGCTAATTTTCCCATAGAATTGCTTCCTGTGGTTTCCTCCACCAACACGTTGTTAAAGGAAAAGGCCCATGATGGCGCTGTTCATGGCTCTGTTCTTATGGCAAGCCAACAAACTGGTGGTAAGGGCAGACTAGGCAGACGTTTTTTTTCTCCTAAAGATAGTGGTATTTACATTAGCCTATTGTTGCGGCCCACTGGATATTTTTTGCAGCACCCCTCTTTGCTCACCTGTGTGGCAGGGGTTGCCCTTTGTAATGCCATCCACAAGGTGTGCCAAAAATCTGCACAAATCAAATGGGTTAATGATATTTTTCTGGAGGGCAAAAAGGTTTGTGGTGTTCTCACAGAAGCATCCTTTAGTTTAGAAAATGGTCAATTGGATTATGTGGTAGTGGGGGCAGGAATCAATGTCTATCCCCCAAAAGAGGGCTTTCCAGCGGAATTGCAGGAAGTTGCTGGTGCATTATTGGAACATCCAATAGGAAATTGTAAAAACCAACTAGCGGCTAGTTTTTTAAATTTCTTTATGGAATATTACAACAAGTATCAACCACAGCAAATTATGGAACAATATCGAAACCTTAGTTGCGTTATTGGCCGAGAAGTTCTTGTAGTATGCCCCCACACCTCCTACAAAGCGAAGGTATTGGATATACTATCCAACGGCGAACTTTTGGTACAACAGGAAGATGGCTCCACACAAACTTTGTCCTCTGGAGAAATTAGCCTACGATTTTAGAACTATACAAAAAGCAGCTCTGCTCCAAAAGAACAGGGCTGCTTTTTTGCTGTAAAATTATTCTTCATCAATCTGTTTAAAACCTTTTCCCAATACTTCTGTGGTTTCACTTACAATTACAAAAGCATCCGGGTCAACTTCACTAATCAGTAATTTTAGTTGATGGAGTTGCTTTGCTTTCACACAGGTCATCAATACTCCTTTGGGCAAACGGGCATACATACCAGTGGCATGAAGATTTGTCACACCACGGGGGCTATTTTTTAGTAAAACATCTGCTACAACTTCTGGCTTTTCTGTAATAATATAGCACAATTTTGCTTTTGCAAAACCAGTAATCACCATATCACTTACTTGAGAGCTGACAAAAATTACAATCAGTGCATGCAATACATTTTCTGGATTATGTAGCAGTATGGCACCTGCCAACACTACAGCACCATCCAGTAATGCAATGGTTTGGGGAATGCTCAATCCCGGCATAAGGGGACGGATTACCCTACCCAGCAGTTCTGTTCCGCCGCTAGACACTGCATACTTAATAAAAAATCCGATGGCAATGCCTTGGCAGATTCCTCCATACAAAGCCGCCAAAATAGGGTTTGCAGTCATGGCAGGCAGAAAAGAAAGTCCATCTGTACAAAAGCCCACCACAGCTGTTGTAAGAAAACAGCGCAAAATAAACCGCCAACCTTGGGTTTTTAATCCCAACAACAAGATAGGCACATTGATACAAATAGACAACATACCAGTGGCAAGGTTGGTTTTTGCATTGATAATCAGGGCAATTCCTGTGGCACCCCCTGCCACAATATGGCTGGGTTGCATGAAGAGGTTGATGGCAAGACCATAAAAAATCCCTCCCAGCACCATAAATAGGTAGCATTCTACTTGCGGATTGATTTTTTTGGTTTCCAAGCCCTGTTTATTGCTCATGGCTGTTCTCTCCTCTTACGGAAAATGGTTTTTGGTGGCAACATTCTTAGACAAGGAATAGAAAATTTCATTTTCGGATGGGGGGTACTTTGGATAGGTTTGTTGTACTCATCCAAAATAAATAGCGGAGTAAATTCATACACCTGCCCACTGGGGGTAAGTGCCTCTAATGTTTCTCCCAGTTCAAATTTTCCACGCTGGGTACAGTGGGCCATTTCTCCATCACAGCTTTCACAAACAGCAACTAGCTCCCACTCTCGAATATATCCCCCTGCTTTTGTGTTTTGGATGGCATGGTCTGCACCAAAGTAGAAGCCGGGAGAATATCTGCGGTGGCTGGTTCGGGTCAGTTCCTCTAAAACATCTTCTGGGCATTGATACTGGTCACCCATACGCATAGCAGCATCCAAAGCTCTGCGATAGGCACTGGTAATACTAGCCACATAATAAAATGTTTTTGCTCGGCCTTCAATTTTCAGACTGTCTACTCCCGCTGTCAACACCAAATCTAAAAAAGGTGCTGCGCACAAATCGTCTGCATTTAAAATGTAGGTTCCGGTTTCTCCCTCTCCAATTTCATAATACTGCCCGGGGCGGCTTTCCTCCACTAGATGATACTTCCAACGGCAAGGCTGGGTACAGGCTCCCCGATTGGCACTTCTTCCATTTAGGGCATGGCTTAACATACAGCGTCCAGAAACGCTCATACACATGGCACCATGAACAAAGGCTTCTAGTTCCAACTCTGGTGGGGTATTATCCCGAATGATTGCAATGTCTTGCAAGGTCAATTCTCTTGCAAGCACTACGCGCTTTGCCCCCATTTCATAGGCAGCAGTGGCGGCGGCATAGTTGGTAATTCCCACCTGTGTGGAAAGGTGAATTTCTGTGTCGGGGGCATACTTTTTCACCATGGAAAGCACTCCCAAATCTGCCACAATAAAGGCATCTACTCCAGCTTGCTGAGCCTGACGGATGGCATCTGGCAAGCGGGAAATCTCCTCGTTGGTGGGTGTGGTATTCATAGTCAAATAGAGCTTTTTTCCCTTTGCATGGGCAAGGTCTGCTCCCTGTTTCAGTTGTTCTGGTGTAAAATTTTTAGAAGCGGTGCGCATTCCAAATTCTGTCATTCCTACATAAACGGCATCAGCACCATATTCCAGCGCATATTCCAATCGTTCCAAATCTCCGGCAGGAGAAAGCAATTCTGGCATTGTTGTCATCCTTTCTATTTATAAGCAATGGCGAAAAAACACCGCCGGGCAATGGCTTGTTGTGCCGATACCCAGCGGCGGCTTAGGTTAGCTTTGTTCGTTCACCTTTTCGGCTTCTTTCAAATTTTTCTGATGCTCCTCAAAGGTGGTTGCATAATAGTATTTGCCCTGTTTATCTGTCAGGAAGAAATAATAATTGTGCTCTTGTGGGTACAAAGCCGCTTGAATGGCATCTCGTCCGGGGCAGGACAAGGGGCCAGCAGGCAATCCCACACGAGAATTTGGGTCATTATCTCCTGTGTAATAGGCATTTTTAATATTTTCTGGTGTTACGGATTCTCCCTGTGTAGCATCCACTCCATTGAGTTTTGCATAGTAGGGGAATACAAAGTCAGACAGATAATACCAAGTAACATCACTGCCCATACGAGGATAGGGGGAATCCGGCTTTAGACGATTGTGGAAAACACCCGAAACACCCGCTTGGTTGGCAGGTAGTCCAGCTTCTTCCTGTACCAAACTTGCCAAAGTAATTACTTCTCGTAGACTCATTCCCAGCTCATCCATACGGGTATACATTTCAGGGGTAATTACCTTGTCAAACTGTTCATACAGTTTGCGCACAATATTGTGTGGGGTTTCGTCTGCATAGAATTCGTATGTATCTGGGAACAAATATCCTTCCGCTTTCATAAAGGTGTTGGGGTCTGCATCAACCTTACTCCAGAAGGAAATATCGCTGAAATCTCCGTTGTTTGCTTCCTCAATAAATTCATCCGCAGTACACAATCCAGCTTCCTCCATACGTTTGGCAAACTGGAATACAGTGCTGCCTTCTGGGATGGTTACCCAAACAGTTTCCCGTGGCTTTGTTTGGCTGAGCTTTTCAATAATCTGGTCATATCCCATTCCGGCACGGAACACAAAATCACCATATTGCAACTTATCGCTTGCACCAGTAATCTGCAAATACGCCTTAAAGAACAGAGAATGTTCAATAACACCCTGCTCTTGTAGCATGTCTGCAATTTCCGAGGGGCTGGTTCCTTCCGAAATGGTTAAGGTGATATTTTCATCTCCATGGGCTTTGCCTCCGGCAATTTCATCCATGGCTTGCATAATCATCCAGCTGCCGCCCAGTAGTACAATGGCAAACAACAGTGCCAATACCAGACCTACCATGCTGCATCCAAACTTGCGCCTGCGCTCTGCCTCATATTCTAGTTCTTCTTCCTCGTCATACTCCATATCGGGTGGGGTTTCTGGCATAGACTTGGAGGAAGGAGCTCCTTTTTCCCTTTTAAACTTCATGTTTGCAAAACACCTCTTTTTTCATCCAAAATCAATGGCAAGTAGCCACTTCGCAAAGGAGGTTGTGCACCCCAGAAGCAAGCCATGCCATATAATTCTAATTTTCCTTCACCTAAACAAATTTCGCTGTTTTCTGGCAACACAATTTCTGCATGTTCCAGTCCTGTCCGGTCACGGGCAGCCTCTAACAACAGTTGTGCATCGTAGTCACTTTGTGCAAACAGCTCTGTGAAATACAAAGTATCTCCCTGTTCAAAAAAAACACCATATCCTTTTTCGTTTTCCACAGCGGTGGCACCTTGAGAATACAAAGAGAGCAACTGCACAACCAAACCTTCTGGTGGCAAAGAAACACTTTCTGGACTGTACTTGTTCCGCAACTGCCCTAAACGAGGGGCGGTAATGGAATCGAACTGTGCTTGTGCCCATAAATTTCTGCGAATAGAACGGCTCAAATGGCGGCGACGAAAATAGGGTACAAAACCTTGCTGTTCCCAAACCTCTTGGTGTTGGGATGGAATGGCCGCCACAGCAAACCCTTTTCCTTTCATGGTTTGCTGATTTTTGGCATACTCCAACAAACCTGCCAAATGTTCCGCCTGTCCATTTGAAGAACAAGCCGATAAACCATACAAGTACACACCTGGCAACTGCTCCATGGTAACAGGAATTGCTGCCACAAAAAACAGGATGGTATTTTCCTCTTGGCAAAGATAGATATTTTCCAACCCTGCCACCTGCTCCAAAATGGTTTTTGCATCCTTTTCGCTGCACATTAACTGTTGTTGCCATACATTGCACAGCATTGGCAAATCTGCTGCTGTGGCTTGTTGGTACATATCTCTATCCCTCCCGTTTTAACAGGATTTTCACCTGTTGCAAAATCTCTTGCGCAATCTCCTCTATGGGGCGCATGGTATGCTCTTGGCTACACTGGACAACCTTCCAACCAAAGGTTTCTGCACACCATTGTGCCGCTTTGCGGCTGCACTGCAAATATTCTAAATCTTTTTCGTGGATGTCTTTTTTCTGTTCTTGTCCCTGATACCGCTGGCTAAGAAGTTTCTGACTAACCTCTGGTTCCACCGACAAATACAATACAAAATCTGGTTTTGGAATGCCCACTTTATCATATTCCAATTCAAATAGCCAACTGGTAAATTCCTGCCACTGGCTGGGGGGCAATTTAGAGCACTGATGCACTGCATTGGAGGTGGTATAGCGGTCGGCTATAATAATGCCACCTTGCTGGTAAAACTGCTCCCATTCCTGCCGAAAGCTAGCAAAGCGGTCGATGGTAAACAAAATAGAGGCTGCATAGGGGTTTACATCTCCGGCATGACTTCCCAACTTTCCCCCTAAATACTCTTGCACAGGAATGCAAAAAGGGCTTTGATAATTTGGAAAGGAAACCTGCCTTACAGGATACCCTTCTTGCTGAAGATTTTGAGTAAGTAGCTTTGCCTGTGTTGCTTTCCCACTGCCATCCAGCCCTTCCAATACAATCAGTTTTCCCATGAATGGGCCTCCTTTTTCAGTGCAGCATATTTTTCCCGCATTTGGGAAACTTTGCCGCAACTCATAGCACCCTCTGGACAAGGCCCTTTCACACATCCAGGGCCGCTATTTTCAAATAAGGAGGGGGCAATGGGATAAACCAACCGCAACATTTCATCTGCTAGATTGCGGATTTCCCACTGTGCTCTTTGGCAACAGCGATGACGGAAAAAGTTGTTTAGGCTGCGGGCGTTCATGGTGACCATCATCTTTGTGGTGCAGGCGTTTGGCAATACAAAGCGAGCATCCTCAATGGCCATTTTTTCTGCTTGTCGAGTGGCTGTTTTTTCGTCCAACCCTTCTTTCATAAGGCGGCGGATATGACCATCCTTTAATACAGCAGCAATACGCCGATATTGCTCCCCTGCTTGCTCCATTGCCTCAGAAAATGCCTCTTGGCTTTGTTGGTCTTGTTCCACCATTTCCGGTGTGACAAATTCAAATTCATTTAACCGAACATATCGTTGACTTTGTACGCTAAAACTAGCAATGCGGTGGCGGGTAATCTGGGCCAACAGTGCACGGCTTACCCCTTCAATACCAAAAGTAAAGCTAACATGTTCTGTGGGGCTTTCGTGGCCAAGGCTTGCCAATTTGCGAACAAAGTCACGACTTTTTTGCTGGTCTAAACCATCCAGCAGTGTTTGCAGCTCTGCATCTGAGTAACATAATTTTGCTGCCGCTGCTACCACCTGCTCTGGGTTGGGTGTGTGTGCGATGAGTGTAACTTTCATGGAATCGTTCCTTTTGTTTTACAATTTTTTGATGGGTGTATAGTTTGCCATGGTCTTGCGCAGACCAGCAGAATCAAACTGAATTTCCAGCAACATATCTCCTGCCATGGGAGTGACCTTCCGAATTACGCCCTTACCCCATACTTTGTGTTCCACATGGTCACCAACAGCATAGTTTGCTTTGGGTGTGGCTGCCTTTGTTGCAGAGGTTTGGGAACTGCCCACGGTGGCTGTTTTCCATGGTGCTGGCTTTCTTTGGGCAGAGGAAGAATTGCCCCAACTGGTGGCTTGTCTGCCACCACTGGCAGAGCCTGTTCCCCATCCAGAGGCATTGCCCCATGAACCACCAGAAACCGAAGGTTGACCATAGCTGCTATTCCACCCATATCGGTTGGATACTTTTTCATCCAAAAGAACTGGGTCAATTTCATTTAGGAAACGACTGGGGCGGTTGCGATTGGTTTTTCCAAACATTACCCGACTTTGACTGGAAACCAGCCATAGTTCTTGCTTTGCGCGGGTAATTCCCACATAGCATAAACGCCGTTCTTCCTCTAAATCTTCATCGGAATAGCGGCTTTTTTCGCCGGGGAATATTCCTTCCTCTAAGCCCAAAATAAACACATAGGGGAACTCAAGCCCTTTTGCAGCGTGCATGGTCATCATCACCACACGGTCGGCGGTTTGGTCGTAGTTGTCCAAATCAGAAATGAGGGCAACTTCTTCTAAGAAGCCTTGCAAGGTTGCTTCCTCGCCCTTTTGGTCGGCATACAAACGCAAGCTGGAAATCAACTGGCCAAGGTTTTCCAAACGGGCAGCACCTTCCTCCCCCTGTGCCTCTAACATCTGTTTGTAACCAGTAATATCCAACAGTTGCGTAGCAAAATCCTCCAAAGAATTGGTTTCTAGTATTTCACGCAATTTTGCAATAATTTGATAGAACTCTTGTAGCGCAGAAGCGGAACGCCCCAACTCCATAAACTGGTTGGCATGTTCTGCCACTTCCAAAAGACTCATACTATAAGAGGTTCCAAGGGCAGACATTTTTTCAATGGTGGCATTGCCAATTTTTCTGGCAGGCTCGTTAATAATCCGCTTTAGCCGCAGGTCGTCCTTTTTATTGACCACCACAGAGAAATAGGAAATAATATCCTTTACCTCTTTTCGGTCATAAAAGCGTTGCCCACCAATTACCTTATAGGGAATACCCGAACGGGCAAAATAGGTTTCCACTGGGCCCGACTGGGCATTCATGCGGTATAAAACAGCGTGGTCTGCTAAGGTTGCACCTTTTTTCAGATTTTCACCAATAATTGCAGCCACATATTGTGCCTCATCGGTTTCGCTGTCTGCTTCGTAATAGTGCACCTTTTGCCCTTCGCCATTGTTTGTCCATAGAGTTTTTCCCTTGCGTGTGTGGTTATTGCGAATAACACAGTTTGCGGCATCCAAAATTCTGGAAGTAGAGCGATAATTTTGCTCCAGACGAATCACCTGAGCACCTTTAAAATGCTTTTCAAAATTGAGAATGTTCTCAATGGTAGCACCACGGAAACGGTAAATGCTTTGGTCATCATCGCCCACAACGCAGACATTTTGGTGAACACATCCCAAAAGATAGACCAACTGAAATTGGGCAATGCTGGTATCTTGATATTCGTCCACTAAAATATAGCGAAATCTTTCTCTGTAATAGTTGCGACACTCCTCAAAACCTTCCAATAATCGCACTGTATAATAGATTAGGTCGTCAAAATCCATTGCCCCAGCCTTCAAAAGTTTGGTTTGATAGGCACCATAGATTTTGCCAATAAGCAGTTGTTTTGCATTTTCGCTTTGCTCTATGGCATCTTTGGGAGAAATCATCTGGTCTTTTAGCCTACCAATAGCAGAAATGCAAGATTTTACAGGCAAAAATTTTTCATCCACCGAAAGTTCTTTGTACACTTCTTTCATGGCTCGCTGCTGGTCATCGGTATCGTATATGGTAAAACTTTGAGGAAATCCCAGTTTTCCTGCATCTCTCCGTAGCATACGCACACAGGCAGAGTGAAAGGTAGAAGCGTTCACATCCCTGCCCATGGTTTCTCCCAGCATTTTCGCCAATCGTTCTTTCAGTTCTCCTGCCGCTTTGTTGGTAAAGGTGATTGCAAGGACGTTCCATGGTCTTACTGGGCTATCCTCCAACATGGGTTGTAAAGATGGCTCAATGGGTGCTCCTTGCAATGCTTTTTGTAATTGCTCGCAATCCTCCTGTGTTGCCGGACGGGGCAACCATTGGCTTTGATGCCCTTTTCCGAACCGAATCATATTGGCAATCCGGTTTACCAAAACGGTGGTTTTTCCGCTGCCGGCACCTGCCAAAATCAACAGTGGCCCCTCTGTGTGGAACACTGCTTGTTTTTGCATATCATTTAATTTGCCAAATTGCGCCTCAATATATTGTTTGCGCAGTTGAATAAACCGCTGGTCAAAGGATTGTATAGCCATTGGATTCTCCCTTATCTATAAAAACTGCAATACTTGTTGTTAGTATACCACAAATGCCTTTGCAGGGGCAATACTGACAGCGGGATTCTGCCTAGCTTTGCAAAAAAATCGGTTTTCTGCCCTTGGTAATACAGAAAACCGATTGAATACTATTTAAATAGATTGATAAGAATTCCTGCCGCCACAGCAGAGCCAATTACCCCAGCCACATTGGGGCCCATGGCGTGCATGAGCAAAAAGTTTTGTGGATTTTCCTCTTGTCCCACCTTTTGGGCAACACGGGCTGCCATAGGTACTGCTGAAACACCAGCAGCACCAATCAAGGGATTTACCTGTCCATGGGTGAGCCAACACATCAGTTTGCCCAGCAGCACTCCTCCTGCGGTGCCCACAGAGAACGCAACCAGCCCCAACAAAATAATACCCAGTGTACGCCATGTCAAAAATGTGTCTGCGCTGGTGGTACATCCCACGGAAAAACCCAAAAAGATGGTAATAATATTCATCAGTTCATTTCCGGCGGTTTTGGTAATGCGCTCTACGACGCCAGATTCTTTCATCAAATTGCCCAGCATCAACATTCCCACCAAAACAGCAGACTGAGGAAGAATCAAGCTAATAACAATGGTACACAAAATAGGAAATACAATTTTCTCGGTTTTGGACACAGTGCGTAGTTGGCGCATTTGTATTTTCCGTTCCTCTTTGGTGGTAAGCAACCGCATGATGGGCGGCTGAATAACAGGAACCAAAGCCATGTAGCTATAGGCAGCCACTGCAATAGAACCCAATAAACCTGGTGCCAACTGCCCTGTCACAAAGATAGCTGTAGGGCCATCTGCTCCACCAATGATACCGATGGCGGCTGCCTCGTTTGGTTGAAACCGCAACAAAATGGCACCTACATAGGTGAAAAATATTCCCAACTGTGCCGCTGCACCCAAAAGAAGGCTTTTGGGATTGGAAATCAGCGGCCCGAAATCGGTCATAGTGCCAATGCCTAAAAAAATCAATGGAGGATAAATGCCCAGCTTAACCCCCAAATAAAGCAAATCTCCTAGTCCACCCTCTTGTAGAATCTTTTCCCACAAAGGGTACCCTGTGGGGGTATCTACAAAAAATTCCATGTGAATAATGCCGCTTCCCGGAAGGTTTGCCATAAGCATACCAAAGGCAATGGGAAGCAAAAGCAAGGGTTCAAACTTTTTTACAATGGCAAGATACAAAAGCCCACAAGCCACCAGTATCATCGCCAAATAGCCCAAATTTTGGAACAACAACACAAAACCAGAGGACTCTACAATCTTTTGAATGGTTTGAAAAAATGCTTGCATAATAGTCCCCCCTTATTTCAACCCAAAAGGTGTTGTAGCTTCTTCCATTCCTGCTTTTGCCCAAGAGCTTTTGGAGAGAATGGTTTTTTTCACTGGCTGAACGCTGCATATTTTACATTCCCCCACCATTGCATAGGCGGCAGCCGTAATGGCTGCAAGAATTTCGGGAGAAACGGAATCTTCTTCCGCTGGCTGTGGTTGGGGAGGTTTAGGTAGTTCCGCTTTTGGTGGATTTTGCTTTGCTTGTAGCCAATCAAATAGTTTTCCCTGTGCTGTAATCAAAAGAGAAATGACAATCAAAATGGCAAACACCAACCCCATACCTGTACATACAACCACTGCTGGACTAGGGGCAACTTTTGCCGCTACTATCATCCAATCCTGCACCTGCTATCCCTCTTTTCTGTTGATGGTTCTATATGTTGTTCCATACCGAACCCCCACAAACTTTATGCCTTTATTATACCGCCACACAAGTATCTTTTCAACAAAAAATCCTCTGTTTTCACAGAGGATTTTTATAATATTGCTATATTTTTTATCTTTATTTTTCAAGGGCTTTTTCAGACATCTGTGCCGATGCTGCACCTTGCCCAAACAACATACCTTTCAAACGATGGTACAGCAGCATAGTCAAACCAGCTACAACGGTACCCTTTATCAGGTTGAACGGCACCACACCAAACAAAATATAGCCCTTTAGGTCTGTAATCGCAGGGTTCAAGGCTTGGCAAGCTGCAATAATGGCATCATAGGGCATATAGGCGGCTGCATAGAAAGGAAGTAGAATAAAATAGTTTGCCACTGCGCCCACAATGGTAATTACTCCAACAGAGCTTACACAAGCCACCAATGCGCCTTTTGCTGTGCTTCGCAACCGATACACCAATCCACCTGTTAGAGCAAAGCTGCCTGTAATTAAAAAGTCTGCCAACTCCCCTACCCCAGCCGTTTGAGTGCTTAAAAGGTGAATCAATGATTTTAGCAGTGCAATGATTACCCCTTCTATGGGACCAAACAGAAAGCTACCTAAAAAAATAGGTACTGCTGAGATATCCAATTTTAGAAAAGGCGGCATAAAAGGCAAAGGCATTTCAAAAAACATCAGCCCAGCAGACACCGCTGTCAGCATACCCATTAGGGCAATTTTTCGCACAGAGTTTTGTTGTTTCATTGTTGTTTTCCTCCTTGGTTTGCAGGGGATAAATCCCCTTTTGTGGTCAAGCTGTTTGCATGGTGCGGCTCTGCCCTGTTCTGCAAACAAAAACACCCCTTTGCAAAAATATGCAAAAGGGCGCAGCAAACCAAAGTTTCGCCGTTTCTTTCATCCGGACTATACCGTCGGCTTTGGAATTTCACCAAATCAGCACAGCAAATTGCTGTGGTCGTGGGCTATACCACCGGTGGGGAATTTCACCCCGCCCTGAAACAAGCTGTTATAAAAAGGTCTACCCTTTTGGGCAACCCTTTCCTGTATTATATGCGCTTTAGCAAAAAAAATCAACCTTTTCTATAAATTTTAATCTGTTTTTCTTAGACTATGCTATAATAGTATCACTAAACAAAAACAGAAATTTTTATAGAAAGGATGCTCTTTTATGTCTTTGGAAAACAATGACTATACCCCTTGGCTTATCTCACCACGAAATACGCCAGAACAAACCGCTTTGCAACAGAGTTTACAAGCACAAGGCTGGAATATTGCAGAAAACTGCTATATTTCCCCTTTGGCTCACATTGCTCATTCTACACTGAACATGGGAAAAGATTGCATCATTGGTGCAGATGTTTTTATCCGTACGGCAACCATTACCATGGGGGAAAATTGTTCTCTGAACCCCGGTGTCTATATGCAAGGCCCCATTACCATGGGGGATAATGTACGCATTGGCCCACGGGCAAATATGATTGCAGAAAACCACAACCACAAGGATGTGTTGCGGCCCATTGTAGAGCAAGGCAATTTTAGCAAAGGCATTACCATTGGCAACAACGTGTGGATTGGCTGTAATGCCATCCTTACCGATGGCGTGACCATTGGTTCGCATAGTATTGTTGCTGCTGGTGCCATTGTCACAAAAGATGTGCCAGATTACTCTATTGTTGGGGGCAACCCTGCTAAAGTGTTGCGGAATCGGCTAGAGGAATTTTTTCGCAGTCCATTGGAAGCATTTTGCCAAAAGGTTTACAGTCAACTTCCTGTCTTGGTACAAAGCCATGTGCAAAATGGTTGCTATACAGACACCTCTGAAAATCAATCTCCTTTGCGTGCTTGGTGTGATGCTGTGGAGTTGCTTTCTTTGTTTGGGTTAGACAGTAGCTTTCTTCCCAAAAACCAGTTGGTAGAGTATCTGCAAAAGCAACAGCAAGATGTTTTAGGGTATGATATTCTCTCTTTGGGGTATGCTTTAGAATTGTTAGGAACTCATGTTCCTGCCCCCTATACCTTTGCACAGGAATTTTCTGGCGAAACGCTGGAAAAATGGTTAGAATCCTTCCAGTGGAACAAAGAGGTTTGGCACGCTGGCGACCGCATTGATTGCCTGACAACGGCCTTTTACCAAAATCAAAAACATTTTGGTATCAAGCCTGACCTAAACACCTTGTTCCAATGGTTGGATAGTCATGTAAATCCTGAAACAGGTCTTTGGGGCAATGCAGAAGATATGTTACAAAATGTCAATGGCTTTTATCGGTTGACACGGGGCAGCTATGCCCAATTTCATCACCCTTTGCCCCTTCCCGAAAAGGTTATTGATACCATGTTAGAACACAGCAAAAATCCCACCTATTTTGGCGGCAAAAATGGAACCTCCTGCAATGTTTTGGATGTCATCCATCCTCTGTGGCTCTGCAAAAAGCAAACCTCCTACCGCCATACAGAGGGCAAAGAATGGGCAATCCAATGGATTGATAAAATTCTACATCATTGGGAGGACAACAAGGGCTTTTCCTTTACGTTGCAAGCAATGGACAATCCCACCTTGATGGCAACAGAAATGTGGCTTTCCATCTTGTATCTGTTGTGTGACTATGTAGGAATTGCTCACTTGCTAAACTACAAACCTTTGGGTGTTCATAGACCAGAAACCAACTTATAAACCAAAAGAGGGGAAGCAACTTCCCCTCTTTTTTGATAGATAGATTTATTTTATTCCCATGGATTGGAATGGGGCAGTTCTTCCTCTGTGCGAGTCATATCCGGCTTTCCAAAGAAATCGCGGGGCAAACCTGCCGCTGTTAATTCTGGCAAGTTAGGCTCATAAAAGTCATCGGTGCCCTTTGGATTGCGACGAATGCAATCATAAATCTCATCATAGGTTTTGTAGTATTCATCACAACGTTGCTTTTCTTCATCCCACAAAAAGCATAATCCCTTTGGACAACATTTTTCTTTGCGCATTGCTTCATATTGGCTTCGTTCCAGTCGTTCCATCATAAACAGCAATCCTCCTATTTTTTGTAACAAGGAAAAATATACCTGTGTGCAAGGTAAACCTTTTCCATTATATAGTATGTACATTTCTTTTTCAACTGATAAGAAACTGTAATCAATCTGTTACAAAAGAAAGTAAAAAGCAAAAACAACAAAATTTTATCATTTTTTACACAAAATGTTGAGCGTTTTGCATGGTTGCAAATGACTAACCCTGTGTGTTATAATAACCACGCTGTGCGCAGTGCCTTGCTATTTGGACAATTCTGTCACTGCGCATTGTTTTATAGACAAAAGTTAGCTATAACTAACTTTTACCAAATGAAGGGAGAGAAAGTCCTATCAAACTATTTCGTTCAACATGTATTTTATCCGTTGTGTTACTTGTTTTATCCTTTTGCTCGCTATTTGTAGGAGTGATTGACATGAAACCACAACAATTGCTTACAGGGGATTTGCATTTGTGGGAGATTTTTCTGGTTTCCCGATTGCCACGTCTGTTGGCTATTCTCTGCACTGGTGTTGGCATGAGTGTAGCAGGGTTGATTATGCAACAGTTATGCAGCAACAAATTTGTATCCCCTACCACTGGAGCCACCATATCTTCGGCACAGTTTGGCATTTTGCTAGCACTGCTCTTTATGCCAGCATCTACTCTTTGGAGCCGTGCTATTTTTGCCTTTATCACCGCAATTTTGGGAACTTGGATTTTTGTCTGGTTTATTCAACGTATCCAGTTTAAGGATATGGTTATGGTTCCCCTTGTGGGCATTATGTTTGGCAATGTGATTGGTGGCGTTACCAACTATCTGGCCTACAAATACGAGATGACACAGGCACTGTCCTCTTGGCTGGTGGGTCATTTTTCTCTTGTGTTAAAGGGAAGATATGAAATTGTATGGTTGACCATTCCGCTGGTTATACTGGCTTTTGTATTCGCTAACCATTTCAATATTGTAGGTCTGGGCAAAGATTTTTCCAAAAATTTGGGTGTTCCCTATAACCTGGTTCTGTTTGCAGGGCTGACCATCGCCGCCATGATAACAGCAAGTGTTGTGGTAGTAGTTGGGTCTATCTCTTACATTGGTTTGATTGTGCCCAATGTGGTAGCAATGTACAAGGGGGATAAAATCAAGGGCACTCTAGTAGACACTGCATTATTTGGTGCCATTTTTGTATTGATATGCGACATGATTGGTCGCATCGTGATTCTGCCTTACGAACTTCCCATTGAACTGATTGTTGGCATTTTGGGTAGTCTTATCTTTATCGCTTTGCTGTTTTATCGGCTGAAATATGGCAGAAAATCCATCCGATTGGGCAGCACTGGAACCAATAGTTGTGCCACAATGCCCAATCTAAAAGGAGGCGAGCAAATATGAATACTCTTGCAATCCGTGCCAATCGCCGAAAGTTATTGATTTTGCTGGCACTTGTTCTATTGTGTGCCATTGGCTATATGTTATTGGATGTAAACTTTTCCAATCCAAAACTTTTGGCTTATGCCATGAAAATCCGCACCCCAAAGTTGATAGTCATGTTGATTACAGCCTTTGCCATTGGTGGGGCCTCCATTGTTTTTCAATCTATCATTAACAACACCATTGTTACCCCCTGTTTATTGGGTATGAATTCCCTATACACACTTATTCATACAGCAGTTGTGTTTTTTCTTGGCTCTGCCAGCGTTGTTGCCATCAATGCCAATCTGTCTTTTGCGGTGGATGTAGTGCTTATGGGCATTGTTGCCACTGTCATCTACAGTTGGATTTTCAAAAAGACAAAGCACAATGTTTTATATGTGCTTTTAGTAGGTACTGTTTTGACCTCCTTCTTTGGCAGTATTCAGACTACTCTTACACGAGTAATGGACCCCAATGAATATGACAGCCTACTAAATACCTTGGTGGCAAGTTTTAACAATATCAATTCAGAAATTATCCTGTTTTCTCTAGTGCTGTTAATTGGTATTGTTGTGGTTCTTCGCAAAGAGCTTGCCCTGTTGGATGTGTTGACCTTGGGCAAGCATCAGGCAATCAACTTAGGTGTAGACTATGACCGTTGCATCCGTCGGCTATTGTTGGGAGTGACCCTTTGCATTGCAGTGGCCACAGCCATGGTAGGGCCTATCTCTTTCTTGGGGCTTATCATTGCTAACTTATCTCGGCAATTCTTCAAAACATTTCGCCATAGTCAGCTTGTTGTGGGCTCTGCATTGTTTGGAATGATTGTTTTGGTTGGTGGACAACTGATTGTGGAACATATCTACACATACTCTGTTCCCATTAGTGTGTTCATTACTGTGGGTGGAGGGTTATATTTCCTCTATCTCCTATTAACAAGAAAGAAGGTGTAAATGATGAAGATACAAGAATTAACAAAACAATACGATGGCAAAACCGTTGTGGATGGTGTAACCTTTACCATCCCAAAAGGAAAAGTAATTTCCCTCATTGGCCCCAATGGTGCTGGAAAATCCACAGTTATGGGAATGATTTCCCGACTTATTGCCCATGACAGTGGACTTGTACATTTTGAGGGCAAGGACATTGGTAAATGGAAAAGCAAAGAGCTTTCCAAACGTCTTGCCATTCTAACCCAAAGCAATAATATTCAGATGAAATTAACTGTGCGAGAGCTGGTAACCTTTGGGCGTTTCCCCTATTCTGGCAACCGTATTACCTCGGAAGATGAATCCATCATCAACCAAGCCATTGCATACATGGAACTGGAAGAATTTCAAGACCGTTTTATTGATGAATTGTCTGGTGGTCAGCGTCAAAGGGCACTGATTGCTATGGTAATTGCACAAGACACAGAATATGTTTTGCTGGATGAGCCCACCAATAACCTAGACATTTACCATGCTACCAACATGATGAAAACTGTCCGGCGACTGTGCGATGAGCTGGGTAAGACAGTTATTCTAGTATTGCATGAAATTAACTATGCTGCATTCTACTCAGATTATATTTGTGCCTTTAAAGATGGAAAAATTGCAAAATTCGGCACTGTAGAGGAGGTGATAACAAAAGAGAACCTCTCTGAGATTTATCAAGTAGACTTTGAGATTCTCACCATTGCCGGAAAGCCACTATCCATCTATTACTAATTCTATTTTCAGTACTTTTTGTAAAAAGGAGAAAACCAATTATGAAAAAATTACTTTCTTTTGCACTAACCACAAGTATTGCTCTAAGCCTGATGGCTTGTTCTCCCAATAATACCAATTCTTCTGGCACCACAGATGCTATAAGTTCTAGCACACAAAGCAGCAGCCAATCCCAAAGCAACGCAACCCCTACTTCTATTACCATTTCCAGCTATAATGGAAACAAAGAAATTTCCCAGTTGGAAGTTCCCTATGACCCACAACGCATTGTCATTTTGGATATGGCCTCTCTGGATATTTTGGATGCTTTGGGTGTAGGAAACCGTGTAGTAGGTACAGCATCCACTAGTTTGGACTATCTTCAAACCTACATAAACGAAGATATCCCAACTGTTGGCACCATCAAAGAAGCAGACCTAGAAGCAGTGATGGCCTGTGAACCAGATGTTATTTTTATTGGCGGACGGTTAGCCTCCTCTTACGATGCTCTAAGTGAAATTGCCCCTGTGGTATATCTTTCTACAGATACAGAAGTGGGTGTAGTGGAAAGTGTTCGGGAAAATGCCACTACCATTGCCTCTATGTTTGGTCTAGAGGAAAAAGTAGATGAACTAATGGCTGATTTTGATGCTCGTATTACTGCACTAAAAGAATTTGCTGCCAATAAAACCGCTATTGTGGGCATGTGCACCAGTGGCAGCTTCAATGTATTAGGCAATGATGGAAGATGTTCTATCATTGGAAAAGAGATAGGTTTTAATAATATTGGGATAGATGCCAATATTGATACCTCTACCCATGGCAATGAGGCCTCTTTTGAATTTATTGTACAAAAGGCACCAGAATACATTTTTGTAATGGACCGTGATGCTGCCATTGGCACAGATGGTGCTAAGCTGGCACAAGATATCATGGAAAATCAACTGGTTATGGGTACAGATGCCTATAAAAATGGTAACATCATTTACTTGGAGCATCCTGCTGTATGGTATACTGCAGAGGGTGGTATTCAAGCCTTGGACATTATGTTGTCTGATTTGGAAGCAAACTTGCTTGTATAAAACCTTTTAAAAAATGCTAAGGATAATTCCTAATATTAGGAATTATCCTTTTTTATGCAATAAAATTATAATATTAGTTTATTATTGGAAAATAAAATACTGTCATGCTTTGCCTTCTTTATAAGCAAAACATGACAGTATCCCTTATTGGTTGTGGAGGTTCCGGGCGGATTCGAACCGCCGCGTAAAGGTTTTGCAGACCTCTGCCTTACCGCTTGGCTACGGAACCAAAAAAATGGTGGAAGTTACAGGGCTCGAACCTGTGACCCTCTGCTTGTAAGACAGAGATACAGGTCAAAAGTCATTA